>JAHFED010000062.1 GCA_023248635.1 Myxococcales bacterium
GCCGCTGGCGCCGTAGCCGCCGCCGCCGCCGCCGCCGCCGTTGGTGCAGCCAAAGAGGCTGCCGCCCGATCCGCCGCCGCCGGCACCGCTGCAGCCGTCGCAGCCTTGTTGGCCGGCGCTGCCCCCAGACCCGCTCTCGCCGACGACGCCGTTGGCTCCATTGGCGCCGGTGCCGCCGTTGCCGGCGGTGATGTCGCAGTCCTCGATGACCAGCCCGTTGCTGCTCACCGCTCGCACGCCGATGGAGCTGCCGCCCGCGCTGTTGTTGTTCGCCGCCGAGATGACGAGATGATCGAGGCGCGTCTGGGCCACGAGGTTGGAGGCGATGACCGCGGTGGTTCCACCGATGACCGTCGCGCGATCGGCGAAGGAGCGCGCCCAGTTGTCGCCCGCCGAATAGCCACCGTGCACGCTGACGCCCGAGCGCAACGTCAGGGTCTCGGTGTAGGTGCCCACGGACACCAGCACATGGTCATTGGGGTCGGCGACGAGGATGCCGGAGCCGATGGTGCGCTTGGGGGCCACCCGCGTACCGGGGTTGACGTCGCTGCCCAAGTTGCCGTCGACGAAGACCGCCAGGTTCGCATCGCCGTCGACGCCGTCGCAATCGAGATCCAGGAAGTTGTCGTCGGGGTCGTCGTTGGCGGTCACGAAGGTGCAGCCGTACTCGCAGCCGTCGCTGACCGCGGCGTTCTTGTCGCCGTTGAGGTCGTTGAAATTCGCGAGGCAGGAGTAGGCGCATTGGTTGCCGGTCTGAATGAAGCTGGTCCCCGGTCGCGAGCTGCACACGCGTCCTTTGCCATGCAGGGTGATGGTGGCGTTGGGGTTGTTGAGGTCCGACGACACCACAGCCAACGACGCGCTGACGTCGCCGGGGACGCTGGCGCTGTAGGTCACGTTGAGGTTGAGGGGCGTGCCGACGCTGATCGTCGCGGGCAGGGCCGGGGCAGTCGTGAAGCCTGCGCCGACGATGTTGATGGCGCTGACCACCAGGGGTCCAAAGCCCGTGTTTTGGATTTGTAAAGGCAGCGTCTTCGTCGTCGTCACATCGATCTGGCCGAAATCGAGCAGCGCTCCGGGCACCAGCGCGACGACGGGCTTGATCGATGACCCGCTCAGGCTCGAAGACACCAAGCCTTCGTCGGGGTCATCGCTCGTGAAGCGCAGCACGGCACTGTCGCTGCCGCCGGTGGGAACCAGCGGTGCGGTGTAACGGACGTCGACGTTGAGGGTCTGGCCGACGCCGACGCTGGCGGGCAGGGCAGGGGGCGTGAACGAGTACGTCGCTGAGCCGACCAGATCGAGGGCGAGCACGTGCAGCACGCCGGGTCCAACGTTGCTTACGCTGACCTGGCGCGTCGACGTGGTGCCAGCGAAGACCTGGCCGTAGGCGACGTTGGCGGGTGGGTTGACGTCGGGGGCGAAGCGCGCGCTCCCGGAACAATTCACTGTGGCATCGGCGAGCTGGACGGTGCCGATGGTGAGGCTCCTGGCGAAGGCCCCCTCGGCCACAGGCGCGAATTTCACGTCGACGCTGAAGCTCTGCCCCGGCAACAAGCGCCGCGGCAACACGGGCGCGGTGACGAGTGAAAAGGGCGCAGCCACGCTGACGACGTCGACGTCGACGCCGGCGTTGCCTGTGTTTTGGATCGACAAGCTCTGCACCGCGTTGAGGCCCACGTAGACTTCGGAAAAGACCAGCGCTGCCGGCGTCGTGGAAACGGTTCCGCGCGCGCCCTGACCGAGCAAAGCCACGAAAGCCAGGGGCGTGACGCCGTCGGATGAGCCCACGCGCACGGTGGCGGCCTGCGCGCCCAGCGCCAAGGGCGAGAAGGTCACGTCGACCGTGAGCGCGCCGCCGACGTCGACAGTGACAGGCAGGGCCTGGCGCGGTGCCGCACCAAAGCGCGCGTCGTCGACGGCGAGGGAGGTCACCACCAGCGGCCCAAAGCCCGTGTTTCTGACCTCGAAGGACGAGGCTGCGCTCTCTCCCAAGGCGGTAAGACCGAAGTCGACCTGGGCCGCCACCACGGCGATCACGGGCTTGATCGAAGAAGCGCTCAAATCGGCGTCGACCAGGCCTTCGTCGGGGTCGTCGCTGCTGACGCGCAGCGTGGCGGTGTCTTGGGCGCCGGTGGGCACCAGCGGGGCGGTGTAGCGGACGTCGACGACGAGGTTCTGGCCTGCAGCCAGCGCAGCGGGTAGCGCGGGGGGCGTGAAGGCGTAGGCCGGCGATCCCACGAGATCCAGGGCGAGAACGTGCAAGATCCCCGGACCGTCGTTGTGGATGCTCACCGGGCGGGTGGTGCTGGCCCCCGCAAACACGAGCCCGTAGGCGACGTCGACGAGGGGCGCAACATCAGGGGCCGCCCGCGCGCTGCCCGATACATCCAGCAGGGCGTCGACGAGCTGCAGGGTGCCGATGGTGAGGGCCGTCGACGCAGCACCCGACGCGACCGGGGCGAATTTGATGTCGACGGTGAAGCTCTGGCCTGGGAGCAGGCGCCGCGGCATTGAGGGCGGCGACACGATCGAAAACGGCGCCGCGGCGCTCAGGACGTCAACGTCGATGCCGGCGTTGCCCGAGTTTTCGATCAGCAGGCTCTGGGTCGACGAGAGGCCGACGTAGACCTCGCCAAAGACCAGCGCGGCCGGGTTGGTCGAGACGGCACCCTGCGCGCCTTGACCAAACAAGGCCACCGAAGCGAGGGGAGTGACGCCGTCGGATGAACCCACGCGCACGGTTGCCCCCTGGGCGCCCAGGGTGTCGGGGGCAAAGGTCACATCGACGATCAAAGCGCCGCCGACGTTGACGGTGGCGGGCAGCGACTGGCGTGCGAGAGCGGTGAAGCGGGTGCCGTCGACGACGATGGAGCTCACCACCAGTGGCCCAAAGCCCGTGTTTCGGATCTCGAAGGCGTCGGCTCCACTCTCGCCGAGGGCCACCAGGTCGAAGTCGATCTGGTTCGACACCAGCGCGATCTCGGGCTTGATGGACGAGCCGGTGACGTCAGCGTCGACGACGCCGGCGTCTGGGTCGTCGCTGAAGATGCGCACGGTGGCGAGATCGGTGCCGCCGGTGGGGGCCAATGGAGCCGTGTAGCGCACCTCGACGTCGACGCTGGCGCCGGGGGCCACCACCGCGGGCAGGGCGATGGGCAGCAAGGCAAAAGCGGAGGATCCCGCCAGCTGAAGGTCGTCGATGTGGAGGACGCCCGGGCCCTGGTTGCGCACCGGCAAGGTGCGGCTGGCGGTGTTGCCGGCGAAGACCTGGCCCACGGCGACGTCGACGGGGTCGGCGATGTTCGGCGCAAAGCGCGCTTGCCCGCTGACCCCGAGGACGACGTTGTTCACGCTCCCGTTCACCGTGATCTGATCATTGAAGCTGCCCTCGCTGGAGGGCGTGAAGCGCACATCGAAGGCGACGCTGGCCCCCGGCGCCAGCACCTGGGGCAACGCAGGCAGGTCCTCGAGGTGGAAGCTGAGACCGGCGGCCAGGGAAAAGGACGTGACGCTGAGGCCCGCATCGCCGGTGTTGGTCAGCGTGATCGTTCGGGTATCGGCGGCGTCGGTGAAAATCTCGCCGAAGTCGACGCTGGACGGATTCGGCGTCAGCGCTCCCTGGGCTCCTTCGCCGACGAGGGCGACGGCGGCGACGGGCCGGCTTTCATCCGACGACGCGATGGTCAGCGACACCGCCTGGGCACCAAGCACGATCGGCGCGAAGCGCACGTCGACGAAGAGGCTGGGACCGCCGAAGTCGAGCACCACCGGCAGCGAGGAGCGCGCCACCGCCGAGAAGCCGGGACCATCGATGCCGAGGCCGGTGATCACCAGCGGTCCAAAACCGGTGTTGCGGATCTCGACGACGTCGGAGCCGCGATCGAAGAGGGCGACGGGGCCGAAGTCCACGCGGTTGGGCAGCGTGGTCACCACGGGGTGCACGGCCGTGCCCGCGAGTGAAACCAGCACGGGATCGTCGTCGGGGTCGTCGGAGCGGAGGGTCAAGGTGGCGGCGTCGCTGATGCCGGTGAGCAAGGTCGGGGCCGCATAGCGCACGCGCAGCTCGACGCTTTCGCCGGCTTCGATTTCCGCGGGCAGAGTCGCCGGCAGCGAGAGCGAGTAGCGGTCGGCGGCGGGGCCCGAGAGGGAACCAGCGATCAGGGTGAGCACGCCCTGCCCAACGTTTTCGACGACGACGGGCAGCTCTCGCTCATGACCGGCATAGACAGCGCCGAAGCCGATGTCGGCAGGGGCTTGGATGTCACCTTCGACCAGAGCCAAAGCCGAGACCGCGATCTCGAGATCGTCGCCGTCGCCGTCGACCACGAGGGCGTCCACCAACGGACCGGGAGCTCCGGCGGCCAGCCGCACCGTCAGCGACGTCGTTGCCTCAGGCGCCAGGGTCAGGGGAAAGGTTGCGTCGTCGAGCGAGAAGGAGGTGCCATCGCTGAGGGCTGCACCGGTGAGGATCGCAGGAGCATCGCCGACGTTTTCGACGACGACGGAGGCCTCGCGTTCCCGACCGACGAACACGTCGCCGAAATCGAGGCTGCCCGGGGTGGCTTGCAAGCGACCGCTGGTGCCGGTGCCAGCCAGGACGACGTCGAGCTGGGTCCCAATGCCCTGCAAATCGAAGGCAAAGGTCACCGTCGCCGACGCCGGCCCTGCGATCGTGGGCGCGAAGCGCGCGCTGATGGCAAACACCTCGTCGGGAGCACCTTGAAAGCCGGGCAAGAGCACCGTCGATAGATCGCCGAACGACGTCGAGAATGCTCCCGTCGACGGCGTCAAGGTCACGCTCTCGATGGCGACGATGGAGTCGCGCGATCCGCGGTTGCGCACCAAGAGGATCGCCGTTTGGGCTTGCCCGATCGGTACTTGTCCGAGGTCGACGGTGGTCGTGTCGGGAAAGAGCACCTCCGGCGTCGTCGTCACGCTCGCTTGCGGCTGTCCCTTGAACGAGGCGGTGAGCCGCACCTTGGTGAGTTGGGGCGTGCCGTCGTGGAGGATGTTGATCTCGCCGATGTCGGGCCGCCCATCGTTGGCGGTGTGGGTGATGAGAATCGCGCTCTCCTCGCCCGGGTTCAGGCGCACGGAGATCGAGCCGACCGGGTCAGCGGCGAAGGTCAGGCTCTCGTCGTCGAGAACGATCTGAAAGATAGTCAGCGGGGCCGTGCCGGTGTTGCGCAGCGTCACCGATCGCTCCACCGCGGTGCCGATGCGGGTGGCGCCGAAGTCGACGTCGTCGTCGGGCAGCACCTTGAGGAAGCCTGCGGGCTCTCCTTCGCCTTCGCCCTCGCCCTCGCCGCCCTCGCCTTCTCCTTCGCCTTCAGCGATCGAGGCCACGCAGCGGCTCTCGCGGCAGACCGTGCCCCCTGCGCAATCGACGTCGACGATGCAGGCCGCGCTCTCGCCTTCGCCTTCGGCGACGGGGAGGGGCGGGAGCTCTTCGCAGGCAAGCACAGACGCGACACCGGCCACGGTGAGACCAAGCAAGATGCTGCGCATGGACTGACGTTAGCCGCGATTTCCGAAAAAGGCATGACGCACCGCTCCAATGTGGGGCGTTGGGCGGATGCCCGGGCGAGATTGAAGGAGCAGTGCCCCGGCCTGGCGCATTGGGGCCAGCCGGTTGCGTCCGTGCCCAGATCTGGGTGCCCGGGAACAAAGCCCCGATCTCTGCTTCGACAGACCCCGGATGCCGTGGCAGCTTGTCGCTTCGTTTCTGGAGTCCGCCCCCGTGCTGCCACGCGTCGTTCTTGGGGTCGCTGCTTTTGTCTGCAGCGGGGCGGCTCTGGCTGTCGCCGACGGCACGCCGCTCACCGTCGTCACCCGTCGCAGCGTGTTCGGCAGCTCCATCGGCGTCGGCAACACCTTGATGGAGCACGACGGGCGCGTGAACTTCGCGGTGCGCGTCGAAGGATCCCAAGCCACAATCCCCCTCAGCGACGTGCCTGGCGACGCCAGCGTGGTGCAGGCCTTCTTGTTCTGGGGCGGCACCTTTGATCCCGGCGGCGGGGTCAACCTCGATCGCAGCGCCGACTTCACCTTGCCCGACGGGACGCTGCTCAACGACTTGTCCGTCGACACCTTGCGGCCAGGCGAGCCGGCGCCGACGACGACGAACCGCTGTCTGCAGCGCAACCACCAGATCGGTTTCGAGGTGGTGCCGATGTTCTCCTGCCGGCGTGAGGTCACCGGGCTGCTGCAGAACCTGGGCGCGGGCGGCAGCGTCGGCACCTACGAGCTCAGCGACGTCAACCTCTCCCCGGGCGATTGCCAAAACGACCCCGGAACCTGCGAGGCCAAGTTTGGCGGCTGGGCCCTCGTCGTGTTGTGGGAATCGCCGACGGAGCCGGTGAAGCGCGACCTGGTGTTGGCCGACGGCTTCTTCGCCGTCGACGAGCAAGGCAACAGCGGCGGCGGTTTTTCGCCGGGCATCTCACCGGAGTTCAACATCGACGGCCTCGTCGTCGGCGGCGACGAGAGTGGCGAGCTGACCTTCATGGCCTGGGAGGGCGACGCGCAGCTGGGCGTGCCCCCGCAGAACCTGGTGGGGAGTCCCTTTCGCTGCAACGACGGCCGGTGCGACGACTTCGTCGACGTCCACAGCAACACCAGCGCGCTGCGCGTGCGCTTGGCCGACGCGACCAGCCGCAGCGGCAACGTGATGAACGGCAGCAACAACAAGGCAGGTGGCAGCCATCCGGGGCTCGACATCGACACCTTCGACATCGGCCGCAGCGGCCTGAACATCATCCGCACCGGCGACACGCGCCTCTTGGTGCGCGCTGGCTCGGGGGATGGCGTCGCCGACGACGGCAGCGGCGGATCGGGGGAGCTCTTCTTGATGGGCTTCACCTTGGTGTCGGTCGAGACCTTCGCCCCACGTTTCCTCAACAGCGGCACGCGCAAGGACGTGCTCGAGCCCGTCGCCGGTCCGCGTGAGACTCTCAATTATATTCTGAGAATCGAAAACGATGGTTCGGCCGACGCGACGAACACGGTGGTCAAAGACCAGCTGCCGGCGTCGGTGATCTACGTGCCGGGCTCGACGACCAACAGCTGCGGCGTGTCGTCTGCCGACGTCGGCGGCACCTCGCCTCTGTTGGCCGCCGCCGGCCTCAACCTCGGCACCCTCAGCCTGGGCGAAAACTGCGACATCGCTTTCAAGGTCACTGTTCGAGATACAGTGAATGAGGGCGATGTTGTACGAAATTTCTTCACGGTGCAGGCGGCGGGCATTTCGCCGCTTTCGGTCGGGCCGGCCACGACCGTGATCGAAAACGCTGACATCGCCCAGCCCACCAAGAGCGTCAGCGTCGTCGGCGGCGGCGAGCCTGCTCCCGGGGCGACCCTGCTTTATCGCTTCCGCGTCGACAACGAGGGCTCGCGCCCGGCCCCGGACGTGTCAGTCTCTGACGACCTGCCCGCGACCCTCGACAGCGTGACCTTGGTGTCGGCCCCCGCGGGCTCCCAGACTGTCATCAGCGGCAACAGCGTCGACGTCACCAACATCGACATCGCTGGAGCCAGCTTCGCCGAAGTCGTCGTCAGCGCCCGCATCGTCGTCGGCACGCCCAGCGGCACTGTGATCGTCAACCAGGGCGAGGTGGACCAGCCCTCGCTCGCGGCACCCCTGCTCACCGACGATCCCGCGGTCAACAACACGGCCACCGATCCGACCAGCGTGCGGGTCACGGCGGGCATCGACCTGGCGTCGTCGACGAAGACGGCGACGGATCTCAATGGCGGGCGACTGGTGCCGGGTGACATCGTCGAATTCCGAGTGGTCGTGGACAAGCGCGGACTCACGCCCAGCGTCGTCACGGTCGACGACGACCTGCCGGCCAACGTGGGGGGCTGCGCGGTGCAGAATCCCGTGCCCCTCGGCGCCGCGGTCTCGTGCCAGCCCGGCGGCGCCAACGGCACCGGGCGGGTGACGGCGCTGACGGCGTTCTCCGGTGCCGGCGTGGCCACCTTCATCTTCCGCGTTACCGTCGATGCGGCGGCCCCCGACGGCGCCACCATCACGAACACCGCGGTGCTCACGCCCCTCGCCGATCCCACGCTCGCTGTGAGCCGCTCATCGGCGCCATTGGTGGTCTTTGCCCGCTCCGATCTGCAGATCGCCAAGAGCGTCGTCGACGTCAACGGCGGCGACGTGCGGCCCAACGATGTGCTGGCCTATACGCTGACGCTGACGAACCCCGGCACGGTGGCCGCCACCAACGTCGTCGTCACCGATGCTGTCGACGCCAACCTGACGGTCGAGAACGTGCTCGATGGTGGCGCGAATACGGGTCAGGATGTGCGCTTCACGCTTGCCTCCCTCGATGTCGGCGCCACGGCCACCCGGCGCTTCGAGGCCCGCGTGCGCGCCGGGGTCGTCGACGGCACCAGCATCGCCAATCTGGCCCAGGGCGACGCCGACGACCCACAGCTGCTGGTTAATTCCAACACTGTCTCCGTCATCGTGCGGGCCTCGCCGGTGCTCAGCGTGCAAAAGACCGTGGCCGACCGGAGCGCGGCGCCTTTCCGCCCTGGCGACGTCGTCGCCTACACGATCACGGTCAGCAACAGCGGCGACGGCGTCGCTCGGGACGTCGTCGTGCGCGACCTGCTCGAGGCCAATTTCGAAGCCCCGATCTTGACCGGCGGCGGCCGCATCGTCGCTGGCGCGGTGATCTTCGACGACACCACCGTCGCGGCGCTCGACTCCATCGCCGTTGGCGGCAGCGTCGTGCTCGGCTTCGATGCTCGCCTCGACCCCGTGATCAGAAACGGCACCAGTATCGCAAACCAGGCCGACACCACGACGACGTCGTTGCCGGCGTTGACCGTGTTGTCGGATGATCCGAGCACCGGCGCCGCCCTCGATCCCACGCGCTTCACCGTCACGAGCCAGGCCGTCATCGGGCTGAACAAGACTGTCGTCGACGACAACAGCGGGGCCGTGCTGCCCGGAGAGACCGTCACCTTCACCCTCGCGCTCAGCGCCAGCGGCGACGCTCCTGCGGAGGGCGTGTTCATCGAGGACGTGCTCGATCCCCGTTTGACCTTCGTCTCTTCGGCCGATGGAGGCACCCTCGTCGTCGACCGCGTCCGGTTTCCCGCCTTCGATCTCAGCCCCGGCGCGCCGCGGCTCCTGCGCTTCGTGGCCCGCGTCGAAAGCCCGCTCGCCGATGGCACGACCATCGACAACCAGGGCACAGCGACGTCGACGACGGCGGCGAGCGTGCTCTCGGACGATCCCAACACGGCGGCGGCTCTCGATCCGACGCGCCTCTTCATCACCTCGCGGCCGGTGTTCGACACCACCACCAAGGCCGTCGTCGACCTCGCTGGCGACGGCGTCTTCAGTCCCAGCGATCGCGTGCGCTACACCATCATCGTCACCAACACGGGCAGTGAAGCCGGCGTCGGGGTGCAGGTGCGGGACTCGGTGCCGGCGCAGCTCACCAACATCGCTGCCGTTGGCGGCGTCGTCGCTGGGGCCAACGTTACCTTCGATGTCGGCGCTCTCGCCGTCGGTGCCCAACGCACGCTGGTGATCGAGGCCGACGTCGTGCGGCCTCTCGGTGACAACGTCGTCGTCAGCAACCAGGCCATCATCGGCGCCACCGGGCAGCCCGACGTCGTCAGCGACGATCCCGCCAACCTTGTGCCCGATGATCCGACCCTCTTCACCGTGACCAGCGAGCCCCTGCTCGTCGTGCGAAAGACCGTGGTCGACGCCAACGCGGCCCCCGCCGAGCCGGGCGACACGCTGACCTGGACCATCACCTTGCGAAACGACGGCGGCCGCGACGCTGGGGCGGTGGCGGTCACCGACGTCGTCGACGCCAACCTCGTGAGCGTCGTGCCCCTCGATGGCGGCACGCTGGCGGGCAATACGATCACCTGGAACCTCGCGGGCATCCCCATCGACAGCGCGACGACGCTGCGCTTCACCAGCGTCATCCGCACACCGCTCGCCAACGGCACCGTGGTCACTAACCAGGCCAGCGCCACCCCTGCCGAAGCAGGAATCCCCGGTGCGCCCTTTCTCTCCGACGACCCAGCGACCGGCGCGGCCCTCGATGCCACGCGGGTGCAGGTGGTGTCGGCCAGTGACCTGTCGGCGTCGACGGTGGAGACCTTCGGCGTCGACGGCGCTGTCATCGCGCTCGCAGTGCCTGGCGCCACCGTCGAGTACCGTCTGGTGGTGGGCAACAGCGGCCGGGCAGTGGGCGAAAACGTCGTCGCCACCGTGCCCTTCCCCGGCAGCTTCGTGGTCCTCGATGCCGGTGGGGGCACCGTCGCTGGGACGACGGTCACCCTCGGTGTCGGCGACGTCGCTCCAGCTGCGACGGTTGAACGACGAGTGCGCGTGCGTCTGCCCACGCCACTCGACGACGCCACGCTTTTCGATGTGCAGGCAAGCTTGAGCGGCACGGGCATCGCCACGCCCTTCCTCAGCGACGATCCCTCCAGTGCGACCGTCGGCGACCCCACCCGCTTGGAGATCGAGTCTGCCCCGGTGTTGATGCTGCAGAAGTCCGTCGTCGATGACGATGCCAGCACCGACGGCGGCGCCATCGAGCCCGGCGACACGATCACCTACACGCTCAGCCTGCGAAACACCGGCGATGCCCTCGCCCGCGACATCGTCGTCGCTGATCCTCTCCCCGACGAGGCTCAGCACCGGAGTGGCGGTCGACTCACAGCGGGCAGCGTCGTCTTCGATCGCAACAATGATCCCCGCCTGGCGGCGCTGGCCCCCGGCGTCGACGTCGTCTTGGCGATTTCTGCGCGGGTGGACCCGGCCACTGCCTCGGGCGTCGTCGTCGGCAACCAAGCAGGCGCCTCTGCCACCGGGGCCGTCAGCGTACTCTCCGACGATCCCTCGACCGCAGCCGTCCCAGTCGACGCGACGCTCTTCACGGTCACCGCGGTGCCTCGCATTTCGATCACGAAGAATGTCAACGAGCGCGTGTTTGCGCCCGGGGACACAGTTGCGTATTCCTTGACACTGGTCTCATCAGGGACGGCCCCAGCGAGCGGCGCCTTCGTCGACGTCGTCAGCCCCACTTTCGCGACGGTGACGCCGGGCCCCGGGTTGGTCTTTGATGTCGGCTCGCGGGAGCTGCGCGCCACCATCTCGTCCCTTGCGCCTGGCGCGGCCCAAGACCTCTCGTTCACGGCCGTCGTCGGCGCTGCCGTGCCCAATGGCACCACCATCGCCAACCAGGCCAGCGTCAGCGACCCCGATCTCGGCCTCGCTCTCTCCGACGATCCCTCGACCCTGGCCGCGAACGACGCCACGGTCGTCACCGTCGACGCGAACCCAAATCTCAGCACCAGCACCAAGGTCGCCTTCGACGACGACGGCGGCGCGCTGCTGCCCGGCGATCGGCTGCGCTATGTCATCTCGGTCATCAACACTGGTGCGGGTGTAGCCACCGACGTGCGCGTCACCGACCTCGTCAACGCCGCGCAGGTCGGCATCGTCGACGTCGATGCCGGCAGCAGCGCCGGCAACGTCGTGGTTTTCGATGGCGCCACGAACCCAGCCCTCGCGGCCATCGGTCGGGGCGGACGCGTCGATCTCACCTTCACCGTCGCCGTGCTCACCTCCGTCGTCGACGGCACCAACATCGACAACCAGGCGAGCATTGTTTCGCCCGATATCGCCGGTACCGTGCTCTCCGACGATCCCGACAGCGCCGCCGTCGACGATCCCACCCGAATCACGGTTCGAGCCCCCGTCCTGCGCTTGCAAAAGAGCGTTGTCGACCTCGCTTTCGTCCCCGGACAGGAGGTTCGGTACAGCCTCACCGTCGAGAACCAGGGCAACGTGACGGCTTCGGCGGTCAGCCTGCGGGACGTGATCCCCTCTGCCGTCACGTCCGCCGCCCTCGAGGGCGGTGTCGTCGTCGACGGCGTCGCCACCGCCGTGCTGGGGAGCCTCGAGGCGGGTGCCAGCCGCACCCTGGTGCTTTCGGGCGTGATCGACCCCGTCGGTGTCGACGGCAGCGTCGTCGAGAACCAGGCCGAGGTCAGCGCCGCCGAAGTCGGCATCGCCTTGCGCTCCGATGATCCAAGCACGGCGGCCGTCGGCGATGCGACCCGGCGCCTCATCGATGCGAACGAGACCTACACGGGCTCCATCGAGCTCTTCGACGGCGACAACGGTGCTCCCATCATCGGCTTCGTGCGCACGGGGACCCGCGTGCGGGCCCGCGTCACCGTGTCCAACAGCGGGGTGCAAACGGGGCGCGCGGTCGTCGTCGAAGTGCCCTTCTCGCCGCTGCAGTTCATCGCCGACGAGACCACCGAAGGTGGGCTCATCGACGACGATGGCGATGCGCGCTGGACTGCCTCCCAGCTGCCGGCGCTGACGACCTTTGCCCCTGGGGCCTCCGTGGTCGTCGAGCTCGAGGGCCGCATCAATGCTCCCCTCGCCGATGGCAGCACCATCAATGTGCAGGCCGAGGTTGCCAGCGTCTCGTCGCCGACCCCGACCATCATTGGTCCTGGCGTGCTGCGCGTGCGCTCGCGGCCGGATCTGTCGGCGAGCACCAAGGAGGTCGAGGACCTCGACGGCGGCCTGGTCGAGCCTGGCGATCTCCTGCGCTGGCGCATCACCGTGATCAACGATGGGGGCACCGAGGCAAACGACGTCGTCGTCGAAGACGCCATTCCGGCGGGCATGCGCTACTTGCCCAACACCACGACCATGTCAGGTGCCGCCGTCTCTGATGCCGGCTTGGTGCCCGTGCAGGCGCTGGCGCTCGGGGATCTCTCGGCTGGCCGCTCTGTCGTCGTGGAATTCGAGACGCGCGTCGATCTCAACGCGCCCCGCGGTGTGGCCCTCAGCAACCAAGCGGTGCTGCGCGCCGACGGCGTCGGAGCCGCGCGGACCGACGATCCGCGCACCCCGCTGGTCCTCGGCGATGCCACCGCCGTCGTCGTCGGCGGCGGCCCGTTGATTGTCGCCAGCAAGGTAGCGGAGCCCCTAGTGGCCCAGATCGATGTGCCCCTCACCTTCGTGATCAACGTCGAAAACGCCGGTACCGACGCCGCCGGAGACGTCGTCGTCGACGATGCCCTGCCGGCGGATGTCGACTTCGTGGCGGGCTCCTTAATCGTCGATGGCCTCCCGCGCACCGATGCCGCCGACGGCGACGACGCCGAGATCGACGGTCGCACGGTGCGCTTGCGCCGAGAGCGCCTCGAGGCGGGTGACGGCGTGGCGCTGCTCTTCCAGGTGGTGCCCCGCAGTGGCGCGCAGGTGGTCAGCAACCAAGGCCGCGTGGGATCGAGCGAAGGCGTCGTGCTCACCGACGGCGACCTAGGGGTGCCGGGATTTCAACCCACCATTGTCCCGGTGGTCGGTGCCCCCACCCTGCTCTTTGACGAGAACACTTTGCAGCTCGAAGACGTCGACGGCGGCCTCTTGCTGCCGGGCGATCGGGTGTTGCTGCGCGCGAGCCTGCGTAACCGCGGCCTCATCGATGCCTCGGCGGTCGAGATGGCGTTCCCTGTGCCCGTCGGCCTGGTGCCCGCGCCAGAGCTCGATCCCCGCTTCGTCCTCGACAACGACGTCGTCCGTCTCGACAACCAAAGCCTGCTCGTGGAGGCCGGCGAAGGCCTCGATTTCGCCTTCCTCTTCACCGTCGTAGACGACGCCCTGCGCGGGAAGGTCATCACGGCCACGGGCAGCGCCGAGGTTCGCGGCGGTGGGCTGTTGGCCACGCTCGACCTTGGCAGCGACGCGCTGACCGTGGGCCTGCTGCCGGGGACGGCGTCGTTGTCGGGCTCCCTCTTTGTCGAAAATGGCAGCCGCGACAGCGCCCTCGGCGACGACGATGTGCGGGCCCGGGGCTTCACCGTGCAAGCCTTCTGGCGCGACGACGCGGATCCCGTGCTCAGCGTCATCACCGACGAGCAGGGGCGCTTTCGGCTCACCCCCGTGCCCGCGGGCAACACGCGCTTGGTGGTGCTCGGCCCGTCGGGCGCGCGCTTCGCTGAGCTCAACCTGGGGGCGCTCGGCGACGGCGAGGTACGAGATCAAAACGTCGTCCTCGAGCCGTCGGGGAGCGTTTGGGTCACCGGCAGCGGCCGACCAGCCCGCGGCACGCGCGTGGTGCTCTTCGTCGACGACGGCGACGAAGATCTCGACAACGACGCCCGCGTCGACGCGACGCTGCTCGGCAAGGGCCAACAGGAACAGCCCGTGTCTTCGCAGGGCTTCTTCCGCTTCGATGCGCCGCCGGGCAGCTACCGCCTCGGCGTGATCGCCGATGACCCGTTGCTGACCTTTCCCTCGTCGACGGTGCCGGTCGAGCGCGAGAGGCAGACGCACCCGCTTGGCGTGCAGGCCCTGGCCGGTGACGTCAGCGATCTGGCGATCCCCGATCCCGAGCATCCTCCGCCCTGGGTCGGCCGCTTCCGCGTCGGCGCCGATGGACTGGGGCCCACGCGCAACCACGTGCCTCTGGATCCCTTGCAGAAACAGGTCACGGTGACGAAGACCGCGAGCCGCAAACGCGCCTCGATTGGCGAGATCGTCACCTACGAGGTGCGCATCGAGAACAAAGCCCTGCAGCAATTCGACGTCGACAGCAGCGGCGGCGTCGAGATCGTCGACACCTTGCCGGCGGGCTTTCAGCTCGTCGATGGCAGCTACCAGCTGGCGCGCCTTGAGCTCGATGCCCGAGGACAGCAACAGCGCACCATCGTCGGCGACGTGAAGGCCAAGGGCGGTCGCACACTGCGCTTTGGACCTTTCAGCCTGCTGCCCAAAGGCACCTACCAGCTTCGCTACAACGTCGTCGTCGGGCCCGGCACGCCGCCGGGTCAACACGAAAACACCGCCGCGCTGCGCCTGGCCGAAGGCAGCGTCCCCATCTCTGACGTCGCCTCCGCCGTCGTGCAGGTGGTGGCGGACGACACCTTCGATCTCGGCGTGGTGCGGGCCAAGGTGTTCTGCGACGCCGACGCGGATGGCTGGCAAGACCCGGGCGAACGCGGGGCGTGGGGAACGCGCGTCTACCTCGACAACGGCACCTACGGCGACGCCGACCCCACGGGCAAGCTGCACTTCACTGGGGTGCAACCGGGCATGCACGTGGCCAAGATCGACGAGCGCACCTTGGCTGGCGCCATCACCCCGACGCCGCGGCAGTCGTTCTATCTGTCCGCCGGGTTGCCCGCGCAGATCGCGTTCCCCGTGCAGTGCGCCGTTGACGTCGTCGTTGCGGCCTCGGAGATCGAGATCAACGAGAGCGCCTATCGACCCGCCGAAAAGCCGGCGCCCAAGCTGCAGATCGAAGGCCGCCTGCCCCAGCACGTCGTCGTCGACGGTCAGGTGCTGTCGATTCCCGAGGTGGCACTCGATCTCAGTGCCCGGGGGCAAGAGCCAGTGGCACCCGGTCCCAATCTGGAGAGTGACGGGGGTCTTGAGTTGCGTCCGCGGGTGCACAGTCCGGCCACCATCGCCGCTTGGCAGATCGTCATCGACGACGTCACCAAGGGCTCCGCTGCGCCCGCGGGTGCGCCGGCTGAGGTCGGGGCCGGCTTGAAACGGGGCCTGGCAAACCCTGCATCCAGCCCGCAGCCCGTCTATGTGTTCGCCGGCAAAGGACTGCCGCCGGAGCGCATCGTGTGGGCCCAACGGGATGAGCAGGGCACGCCGGTGACGACGGAGGGACACGTCTATCGCGCGGCCCTGACCGTCGGCGTCGAAGGCGGCGATCGCGTCACCACTCCGCCCGCGTTTTTCGGCGTCGCCGTCGCAGCGGAGGGTAGGGCGCAGGAGACGATCTTGCTGGGCGCCATCGACGAAAGCGCCGGCCCCTTGTTCCTCAAGTCGGGTCGTCCCTCGGCGCGTCTCTTGGGCTTTGTGGGCACTAAGGCTGCCGAGGCCAGCAAGCTCGGCGAGGACCGCCGCATCGAGGTGCGGGTGCATCTCGACGAAGACCCCAATCTGCCCACCGCCCAGCTCAGCGCCCAACGCGCCGACGTCATCATCAAGGCTCTCGTCGACGCTGGCGCAGCTGCAGCCCGCCTCACACCCGTGGGCAAGGGCTCTGACGAACCCCTGTTCCCCAACGGCAGCGAAAAGGACCGCAACAAGAACCGCCGCGTCGAGCTCGTGGTCCCGGCTTCACGGCGCGTGCTCCCGCGCTTGCCTGCCCAGTTCGCGCCCCCGACTGCCGTGGCAGTTCACGTCGGCGAAGCCGCCGTCCCCGTCGGCGCTGATGGCAGCTGGAAGACCGAGACCCAGGCCGCCAGCGGCGCCTTCGTCGTCGACATCGCCTTGGCCGATGGTTCCCATGTCCGCTTGGCCCGCGACGCAAAGGCGCCGCAGCCCGCCGAGCAGAACGATCACAGCGCGCTCGCGCCGTCGCCGGTGCAGGTGCAACCCCAGACGCGATCGCTGGTCATCGACGGCGCAGCGTCGTCGGGTCTCGCCCTTCTCGATGTGCGTGTCGAAGCGCGAATGTCGGAGCGTGCCATCGTGGTCTCGGTGCCCGCCGCCATCGCCGTGCGGCGCACCACCGTGCGCGTCTTCGAAGAAAAACCCGGAGCGCCAGCGTTCAGCGACGACGACGCCAGCATCGGCGCCAAGCTCGCGGACATCGTCGTCGACGGCCGGGTCGAACGCGTGCCCCTGCCGAGCCCCCTGCCGAAGGGAACCTTGCGCCTGCGCGCCATCATCGAAGACGAACAGGGCAACACCGGCATCTCTCCCGACGTGCGCCTGGTGACGGGCCCCCAGAAATCGGTGCCGACGTCCCCCGTGTCCCTGCCCGACCCCGACGACGGCACCGGCCATCCGAGCACGGCGGCCCAGACCGCGATCACCGATCTCGTGGCGCAGCTGCCAGTGGGCTCGAAGCTCCACATCGAAGTGCACACCGACGATCGTGGCACCCGCCTCGAGCAGCTGGCGCGCACGCAGCAGCTCGCCGATGCCTTGCGCGCCCTCGCCGTCGCCGCCGGCCTTCCCGACGACAGGGTCGCTGCTTTGGGACGAGGGGGCGACAAGACCTTGGTGCCCAACTCCAGCCAGCGAAACCGCAAGCTGAACCGCCGGGCGGAGCTCAGCGTCGAGGCTCCACCGGCGTCGACGTCGGACGACGCGCCTGCGCTGCTGATCAAGGTCAACGGACAAGAGATGGTGGCCGACGCTGCTGGCTACGCCGGCAACATCGCGCCTCTCGACAACGGTGAGCTGGCGTTCGACGTCAGAGAACCCAATGGCGCGCGCGCTTCCGTGCGCGTGCGGCGTGGCGTCGGTGAGGTGTGGCAGGGGTCTCCGGAGGCTTTCCGAGCAACCCTGGCCCCGCCCGCCTCGGTCTTGGCGCCTGGTTTGGGTGAGGCCCCCGTCGCTGTGCAGACCGGCGAGCTGGTGGCCCACAACGACGGCCCGCCGCCACCTTGGTGGCCGAAAAAGTCCGGCGTTCCGGCGGCGTCGCTGTCGGTGTCGGTCTCGACCGGCGCCGCCGGTCAGCTCAGCACCGATCTCGTGCCCGTGCGCGGGACCGCGGCGACCGAGAGCCGCGTCAGCATCAACGGCGTCGACGTCGCCGTCGATCCCCTCACCGGAGCTTTCAGCTCGCTGGTGAAATTGCCGGTCGGAAGCTCGGTGATCGTGGTCGAAGCGAAGGACGCGCTGGGCAACAAGGCTCGGGTCAAGCGCGACGTCGTCGTCGACAACTCGGGCTGGTTCGCCTTGCTCTTGGCCGACACGGCTATCGGCGGCGATGGCGCTCAGCTCGATGAGCGCAACGCCTTCACCTCGCTGACGCTGGGACCGGCCTTCGTCTACGGACGCGGCGTCGCCTACGTGAAAGGGCGCTTCCACGGGCCCTACCTCTTCTCTGATTACGACCTCACGCTGCACATCGACACGCGGCGTTGGGACGACGACGTCTTCTTCCGTGACGTCCTCGATCCGGATCGCTTCTTCCCAGCCTACGGCGACTCCTCTTTCGAGGTGCAGGAGGCGCGCAGCGGCATTCCTCTTTACCTCGAGCTCGCCGCCGACCATTCGGCTTTCAGCGTCGGCAGCATCCGCACCGACATGTCGAGCGGTGAGCTCTTTCGCTACCAGCGCTCCCGCACCGGGACACAGTTGCGTTTCGATCGCGGCTGGCTCGATCCAGTGGACGTCACCCAACGCGTCGTCGGCGAGAAGCCCGATCCCGCCAGCGATCCCTGGCGCACCCAAGGCACGACCTTCTTGGCCGGCGGCGGCGGAGAGAGGCACGCGCGCGTCGAGCTCGTCGGCACCGGCGGCAGCGTCTATTTCTTGCGCCACGAGCGCTTGATCGAGGGCAGTGAGCGCGTGGCCGTCATCGTCCGCGACGGCGTCACCGGGGCCGAGATCGCCCGTACGCCCAAGGTGCGGAATATTGACTACACAATACGCTACAATGAGGGTCGAATCCTCATGAAGGAGCCGGTCAGCGCCTTCGCCGACGCAGCCTTCATCACCAACCACAACCTCGGTCAGGTGGCCAGCGGTCACCGCGTCTTTCTCGAGGTCGAATACGAGCACCAAGACGACAGAGCCTTTCAAGGGCTGGCCACTGGCGTCGACGTCAAACAGACCTTGGGGGGCCACGTCGAAGTCGGTGGCAGCTACGTCATCGAGGGCCGTGAGGGTGGCGAGATCGGCTACCAGCTGGGGGGCGTGCAAGCGAAGCTCTTCGTCGACGAAGGCACCTTCTTGCAGGCCCAGCTCCTCGGCAGTCAGAGCGTCGACGCTGGCAACTTCGTCTCCTTCGACGGCGGCCTGACCTACAGCGCGCTGGGGCAGTCCCTCGACCAGAAGGACGTGCGCATCGGTGATCAGATCTTCCCCAAAGAGCGGTCCGGTGTCGGCTTCAAGCTCGATGGCCAGGCGCGCTTCGGCACCTACGTGGGGCGCAACGTCGACGACGGCATCGTCCGCGCTTATTTCCAGGCCCTGCAACCCGGCTTCTTCGGCGGCGGCGGCTCCATCGTCGAACAGGGCCAAACCAAGTGGGGCAGCGACGTCGGCTGGAAGGTCAGTGACGACGACGAAATCCGCCTGCGTTACGACGGCGTCATCAGCGAGATTCCTGAGCAGCAGCCTGTGACCCAATACCGCGTGCTCCACCGCGAGCTGGCCACGGGGCGCTACGGCCGTCGCTTGGTGCCAGGGCTCGTGGCGGCGGCCGAGCTCGGATACGGATTCCTCGGTGACAGCGGGTCCTTCTCCGACCGCCGTGATGCAGCGTCGGTCCCGCGCGATGTGAACACGGTGATCGCCGCGGTCGGCGTCGAGTGGCAGGTGCTCGAAGCCTTGATGCTCGGGCTCAAGCAAGAGTTCATCGTGCTCGGCGATCCCAACCAGATCGACGAGTGGAACGATCGTCTCGTCACCCACCTCACGGCCCGCTACGCCTTGACGGACTCCCTCTCCATCGACGGCGGCATCTCCGCGCGTTGGTCGGGAGAGAACCAGGTGCACGCCGGCATCGGCTATGCCCTCAACCCCAGCTCGCGCCTGTACGCCAGCGAGCGCTTCGGCGTCTTGCCAGCACCCGGCACAGGAACCATGGGTTTCTCGACGACGACGGTGCTGGGGGCCGAGAGCGAGGTGGCCAAGGGCAGCAAGGCCTACGGCGAATACCAGCTGCAATCGGCCTTCGGCGCCGACCAGACCCGCGGCGTCGTCGGCCTCGCCAACCTCTGGGCCTTGCCTTTCGGCTTCACGCTTTCCCTCAACTACGAGCGCGTCACCACGCTTGGGGGCACGGTGCCCGTCACCGAAAACGGCAACATCCCCCCCGCAGCCTTTACCGACGGCACGTTCTACGCAGCACCAGGAGCCAACGGCGGTGGATCGTTCTTGTTGGGTCAGGGTTCGCGCGATGCCGCGTCGGCAGGGATCGAATGGCACCGTAACGACCTGTTCATGGCGTCGGAACGATTTGAATTGAGATATGATAATTTCGCCGAAGATCGCGGCGGCAATGACACGCTCTGGATGCTGTCCTTGACCGCCGTCGCCCTCAAGCTCTCACCCGAGCTCTCCTTGCTCTCGCGCTACAACCTCGGCCTTGCGCAGGATCTCGCTACTGGTGTGCGCTCCGCCTACCTCGAAGAAGGCAGCGTGGGCGCCGCTTTCCGTCCCATCACGCACGAGTGGTTCTCGGCGCTGGCCAAGCTCTCGCGACGCGTCGACGTCCGCCCCCTGACGCTCGAAGGCGGGAGCGTCGACGACACCGCGATCCATGCCTTCTCCTTCGAACCTGTGGTCGAGCTCCCGTGGAAAGTGCAGCTGGTGGAGAAGCTCGCGTTCAAGCACATGAGCGTCGCCCTCGACGACGTCCCCAAGGCCGACGCGCTGACGATGTTGTGGATCAACCGCATCAACTGGCACGCCCTCGGCACTGTGCGCACTCTGGGGGTCGATCCGCTGATCCCCGGCGAGATCGACCTCGGTGTCGAATACCGCGTGTTGGCGGGTCTTTCTTACGACGCCCTCGAACACGGCACGTTGCTCGAGGTGCAATACGCACCGGTGGACCAGTTCCGCGTCGGCGTCGGCTTCAACTTTACGCGCTTCAGTGACAACGAGCTCGATCGCCCTGACATCGACCGGAGCGGCTTCTTCGTCCGGGCCGTCGGCTCGTACTGAGCATCTCGGCCCAAGGGTTGGCGACGTCGACGTTCAGCCCGTCTTGTTGCCGACTCGGATGGCGTTCTTGTCGCGCACCGCACGCGCATGGCCCTCCTTGTTCACCTGGCGAGCGCGACCGAAGGCCACGGCGTCGTCGGGGACGGTGTCGGTGACCACCGATCCGGCCGCGATGTAGGCGTCTTTGCCGACGACGAGGGGGGCCACCAGGGTCGCGTTGCTGCCGACGAAGACGCCGTCGCGGAGCACGGTCTTGTGCTTGCCGATGCCGTCGTAGTTGCAGGTGATGGTGCCGGCGCCGACGTTGACGCCAGCCCCGATGTCGGCGTCGCCGAGGTAGGCCAAGTGGTTGGCCTTGGAGCCCTTGCCGAGGCGGGTCTTTTTCAGCTCGACGAAGTTGCCGACGTGCGCGCCTTCGCCGACGTCGGCTTCGGGGCGCAAACGCGCGAAGGGTCCAACGATGGCCGAGGGGCCGACCACGGCACGATCGCACACGCAATAAGAGTGGATGACGACGTCGTCGCCCACCAGGGTGTCGGTGAGCACTGCGCCCTGACCAACGATCACGTTGCGGCCCAGGCGCGTCGACCCGCGCAGGGATACGCCGGCTTCGAGCACCACATCTTCGCCGCAGACGACGTCGGCCTCGACGCAAATCGAGGCGCGGTTGCGCAGAGTGACCCCGGCGAGCAGCAAGCGCCCTTGGATCTCGGCGCGTGCCCAATCCTCGGCATCGGCGAGCTGTCTTCGATCGTTGATGCCCAAGGTGATGCCGTCGTCGACGTCGATGGAGGCCACCTCGTTGCCGCTCTCGGTGCACAATCGCACCAGATCGGTGAGATAGAGTTCGCCGGCGGCGTTGTCGTTTTTGAGCTTCGGCAGCTGGGCGCGCAAGAAGGCGATGTCGAAAGCGTACACGCCCGGGTTCACCTCCTGCAGCTGGCGTTGGGCGTCGGAGGCGTCTTTCTCCTCGACGATTGCGCTCACCGCGCCAGCCGCGTCGCGAACGATGCGGCCATAGCCGCGAGGCTCGCTGAGCCGCGTGGTCCACAGCGCCATGGGAGCGGTGCCCCGCGCCTGCAGCAAGGCGCCGATGGCAACAGGCGTGATGCGCGGGGTGTCCCCGCAGACGACGACGACGACGCCAGCCTCGGGGAGTGCGGGCAGTGCCATCAGCAAGGCGTGACCCGTGCCCCGCTGCTCGCTCTGGATGGCCGTGCGCACGCCGGTGTGGCGTCGGGTGAGCACCGCGCCTACCTCATCGGCGCCATGGCCCACGACGACGACGACGTCGCTGCAGCCCGCGGCCCGGACCGCGTCGACGCTCCACGACACCAGGGGCTTGCCCGCGATCTCGTGCAGCACCTTGGGGCGGCGCGACTTCATGCGCGTTCCCTTGCCCGCAGCGAGGACGACGGCGACGACGGCTTGGTCCATGGGCCCTTGTACCCGAAGCGAAGGCGTCTCAGCGATCGCCTTGCGAGTCCACCGTCGGTCACTCCGATTAATCCCAGAGATCAGTTGAGTCTGCATCTTCGGGAGCGGAGCGACCACGGATGGGGAGGGCCCCGTCGGCGACTTGCTCGACGACGGGAGGGGGCGCAGCCCAGGGATTAGTCGCAGCGCGGACGTCAAGATGGGCCGGAGGGTCGAAGCCCGCGGACCCCTCAAGAGCCGGCCGCGTCCGAAAAGGTCAAGAGTTTGACCCGGTTGTGAGTGGCGACATAAGCAGGATGGATGCCCTCCGTTTCCGGCGACGTCGACCTGATGCCCGTATCCGACGTGGCGCTCTGGATGGGCGGCCGGGCGATGTCGGGCACCTTGACCGTGCGTCGGCGGGGCGTGGAGTCGCGCTTCACCATCCGCAGCGGGTCTTGCACACGGGCTGCCTCCCTCGACCCGCGCGAATACCTCGGCCAGCACCTGATCAACTTCGGCTACCTCGACGAGGAGCAGCTGCAGCGCGCCTTCGACACCCAACGAGAGACGCACGTCCCGCTGGGTCGCGTGTTGGTCATGGTCGAGGCCATCACCACCGAGCAGCTGCAGAGGGTGCTGACCTTCAAGACGCGCGAGGGTCTGCTCGAGGCGCTGTGTTGGAAAGAGGGCCAGTGGAAGCTGACCAGCGAGGTCGATCCCGATCGCGAGCTCGACTGCGATCTCCCCGTCGACCTGCGCGAGGTGTCGGGTGAGGCCACCGCGCGCCAGCAGATGTGGACCGAGATCCGCCGGGTGTTCGCCACCGACGCCACCCGCGTCGACGTCTTGGTCGATCCCGCCACTGTCGAGAGCGCCTTTGACCGGCGGTTGCTGCTGCTCATGCACACGGGTGCATCCGTGGGCGAGGCGGCGCTCGAGCTGCGGGCCATGGATTTTCAGACCTACGCGCGCTTGTACGATCTGGCGTCCCGAAACCTCGTCCGCCCCAAACAGACCACCTCAGACGTGCGCCTCGCGCGGGCGCCGCCGAACCCCACGCTCTCACCGCTGGTGCCGCTGCCCGCCTCGGGGGGCGCGCTGCCGCCGCCGGCGCCGCCGCTGGTGCCGACGACGCCGCTGCTGCGCAGCGAGGCGCCCCCCGTGCCTGCTCTCCCCTCAGGCCATGCGGCGAGCTCCGAGACCGCGGCGCCGACGGTCCTGACCCGTGTGCCGACGGCGTCGATGCTCGGTCTGGCTGCTGCCGATCCTGATCAGACCTTGCTGCACCCTCCCCGCGCCGCCAGCGCCCCATCCGCCCCTGGGCCGCCTGCCGCGCCCCGGCGTCCGACGCCGCCCAGCGCTTACTTCGGCGCCGGCAGCTACATGATGATGAAACCCGAAAACGAGGAGTCCGTCGACGTCGATGCAGCACCCGCCGTCCCGGCTGCGCCTGTGGCCCGCGCCGTTGCGCCCCCCAATGTGATGCCCCCGCTTCCGGTCGAGTCCCCCGTCGAGGTGCCCTTCATCATGCCCCTCGAGGCCACCGATCCCGAGCAGGCCCTGCGCCTTGCCTTGGCCGGACGGGATTGGTCCGAAGCCTTGCTGATGTCGCAGCGCATCCTCGAGCGCGATCCCCTGAACAGCGAAGCGATCGCCGCCTACCGGGTCGCCGAAGTGCAGCTGCGGCGCCGGGAAAAAGACAGCCCGCCTTCGGAGCCGAACTTCAACCGAGTACCGCTTCTGCGCGTACCCCGAGAGGAGATCGCGATGGGCCACCTGAGCTCGAAGGAGCGCTATGTGCTCTCCCGCGTGGACTCCAAACGCACCCTCGGCCAGATCGCCGCCGTCAGCCCCATCCAACGCGCAGAGCTCGCGCGCATCGTCGACGCTTTCGTGCAGCGCGGCGTCCTCACGCTCGTGTGACGCCGATCCGCAGCGATCAGGGATCAAACCAGCAGGTCGAGCGTCCCTGGCACAATCTCCCAGCTCGCAGGCAAGAGCCCCGGGGTTTCGCCGTCGAGGTCGATGTAGACCTTCTCGCCCGGCACCGACGGCGCGACGTGAATCTTCTTGCCGCGGGTGATGCGCACCTGGGGCAGGGTCTTGTGGCGCCCGGTGTAAATCTTGAGCCCGTGCCTCATCCACAGGCCGAGGCCGCCGCCGCGGACGACGACGCAGTCCAGCAGGCCGTCGTCGGGGACCGCGTCGGGCGCCAACCACATGCCGCCCCCAAAGTACTGGCCGTTGCACGCCGCCACCAGGCTCACTTCTTCGGTGACCGCCGGGCCGTCGTCGATGCTGACTTCGACGGTCTGGGGCTGGTAGCCGATCATGGTCTTGACGCTGCCGGCCATGAACGAGACCTTGGCGCCCAGCTTCTTCGAGCCCTTGTTCACGACGTCGACGACGACGCCACTCATGCCGCAGCTCGAGATGTTGATGAAGTGACGCAACGAGGGCGCCCCATCGAAGTCGACGCAGCGCAAACGTCCGAGATCGATGCGGCGCCGGGACATGCGAGCCAGGCGTTCGAGATCGTCGAGGGGCTCGGTGGACCATCCAAAGGTGCGCCGAAAATCGCCGCCGGTGCCCGAGGTGACGACGGCGAAAGCCGTCTTTGATTCGATGCGCTGGCCGGCGTCGTCGAAGAAGCCGTTGATGACCTCGTTGTTGGTGCCGTCGCCGCCGACGGAGACGACGACGTCGGCCCCTGCCTTCACGGCCTGGCGCGCGAGCTCGGTGGCGTGCCGGGGCCGCTCGGTGAGCTTGACGTCGACGACGCCTCCCTGTTGGGCGAGCCGGCTCTCGAAGCGCTGCCGCACGTGCTCGAAACGACGGAGCGTGGCGCCCCCCGCGGAGCGAGGGTTGACGACGAAGACGAAGCGCTTTTGCTCGGCCATGCCCCAGCGCTAGCAGGGATTCAGTTCGGCGGCGACCGAGTCAGAGCTCAGCGAGCGCGTCGTCGCAGCATCGGCCCCAGCCCCCCAAAGCTGGGCGATCGCAAGCCGCGAAGGTCAGAGCTCGCCGAGGATGACGTCGACGATGTCGCGGGCCCGCAAACCCGCGCGCTCGAAATTGCGACGGGCCGAAGGACAAGCGGTGACGACGACGTCGGCGCTCTCTTCTCCCTGGCTGTCGGGGCTGGCGCGGCGTCGCGCCATCTCTCTGGCTCCCTCTTTGTTGGAGACCGGGTAGCCACCGCCGCCGCCGGCGCAGTCGGCGTCGTCGTGGTGGCGCACGAACTCCAGAGGCGGCCGGCCGGTGGCTGCCTGCAAGAGACGTCGCGGGGCGTCGAAGCTGCGGCCGCGGCGCGCCAGGTAGCAGGGGTCGTGGTAGCGGACGACGACGTCGCGGGCGGCTCCTTCGAAGCGCTCGCTGCGGGCGCCGAGGGCTTCGACCAGTGGCAACACCTGCGGAAACGAACGCGCACCGCGCGAGCGTCCGACCAGGGCGTTGCGAACGGTGGTGAACATGTAGGCGCAGCCGGGATCGGGCGTGACGACGACCTCGTGGCCGCCGAAGACCTGGGCCATCTTCAACAGGTTTTCTTCGACGAGGTCGACGTGGCCGTCGATGTAGACGGGGTAGCCGCAGCATTGGGCGCCCAGGCTGACTTCGGTGACTGGGATGCGGTGGCCGAAGGCGCGCTCAAGGGCGCGCAGGTCTTTGTCGATGGCGACGCGTCCATCGTGGCCAGCTCGGGCGCAGCCGGGGAAATAGGCCACCGAGGCATCGCGGTTCTTCTCGAGTCCGTCGACGACGCGGGCGTGATCGCGGCCTTTGACGTCGCCGGTTTTGCGAAACTGCTCGGCGTAGAGCTTCGAGCGCGGGGTTTCGGCCAGCGAGCGCGCGGCGAACAGTGCTTCGCTGACGGGATTGCCGTGGGCGCATTGTTCGACGCAGGCGCCGCAGCCCGTGCAGGCTTCGAGCGCTTTTTGGGCTCCCGTCGACGACAAGGGTACTTGGCCGGTACGCCCGAGGTGCACGAGCGACATCTTGGACCAGGGGGTCACCGTCTCGCGCTTCTCGGCTTCGGCCACCGGACACGCCGAGCGGCACATCTTGGGACAAAACGCGCACAGCGTTGCGGGACGGGCCAAGGCGACGTCGACGTCGTTGCTCATGCTGCAGTCCTTGGGCTCATCGCTTTGGGCCCCGGTGCACGTCGGCGGGGGAACGGGTGGAGACAGCACCGACCCGGATGGCGTCGGCGAGGGCGGCGGCGGCGGCGCGCACCTCGGTGAGGGCAACCACCGGGCGCGCGCGTCCAAGGATGGCCGCGCGCTGCAGGAAGGGAACGACGGCGACCCGGTGCCCGGCGGACAGGGCAGCAGCGATGGCGTCGACGTCGCCTGGGCGAACCGAGCGGCTGCTGGTCCAGCGCGCGGCCATGGAGGTCCAGGGCCCATAGGCGAGCCCTGTTTCGTGCCTGGCGCCGCCTCCCACTCCGACCAGCGAAAGCCCGCAACCTTCGGCGGCGAAAGTGCGCCCCTCGTCGACGAGCCGACGCAGACGTTGGGCCACGGCCATCACATCAGCGTGATCCTCGCGCCACAGCGGCGTGTGCGTGGCGGGCGCGATGCGCAAACGGGCGCGAGTCAAAAAAGCAAAAGGCGGGTTCGTCGTCGTCGAATGCAGGACCGATGGACCGGCGGAGTGGCGCGGGGCGCGCGGCGTCGAAAACACGTCGCCGTCGACGCTGACCAAGATGCCCTGTTGGGCGACGGCGTCGACGACGAGGGGGGCATCCATCGCCAGACGCCACAGAGGCGTGGGGGGCAAGGGACGCAGCAGGGGCAAGAGCCAGCCCCGCGCCGAGAGCCAGGCAGCGATGGCAGCCAAGGACAGGCGGCCGTCGACGTCAGCGAGGCCATTGTGGGCATCGACGACGATGGCCGTGCGATCGTCTTTGGCGGGGACGCCGAGATCGACGGTGCGGGGATCGACGGTGCGGCGCGCGACCCGAGCCAGGCGCACCTGTTCGATCAAGGGCAGAAAGGCCGGTGCCACCAGCAGGGTGTTTTCGGTGCCGGGGTCGTTCGGCGTCGTCATTCGAGCCCCAGCACGCCGGGGTTGAGGATGTGATCGGGATCGAGCTTGCGCTTGAGCTCATCGAGCAGCGCCTTGTGTCCGGGCGCGTAGCGCAGCGCTTTGACCTTGCTGCGGCCCACGCCGTGGTGGTGGGCGACGACGGCGCCGTGGCGGCGGATGGTGGTCAGCGCGCGCTCCCAGCACAGGTCGTAGCGCGAGAGAGCCGAGCGCGATCCGCTGCCGACGGAGCCGCCGCCGGCGAAGGTGAAATAGAGCGAGCAGCCGTCGAGGTAGGCGTGGCTGAAATGGCAGAGCACCACGGCGGTGTCGCGCAGCGCTTCGCGCACGGCCTTGTGCAGAGAGGCGACTTGTTCCCAGCCGCAGGCCACCTCGCAGGTATCGACCCAGCCGCCGACGGCGAAGGCTTTGGACATGCGGTAGCTGACGCGGTGGCGGTGGGCGAGCCAGCGGGTGCCGGGTGCGTCGCCGAGGTCGGTGGCCCCTTGTGCTTTCAGCGCGTTGAGGATGCGCGGGGCCCGCGTCTCGAGCTCGGCGGCGTCTCCTTCGATGCCGACGACGAGGCGGGGTTTGCCGTCGAAGCGATCGAGGATGGCGTTGGCGATGCCGGGCCGCCCCAGGATTTCGCCAACGATCATGCGGGTGGCGCGGGGGCGCGAGAACACGGCCAGCTCCTCGACACGACGCACCAGCGAGTCAAAGAGCGTGGGTTCTTCGGAGTCGCCTTCGCCGGGCCCGGAGTCCTCGAGCCCCGCCCGGGAGATGCCGGGCGCAGCGATGCGCATCGGTTCGTCGACGCCAACGGGGGCGCCGGCCAGGGCGGAGTCGAGGGGGTCGTACAGGCGCAACACCGAGGGCGCCTCGCCAGCCACCAGCAGCGACCGCATGGCCGACAAACCGGTGGAGAGATCCTTGAACGAGACCCCGCGCAAGAAGCGATGCGAGGCCAAGGGCTGCACGCGCAACATCACCCGCGTGACGACGCAGAAGGAGCCTTCGGAGCCGGTGAGCAACTGCAGAGCGCCGACGCCGGTCTGGGGGTCGTCGACGGCGGCGTAGATGGGCTCGCCCCGTCCGTCGACGCCCCACACGGCGAGCACCATGTCTTCGATCTTGCCGTAGCGCGAGCTGAGCTGGCCCGCCGAACGAGTGACCACCCAGCCGCCGACGGTGGAGATGTAAATCGACGAGGGAAAGTGCCCGAGCGTGAACCCGCGCGCATTGAGAGCCCGCTCGAAGCGATCGCCGATGATGCCCGCCTGCACGATCACGCAGCGGCGCTCTTTGTCGAGCTCGAGAATGCGATCGAGGCGCTTGACGTCGAGCACCCACGCCGTCGACGCCGGCGAAATCCCCGCGCACACACCAGAACCTGCGCCAAAGGGCACCAGGGATCGGCGCTCGACCCGCGCGGCTTTGACGATGGCGATGACGTCGTCGTCGTCGCGGGGCCAGAACACGCGAGCGGGCAGGGCGACGGGCAGCTCTTCACGCCGCTCGAGGAAGCGGCGGGGCCACAGATCATGGGCGACGGCCCGGCAATCGATCGGGTCGCTCGACGAGGGGATACCGCGCAGAAGCTCGAGCACCGGGTCGTTCTCGCCGACAAGCGGTGGCTGCGCAAGCCGCGAGTTCGCGCACTCAGGGGGAAGGGACCAGCGCGAAGCAGTGATCGCGGTACCACTTGAGCTCCGCCAGGCTGGCCCGGATGTCGTCGAGGGCGGTGTGCGAGGAGGCTTTGCCGGGGGCGTCGCCCTTGCCGCCGTACCACTGGCGCGTGAGCACCTTGATCGTCGACACGTCGATTTGGCGGTAGTGCAGGAAGTTTTCGAAGCAGGGCATGTGACGCAGCAGGAAGCGCCGGTCCTGCCAGATCGAGTTGCCCGCCAACACGCCTTTCTTGAAGGGCACGTGCTCGCTCAGCACCTCGAGGGCCTTTTGCTCGGCCTCAGCGAGGGAGAGCTTGCTGGCCCGCACCTTCTCGAGCAGCCCGTTGTCGGTGTGCATTTGCCGCACGAAGGGCGACATGCTCTCGAGTCGGCTCTCGGGCTGCCAGATGCATTGCTCGAGCAGGGCGAGCTCGTTGAGGTCGCCGTCGGTGATGATCAGGGCCATCTCAATGACGTCACAGGTCTTGTCGTCGAGACCGGTCATTTCGAGATCGAGCCACACGAAACGTGCGCCGTTGTCCGCCATGGAGAGCCTCCGCGCCTCCCTTTAGCCCAGGCTCGGGATCTGTGCGCGTTGGAAGTCCTCGACGACGAAAACCCGCGCATTACACTGGGCCAATGCGCCTGGTGCTCCTGTCCGTCGTCGTCGTCGTCGTCTTCGTCGCTTGTCCCGTGGACACGTCGCCGGCGGTGTCGACTTTCCACCCGGTGAGCTTTCCCGCGGACTTCGCTTGGGGCACCGCGATCGCGCAGTGGCAGACCGAAGGCGACCGGCCGGCGTCGGGCAGCGGCAGCATCGACTCCAATTGGAAGCGCTGGATGGACCAGGGCAACGCCGTCGGCGGCCAGGTCAATGGCGACGGTAACGGCTTCGGTACGCGCTTTCGCGAGGACATCGCGCTGGCCAGAAATCTCGGGCTCGACACCTTCCGCCTCGGTCTGGATTGGTCGCGCATCGAGCCCCAACCCGACGTCTTCGACGAGGCCGAGCTCGATCACTTCGTCGAGATCCTCGATGCGGTGCGCGCCGAGGGCCTGCATCCCGTCGTGACCCTCTGGCACTGGACGGTGCCGGTCTGGGTGCAACAGCCCGACCCCGATGCCGTCGGCGGCGTCGTCGATCGCATGGCCGTCAAGGACCGCGCCGTCGTCGACGACTTCGAGGATTTCGTGCGCCATGTGCTGCCGCGCCTCAAGGGCAAGGTCGATACCTACACCGTGCTCAATGAGCCCTTCTCGATGATCGTGCTGGGCTACCTCGAGGGTCGCTTTCCGCCAGGGAAGCAGTTGCAGATCGCTCAGGGCACGGACTTCGGCATCAACTTGCTCTTCATGCAGGCCGCCGCCTTCGACGCCATCAAAGAGCTCGACGACGAAGACGAAGACGGCGACGGCGTCGACTCCTTCGTGGGTCTCACCATGAGCGCCAACGATCTCTACGCCGAGATTCCTGGTGACCTAGAACAAGAGCGCAGCGCTCAGAGCATCAACTATGTCTTCAACGATTGGGCGATCGAGGCCCTGACCTCGGGCAAGCTCGACGTGAATCTCGATCAGGACTTCGACGACGTCGACACCGTCCCGGCAGAAGGCGTGATCGAGGAGTTGAAGAACTCCATCGAGTTCATCGGTGTTCAATATTACGGACCTGGCAAGGTCACCGACGAGGGCACCCTCGGTTCGATCCTGGTCGGCGTGGCTCCTCTTTTTGGCGAACCCGTGCTCAACGTCGCCGGCTACACCTTCGGCGACGGCCCCTTGTTGCCCCACAACGGCATGGGCCGAGAGATTTCGGCGGCCGGCTTTGCCGATACCCTCGATCGCTACGCGAAGTGGGGCTTGCCGATCATCGTCACTGAGAACGGCACGACGACCAACGCCGTGCCCGACGGCGACCCGCTCGGCCCTCCAGTGCTCCTCGAGGCCCAGGCGGCGATGTACGTACTCGAGCACGTCTACGAGGTGGGTCGGGCGCTCGAGCGCGGCATCGACGTGCGCGGCTATTACCACTGGACCCTCGCCGACAACTTCGAGTGGGTGGACGGGCGCACCCAACACTTCGGCGCCTACTCCGTCGACTTCAGCGATCCGTCGTATCCACGCACCTTGAACAAGCAGGGCGAAGCGCTCAAAGACCTGGTCGGCGCCCGGGCCATCACCGAGGAGCTCTGGACCAAGTGGGTGCTGTCCAGCTACCCCAGTGACGCCCGCCAGAAGCCCGGTTTGACGACGAGCATCGATCCCTTCGCCGCCAACTGAATCAAAACGAAAAATAAACCACCGCGAAGAAGGCCAACTCCAGCGCGAGGAAGGCACCGCCGACGACGACGGCCGCCCTGCCGCAGCTCCGAATCGTTTCTTGGGCGTCCACAGGCAGGTGGCGCGAAGGTGAGAGCGCTAGAACAGCGCCGAGGAAAAGGCCGATGACTGCGAGAAGGGGAGACGCCCCAAAGGCGACGACGTCGCTGGTGCGATAGAGCTTGAGCCCGAAGCACGAGAGATAGACCGCCACGACGGCAAATGCGGCCAACGAGCAGCTGATGGCCAGGTGCGGGAGCCTCATGTGGCGCATCGGTCGCGCCCGTGTCACGGCGCCAACCGCTTGCTCACGGTCCCTTGGGCTGCGGACGATTGGCTCATCGATGCGGACTGCGCCAACAGCCAGGCGTCGGCAAGTGCGCCGGTGTGCAACGGGTCACGAGGCTCATGCCTCAACTGATCGAGCCCAGCACCCGCTGCAGATCCCGCAGCGGCGTCGTCTTCGGCGCCTTGCGCACGAAGGCATCGAACAGCGCGGGGATGGTGCGGAAGGTGTGGCCCTCTTCGAGCAACTCCAACACGCACGAGGCGACGTCGGTCCCCGTTCGTCCCGGACCGCTGCCATACACGGCCGCAAACCAGGTGCAGACGTCGCCGACCGAGCGGGGCAAGGCTGCGGGGTTGGCGCTTGGTTCAGTGGCGTCGACGACGGGCATCGGGCTTGGGACCAACGCCACCACAGCGGTCATTGGCGGCTGTGGTGCGGCGTCGAAGATCTCCTCGGGGAACATCAGGCGATAGAGGGTGCCGTCGCGGTCGCGATCGACGAGGACGACGGCCTGCTTTTCGACGAGCCCAGCGATGGCGCGCCCCAGGCGCCGATCGGCCAGACGGGTGCGGCGCGAGAGCTCGGGCCGCGAGACGCGACACACGTTTTTGTCGACATCGACGGCGAGGCGGTAGAGGTGCACGTAGACGGCGACCTCCTCGGGCTGGAGCAGGGGAAACAAGCGGTCGACGACGTCGTTGAGCAGGGGAACGCTGGGTCCGCGCACCAGCACCCGACCGAGGGTCAGACGTCGCGAACCGGCGGGCCCCTCGATGTCGATGCAGGCCCGCGCGAGACTGGCGCGCTCGGCACTCTCGACGACGGCGGCGGCACCGGCCCCGCGCTTGCCAGTCTTCAGTCCCTCGCTGCCGGGAATGCGGGTGTAGCTGGGTCCTCCCATCAGTCGCGGGCCGCAAGCAGGGCGTTGACGACCTGCGCAAAGCCGAAGCCGCCGCTGCCGTCGACGACGAAGCGGGGGGCCTGGCCTTTGGCGCGCAACGCGGACAGGTGGGCGCTGACGTTGCCGACGCCCACCGAGAGACCCGCAGCGGCAAAGAGGGGTCCATCGTTTTGGGAGTCGCCGACGTAGCAGAGAGTGGCCGCCGCGGAGCGCAGCGTCGTCGACGCGCTGACGTGCAAGAGGCGATCGACCATCGAGGCCTTGTCGAAGGGCCCGCTGCGGCCAAAGGCAAAGGCGTTGATGTGAACGCTCGATTGGGCCAGCGCGAGCCCGCCCTCGACCAGGAGAGCCCGGATGCGGCCAGCGTCGTCGACGGAGACGGGGTCGCCTTCTTCGATCAAATCGAAAGCAGTGTCGCTGACCCTGCCGACGTTGTCGCGGGCCAGGCGGGCTGTGCTGACACGGGCCAGCACCGTCTTCGTCGTCGCCGCCCGCAGTCCGCTGAGCCGCGTGCGTTCGTTCTCATCGGGCTCGTGGAAGATGACCCGAAGGTTCGCGCCCACCGAGGCATCGCCCGCCCACCAGAGCGCCTGGGCCCCTGTCTCGGTGACGACGGCGTCGAGGGGGAAGAGGCGCACCAGCATCTCACCCCAGGCGAAGGATCGGCCGGTGACCGCCACGAGGGACAAGCCGGCGTCCTTGGCTCGATACAGGGCGCGCGCGGCCTCCTCGGGCAAGCGTCCGCGCCAGGTGAGGGTGTCGTCGACGTCGAAAAAGAGCCGGGTGCAGCCGGCCAGCTCTGGTGCGGGGCAATCGGAAAACAGGGGGACGTCGCCGGCCATGGCGAAGTCGAGCACGCCAGGTACGGTGCTGTCATGCGTCAACTTCCCACCGCTCTGCTCCTCGTCGCTGCCGCTCTTTTGGGATCGGCCTGCTCCGACCTGCTCACGCCAGAGAAAGTGCGTGAGCACCTGGCAAACCCAGCCGCCGCCGTCGACGACGCCACCATGGGGCGCACCGCCCGCGACTTCTTCGCCGCCCAGCGCGCGAGCTCGGCCCAGTCCCTCGCGTTTCTCGCCCGGGACGACGGCGGGGCGACCTCCAACCTGGCCGGTGCCTGGCTGACCGGGGCCACAGCGCTTGGAGCGGGACGAACCATGTCCTTCTCCGCCAGCGACGACATCGGCGACGTCTTCTGCGGCGCCAACCTCGCAGCGGCGATCATCCGCTTCGACGGCTGCGAGGTCGGCGACAACTGCGAGGCCGACCTCGAGGTCGACTCCTGCGTGCTGCGCATCGGCGACGGCGCCGACGAAAACGCCCGCGGCAAGATCGTCTTCAAGCTGAAGAACACCGCGGACGCCGAGCTGCAGCGCACCGAACTGAGGCTCACCTTCGAAGACTTTGAGGTCAGCGGCGACGACGACACCGCCGACTACTTCGATGGCCTGCTCGCCTTGGAGACCACGGAGTTCCTCGATCGCGACGAGGACGCCGCCGATCGGGTGGAGCTGATCCTGGCCGCCGATTTGACGCAGCAGACCCGACGGATCGAGCGTTTCCCCGTCTTCGATGACGGCATGATCACGTCGACGCGGGCCACTGCTGGGCTGCGCTTCACCGCCGTCGACGGCGACAGCGAAGACAGCGTCGCCGTCGAAATGCTCGCCTTCGTCGACGAGGACGACAACACCCGCGACCAAAGCGTGGTGCTGCGCTTCGGCGCGTCGTCCAACGAGGTTTCCCCCGATCGCACGCTCGCCGAGGCGACTCTCGAGGTCGAGGGCAGCAACGGCTCCTTCTCGTGCACCTGGTCCGCCGCCAGCGAAGAGCTCGGCGAAGACGGGGCGCCGGGCAGCGTGGAGAGCGCGGGCTCCTGCGTCGACGACGAGGGCAAGACCTTCGACTTCGAAGCTTCATCGACGTCGCGCTGAGCTCGAGCAACTGGCCGCCCAAGGATTCGGTGCGCAGAGCTTGGGGCCGGCGGGCCCGAGCGCCCACGGCATCGGAAAAAAAATCCCCGACACCGAAGGTGCCGGGGACCGGGTGGCGAAGGCCTGCGGCCTGTCGCCGTCGACGTCAAAGACGTCGTGGAAGCGATCAGATCGCCGCCACCTCACGAGCAGTAGTGGATAACAAAGCTGGACCACCTCCTTTCCTGGCGTGCACCTCGAGGTGCCTTCCTCGACCGCCACACCTCCCGCCAAGAGAAGGGCAACGGTTGCCTCCCGTCAGGAGCGATGCTCCTGAAAATGAATCGGGCGACTTGGGGCCTCGTGAACCCCTCGGGCCCAAGCGTAGGCATCGCCAAGTCAAACGGCCAGCAGACCACCGGATCCCGAGCAGTCGTCGTCGTCACCGGCCCCCTGCCCCCCATGAAAAACGGCCGCCACGTGGCGACCGTTCTTGCCCCAGAGGACAGCGGTTCGATGTCAGTGAGCAGCGGCCTTCAGCTGCAGAGCGCGGGTGAAGAGGGTGGTGCCCTGGTCCTTGAGGTCGACGAGAGCGGCTTTGCGATCGCCTTTGGCGTAGCGGTACTCGCTCTCGACGGCGACGTGCAGGGTGAGGACATTGCCCTTGCGCACGAAGCTGAGGGTCGCTGCCTCGAGAGGAATGAAGAGGTCGCGCTCGTAGGCCCGCACCCGTGTGAGCCCGCTCTCCCGGGCCGCCTTTTCGATGAAGGGAATGACCGTGGCGGCGTCGGCGGCGCTGACGGGCAGCTCAACCGCCATCTCCTTGTCGTTCTCGAAGATCTTGAAGTTGCCGGCGGAGCCGATGGCGGCGGCGGAAGCGAGGATGGCGAAGAGGGCGATGGCGAGGGTCTTCATGATCGGCTCCGGAAGTGTGTTGGGGTACGTGTATGTCCTCAGCATGTCCGATGCCAGCCGCGATCATCGCAGCCGGAAGCCACGTTTTCGTCGTTGTGCACCTCGATGCGATCGCTGCGCGATCAGGTTGCGCAACCGTTGCGCAACTTGTCCCCTGGCTGGGTGAACGGCCTCAACGCCCGTGAACCGCGGGCACCGCTGCCGGGCTCGCGCGCCAAACGACGTCGTCAGACTCGCTTTTGGGAGGTGGGTCTGAAACCCTTCGGCCATGATCGTCACTTGCCCGGGCTGCGCGTCGAAGTACCGCGTGCGCAACGAGGCCGTGCCCGCCGAGGGCGCGCGCATGCGCTGTCCCAAGTGCGAGACCCTTTTTCTGGCGAAGCCGCCTGCGGCCGGTGAGCTGTCCAGCGACGAGATCGGGCCGCCGACGCTGGTGCCCCCGCCGCCCACCACCCCACCCATGCGCACCCCCGCGCCGGTCACCGTGCCGGGCGCGGCCCTGCCGTCGTCGCCGTCGCCGCCGCCGGGGCCCTTTGGCGGCGCCCGTTCGCAGCCGCC
>JAHFED010000116.1 GCA_023248635.1 Myxococcales bacterium
CCCCGCGTCCGGCTCCGCCGGCGCGGGGGGAGGTCTGCACCAGACCTCCCAGAAGAGCATCCCCGACGGCGATGAACGAGACCGCTCCGCGGTCGAAGTTCAGCGAGATCGGGGATCAGACCTCCCAGAAGAGCATCCCCGACGGAGCTGAACGAGACCGTTCCGCGGTCGAAGTTCAGCGAGATCGGGGATCAGGGAAAAGACGCGGGTCCGTCGGCGTCGCGACAGGTGGCCGCGCAGACGTCGATGCCCTTGAGCGCCATGCCCAGGCAGCGGTCGTCGGCGCAGCCAGCGACGGCGCGGAAGAGCGCGGAGCGGCAGCGCAAAGCACATTGGTTGCCGGCGCCGTCGGTGGGGAGCTCGGTGTGGCTCTCGATGCGCAGGCGATCGGCAGGCAACAGCAGAGGCCGCAGCGCTTGCACACTCTCGCCGCTGGTTTTGGCGCAGGTGGTGAGCCAGCCCTCGAGGTCGGCGACGGCGACCAGCGTGGCCCCCGAAACACACAGGCTGCGCACGCGCAGAGCGGCCCCGCGCTTTTGGGCAGCCGCGAGCAGGGGCTCGAGGTTTCCGCGCCCCGGAGCGGCCTTGGCAGCTTCGACGAAGGCGGCCTCGGCGTCGGCAGCACGACCAGCAGCAGCCAAGAGACGCGCGCGGGCCTCGGCGAGGGGAGCCGCGGAATCGCCGGCGCCGCTCACCACCCTCAACACATAAAGAGCGTCGTCGAAGTCGCCGTCTTCGACCCGGGTCTCATTGGCCATGAGCGAGGCGCTGACGGCATCGGCCCAGGCGATGGCAGCGGCGGCGTCGACGGTCTGGCCCGCGGGGTGTGCGGCTTCGCGGGCTTCGCTCAAACGCGCGGCGACATCGGGGGAGTGCGCGCAGGCGCCAACGACGACGGACAAAGCGACGGCGACCAAGAGCTTCATCCCAACGTCCAATCGATGGGCTGGTGCCCCTGCTGCATCAGCGCGGCGTTGATGGCCGAGAAGGGCTTCGATCCCTTGAACTTCGCCATCGACAACGGCGAGGGATGGGCTCCCTCGATGATCACGTGTTTGTCGACGTCGATGAGCTTGGCTTTCTTGCGGGCATAGGCTCCCCACAAGCAGAACACCGCGGGCGACGTGCGCGCAGAGACGGCGCTGATGACGGCGTCGGTGAAGCGCTCCCAGCCCTTGTCTTTGTGCGAGTTGGCCTGGTGGGCCTGCACAGTGAGCACTGCGTTCAGCAGCAGCACCCCCTGTCGTGCCCAGGCACTGAGATCGCCATGCCCAGGGATGGCTGTGCCAACGTCGGCATGCAGCTCGTGAAAGATGTTGCGCAGCGAAGGCGGTGGCTTCGTCGGCGGCTTGACCGAAAAGCACAGGCCGTGGGCTTGGCCGTCGTCGTGGTAGGGGTCCTGACCCAGCAAAAGCACTTTGACGTCGTCGAAGGCGGTGAGCTCCAGAGCCGAAAACACCTCGTGCTCCGGCGGGAACACCTCTGTGGTCTGGCGCGCGCTCTTCAAGAAGGACTGCAGCTCGGCGAAGTAGGGCCGGCACAGCTCGGGCCCCAGAGGCGCCAACCACGACGACGGCAGCATCAGCGCCGACCGGTGACGACGCCCAGCAGGGCCCGGGCTTTGCGCGCCAAGGCGGGCTCGCGGGGCGTCACGAATTCGAGCGCCTTGCGCAGATCGTTGGCGGCGTCGACGTTCTTCTGCAGCGAGAGGTGCACTTCGGCGCGGTTCACATAGGACGCCGCCGCCTTGGGGCTGACCGTGATCGCATAGGTAAATTGCCTTATGGCTCGCTCGGTATCTCCCAGCTTATGAAAGATCACGCCGAGCGCGCGATAATAGTAGTCATTTTTTGGGTCGATCGCGACCAAGCCCTCGAAGAGAGTCTTTGCCTCTTGGTTCTTACCCTGCATCAAGAAAAAATATCCAGTATGAGCGATGGCGTAGAGCTCATCATCTGTATATCCCTTGAGCTCCTTCAGCGTGATCTTGCCCGCCGCCCAACGGGTGAGCAGCTGCTGCACCTGGGGGGAGCCCGCGCTTTGCAGTGCGTCTTGCGGTCCGTCGGACATGTCGCCTTCCTAGCAGTTTCGGCCAGGGCCTGCTCATCACGCCCGTCGGGAGGAGCGGCTCTGATGGCGCAGCCGCAGCGCCGACCAGTCGTCGTCGACGGCGACGAGGGAGACCCCCTGGTAGCCCAGCTCGTGCAGCGGCGCCCAACCCTGGTCGCGGTGGACGTCGCTCGCCACCGCACCTGTGCCCTTGGGATAGGCGACCCAGAGCAAAGTCTCCTCCGTCGTCGACAGCGCCTTCTTCAGGGCTTTGGCCAGGGCCTTGATCGCTTGCTGATCCAGCACGAAAACGAGGACGGCGTCGTTGGCGCCCAGGCGCGCCGGCAGCGAGAACCCCAGGCCGATGGAGGCCGGCACATCGATCTCGAAACCGATGGGTGCATCGACGATGTGGAAGTCCTGGGCCTTGATCCCAAGGCGCTGGTACAGGGGCTTCGACGACGACGACGACGACGCCTTCTTCGGCGCGGGCTTCTTTGGCCCGCCCTTTTTCGGCAGGGGCTTCGGGGTCGCCTTGGCCGCTGGCTTTGACGGCTGTTTTTTCGCCGGCCTGGGCGCTGTTTTCCGGGTCCCCATCACTGGCTCCGATCGTCGCGACTCAGCGCCGGGTGAAGAGGCCATCGAGGGGGCTCGAGGCCGAGGCGTAGAGCTTCATGGGGATGCGTCCGGCCTTGAAGGCCATGCGACCGGCGCGCACGCCCTCGCGCATGGCTTCGGCCATCCAGCGCGGGTTGGCGGCGCCGGCGATGGCGGTGTTCATGAGCACGCCGTCAGCGCCCATCTCCATGACCTGAGCGGCATCTGAGGGCACGCCCACCCCCGCGTCGACGATGACGGGGATCTCGGGACGCTTGGCCCGCACCAGCTCGAGGATGATCGCGAGGTTGTGGGGGTTGCGGACGCCCAATCCCGAGCCGATGGGGGCAGCCAGCGGCATGACAGCGGCGGCGCCGACGTCGAGCAGACGCAGGCAGGCCACGGGATCGTCGGTGACGTAGGGCAGGCAGATGAAGCCATCTTTGGTGAGCTTCTCGGTGGCGGCGATGGTGGCGCTGACGTCGGGAAAGAGGGTCTTTTCGTCGCCGATGACCTCGACCTTGACCAGGCGCCCCCCGCGGGCGTCACCGATGAGCTCGCGGGCGAGATGGGCGGTGCGCACGCAGTCGTCGACGGTGTAGCAGCCTGCGGTGTTGGGCAGGATGGTCATCGACGACGGAATGGCATCCCACAGGCTGCGTTCGCCGGGCTTGGTCTTTGGAACACGCCGAATGGCCACCGTGACCATGTCGCAGCCAGACAGACGCAAGCAGTCGGCGGTTTCGTCGAGGTCCTTGTACTTGCCAGTGCCGGTGATGAGCCGAGAGCCCAAGCTCACGTCGCCAAAGACGAGGGGCGTGTCCACGAACATCTCAGCCTCCACCGACCAGGGTCACGACCTCGAGAACATCGCCATCTTCGACGTCGGTCGACGGCCGGGCGCCCCGCAAGACGACGACGCCGTTGCGCTCCACCGCCACGCGATCGAGGGGCAGCTCGAGCCGCGTCAGCAGCTCATCCACGGTGCAGCGGTCGACGTCGACGACGGCGGCCACGGGTTCTCCGTTCAGCAGGACGCGCATGCCCCCGCCTAACACGCTGGCAGGGTCGCAGTCCGCCAAACGACAAAGGCGGGCTCGCGCCCGCCTTGGTCTGCTACGAGAAGCGGGTCAGAGCCCCCGCTCGTGGCAAAGTTCACTCGCCTTCACCTTCAGCGGGCGCCGGGGCGGGGCAAGCGGAGGTGAACGCAACGGTGCCCAGCAGGGCGGCGAGCGAGAGGGCGGCGAGGAACTTCACGGCGACGATCTTCATGGTGTCGACTCCTGAGAGGCATGCATGTCAGGCCAACCGGCTTGACGGGCAAAAAGGTATGTCAGAGCCAGCGAAAAACGCCAGAACGTTTCCTACTTGTTTCGAAAATCGAGCGCTGAAACGCACACACAGCTCTAGAGCCGAACCGCATCCGACACCTACTGCGTCTGCGCCGGACGGTCTCGACGACGAGGGAGTCCTCCTCCGCTCCTGCGCCGTACGGGAAAAGTACGGCTCCTCGCTCGCCCGGGCTCATCGCCGCCGATGGTGCCGATGACTTGAGCCGTCGGACGCACCGTCGGTGATTTGCGGGATCGATGGCCAGAGACGGCCACAGCCAGCCAGGTCGATAATGTGCGATCGTCGTCGTCGTGGACCCGCCGATCTTGGACCCCCTCGCCCTGTCGCGCCTTCGCGCCCTTTCTGACGCGGTCGCGCGCCCTGGCGAGGACGTGCTCGGACGTCTGTTGCAGATCTTCATCGAGGACAGCCGGGCCCGGCTGACGGTCCTGCAGGCAGCCGCAGCCAAAGGCGACGTCGTCGAAGGAGCGCGCATGGCTCACAATATGAAAGGTGCCGCCGCCAACATGGGGGCGCTGCGGGTCGTCGCCGCCGCCGTCGCCGTCGAAGCCTGCTGCCGGTCCCAGCTGGATGCCGTGCCGCGCAGCGCTTCGCGTGTCGGTGAATTCACCGACACCGCTTCGCGTGTCGGTGAATTGTCTACAGGTTCATCGCCTGGCGGCGATGAATTCGCCGCCCAGGTCACGACCCTCGCCGAAGCCCTCGAAGAGTCCTGGCCCGAGCTCCGTCGCAGTTTTGCCCGGAGAGAGTAGATCCATCGGCATGGCGGACCCCGCGGACCTGGAACAGTTGAGCGAGCGCGAGCGGCAGGTGCTCAACGCGCTCGTCGACGCCCACATCTCCACCGGCGAGCCCATCGGCAGCAAAGTGCTCGCCGACGCCGGCGACCTGCAGGTGTCGCCCCAGACCATTCGCAATGTGCTGAGCGCTCTGCACGAGCGTGGGCTGATCGCCCAACCCCACACGTCGGCGGGGCGGGTGCCCACGGATCTCGGCTTCCGCTACTACGTCGACAGCCTCGTGCGTTTCACGCCGCCCGCTCAACAGGTGCAAGGCGAGATCGCCTCCCGGCTCGAAGATGCCGGCGGCGTCGACCATGCATTGCGCGAGGCGGCCCGCGTGCTGTCGCGACTGGTGCAACAGACCTGCGTCGTGCTGGCACCGCCGGTGGCGCAGGATCGGGTGCGCCACCTGGAGCTGGTGCGGCTGCGCGACGACGCCGTCCTCTTCATCGTGGTGTCCATCGACGGCCGGGTGCAAAACCGTCTCTTTGAATGGCGTGACGGTCCAGCGCCGACGTCGGTAGAGCTGCACAGTGCGGCGGTGCGCCTCACGGCCCTGCTCTTTGACAAGACGCTCGAAGAGGGGCGCACGGTGCTCGACGCCGCCGTCAACGACACCCGCAGCGCCCTCACGCGGGTCGAGGAGCGGCTCATGGCGCTCTCGCGCGACGGGGTGACTGCGCTTCTCCCCGATCCAGCGGTCCACGTCGACGGCACCAGCCACCTGGTGGCGCCCACCGACGACGAAAACGTCCGCCAGCAACAAAAAAAGCTGCTCTTGTTGCTCGACGAACAGCAACGCGTGCGCGCTCTTTTCGACGGCGCCGCCCGCGGGCCCGGGGTGCGCATCTTCATCGGGGCCGAGAACCCGGCGGCAGCGCTGTCTCAGGCCGGCGTCGTCACGGCCAGCGTCGGCGCCGGTGGGGCCATCGGCTTGTTGGGGGTGATTGGACCCCGCCATCTCGACTACCGGCGCGTGGTCCCCCTCGTCGACGCCACGGCTGCGATCATCACCCGGTTGCTTGGATGATCAGCCCGGTTTTCCTGGAGGCCGGGCTCCCTCGTCTGGAAGCGCCGCCGATGTCGATGACGATGGGTCGAGGCAGAGACTTGCGGAGATCCCAGGGGGCGGGCGAGCTTCCATCTCATGAGCACTGCCCGACTCGCCGCCCTCGCTTTTGCCCTTTGCTCCACCGTCGCGCAGGCCCAGGGGACTCCGTTCCCTGCCACGCTCGAGGAGGCAGGCAAGGCCTTCGACCCGACCCGGCCGCCGCCGACGACGCCCACGACGCCGGCCACGCCTGCGACGCCGCCAGCGTCCACGCCGCCGCCGCCGGGAGGCCTGAACGAGCCGACCTCTGTTGATGGGTGGACCATCACCGAGGCCCAGTCCGACAGGCGCTCGCCCGATGGCAAGCCCACCAAAGACGCCTGCGGTTACGAGCGCGACGTCATCGTCGAACGCACCAAGGACGGCAAAGACGAGGCGTCGCTGGGTGTGCTGTTGGTGCCCTGCGTCGTCGGGCCCACCGGCTTGCCCATCGCCGGCACGCCCTCGTTGAACTTGCCCCCACCCTTTGACACGCCGAAAAAGGGCAGCGTGGCCGCCGCCGCCGACATCGAGGTGGGGGTGACGGGAGCCTTGGCGCAGGCCGACGTCGTCGCCGTCGTCCTGGCCCACCGCGCCGCGCTGGATGCCTGCCACGCGGCCGGCAAGGGCGGGGCATTGGTGACTCGCATCGTCGTCAACTCCGCCGGCGTTGCCCTCGAGGCGGCGGGCTTGAGCGGTCCTTTGAAAGGCACGGTGGTCGACAAATGCGTGGCCGCGGCGGTGAAGTCCTGGGCCTTCTCCAAGCCCACCGACGGGCATCCCGCGGTGATTTCTCTGGGCGTGACCTTTCAGGACAAGCCCGGCGTGCTGGCAGCGACCGGGGCTGCGGTGGGCGAGCCGTGCAAAGCGGGCGAGCAGCCCAAGAAGGCCGGCGAGCTGAAGCCTGGTGAGCTGGCCTGCACCGTCGCCAAGGTACAAAAGCCGCGCGCTTGCGCTCACGACGAGAAGCCCAAGGCCGCCGCCGATCTTGCGGCTGGCGAGCTGGCTTGCAAGCCCGAAGAGAGCGAGCGCGGCGTGCCCTTCCTCAAGGGCGAGCTCACCCACCTGGGCGACGTGCAGCTCACCAACTCACACAGCAGCTTCGGTGTGGCCCTCGGCGCCACCGTCATCGACAACGTCTACTTCGCGGTAGTGCGGCCCGATCTGAACCTGCGCTTCGGCGACTTCGGGCTGGGGCTGGGCGCGCCGCTGCGCTTTGAGATCGTCAACCTCAGCAAGATCGACTTCGCCGGCAACGTCGTCGACGACGTCTTTGGCGACGCCGGCCGCTTCCGCTCTGAGGACTGGGACCAGCTCGAGGACTTCCTCCGCCCGCTGCGCTACCTCACCTACGGCAAGAAAGAAGACCACCTCTACATCGACTTGAACCGCGTGCACGCCACGACCATCGGTCACGGCCAACTGGTGCGCCGCTACGCGCCCAACCTCGACATCGACGAAGACAACCTCTTTGCCCAGGTCGACGCCTACGGCGACTACGGCGGCGTCGAGTTGATGGCTGGTCCCTTCCCCTTGCCGCGGCTGGTGGGTGGCCTCACCTTTGTGAAGCCCATGGGCATCATGAAGGCCTTCTCCGAGGCCACGACAGAGGAAGCGGAGCACACCTACATGGACACCCTCGCCAACTCCTGGTCGGTGGGCCTGTCCTATGTGACCGATTTGAACGCACCGACGGGTCTGACCCGGGCGGGAGACCTGCTGGCCGTCGACGCCGCCAACCAGCTCGTGTTTCGCAACAAGCAAAACCCCGTCGGCGACACGGTGCAGGGCATCGGCATCGACACCGAAGTCAAAGTCTTGAAGATCGATAACGTCGACGTAAAAGTGTATGGTGATTACTCTCACCTCTTCTTCCCGGCTGACTCTTCCGAAGACGAGGCGTTCAAGGCCTTCAACGGCGGTGGCGCCACGCTGGGCGGGTTGCTGCGGGTGAGCTTGGGCGAGACGCCGGTGCGAGCCTTCGACGACGAAGACGACGAAACCCGCGCTGGCAAGAAACCGCGGGAGAAGAAGGCGGCCCATGCGTTCCGGGTGAGGCTCGAGGGCCGCACTTTCGCGCCGACCTATCTGCCCTCCTATTTCAACACCACCTATGAGGTCGATCGATTCCAGTTCGGCTTCGACGAAAATCGCGGTGCTCTTCCGACTAAAATTGGTGCGTTGGCAGCGCAGAAGGGCGGCCCGTTTCGCGTCGGCTACTACCTCGAGGCCTCCTACCAGCTCGTCGACGGCCTGGGCATCACCGCTCTCTTCGAGGATGCAGCACCCCTGGGCAAATCCGACGAGAAAGACGCTGCAACCAAGAATTTCGCGCTGCACTTCGAGACGCAGGGCCTCGGGTGGTTCCAGTTCTTCGCGAGCTACCACTACCGGAATTTCGCCACGAAAGACTTCAACAAGATGTTCTCGTTCGCCACCGACAACGAGCTTTTGTACACAGGCGTGCGGTTGCAGTTGTTGGTTCTGTTTATCAACGTCGGCGTGCAGCGCAGCTTCCGTCTCGGCTTTGGCCCCGATGACGCACCGGGTGTCGTTGACAAAAAGGGTCAGCGTTTCACCAGCGTGGGCCTCGAGAACGTCTTTGCCGGTGGTCTTGATTTCGAGCTCGGCTGGCAGTTCTGATCCCCGATCTCGTTGAACTTCGACCGCGGACCGGTCTCGTTCATCTCCGTCGGGGATGCCCTTCTGGGGGAGGTCTGGTGCAGACCTCCCCCCGCGCCGGCGGAGCCGGACGCGGGGCCCCGTGCGCCCGGCATGGGTGCTGACTTGGAGGTGAAAGTCCTCTCGTGAGTTGGTCACAGCGAACGAAG
>JAHFED010000063.1 GCA_023248635.1 Myxococcales bacterium
ACACGACGCTGGCTGGGCCCGAGACCGCCAACGCGAGGCCGGTGGCCGAGGCCGACGTCCAAAACACCCAGGGATCCAACGGCGGCGGATTGAGGCGCACCGCCAATTGGGGAGCGACCCCGCGTGTGCGACCGGCCTTGAGCGGAGCTTCGGGGAAGAGGACTTCGACGGAGGGGCCTACCACCGCCAGGAATTCTTCGCCGTTGGCGCGCTCCAAGCGCTGGTTCACCTGGCCGACGACTTTGGCTTCGCGCTGGTCGATGCGCTTGAGTCCAAACACGTTGCCCTCGCCGACGCTGGCGGCGCTCCCCACGACGACGATGTCGACACCAAGAGCGGCGGCGATGTCGGCGAGACAGGATTCGTCGGTGCAGCCAACGAGTTGCTTTTGCGCTTCGATGTCGAGCATGGCGCGCACCTCGTCCATGCCGATGACGCTCAAGCCCTCGAGCTTGCGCAGCTCGGCGACCAGGCTTTCGGTCAGAATCGGTCCCAGCTGATGTGGCAGCCCCGACGTCGTGATCTCGTAGACCGCGATGCGGGGCACGCGCATCCCAGAGGGGGTCGATGAGGGTGGCGGCGCCACAGGAGCGGGGTCGGCGCCGCCCAGCACCAGAGCCATGAGGATCGCGTTCATGCCGCCAAAATACCCGGGATCCATCGCGCGGGCTTGGCACGGCGCAAAGTTTGCCATCCGCCCCCGGCCGCAAGACGCTGGAGTTGCTTGCTGCTTTGAGCCGTCGGCCCGGTGCAAACGTCGACAGCCTGCTCGCGAGGCGCTTTCCTCAGGGTTGGAAAGAGAAAACCAGAAATCAGCCGGCTTCCGGCAACGAAGGAGGAGATAGGTGCTGTTGGTGCTTTTTCTGGCTGTCTTCCCTCCCACCAGGGTCGTTCTTCGTTCAACACCAGGCAGCGAGAAGGTGGAGACCTACGTGCGGCAGCGGTTGAAAGCCTACGGAAATGAGGTCAGTGACGACGCCGACGGCGCCGACCTGGTGCTCTTTTTGGACGCGAGCGCCGCCGGACGAGTGGTTTCCCTCGCGATCACCGCGGCCGACGGCAACGCAACGCGAGAGATCCACGCGGCGGATGCCGACGAGGCCCAGGCCCTGACTTGGCTGGTGGTTCGCGGCGCCATCGATCGAATCCGGCTCGTCGGTCGCCCCCCGGAGGTGCCCGTGGTGCCGCCGCCCGCCGAGATCGGCCTTGTCCCCTTGCCCGTGGTCGCGCCCCCCCTGATCCCCGAGATGAGCCCAGTGGCAACCCCGACGACGTCGGCCACCGCCGAACCGGCTTCGAGCCCCGTTGCCGCCACCGCGCGCGCCGGCGTGGCGAGCGCCGCCGTCGACAGCGCCGCCGTCGAGAGCGCCGCCGTCGTGAGCCCTGCGCGCCCGCCGCCCTGGCTTCGGACCCGAGCGGTATTCCGGGGAGAGACTGGCTTTGCGGGCGTCGGCATTCCTGGCGATCTCGTCGACCTGCCCCTGCCCCTGGGTTTCGGCATCGGCGTCGACGTCGGCGACAGCCTGGTGCTCGGGTTGGACATTGGCTGGCTCATGAGCAGAACCGACGACGTCGACGTCCACGACCTCCCCATCGGGGTGCGGGCGGAGTGGCGCGCGCTGCCGGCCGTCGCCATCGGTGTGCGCGCGGCGGTGGGGCCCTCCATCGGGGTCGGAAGGTCCGAGAGTCTCGGCACGGCAGCCGGCGTCGCCGCCTCCTTTGGTCCCTGCGTGCGTCTGCGGCTGCCCTTCCTCGACACCCCGCTGCCTTTGGCGATGGCTCTCGAGGCCGGGGTCGAGTTCCGCGCGCTTCGCCCCCGCTTCCTCACCGACGGCGGCGCGGTGCAACATCTTGAGGCCTTCGGCGTTCCGCTTGCCTTGTCCGTCGAGCTCGACCCGCCTTGGGGTGCGGCGCCATGACCACGCTCTCGACGTCAGACGTGGTGCGACAGCACGGACCGGCGGTGCTTTCACGGCTGCGGCGGATGTTTGGCGTTCACGCTGACATCGACGACACCTTTCAGCAGGTCATGCTCGAGGTGGTCCGCGGCCTGCCGGGTTTTGCGGGCCGCAGCGAGGTGTCGACGTGGATTCACCGCATCACCCTCAACGTTGCCTACCAACGGATGCGCCGTCACTACCGCACCCCAGGGAGTGTCGCCTTGGACAGCGAAAACGAGCCCCCCAACAACGACGAAGACGCGTTGGCTCGGCTGGAGCGCGCCGAGACAGCCCGCCTGTTGCACACCTGTCTCGAAGCCCTGCCGCCCAAAAAGCGGGTGGCGGTCGTGCTGCACGACATCGAGGGGCTGACCCTGCAAGCGATCTGCGAGCACATCGGTGTTCCGCTGCAAACAGTCGCCTCCCAACTCAAGGCCGGGCGGGCCGAGCTCGCCGCCCTCATGCACCGCGCGCTGCACGACCAAGCGCGCCGCACGCAGTCCCCCCAGCCCGTGCAAAGAGGCACGTCATGAGTCGTTCCTGCGAAGAACACCGCGCTGATCTAATGGCCCATCTCGCCGGCGACCTGGCGGCCTTGGAGCACGCCCGTCTCGAGGCGCACCTGGCTCACTGCGCCGATTGCACCGCTTTGCGCCGCGTCCTCGCCCTCGGGCTTGCGGCTGCCCGCGATGTGCCCTCCCCCACCGACGCCGAGATCGAAAGGCTCATCCAGCAAGCGCAGCCGACGACGGCGGTGTCTCGCATCCGCCCGCCATTGCGCCTGCTGGGCTTGGTCGTGCCCTTGGCGGCAGCAGCAGCCCTGGCCTTCGTCGTCATCGGCACGCCGCCGCCCCAACCGCCGCCCCTTCCCGGACCCGTCGCCGGCCTCTTGCCGCCCGCGCGATTCTCTGGCCTCGTGCCGGGCGGCCCAGTGGATGCCGGTCCCGTGGTGTTGCCTGCCTCGGGCCCAGAGCCCGTCGAAGCGCAGCCGAGCGCCTACGTCCGACTCGTTCACGACGGCGGCTATCGGGGCGCGGTTGCGGAGCGGAGGGCCGGCGAGACGGTCCTGGTCGTCGATCAGGGCTCCGTGGCTGTGTCCTTCATGGGCGGCGAAGGCCGGCGATTGCGCGTCGAAGCAGGCGACGTCTCCATTGATGTCACCGGCACCCGCTTCTACGTCGCACGACCCGACGCAGCTCGGGTGATCGTTGGAGTGCGCAGTGGACACGTCGAGGTCCACGTTGGCGCATCGACCCGCACGCTGGGTCCAGCAGAGGTGCTCCAGATCGAGGGATCCGCCATCAGCAATCACAGCAGCGACGGCGACGCCTTCGTCTGGACGGATCGTCCCTTCCTGCTCAGCGGTGAGCGGCACGCCGACGTCCATGTCGATCCCCAACCGCCCGGCGCCGAGCTCAGCCCCAGCTCGACGCCGCAGCGAGCCGGTGCCCCCCTGGTGAGCGCATCGCGAAACGACCCCGACGGCAACGCGCGCGCCCCCCAGCACGAAGCCACGGCGGCCCTGCTCGCGCTTTTCGCCGATGCTGAGGCCCGCACCTTGGCTGGGGACGTCGACGGAGCTCGGTCGCTCTATCGTCGCGGGGTGAGCGATCCCATCTTTGGCAGCAAGCGCGCTCTCGCCGAGTTCGAGTTGGGCCGCTTCCTCGCGCTCACGGACAAGGACCCCGCTGCCGCTCGCCCCCTGCTGGATCGGCTGGCCCACGGATCGAGCAACGTCGCCGGAGACGCCGCCCTGCTGTTGTGCCGCCTCGACGAAGCCACCGATCCATGCGCCAGCGATCGTTGCCTGGCGAAGCTTGCCGCCGCCGGTGGTGCCATCGGTCGCGACGCGGCGCTGCTGAGGACCAAATTCTCTGCCCTCAGGCCGGGCGGCCAATTGCAGCTGCGCTGCCAAACGCCGGAGTGATTCGTCGTGGCTGCTCACGAGCACCAACGCGGTACCTCGGGCCCTTCCGTTGGGAGCGCCGTGATCCTTGTTGAGAAAGCCGCTCTGCTCGCAGGCGAGGTGCTGCATCGGGCGCTTCTTGGGCGAAGCCGCTGCGCCGCGCTGGCGGGGCCGCTGGTGGCCGCGTCCTGTGTGCTGCCGGTCGATCTGCGCCGCACCCCAGCCGAAGGTGGGGACGAACAACCGCCCATCGCCACGAACGCCGACATCCGGCTCCTCGACACGGATCCCCTGCACGACGGAACCGCGGAGGCGGCGCTGGTGCTGCACCACGGCTCGGTGTGGGCAGGGCCTTCCAGCGACGGGCGTCGGCTGGCCCAATACTCCTTGGACGGCTCCAGCCTGGGGGCGCGCACCTTCTCCATCGCTGCCGATCAAGGCGGCGCGCACACCAACTCGAACAGCACTCCCCCCCCCTACCAGACCTTCGGCGCCCCGAACTGCATCATCAACACCGCCGCCTGCGGGCCCGACAACGAAGGCAGCGCCGTCTTCCTCGCGGGCGTCAATTGGCCGCCCGGCCCGAGGGCAGAGAATTTCGCTGGCGCCGATTGGCTTGTGGCAGGTGCCAGCAGGGCCGACGGGGGCGTGCGCTACCTCTACATGGGGCAGGACGGCGGCGACGACGTCATTGCTTTTGCCCCCGTCGAGCTGAGCGCCGTGTTGGATGACGTCGACGGAGCCTCGAACGCGCTGGGATTGGCCACCGTCGCCGTCGTCGGGGAGCGCTTGTACCTGGGCCTGCCGGCGACCGGCGCCAAGCGACCGCGCTTGCTGGCTCTCCTGCACCCGCCGCCCGATCCGGAGCAGGTGTTCGAGGCCCGCGCCACTGGGACCTGCGATCCGGCGATCGACGACGTCTGCGACCTTCAGCTCGATCAAGTCCCGCTGCTCGCAGAAACGAGCAGCGTCGCCGGCATCGACGCCGTCGTGAGGTATGAGGGCCGCACTTATCTCGCCGACGCCGCCGTGGTCCTGCAGGCCGATTCCACGACGCCCACGGCAGGCGAGCTGTGGACCGACGCGACCTCCAACGACGCCCGCCTTTCCGAGAGCCAGCTGGTTTCAGCGACCGGGCCGAGCGTCCAGACGCGCGACAAGGGGACCCCCGGCCTCATCAACGTGGGAACGGGGCTTGTGATGCTGAAGAACACCCAGGACGGAGCCCGCGTCTTCGTCTGTCAGCGCGACGACTCTGCACCGACTTTTCAGTGTGGGGCCTGGCACGAGGCCACGCTCCCCTCTGAGTTCGTGGCGTCGGTGGACCCCTTGGACCCGAACAACGGGGGACGCATCTCGGCCTTGGCCCTTGTTCGCGGGGTGCTGCTGCTCGCTCTCGACAACTCGACCGGAGCGTTGTTCGCGGCCTGCCCCCTGATCGCTGGCGTCATCAACGACACCCCGCAGCTCGTGACCTTCGACCTCCTTGGGGATCCCGGCCTGGGAAACCCCAGCCTCACCCGCGTCATCGGCGCCGTCGACGTCGGCGACGCCGCCTTCGTGCTGCTCGGAGACGGGACCACGCCCGGTGAGCTCTTCCGCATCGCGATCGGCGGTCCCTGAACCGATCCGCTCGGTGCTTCGCCGCTTGTCGATGAATTCACCGACAGCGCTGCGCGTGTCGGTGAATTGTCTACAGGTTCATCGCCTGGCGGCGATGAATTCACCGACAGCGCTTTGCGTGTCGGTGAATTGTCTACAGGTTCATCGCCTCGCGGCGATGAATTCTTGCAAGATGCCGCCATGCACCGCCCCTTCGCCCTGGCCAACGATGACGCTCTGCTGCCGCGGGGAACCCGCGCCGTCATCAAGGTCAGCGCCGTCGACGACGCGGGGGTGCGCCACCGTTCGGGAGTGCTCGTCGTCGTCAAAGAGCAGCTGCCGGGTTCGAGCTATGGGGTCGAGAGCATCGCTGGGGCCCACTTCGTCGTCGGCCGCGACGCTCTGGTGTTGGAGAAGCCGGATCACCTGCAGGCTCTCGCCCAACGCCAACACGATCACGCGCGCCTGACCGAGCACGTGGTGCTCGCCGTCGTCGTCGGCAGCCGCGCCTGGGGCCTCGCCAACGCCGCCTCCGACGAAGATGTGCGGGGCTGCTTCGTGCTGCCCTTCGACGAGGAATCATCCATCTACGACGCGCCTGAGGAGATCCACGCGGGCGAGGCCGCGTATTGGGAGATCGAGAAAATGGTGCGGCAGGGGTTGCGGGCCGATCCCAACACCCTCGAGACCCTCTGGTCGCCGCTGGTGAAGGTCGAGCACGGCATCGGGGCCCGCCTGCGCAGCGAACGCGCCATCTTTTCTTCGCTGCGGGTCATCGATGCCTTTGGCCGCTATGCCCAAAGCCAGCTGAAAAAACTCGAGCGCGCCTTGGCACGACGACGTCATCTCAAGGTGCTGCTCCACGTCGTGCGCGCGGGTCACGTAGCGACCGTCAACGCCGCCCAAGCGTTCCTCCCGCCCGGCGAAGATGTGCATGCTTTGGTGCGCTCCCTCTTCGATCGCGGGCTGCTGGCGTCGTCGACCTTTGGAGCCCTGATCGATGCCGTCGCCGCTGTCGGCGTCGAATCGCTCCTGCCCGACGAGGTGCGGCCCAAGAACGCCTACAACCTCGTGCGACTGCTGCACTCCTGTGCCCATTGGATCCGGGTCGGCGAGCCCTTGATCACCATCAGCGGACCCTTGAGGCACGAGCTGCTGGCCATCAAGCGCGGCGACTTGTCCATCGACGACACCCTGCTGCGCGCCGCCGACGCCGCCGCCCTCGTCGATGACCTGGTCAAAAGCGGCGGCTCGCCCTTGCCCGCCGAGCCAGACGTGCAAGCCGCCGACGCCATCGTGCGCGCCGCCCGCCGGGATGCCGCCCGCTTGGTTTTTGCGGTGCCCGAGACCCACGTCGACGGCTGGCCGCCCGATCGCTTCACCACCACCTTCGCGCCCACGCCCCTGCCCCTCGACGTCGACCTGGCGGCTTTGCGCGCGTTTCTGGACGAGAAAGCCCAGCGCCTGCCCGGGCCTTTTCTCGTCGTGGGGCTGACAGGTTCCCACGCCTACGGCTTCCCCTCGCCGGACTCCGATCTCGACCTCAAGGCCGTGCACGTGGCGCCGGCCCGCTCCCTCCTCGGGCTCTCGCCGGCGGTAACGCCGCTGGAGCTCGTCGAGATCTACCGGGGCAGAGAGATGGATCTCTCGTCCCACGAGCTGCTGCTCAGCGCCCAACTCTTGCTCAAGGGCAACGGCAACCTGCTCGAGCGCTTGCTCGGTCCCTGCGTGGTGCTGCGTTCCCCCGTCGGCGAGGATCTCAGCACCCTGGCCCGCCGCACGCTCTCGCGTCGCGTCGTGCACCACTACCGCGGCTTCTTCGAGCGCATGATCACCGAGCATGAAGGGGCGAAGGCGACGTCGTCGTCGTCGACGGCGAAGCGCCTCCTGTATGCCTATCGGGTGGCATTGACTGGGGCCCATCTCTTGGCCACGGGAGCACTGGTCACAGACGTGCGGGAGCTGGCCCCCCTGTATGGCTTCGACATCAGCGCGCTGCTCGAGCAAAAGCGCAGTGGCGAAAAAGCCCCGGTCAAAGACGACGGCGCCTTTCTCGTCGACACCATCGTCTTGCGCGCCTTGCTCGACGAGAAGCTGCAGAGCTCGCCCCTGCCCGAGCACCCCCACCCCGAGGCTGCCGCCGCCCTCGATGCTTTCGTCGTCGAAGCCCGGCTCTCGTGTCCTTGAACGGGCGGGAGACCTGCTGGCGCTGCCGCCGACCCCAAAAGACCTGTTGGTGCGCGCAGCTGCCTTCATTGTCGACGACGAAGACGCGCGTGGTCTTTGTGCAACACCCGCGGGAACGAGACGTGGCCATCGGCACGGCGCGCATGGCCCATCTCGCGCTGCCCGGCTCGCTCTTCATCGAGGGCTTGGCCATCGACGATCACTTGCCCGACGAAGACGACGTCGCCGTGCTCTTTCCCGGCGAGGGCGCCCGGCCACTGGCGCAGTGGCTGCAGAGTCCGCCCAGGGTGTTGATCGTCGTCGACGGCACGTGGTCGCAGGCTCGCAAGCTGCTGCGCTTGAACCCACGCCTGGCCGCGCTCCCCCGCCTCTCGTACGATCCGCCTCAGCCCGGCAACTACCGGATCCGCCGCGAGCCCAGTGACAAGCACTTGTCGACCATCGAGGCCACCGCCGCCGTGCTGGGCGTCCTCGAGGGAGATCCCGCGCGCTTCGCCACCATGCTTTTGCCTTTCGATCTCATGGTCGATCGCCAACTGGCCGCCGTCGCAGCCCAGGGACGTCGACGTCAAGCGCGGGTGCGACCCCACCAGAGCCCCCTCCCCGAGCTCGAAGCCCTCGACCCCGAGCGCGCCGTCGTCTGCTACGCCGAAGCCAATTGCCACCCCCAGCCCGATCGCGCTGCCGGCGCACCTGAGCTCTTACACCTCGTGGCCAGCAAGCCGCTCTCGTCGTCGCCATCGTTTTTTTCTGTGGTGTTGCGCCCGCGTCGGCCGTTGCACGAGAGCGTGGCGCCCCGGCTCGGCCTGGCGCGCGCAGACCTCGAGGCCGGCGTCGACGTCGACGTCGCCTTGCAGGGCTTCCGGGCCTTCGTCGGCGACCAAGCTTTGGTGTGTTGGGGCTCATTCGCCCGCGACCTGCTCGCGCAAGAGGGAGAGCCGCGCCGTGGCTTCATCGATCTCCGTGCCCTGGTCGCGCGCACCCGCCAGCGCGCAGCCGGTGGAGTCGAGCGCGCGGCGCGAGAGCTCGGGGTCGTCGCCGACGTCGACGCCACCGCCCCCCGCGCTGAACGCATGCATGCGGGGATCGCCGCGCTGCTCGTGGAGCTGTACCGCCGCCGCTCCCAATGGCTGGGTGCCCCTCGGTCGCTGCAGGGCGCTTCTCGCTGAGGCGAAAGCGGCAGCCACAGAGCAGCGACCCGCAGCGACCGGCGCGCAGCCGGCGTCGACCTGATTTAGGGTTGGGCCCATGCGCGTGTTGCTGGCGACCTTTGGTACCCGCGGTGATGTGCAACCGATGCTGGCGCTCGCCCGCGGGCTGCGACAGGCCGGGCACACCGTCACTTTCTGCATGCCTCCCGATCATGTCGCCTGGGTCGAGGGGGATGGCTTTCGCGTCGTCCCCTGTGGCCTGCCCTACAGCGAGCTCTTGGTCGAGCTGACCCAAGGTCTGGGCCGGGCGTTTGCCGCCTTGGCAAACCAAATCCCGGCCCAGTTCGCGGCCCTCGACGCGCTGGTCGACGAGGCCGACGTCGTCATCGCGGCTTCGCTCGAATACGCCACCTCGACCCTGTGCGAACAAAAGCGCAAGCCGCGGCGCTACGTCTCCTACTCGCCCTGTGCCCTGTGGTCGTCGGCGAACCCAATCCCGCCCTTGGCCATGTTCACGCCGCCGCGCTTCATCAACGCGTTGACGTGGATGCTTGCGGGCTTCGCCGCGCGCTTTTCGGTCTTGCGCCCCGTGGAAAAGGAGCGGCGGCTGCGCGGCCTCCCGCCCATCGCCAACATCTGGACCCACACCGGCTCTGGCGGTGTGCTCTTGAGCTTCGCCGACAACCTGGCGCCGACCCCGTCGACACCCGTGCCCATCGCGCAGGTGGGCCCCTGGCTCTTCGACGACGACAGACCCTTGGCTGCCGACGTCGACGCCTTCCTGCAGGCTGGTCCGCCGCCGGTCTATGTGGGCTTTGGCAGCATGCTCGATCAATCCCCTGCCCATACCCGCGCTCTCGTTGCCACGGCGGCCAAAGCAGCCCAGGTGCGCGTGCTCTTCGCTGGGCCGCGCGCCGACGTCCCTGTCGACGAACGCGATGACTCCTTCTTCGTCGCCGGCGGACCGCTGCCTCATCGCGCCCTCTTCCCGCGCTGCGCCGCCATCGTGCACCACGGCGGCGCTGGCACCACCACGGTGGCGACCCTGGCTGGGGTCCCCCAATTGCTGGTGCCTCACGAGGTCGATCAGTTCTTCCACGGGCGCCGCGTCGAAGCCCTGGGGCTGGGGCCTCGAGCCATCTTCCGCAAGAAGCTGACGGCGCAGAATCTCGAGCCGGCGCTGCGGTCCCTGGTCTCGGGCGCCTTCAACGCCACTTGTCGCGAGCACGCGGGAAGGGTGCGCACCGACGGCGTCGCCGCTGCCGTTGCCTTGATCGAAGGCGCAGCCCAGCAGACCCTGCGGTCGCCGTCGCCGAAGCAACTCGCCGCGTCCGCCTGATCGAGCCGTGCCCGAGCTGGGACAGAGCAGGTCACATCGTCGCCGGCGGACCAGACGGCGTATCGTGGCTGCCCACAAGCGCGCGACGTGCAAGGAGGAACGCCATGTCTCGCCAGAGGTCCGCCAAGGGTTTCACCCTGATCGAGCTGATGATGGTGGTGGCGATGATCGGCATCTTGGCCGCTCTCGGCAGCGCCAACTATCAGAAGTTCACGGCCAAGGCGAAGATGGGCGAGGCCCAAGCCAACCTCAGGGCCATCGTCGCTGCGGCGGCCTCCTATCGGGGGGAGCACGGCAGCGGCGACGGCCCCGGCAGCGGCGGGAACAAGGCCGTCGGATATCGGCCCAGCCCCAACCACCTTTATACCTATGTCATCCCCGACGGCGGCGACGACGCTGGCGGCGGTGGTGACAACATGGTGATGTTTGAGGGAAAGCTCGGCTCGCTGGTCGATTGTATGGCCGCCGCTGACGCGCCCGGGGGGCCAGGGTCCCTCTTTGCCGAGTTCGACGGTGGCGAGGAGGAGAAGGACGAGACCGTCGGGGCCATCGCCTGTGCCAACCTCGACGGTGACCCCCAAATGGACTTCTGGGTGGCGGTCGCTGGCACGAAATACAATGGTATGTACCACATCTTTGACGACGTCAACAATGCCTTTCTAATCCAGCACAAAGTGCAGATGGAGCACTGACGCTGGCCCTCGATCAGCGCAGACCAGACGCGAAGGCCCGGGCCCGATCTTGGGCCGAGACGGGCATGAGCTCGGCAAGCTGATCGCAGACCCCACGCAGGGCGGCGGCGTCGCCTTTGGCGACGAGCTTTCGACCCTGATCGACCAGAGCCTCGGCGCGCTTCAGATCGCGGGCCTCGTGCACGTGGCTCTGAAGGTTGTCGAACACCGTTACCCACGCCCGGGGGTCGCGGAAAAAGGCGGCGTTGGCCAAGCGACGCACCACGCGGCGGTGACGTTCGAGATCTTTCACCGAGCGCGCTTGGCGGGCGCGGTTGATGCCGCCGATGGCGTCGTCGAGCAGCTTCTTTTCGGCGCTGGTGCCGTCCATGCCCACCAAGCCCGTCGCCCAGGCGATGTCGTCGAGGGCGCGGCCTTCGAGCTCGGGCCAACGTCCCTCGGCCTCGAGCTCGGAGACCTTGGCTTCTAGATCGAGCATCAAGCGTCGCGCGCGCTGGGCTTGTTCTTCGTCGCCGCCGACGGCGCGGTCGAGGGCCCGCTCGACCTCTTGCTGCTCGCGCAACATGCCATCGATGCGCTCGAACAACGACGTCGCTCCCTGGCGCTTGGCGTCGGCTCTGAGTCGGGCGAGGCGGTCGAGCAGCTGCACCACCCCACTGCGCAGAGCATCGAGGGAGGCCTCGGGCACCACCAGATGGGCCACCGATTCAAACACTTTCTTCAAGCTCGGAATAAAGGCCTTCGCAGACAGTTGTCCACCCTTGTCCAGCTCGAGGGTCACCTCGACAGCGGTATTTGCGGGCAGTACTTGATCGAGATCTTTTCCGTCAATTTCGAGGGATCCAATAAGGCGACAGAGGTGGGCTTCTTCCATTTCTCCCTGCACCAGCGGAATGCGCAGCGCCGGCCCTGGGGACCCCGGCAGGGTGGTCTCGATGGTGTGGTGCGTGAATGTGCGCCGGGTGGGCAGGGGCGCCCCTTTCTCGAAGTAGACGCGCACCATGTTGTTGGCGAGGGCGACCCCGACGGAACGCGAGACCGGGGGATCGCCGATGGTCACGCCATGCACGATCGACAACGACGACGGCGACACGGGGGTGAGGTTTCCCTGATCGTCTTTGGCTTCGAGCGAGAATGCATTGCCCTTGCGCGCGACCAGCTCGGTGACGATGGCAAAAGCGCCTTCGTCGTCGCGGGGCACCCATTCACTGCTCCACGCCGGTTCCGTCGGTGAGACGCGCACCAGCCTCAGTTGACGAGGGGATGCCGGCAAGGACAGGTCCACGACCTTGCACAGCACGAAGGGCATCAGATCCGTCGACAGCGTCGGCGCTTTGACCACCAGGCGGTGCCCGGGCTCGACCTTCTTCGTCAACGTCGTCGGCCGCGCATCGAGACCCGAAGCGGCGGCGGCGAGGGCGGCGCCCTGGGCGACCAGGGTCATCGGATCGTGAGCTTCGGCTGCGAGGGGCCCGACCCGCTGGGCCACGAGGCCGCGCACGAAACCCATGGCGGTGGGGCCGCCGACGAGGACGACGTGCTCCAGATCGGCGCGCTCGACGTTGTGCGCGCTCAACAACCGCGCGCACACCTCGCAGCTGCGCACGACCAAGGGCTCGACCAAACGCTCGAGCACGGCCCGGCTGAGCGTCAGCTCGAGCTCGATCTCGGCGTCGCCCAAGGGTACAGGCTCCCCCGCCGTCAACGTCACTTCGTCTTGCCGCCCCAGCTCGATCTTTGCTTCTTCGGCGATGGAAGCGAGTCGGCGCAAGAAGGGCTGGTGTGTAGGGTTCTTTGGATCGACGTTGAGGCCATCAGCCTGCAGCATTTCGACGGCCCAGGCTACGATCGCCTGATCAAAATCCCGCCCGCCCAAGAAGTTGTCGCCGTCGTGGCCGATCACCCGCAAAAGGCCATCTTTTCCTTGCAGTAGGGATACGTCGAAGGTTCCGCCGCCAAGGTCGTATACCAGCCAGGTGCCCTCAGATCCCGATTTGAAGCCAGCAGCCAAAGCCGACGCCACGGGCTCCTGCAGGATCTCGACCCTCTCGAAACCAGCGAGGCGGGCGCTCTCGGCGGTGGCCCGCGTCTGGGGCAGCTCGAACAAAGCGGGCACAGTGATGATGGCCCGCTGGGGGCGCAGGCCCATCTGCACGTCGACGTCGTGGATCAGGGCCTTCAACACTTCGGCAGACAGCTCCTCGGGGCGCAAGTCCTTGGCCGCGGCGGCGAAGTGCAGCCGCGTGTCGGTGCCCATCAGGCGCTTGAAGCCGCTGCGCGTGTTTTCGGGATCGGTTTCCAGTTGGCGCCGGGCCTTCTCCCCGACGGTCACGGTGCCCTTGGAGGAGATCCGCACCACCGAGGGCGTGAGTGTCGAACCCGCCGCGTTGCGCACCACGGTGAGCGCAGTGCCGTCGAAGGCTGCTGCCGTCGAGTTGGTCGTGCCCAGATCAATGCCGACGTAGAGGGGACCCGCCATGGGAACGTTGTAGCGCCTTTGCTCCCGGCTCGAAGTGGAGCTCGCCTTTGGCTAAGGTCAGCCCATGCCCAGGACCAAAGTGCTCACCCGCTCGCTCCTCGTTGCGTGGGGCCTCGTCGTCGCCGCCTGTGATTCCCCTCCCGCCGAGGGAGAAGGTGAAGGAGAGGGCGAAGGAGAGGGCGAAGGAGAGGGCGAAGGAGAGGGCGAAGGAGAGGGCGAAGGAGAGGGCGAAGGAGAGGGCGAGGGCGAAGGAGAGGGCGAAGGAGAGGGCGAAGGAGAGGGCGAAGGAGAGGGCGAAGGAGGGGGCGAGGGCGAAGGAGAGGGCGAAGGCGAAGGTGAAGGTGAGGGAGAAGGCGAAGGCGAGCCCCCGATTCCGTCGGCGGGCTGCGGCCTCCCCGTCGAGACCGACCCCGACCACGACGACGCCGCCGTCTTTTACCCCTACAGCGTCACAGTTGGTGGGCTCCAGCGCGACGCTCGGGTGGTGTTGCCGCTCAACTACGATCCCGGCGCGGCGCTGCCGGTCATCTTTGCCTTCCACGGTGACCAGGACTGCCTCACCCCCAACAACGGCAACCCCGACGGGCAGGTGCAATGCGACGACCCGATCCCCGCAGCGCTCGGGGACCCCGACCACCTGCCCGACCCGATCGGCCCGATTGTCAACGTCTTTGGCATCGAGGGCGAGCTGGGTGATGAGGCGATCATCGTCAGCCTCGACGGCGAAAACCTGAACCGCTTCTTCTCCTTTGGCTCCTGGGACAGCGTGTCCCAACCCAACGACAATCCCGACATCCTCGCGGTGCGCGCGTTGCTGGCTCGCCTGGAAACGGATTTTTGCGTCGACAGCTCACGCACCTTCGCTGTGGGCTTCTCGGGCGGGGGTTTCTTCACGCACACGATGGCCTGCTACGGCGAGCCCTTCACCGCCTTCGCCGTCTTCGAGGGCGGGTTTGAAGATGGCTTCGAAGGTGCCGGCAACGTCGTCGACGTCGCGACCTGTACGGACGAAGCGCAGAACATGCTGATCGTCAGCGCGCAGGGCGATCCGAACATTACGCCCGGCCAATACGGTCAGCCAGCCCGCGACGTCTGGGCCGACATCGCAGGGTGCGCGGCGACCAACACGGTGAGTGACCTCGACCCCGAGTGCGACGAGCTCGATGGCTGCGATGCCGACGTCGTCTATTGCGAGCCCAGCGATCCCAACATCGTGCATGAAGTCTGGCCCCCCCAGGGTCCCACCGTGCTGGTGAACTGGCTGCGGCGCTTCTTCTGACCGGCGCGGACGTACGGGCATGACGACGTCGCGGCCGCCCCGGTCCGCCGCTGTGCCCTGGTCGCGCGTCGTGCTGCACGTCGACATGGACGCCTTCTACGCCAGCGTCGAGCAGCGCGATCGACCCGACCTGCAAGGCAAGCCCGTCGTCGTCGGCGGCACCGGGCGGCGCGGCGTGGTGTCGACGGCGTCGTACGAGGCCCGCAAGTTTGGTGTGAAGAGCGCGATGTCGACGATGCTGGCGCAGCGCCTGTGTCCCCACGCCATCTTCGTGCGGCCTCGGATGAGCGTCTATGTCGAGGTGAGCAAGCAGATCATGGCCGTGCTGGGCCGTTTCTCACCGAGCATCGAGCCCCTCTCGGTCGACGAGGCCTTCGTCGACGCCACCGGCACTGAGGACCTGTTCGGGCCACCCGTCGAGCTCGCCTGGCGCATCCAGCGCGCCATCCGTGAAGAGACAGCGCTGTCGTGTGCCGTGGGTGCAGCGGCGAACAAATATGTGGCCAAGGTCGCGTCAGACCTCAAGAAGCCCGGCGGCATCGTCGTCGTCGCCCCCGGCGAAGAACGGGCCTTTCTCGCGCCGCTGCCCATCGAGCGCTTGTGGGGCGTGGGTCCAAGGACCGCCGAGAGGCTGCGCGCCGACGGCTTCGACCTGATCGCCGATATCGCCGCCTCCGATCCAGGGGAGCTGCAACGCCGCTACGGAGCTCTCGGCACCCACATTTCGGCGCTGGCCCGCGGCCAAGATGATCGACCCATCGACGACGACCACCAGCGCAAATCCCTGGGCGCCGAGCGCACGCTGGAGCACGACATCACCGGCGTCGCCGCCGTCCGCTCCCAGCTGGTGCCCCTCATCGACGAAGTCGCCGCTGGCCTGCGCAAGGCTGAGCTTCGCGCGAGCGGGGTGCGCTTGAAGTTGAAGTACGCCGACTTCCGCCGCACCAGCCGCGAGATCTTGTTGCCCGAGCCCGTGCAAGACACAGCGTCGCTGACGGCGGCGCTGGAGCACCTGCTCCCCCGAGCCGACCTCTCGCGTCCCATGCGCCTGGTGGGACTGGCCGCCACCCACCTCGTGCCCGCCAGCGCCCCGCGCCAGGCCTCCCTCTTTGATCAGCCGCAGACGGCGAAAACACGAGGCCCTGGGCCGGGCCGTCGACGCCATCCACATCAAGCACGGGCGCAGCGCCATCATCCGCGGTGAGGTCCGGGACCTCGAGGGCACCGACCGCGGCAACGAACACCTTGAGGACTGATCCCCGATCTCGTTGAACTTCGACCGCGGACCGGTCTCGTTCATCTCCGTCGGGGATGCCCTTCTGGGGGAGGTCTGGTGCAGACCTCCCCCCGCGCCGGCGGAGCCGGACGCGGGGCCCCCCACCAACTCCGCGTTCCGCGGGCGCGCTTCACGCGCATCATCCCGCGTCTTCCCATCTCGGAACGCGGTCGAACATCAAGCGGACGCGGGATGAGCAGCCCTGCGCCGCCGCTCCGGCCTCAGCAACAAGAAAAGGAGTTGAGACGCGGCGCACATGACCGATGCGCACCCCATATACAGATCGCCAACGCAACCCAACCCTGCCCCTGAGGTGAGGCATGGTGTCGGAGCGCGTCACAGCATTGCATCTAGGCCTCACGGCCGTCGTCGTCGCCGCCGCCCTGCTGTCTGCCTGCGACCCTCCGATTGCGTTGGCCGGCGACACCACCCTCTCCGTCGGTGTGCCCCTGCCGGTCATCGATCGCCCCAACGGCGCGCCCGATCTGGTGACCACCCTGGAGGTCCCGGGTTTGCTCGGGGAGGTCAAGCTGGTGGAGAGCGACGGAGCAGCCACCGGCTCCTTCGCCTTCGCCGTGCCTGAGGCTGCGACCGTCGCTGCCACCTTGAGGGTGAGCGGCGCCCTGCGCCCCGGCGACGCCGACGCTGTGCTGGCCGTGGCCGACTTGAACATCGACGTCGGGCCGGGGGCGGAATCGACCTTGGATGCAAACGTGGACTCCTACGAGTTCGCCGTCTCTCCTGCTCGCCCCTGGCTCGACCTCAACCGCAACGGTGTCGAGAACCGCGCCGACTACGAGGCTGGCTGCGACCCTGCGGTGCCAGAGCGCTTCCTGGGGGTCTCGGCCACCGACCTGCAGCTGCCCCGCGATGGCGACCGCGCGGTGCTGATCGTCGACAACCTGCTGCCGCGTCGCGTGCACCTGCAGATCGATGTGATCGACGCTCCCGGGGTGGGCATCGACGTCGTGGGCGATGCCGAGAACGCGACCTCGCTGCCGGCCGTCGGCCAGCGGGTCGTCGAGCCTGGCCAGTCGTTGCTCGTGGCTGTCTCGTTCTCGGCGCCCAACGCGTTTTTTTCCAGCGGCTTCCTCGACATTGGCGCCACCGACGACGTCGACGCCGGCGCCTGCGGTACCCGCCTCACGGTCCCGGTGCGCGTGCTGGCCAACGTGGGCACCGAACCCCGTCCCAGCCTGGTCGAAGCACCGATCGCTCCCCAGGACGACGTCGGCGGTTTCCCGGCTGATCTCATCGCCGTACCTGCCGCCGCTGCCGTCGCCAGCGGAACGCCTTTCCTCACCTCGCTCTCCGCCGTTCCGTCGGGCCGCACCCTGAGCGTGAAGGGCGTCGCCGTCCCCGCCGACGCTGTCTTTCTGATCGAGATTCCACGGGGAGGTCGGCTGTCTGCGGTCGTCGGCGCTGCGCCCTTCGATCTCGATCTGGTGGTCTTGGCCCTCGACGAAAACGACCAGCCCGAAGCGGTGCTGCCGCGGCACCCCGATGACGTCGTCGGGGCCGTCGGCGCGGTGTTGCCGGCGGGCAGCATGGAGACTGCCGAGATCCGCTTCGAAACCGCGGCGCGAGGGCGCGACATCGCGGCCAGCCGGGTGCTCGTCGTCGTCGGCGCCAGCGGCGTCACCGAAGCGCGCTTGCTCGATGTGCGGGATCGGGTCGCCGAAGTCGCCATCACCCTGCGCACCTCGACGACGCCGCGCTTGCTGGCGCGCGCTGAACCTGCCCTCGGCTCCGTCGCCGGCGGCACCGTCGTCAAGCTGCTCGGGGAGTCACTGGCCAGCGACGGCGTCTTGTTCTTTGGCCACACACCGGCGGTCTGCGAGGCTCCAGTCGACGCCGGCAACGGGCGCCAACGCCTGATCTGCACGGCACCCGCCGGCACCTTGGCCGTCGCCGAGAATCCCGTCGACCTCGTCTATGTCTCGTCTGCGGCCGACGGCAGCGAGCGCGCAGCCCTCGTCGACTCCTTCCTCTACGAACCCCAGCCCCCGCGCATCGACAGCGTCGAACCCTCGATCGTCGTCGTCGGTGCCGGCGCGGCGCTGACCATCTCGGGTTTTGGTTTCTCGGAGCGCTACGCGCCCGTGCAACTCACCCTGGGGGGCGTCGCCGTCGCCGTCGACCTGATCGACGACCACACTTTGTTCGCGGCGGGTCCGGACCTCGGCCCCGGCACCAAGGATCTTTCGATCACGGTGTTCTCCTCGACCCATGAAGCCTTGACGTCGACGCGCACCAACGCGGTGCTCTACATCGACGACGACGTGGCGGCTCCGGTGCTCGCAGCCGTCGTCCCCCACCAGGGCGATGTTGCTGGCGGCACGCAGGTGACGCTCACGGGATCAGGTTTCGTCGCTGGCGCAAAGCTGTTCGTTGCTGACGAGGAGGCCAACGTGCTCTTCGTCGGCGCCACCGCGATCATCGCGCTCACGCCCCCCGGGGTCCCCGGCGCCGCCGACGTCCGGGTCGAGAATCCGGACCTGCAGGGGAGCACCCTCGACGCTGCCTTCAGCTACACCGCCGCCCCGACGCCCCCGCCCCAAGCCTTCTCGCTGGTGCCGTCGACGGGCAGCACCCTCGGCGGCGACGAAGTCACCATCCTCGGCACCGCCTTTCAGGGCTCTACCGTCACCTTCGGCGGCGTCGGCGCGGCGGTCTTGCACAGCGCCGACGGCGCCATCGTCGCCCGTGCCCCAAGCCACAGCGCCGGGCTCGTCGACGTCGTCATCGAAAATGCCGATGGCCAGCAAGACCGCGTCGTCGCTGGCTACTCCTATGTGGCTCCGATCGTTCCTGGTCCGCAGGTGTTTTCTCTCAGCCCTCAGACGGGAGCTCTCGCGGGCGGCACGCTGGTCACCATCGTGGGCGCGAGCTTCGCGGAGCCGACGCTGACGGTGGGTGGCAGCGCCGTCACGCCCCTCGACCGCAGCCCCAACGCTCTCGTCTTTGTCACGCCGTCGCACAGCGCTGGCGCCGTCGACGTCGTCGTCACCAATGCCGATGGACAGAGCGCGCGGGTGCAAGGGGCCTTCCTCTATGCCGACGTCCCCGTCACGCCCACGCCGCCGCCGCAGGCTTTCACCTTGGTGCCCTCGACGGGCAGCACCGTCGGCGGTGACGAGGTGACCCTTCTCGGCGCCGGCTTCCACGGCTCGATCGTGCGCTTCGGCGGCGTGGAGGCAGTCGTGCTCAACATCTCCGACGGCGCCATTGTGGTGAGTGCGCCGGACCACAGCGCGGGCGTCGTCGACGTCCTGGTCGAAAACGCCGACGGCCAGCAGGACAGCGTCGTCGCCGGCTTTTCTTATCTGGCCCCCGTCGTCCCCGCGCCCCAGGTGTTTTCTCTCAGCCCCCAAACGGGAGTGCTCGCCGGTGGCGCCCTCGTCACCATCGTGGGCGCGAACTTCGCCGAGCCGACCTTGACGGTGGGCGGCGCAGCCGTCACCCCCCTCGACCGCAGCGCCAACGCCATCGTCTTTGTCACGCCGCCCCACGGAGCCGGCGCTGTCGACGTCGTCGTCACCAACGACGACGCCCAGAGCGCCCGCGTGCAGGGGGCCTTCCTCTATGCCGACGTCCCTGTCGCTCCGCCGCCGCCCCCGCAGGCCTTCACGCTGGTGCCCTCGACGGGGAGCACCGTCGGCGGCGACGAAGTCACGATCCTGGGTGCCGGCTTCAAGGACTCGAGCGTGCGCTTCGGCGGTGTGGCTGCCATCGTGCTCGACGTTGCCGACAGCGCCATCGTCGTGCGCGCCCCGGTCCACGGCGCTGACGTCGTCGACGTCGTCATCGAAAACGCCGACGGCCAGCAAGACACCGTGGTCGCCGGCTACTCCTATCTGACCCCCATCGTCGCATCACCCCAGGTCTTCTCTCTCAGCCCGCAGACCGGCGCCCTCGCCGGGGGCACGCTGGTCACCATCCTCGGAGCAAGCTTCGACACGCCCACCCTCACCGTTGGTGGCACCGCCGTCGCGCCCATCGACGTCAACGCCAACGCCATCGTCTTTGTCTCCCCCGCTCATGCCGGAGGCTCCGTCGACGTCGAGGTCAAAAACGCCGACGGCCAGACCGCGCTGGCGCGAGGCGCCTTTGCGTATGCGGACCCCTTCGTCGACGTCAACACGCCGCTGGTCGTCAGCGTCACCCCCGATCCCGCCCATGCCGGCGTCGGCGGCGAGAGGCTGCGCCTCATCGGCCAGGACCTCAAAGACACCGTGGCGGCCACCATCGTCGCAGGTGGGGTGCGACTGCCGGTGGTGTTGGATTCCATCGCCGACAACGTGGTGGCCTGCAGCATCGACGCTGCCTTGCCGGAGGGGCAGTTGGTCGTTGAGCTCGTCGATCGCGTCGTCGGCGTGCACAGCTCCCCGGCGTTCCAAGCTCGCAGCCCGGTGCCTGTGGACCTCTCCGTCGGGGGCCGCGCCGACGAAGGATCGGCCTTCACCCTGCTCGTCGACGGCAGCGACCTGAACCCCGCCCGTTTGATCGGCGTGCGCTTCTCTCCCCTCGATGCCGGTTCGGGGGCCGAGGTCGTGCTCGACACCTCCTTCGCCAGCGAGACCGTCATCGCCGTCGACGTCGCCGACACCGATCTGGGACGCGGCGCCTGGGTCGTGGCGCTCATCTACCTGGAAGCCGATGGCGACGACGTCGTCGTACCCGTCGACCTGCTCGAGGTGGGTGGTTTCTGTCCGGGATCGCGTCTGTGCGAGACCTGCGGTGACGCCATCCGCGATCCCGGCGAGGCCTGCGACACCCCCGACTTCGACGGCGAGACCTGCCTCACCAACGGCTTCGACGGCGGCCAGATCAACTGCGTGGGCTGCCAGCTCGACTTCAACCAGTGCTCGCGCTGCGGCAACGGACGCAAAGAGACCGACGAGCAGTGCGACGGCATCGACCTCGGTGGCGCCAACTGCAGCAACGCCGGCTTTGCCGCCGGCACGCTCAGCTGCTCGTCGTCGTGCGATTTCAACGTCACCCAATGCCGCACCTGTGGCGACGGCGTGTGCAGCAACGGCGAGACGAGCGGCAACTGCGCCGCCGACTGCGGACCGACCTGTGGCAACGGCAGTTGCGATGTCGCTGGCGAGTCCTGTCATTCCTGCCCGCGCGACTGCAACCGCTGCGCGCCCTACTCCCTCGTCCTCGTCGACGGTGGGGGTCAGCACGCGGCCATCACCGCCACCCTGACGACCGCGATCAAGGTGAGGCTCGTCGACGACGTCGGAGTCGGTGTCGCCGGCGTGCCCATCACCTTCGGCATCGAAGCCGGCGACGCCACCTCCGATACCGATTTCATCGTCGTCACCGACAGCGCCGGCCTGGCTTCGCTCGCCTGGGTCCTTGGGCCGCGCGTCGGCGTGCACACCATGACCCTCAGCGCCAACCCCGCCGACGGCAGCGCGGTGGCAAACCAAGCGCAAACGGTGACGGCCATCGCCGACGACGTCGCCGACGGCACCATCGTTCGTCTTGCTGGCGGCACCGGGCTCACGGGGACCGCCATCTTGAATTCGGGCATTCGCTCGCGCATCGGCGGAGCCGCCGGCCTCACGCTCGACGGCGACGGCAACCCGGTCTACCTCGACAACCCCGGCGGCAACTCGCACATCACCCGCTTGCAGCTCCCCAATGGCGTCCTGCAACCCATCGTCGTCGGCGGCGGCAGCAACGTGGCGGCGGGCACGGGTGACGGCGGCCCGGCGATCAACGCCAAGGTCAGAAACGGCGCAGCGCTCAGCACCCGTGGTCGCGAGATCTTCGTGCTGGAGAGCCAGGATTCGCCGACCAGCGATCGCGTGCGGGTCATCGACGACGCGGGCTTCATCTCCACCGTCGCCGGCGGCGGCGCCACCGGTCAACCTGCCAACGGCGACGGCGGCCCGGCCACCGCTGCCCATTTCGAGCAGGCCACGGATCTCGGCTTCGATTTCAACGGCGATCTCGTCGTCATCGACAACGGCACTGGCCGCAACCACATGCGCCACGTCGTCGACGGCGGCATCTCCACCTTCACGGTGCCTCTCACGCGCACCGGCACCAACTTCACGGTGTTGAGCGTGAGCCAGGCGCAGACCGTGCGTGGTCCCCTGCAGTTCCTCGCCGAGGACCTCTACGCCGTCGGCATCGCCTCGAACACCGTTGGCTTCGGGACCGGCTCGCACCTCAACGTCTGCGACACCACGACGAACGCCTGCATGGCCACCCGCGGCGCCAACGTGCTGCAGATCGCCCGCGGCCCCGACGGCCTCCTCTACACCGCCACGCAGCTGACCATCGAGCGCCACGACGGCGTGGGCGGTCGCACCGTCATCGCCGGCAGCACCATCGGCTTCTCCGGCGACGGCGGCCCAGCCACCGCTGCCCAGTTCAGCGGCATCGTGGGCCTGAAGTTCAACGCCGACGGCGACTTGTTCGTGCTCGATGCCGGGACCAACAACGCCCTGCGCATGATTCGCCGGGTCGCCAGACCGACGCCGCCGACGTCGCTGACGGTGCTCGACGGCGATGCCCAGAGCGCCCGCGTGTTTGGCAGCCCCACCCAGCCCGTGCGCGTGGGGTTGACGACGAGAGAGAGCGTCGGCGAGTGGCCCATGCAGGTGCGTGGCGCGACCGGCGGCCAATCGGCCCAGGCCACCCAGCTCGTCTTCACCAGCGCTCAAAACGCCCAGGCCGTGATCCCCTTGCTCGGTCGCGCCGTCGGCGAGCAACTCTGGTTCACCGAACCGCCGCTGCCCTTGCGCCGCCTGCTGCCAGCCGCCCTGCCGCCGACCTCGTTCACCGTCGAGGCGACCGCTCTGGTCGACGGCGACAACCTGGTCGTCAACAGCTCGCCCATCGTCATCGCCACGGCACCAGCCGTCGGCACGGTGATTGCCGGCACGCGCCTGGACTTCAGCTCGGTGTTGGGCAGCGGCACGTTCAGCGAGCCGGCCATCGCCTTCCGCGGCTCCGATGTCTTCATCACCGATCCGCCGCTCAACGTCGTCTGGCACATGGATGCTTCCGGAGCCGTGCGAGCACTGGCAGGCAACGCAAGGACCAGCGGCAACGCCGGCGACGGCGGGCCCGCCTCATTGGCCACCGTCAACCGCCCTGCAGGCGTCAGCGTCGCTGGCATCGACGGCGACGTGCTCTTCACCGATCCCGCGCAGGATCGCGTGCGCCGGGTGCGCGGCAGCGATGGGGTCATCGTCAGCGCCGCCGGCACGGGCAGCACCACCTCGGGCGGCGGCAACGGAACCCCGGCCACCGCAGCCATCGTCGACACGCCGCGTCTGGTGCTCGGACGACCCGACGGCAGCTTCTTCCTCACCGACAACAAGGGCGTGCGCTTCATCGACGTCACCGGCGTCATCCGCAACATCATGGCCGATGGCACTTGCCTGGGCGGCGAAATCAAGGCGACCGCGGCGGCAACGACGTCGACCATCGCGCTCAATCCGCTCACCAATCGCGTGCTCTCGACGATCTTCATCCCCAACGCCGGTGCCTGCCCAATCGCCACCAACCGTTTTCACATCGTCGACATCACCAACGGTGTGTTGACGACGACGCCCGTGTTCAGCGAGGCCAGCGCCAGCAGCGGGATTCTCCCGGTGTCGATGGCCATCCGCCCCACCGACGGCCGCGTCTTCCTCATCACCACCAATTCAGCCGGGCAAGCCGCCAACTATGTGCTGCGGCAGCTCATCGGCACGACGCTGTCCACGGTCGCCTTCCCAGGAAAGCCCTATGCCATGGCCTTCGACGTCGACGGCACCCTCTGGGTCGTCGATCAGGTGAACCGAAACATCGTTCAGCTGCGGCCCTGAGGATCCATGCACCTGCTTTCTTCCGTCTCGATTCTCCTCGCGCTGGCACCGGTCTCGTCACCGGCCCCCAGCGGTTCGCCCGGCGCGCCGAAGATCTTGATCCTCGACGTCAAAGCTGCCGCCGCCAGCGACGTGGCCGAAGCCCCGCTGGTGACGGCGGCCTTGGCGCGCTCCTTTGGCGAGCTGCACGCTGGACCAGTGGTGGCGGTCGCCGACGTCCGCTCCCTGCTCGACGCCAAGGCGCAAAACGAGCTTTTGGGCTGCGCCGATCCCCGCTGTGCCAAGGACCTCGGTGATGCCCTCGCCGCCGACCTGATCGTGGCCTCGGTCTACGGCACCCTCGGCGGACAAAAACACCTCGCCCTCACTCTCCTCGATGCCAAGGAGGGTCGCGTCGTCGATCGCTCCTCGTTGAGCTTCGCCGCCGGAGGCCTGCCCCTCGCGGCCCAGACCCTGGCGCTGCGGGCGCTGAGCCCGGGCATGCACGAGAGCGGCGATCAAGCACTGAGCCAGCTCCGCACGGCGGTCTTGATCAGCGAGGTCGACGAGAAGCAGGTCCCGCAGCCGACGTCGACGGTGGCCACCTGCGTGCAGGGCGCGTTGATCGACGCCGGTGTGCCCGTGGTGTCAGCGCAGCAGCTTCAGCGCATCAAGAGCCGCCTCGATCCCACCTTGCGCGGACCCGACGTCGCCGCCGTCCTCACCGCCGACGACGCCGACGTCATCGTCATTGGCACGGCCCGCAGCAGCATGGTCGGCGCGATGGGGTCGCGCACGGCGGTTCGCACCGCCCTCTCCTTCGAGATCGTGAAAGTCGACACCGGCGAGGTGATCGCCGCTGCCAACTCCTCCCCCATGCAGAACGCGTTCACTCTCGAGACCGCCACCGAGATGGCGTCGAGTCTGGCCTGCAAGCAGGTGCGACCCGCCCTCGCGACCGCCCTCACCCAACGCGTGCAGCGCGGGAACCGCGTCGTCGTCGACGTCGCCGCGGGCCTGGCGCCTGGACAATCCACCATCGCTGGCGCCAACGCGATCGTGCAGACCTTGAGCGCACTCAAGCCCCTGGTGGCGAAAGCGACGCTCAAGAATGCCAGTGAAAAAGGCATCGTCGTCGACGTCGTCGTCGGCGGCGGCGACGGCGGCGCGCTGGCGCTGCTGCTCGAAGAACGCGGGCTCGGCGCCCGCATCACCCACGCGGGGCCCGGCTCGCTCACTCTTTTGCCCTGACGCCTTGGAGCATCGATGTCGCTCGCGCTCATTCTTGCCTGCTCGCTGCTCGCCGCCGACGCCGACGTGGCTCCGCCCGCACCTTCCAGTCGCACCAGCGGCTTGCACGACAAAGCGTCAACGACCAAGACCGTGATGGCCGCCGACGCCGAGGCCCTGGCTGAGGGGGCCGCGCGTGCTCGGGGCGAAGATCCAGCCCGCAAGGTTCCCCTGGTGCTGCTCGATCTGCGCGCCGACGGCGTCGACGTCGCGCTGGCGTCGGCGGTGTCGTCGGTGGTCGGCAGCGAGCTCTTTGACCTTGGCGTCGTGCAGGTGACCACCGAAGAAGACGTGCGTCGCCTAATGGACTTCGAGCAGATGAAGCTCATCCTGGCTTGTGAGGATGAAGCCAAGTGCCTGGGCTCCTTTCAAAAAGCGCTCGGCGCCGAGATGCTGGTGACCGGCAGCGTGGGAAAGGCCGGCAGCGACGTCGTCGTCGGCCTGGTGCTCACAGATCTGAGCGAGGGCGTGCCCACGGGTCGCGAGGCGGCCACCATCAAGACGCCGGCGTCGCTGGTCAGCGAAGTGCGCGTCGCCGTTGGACGGCTGCTGCGGCCCCTCTTGGCTCAGCGCGGCGGCACGCTGGTGGTTTTGGGCAACGAGGCGGGCGCGACAGTGCTCGTCGACGGCGCGGCGGTGGGCATTACGCCCCTGCGACGAGACAACGTGCCTTCGGGCCCCCACCGCATCGAGGCCGTCAAAGACGGGTTCCTGAAAGGGACCGTCGACATGATCGTCCACCCCCAGCAGACCTCCGCCGTCGACGTCCTCTTGATTCCCAGCAAGGAGCTCAGCGAGACCCACAAGCGCAACAACAACATCCTGCGCATCTTGAGCGCGAGCACCGCCGGGCTCGGCGTCGCCGCCGTCGGCAGCGGTGCCGCCGTGTGGTGGTTTCAATACGACCGCCTCAACAACCCCGACAGCGGCTACATCGCCCAATACGCGAAGGACCCTGGCGGCGCGATCCTGCTGCCGACAACAAAATACAATGAAATCAGCACGCTTCGGCTGGCATCCTATGGAGTCGCCGCCACCGCCGTGCCCTTGTTCGTCGCCTCGGCGGTGTTGTTTTCGGTCAGCGAGGATCCAGGGAAATACGATGCATTGCTGAGCGAGTGAGAGAACACGCCAAACGGTGTGAAGCTCCCGCTGTTGGCGCCGTCGACGACATCGGCGCTCAGGTCATTCCCTGGGCATTGAAAGCGGCGCCACCGGGGATGGTCTCCTTGAACAAATCGGCATCGTCCTGCCAAGCGACGTCGTCGCCGTCGACGATGTAGGCCACGAGCACGGTGCAATTGTCGTCGCCGCCGCGGGAGTTCGCCATGTCGATCAAAATTTCGGGCACGCGATGCAAAAAGTTGTCGCTGATGACGTCGCACATCTCAGGATCGGTGACGAGATTGCACAGCCCGTCAGAGCACATCATGTAGGCGTCGCCGACTTTGACCTCGACGGCGATCATGTCGACTTCGACGTCGGCGTCGAAGCCCACCGAGCGGGTGATGATGTTCTTGAAACGGCTCTGTCGCGCCTGGGCTTCGGTGATGAGCCCCGCCTTGAGCTGCTCGTTGACCAGGGAGTGATCTTCGCTCAGCTGCAAGATGCGTCCGTCGCGCACGAGGTAGCAGCGGCTGTCGCCGACGTGGGCGACGAAGGCGTGGCGATCGTGAAAGAGCACCGACGTCGTCGTCGTTCCCATGCCCTGCAGCTCTCGCACCTGCTGGGACTTGGAGTAGACGGCGTTGCAGGCCGCGCGCACGGCGTTGCTCAGCAGACGGGCAACGGGCGACTTCTCGATGCTGCCGTCGTGGTGGGTGTTGGGATCGATGGTGGCCTTCTCGCCGCGCACGGTCTTTTCAACGGTGCGCACCGAGATGCCCGAGGCCATTTCGCCGCCGGCGTGCCCACCCATGCCGTCGGCGACGACGAAGAGGTTGAGGTCGGGGGCGAGGAGGTAGCTGTCCTCGTTGTGGTCGCGCTTCATGCCGACGTCGGTGCTGCCCCAGGAGTAGATGCGGAACTTCACAGATGACCTCGTCAACGCCGGTAGCCAGAGCACATGAGGAAACGCAGCATCGTGCGCAATTGTGCGGCCGTTCGCAAGGCAGCCCCCGTCGATCAGGGGCCGAGCAGATGCTCGAGCAGGGCCTGTTGCACGGGAAGCCGGTTCTGCGCCTGCTGGAAGCACACCGAACGGGAGCCCTCCAGGACGTCGTCGGTGATCTCCTGCCCGCGGTGGGCCGGCAGGGAGTGCAGCACCGTGACGTCGTCGTCGGCCCGCTGCAGCAAGGCGTCATCGACGCAAAACCCCGGTGCCACCGGGCGCGACCAGGCGGCAGTTGAGACGACGTCGGCGCCCTCAATGGCGTCGCTGGGCGATCGGTGCAGCGAGACCCGAGCGCGAGCCTGGGCGCGCTTGAGCAGGTCAGCGTCGACGTCGACGCCGACCGGGAGGGCGAGGCGCAGCTCCCAACCCGTGAGCAGGGCCAGGGCCAGGTAGCCCTGCGCGATGGCAACGCTGTCGCCGACGAAGCAGACCTTGCTCTCGTAAGGACGCTCGCGGCGCTCGTAGAGGGTGAACAAGTCGGTGAGCACCTGGCAGGGGTGGTCGCGGTCGGACAAGCCGTTGACGACGGGGACGGCGGCGTGTCGCGCCAGCTCTTCGACGGTGGCGTGGGGCCCATGGGGGCGCACCACCAGGGCATCCAAGCTGCTGCCCAGCACCCGGGCGGTGTCGCGCAGCACTTCACCGGTATCGGCGCCCTCTGCCGGGGCACCCAGCCACAGGTCGCGGCCCTGCAACACGATGGTGGCTCCCCCCAGCAGCTTCACGCCGGCCTCGAAGCTGACGCGGGTGCGCGTCGACGGCTTCTCGAAGAGCATGCCGATGACCCGACCCGAGAGAGTGGGCGCGAGGCGTCGGGCGACGCGGTGGCGCTTGAGCTCCTGGGCCCGCAGCAGCAGGCCCTCAAGGGTCTTGAGGTCAACGACGTCGAGGGTGGTGCGCAGGTGTCTCACCGGGCCGCCTTGCGCAGCGCGGTCGTGAGCTCGACCGAGAGCAGGAGGTCGTCCTTCTGCAGGGCATCCATGACGTCGTCGCCGTCGACGACGCGGGCGAAGAGGGTGTAGCGGCCGTCGAGATGGGGCTGGTGCGAGTGGGTCAGGAAAAACTGGCTGCCGCCGGTGTCTTTGCCGGCGGTGGCCATGCCGACGGCGCCGCGGGTGTAGGGGGCGTCGCTGTTTTCGCAAGGCAGCGTGAAGCCGGGGCCGCCGGAGCCGTCGCCGCGGGGGTCACCGCCCTGAGAGACGAAGTCGGCGATGACGCGGTGAAAGGGGGTGCCGTTGAAGGTGCCCTTGGCCGCAAGGTCGGCGAAGCTCTTGACCGTGCGAGGAGCAAGCTCTCGTTCAAAGGCAATCAGGATGTCGCCGCGCGAGGTGTGCAGGAGGGCGGCGACGGGCAACTTGCCGAAGGCGACCTCGGGCAGGGCCAAGGCTCGCGGCCCCGGTGCTCGTTCGCCGGCGGGGACGTCTTTGGCGGCGTCTCTGACCCGCGCATCGGAGTGCGAAAGCAAGGTGTCGCGCAGCGCTTGCATCGTCGGCCCCGGGCGTGTGCGGGTGAGGGCGGCGAGGGCCAGCAGAGGCTCGGTGTGCTCGAAGTCGGTGCCACCCAGAAAGCGCTGCACGGACTGCGAGATGGTGCGATCCTGCAGCACGTCGGCGTTTTTTCCGTCGACGAAGCACTCCAGCAGGGCCGATGACACGCCTGGGTCGGGCTCGTCGATCAAGCGGGCGGCAGCGACGTCGGCGGCGGCGAAGGTGGGGTCGGCGCACACGACGGAGGCAGCGGCCATGCGCACGCGGATGTTCTCGCTCCTGAAGAACTCGCCGGCGGCCTTGGCCTTCTCGGGCGACGGGGTGCGCGCGTGTTCGATGGCGGTCAGCGCCATTTTCTGCTGGAACTCCGGGGGCTGGCCCTGGCTGCAGGTCTCGACCGCATCGTCGTCGCCGCCGAGGACTTCGATGGCCGCGGCGCAGCTGCAGCGCGCCTGCAGGCTGTCGGCACCCGTCAGGCCCGCCACCGCCGCCGTCACCGCCGGCAAGGCCGTGGGTGCGCCGATGTCGGCGAGGAGGAGGCAGGCCTCGGTGACGACGTGCCGCTGGCCCTTGCCCACGGCGGCGGTCAGCACCGCAGGGATGAGGTCAGCGTTGCGATCGGCCCTGACAGCGGTCGCCCGCAGCGCCTCGATCTGCACCCGCCAATCGGGATCGTCGAGCAGCGTGGGCAAGGCGCTGTCGGCGACGGCGGGACCAGCGGCGGCCATCGAGCGCGCCAAGAAAATGCGCGTCTGGGGGCCGCCCGTCAGGGCAGCGTCGACGGCGTCTTTGGGCAGGACCAGCTTTTGGCGGAAGGCGGCGTAGGCGGCGGCGGCCCGAACGTCGTCGTCAGCGTCGGCGAGACCAATGGCGACGGAGGCCAGCACCCCGGCGTCGTCTTTGCGCGAGGCCTGGCGCCGCGCCCCCGAGACCCCGATGGCAAAGAGGGCTTCCCGCCGCTCTGCCGCGCTCGTCCCTGTGGCAAGGGGCACCAAGGCATCCAGACCACTGCGCGATCCGATTCTGCCCAGCGCGCGGATGAGCGCGAGCCGCGCTTGGAGATCCCGCTCGGCGCTCAGGGCGGCGGTGAGGGCGGTCTCGATGTTCTGCCGTTGGGTCTCGTGGGACGGCCTCTTGGGATCGATGGCCAGGTCGAGCTGGCCGGCGGCGAAGGCAGCCCCGCGGCGCACGGCGGCGTCTTTGTCCTTGAGCGCACCCAGGATGGGTTCGACGGCATCGAGACGTTCCAGACGGCCCAGCGCCAACACCGTGCGAGCGCGCAGCTCGGCGTCGCTGTTGGCAAGCCCCGGCCCGAGGTCCGCCGCCGCCGCCCGCGCACCCTCTCGCTGGATGATGGTTGCCTTGTCGATGTCGCCCTCGTCGCGTCGTCCCGCGCCTGTTCCCCTGGATGCGGGACACGCTGCGACAAGGAGCGGCACGAGCAGCCAACCCAGGGTCCGCAGGCGCTGGCGTCTGGCGGTGATGACGTTCGGGGCGACGCGGGGCGGGGAAGGGGAGCACTTCGAGGCAGACATGGTGACGCCGTCGTTACCAGAGATTCGCCCCCGGCGTCGGAAGTCTTGGCGTTTGAAGTGCCCATGGCTTGAGCCGCTGGCACAGCTCAAAGGGCTTCCTGCTTTGCGCCGTTGGCACGGCGCAAAGTGCTTCCTGCTTTGCGCCGTTGGCACGGCGCAAAGTGCTTCCTGCTTTGCGCCGTTGGCACGGCGCAAAGTGCTTCCTGCCTTGCGCCGTTGGCACGGCGCAAAGTGCTTCCTGCTTTGCGCCGTTGGCACGGCGCAAAGTGCTTCCTGCTTTGCGCCGTTGGCACGGCGCAAAGTGCTTCCTGCTTTGCGCCGTTGGCACGGCGCAAAGTGCTTCCTGCCTTGCGCCGTTGGCACGGCGCAAAGTGCTTCCTGCTTTGCGCCGTTGGCACGGCGCAAACAACAGAACGCATTATTCCAGGCGATCGGGATCCGCGGCGTCGAGGGCCGCCTTCAAGACGGCGGGGTCACCGAGTGCTTCCTGCAGCAGACGGGCAAGCACCATCAAGTTGGGGCGGTTGCCGATGGCGACGAACATGCCGGCTTCGGAGTCGAAGCTGATCTGTTCGGCGAGGTCGGGACGGCGCAAGCGCACCAACGAATCGGCGACGGCCTCCCAGGTGTACCCGCCCCCCTCGAGGCCCCGCTCCTGAAAGAGCGCGACTTCGGGCATTTTGAAATCATCGAAACACAAAGAGAAGCGGCCTTCGCCGTGATCGACCAGGCGGCAGGGAGCGACGTCGTCGTCGTCTTCAACCCCGCGGATTTCCCCCTCGGAGCGCAAGCCCCCGTCGTTGGCTTCGTCCATCTGCTCAGAGGTGACGGCGTGGGCGAGGGCGTCGCCGCCCTGGTAGGCCGTCGTCAAGGACGCCAGGTCGACGGGCTTTTTGCGCGCGGGCAGCGGAATGACCTGCGCCTCCGCCGGGGCGGGAGCCGGGCTCTGCGGCCTCACGCTCTTCTTCGGGGCCTTCGTTGGAGCCGTCGCCATCTTGGCGGTCTTCTTGGCGGTCTTCTTGGCGGTCTTCTTGGCGGTCTTCTTGGCGGTCTTCTTGGCGGTCTTCTTGGCGGTCTTCTTGGCGGTCTTCTTCGCGGTCTTCTTCGCGGTCTTCTTCGCGGTCTTTTTCGCGGTCTTCTGCACGGTCTTCTTCGCCCTCTTCTTGCTGACGGTCTTCCCCTTGCCTCCTGCCTTGGGCTTGGGGGCGGATTTCGTCGTCGACTTTTTCTTCTTCTTCTTCTTCGTCGCCATGGAATCTCCTCAGCAGGGGGTGTCGATGCATCGCCGGGCCAGGCCCTACCGCGGCTACTGGGCGGCTTCGAGTGCTTCTTCGTCGTCGAGGTCGCTGGCCGCGGCGCGGGCGACGGCGGGGTCTTCGAGGGGTGCAGTGGCGACCAGAGCGCGCTCCAGGGCTTCGAAGACGTCGCGGACGGCGCCGTCGCCCAAGACGGAGCGCAGGGCCATCAGGTTGCGTTCCGCATTCTTGCGATAGCGCTGGACCATGCGCAGACCCTTGGGCATCGGCACCACGCAGGCCACGCGGTGATCGCGGCGGTCCCGCTGTTTTTCGACCAGGCCGAGGCGGGCCAGCTTGTCCACCAACACCGACGTCGTCGATTGGGCGAAGCCCAGGATCTCCTTGAGCTCGGTGACGCTGGCCTGGCCGCGGGCGGCGAGAAAAGAGAGCGCGTGGTACTGCGTCAAGGTCAGCTCGCTGCGTGGGCCACCGCGGCTCAGCGGCTTGATGAGACGACGCTGCAAGAGCGCGATGCACTGCTCGGCGCGCACGAAGGGTTCGCCGTCGATGTGCGGGCTCGTGGGGTCGACGTGCAGGGGAGCGCCCGCCGACGCACCCAGGGCTCCGAGTGCAGGACGGTGGGCCGCGATCGAAGTGCCGATGCTCGAAGCGTGGCGGTTCACGGAGCCGATGTTTGAGCCGTTGGCCGGCGCAGGTGGCGTCTCCACCAGGTAGCGGGTCGTCGACGTCGCCTTCTTCGAGAGCGTCGCCACCGTGCCTTTGCCGTGCACATTCATTCTGGCCACCTCAACGTGCTTCCCGCTCTTGAGCCGTTGGCACGGCTCAAGAGCGGGAGCGAACAAAACCTGGAAGCGTGAACACTGTCAAGCGCACTTGCGCAGACTCCGTGTCGTTGCGCGATCGACCGATGCGGCGTCATCGCCCACCCGTGAGGCTCTCCTTCGGTTGACAGCAGGGTGGCGAGGGGCGAGTGCAAGCTTCACAGGCAGACGCCCGAGGGATCCATGTTCGTCATCCGCGACGCCCGCATGGACGACCTGCCTGGCCTCGAGCGCTTGGCCGCCGTCCTCAACACCGTCAACCTGCCCAACGACAAAGAAGCCTTGCAGGAGCTGCTCGATCTTTCGGAGCGCAGCTTCTCGGGTCGTGTGCGCAGCCCCCTGCGCCGCGAGTACTTGTTCGTGATGGAGGATCTGGCGACGGGTGTGCTGGCTGGGACGAGTCAGATCATCGCCCAACACGGCACGCGCGAAGCCCCCCACATCTACTTCGATGTCCTCGACGAGGAGCGCTACTCCCAGACCATCGATCGCCATTTTCGACACAAAGTGCTGCGCCTCGGCTTCGACTACGACGGACCCACCGAGATTGGCGGGCTGGTCCTGGATCCCGAGTTTCGCCGCGCCCCGGGCAAGCTCGGCAAGCAACTCTCTTATGTGCGCTTCGTGTTCATCGCCATGCACCGGACGTGGTTTCGGCAGCGCGTGCTCGCCGAGCTCTTGCCCCCCCTCGGTGAAGGGGGGCGTTCGGTGTTGTGGGAGGCGCTCGGACATCGCTTCACCGGCCTCAGCTACCTCGAGGCCGACCGCATTTCGAAAAACAACAAAGAGTTCATCAAGGGGCTCTTTCCCACCGGACACATCTACGCCTCCTTGCTGGACCCCGCGGCGCAGAAGGTCATCGGGGAAGTCGGTCCGAGCACCGAGGGGGTGAAGAAGATGCTGACGGCGGTGGGCTTTCATCCCCTCGGCCGCATCGATCCCTTCGACGGTGGACCGCATTTCGAAGCCAACGTCGACGAGGTGTGGCCCATCACCAAGACCCACCAGGGAACGGCCGCCATCGTCGATCTGGCGACGCTCAGCGATGCACCTGGCGAGTCCTGCGAGGGCCTGGTCGCCATCGAGCGCCGCAAGAGCAAGACGGAGGCGTCGGCGACCTTCCGCTGCGTCTCCACCGAATTCGGCGAGAGCGGCCCCACCATCCAGGTGCCCCGAGAGGCGGCGGCGGCGCTGCAAATCCAAGAAGGCGACGACGTCTGGGCCTTGGCTGTGGCTCGCCACACCCGTCTTTGAGCACAAGTGGTCGGAGCGGTCGGCGCAAGTGCTTCCTGCTTTGCGCGGTCGGCACGGCGCGATGGTGCTTCCTGCTTTGCGCCGTGGCCACGGCGCAAAGTGAGGCAGCCGCCTGGGCCGTTGTCGTCGTCGGCTATGGTCTTCCCGTTGTGAGTCCGCGTGCCGTTCGCCAGCAGCGGGCTTCCTGCAGAGGTGAAGCGTGAAGGTCCACCGCACCCTGTTGCTTGCCGCCGCGAGCCTGACTGCTTGCGTGCTGGCGCCCGTCGAGGTCCTCGACGCTGATTGCGACAACGAAAGCCATCCTTGCGTCGTCGGCGGCGACGTCTGCATTTTTCGTCGTTGTGTGGCCGCATGTGACATCGACAACGACGACTGTCCGCTCGATCGCACCTGCCGACGTGATCCCGCCAGCGATGAGTTTGGCTGTGTGCCCAAGAGCGCCGCCGGCGAGGGGGAGGGCGAGGGAGAAGGCGAGGGAGAAGGCGAGGGAGAAGGCGAGGGAGAAGGCGAGGGAGAAGGCGAGGGAGAAGGCGAGGGAGA
>JAHFED010000117.1 GCA_023248635.1 Myxococcales bacterium
CTCGATCACCGAAGTGCCGCGCACGGTGCTCGCAGCGGAGGCGACCTGCGATCCGGCGTCGACCACCGAGACCTGTGATCCCTTGACGCCAGGCCTGGACTGCGTCGGCGGGCCGGCGGTGGGCTCCTTCACCTGCGCGGTGCCCCAGGTCCTCAGCGCGGGTTCTGCCTGCGTCGTCGGCGACACGGCGGCCGTGTGCGGCGGCCTGTGTGTGAGCGGCGTCTGCCTCGACACCAACGCCGAGACGGAAGAAAACGGCGCGGCCAACCCCCAACCCGTGACCCTGCCCGTGCTCGTCAGCTCGACCATCGATCCCGCCGCCGACGTCGACTGCTTCTCCTTCACGCTCGCCGAGGAAGCGTCCTTGCTCGCCACGACGTTGATCTGCGCCCCCAATGCGGACACCGACGCCGACCTCTTTTCGGACGACAGCGGCACTCTCACCTTGATCGCCAGCGACGACTCGAGCGGCGCCGGCTTCTGCCCCCAGATCAACCGCGTGGTGCCGGCGGGCAACTACGTCTTGTGCGTCCAGGATTTCGGAAACAACGCGGTGTCGGGCGAGAGCGTCCTGCAGATCAGCGCACGCTTCGCCCAGGAGCGGCCCTGCACCGGGCAGCGCGTGTCGGTGACCAATGACACGGTCACGCCCATCGCTGACAACACCACGATCAACAGCACGGTCACAGTCAACGAGGTCGGCGTCGTCGGCGTCGTCGGCGACGTCAGCGTGACCATCGGATCGGTGACCCACTCCTTCGTCGGCGACCTCACCCTCACCTTGCTTGCTCCCAACCAGACCGCCGTCGAGTTGAGCAGCCGCAACGGCAGCGGAGGCTCCAACCTCACCAGCACCGAGTTCGATGATGCCTGTCTTGAGCCCATCGCCGGCGGGCAGGCTCCGTTCACGGGCTGCTTCGCCCCCGAAACGTCCTTCGACGCCCAGATCGGCGGCCCGGCCAACGGCACCTGGACCTTGAGGGTCAGCGACGGCGCCTTCGGCGACGCGGGCAACCTGCGCAGCTGGACCCTGGACCTCTGCATCGAGGCCGAAGGAGGAGAGGGAGAGGGAGAGGGCGGAGGGGAGGGAGAGGGAGAGGGCGGCGGACCCTGACGAGCGGACGGGCACAACGCCCTCGTTGCCGTGCCTACGACGATCGGCGGAGCTTGACGTTTTGACTCCTCAACACGCGGACGCGTCTTGAAGAGTCGATGGCCGCAAGGCACACCGTCGGCGGAGGCTCCCCATGTTGAAGAAAATCCTGCTGCCGCTGTCTTGTGGTCTATTCCTGGTCGCCTGCCCAGCTCCCCCCGCTGAGGGCGAGGGCGAAGGCGAAGGCGAAGAAGGGGAAGGCGAGGGAGACGGCGGCGAAGGCGAAGGCGAAGGAGACGGCGGCGAAGGCGAAGGAGACGGCGGCGAAGGCGAAGGAGACGGCGGCGAAGGCGAAGGAGACGGCGGCGAAGGCGAAGGAGACGGCGGCGAAGGCGAAGGAGAAGGCGGCGAGGGAGAAGGCGAGGGAGAAGGCGAGGGAGAAGGCGAGGGAGAAGGCGAGGGAGAAGGCGAGGGCGAAGGCGAAGGCGAAGGCGAAGGCGAAGGAGACGGCGGCGAAGGCGAAGGAGACGGCGGCGAAGGCGAAGGAGAAGGCGGAGAGGGCGAAGGAGAAGGCGGAGAGGGTGAAGGCGAGGGAGAAGGCGAGGGAGAAGGCGAGGGAGAAGGCGAGGGAGAAGGCGAGGGAGAAGGCGAGGGTGAAGGCGAAGGCGAAGGCGAAGGCGAAGGCGAAGGCGAGCTCGATTGCAGCGCCGCCCACGTCGCGGTCCTGGGGCTGAACAACGGCGACACCACGGGTGGCATCGCCAGCGGCGACACCGGCGACTGCCGCATTGACCAGGCCCAGCCGGTCGAGATGTGGACCTTCACGCCCACGCAGTCGGGCACGGTCACCATCGTGGTCGATCCCACCGACGACGCCGACGACCTCGTGGTCCAGGTCCGGGGAGCCGACTGCAACAGTGCCGAGAAGCAATGCGAGGACTTCGGCGGCGGCGGCGAAGCCGAGACCATTAACGTCAACGTCGGCGCCATCGGCGACCTCACCATCATCGTCGGCGGCTTCGACGACTTCCTGGGCGACGTCGTCAGTGTCGGCGCCTACACGATGACCGTCAGTGAGACGGCCCAGGTGTGCCCCGACGGAGAGCTCACCGGTACCGAGCAGTGCGACGACGACAACGGCGTGGCCGACGACGGCTGCTCCGCCACCTGCACCATCGAACAGTGCGCGGTGCCCAATGTTGCCGTCTTGGGTGCAAATCCGGGCGACACCACGGGCGGCCCAGGCACTGGCATCGGCAACTTTCTCAACGTCGCCGACGCTCCCTTCGAATCGACGTGCGCTCAGCAGGCGAGCTTCGGGCCAACCGGCAACGAAGAGGTCTGGAGCTTCACGCCGGCGGAGTCCGGAGACTTGACCGTGGTGATCAGCGGCGCCACTGACGCCGTGGTCTCGGTGCGCACCGATTGCTTGAGCCAGGTCGGCGAGCTGGGGTGCGAGGACGCGGTGGCCGGCGAGGACGACACGCTGGTGGTGCCGGTGACGGCGGCGAGCCCAGTGTTCATCGTCGTCGACGGCTTCGACGCCGACGCCAACGGCACCTACACCATGACCCTCAGCGTCGCGCCGGCCGGTCCCTGACAGCCCGCTCGCGAAGGACCCAAAAAGAGCCGCGAGAATTCACCGACACGCTTTGCGTGTCGGTGAATTGTCTACACGTTCATCGCCTGGCGGCGATGAAGTTCTGATGTCTTGAACCGTCAGAACTTCAAGACGCGCCAGCGTCTTGAACCGTCAGAACTTCAAGACGCGCCAGCGTCTTGAACATCCAAACTTCAGCGCAGATTACAGATTCCCGACTTCGTCAACAGCTGGCGATCAAATGCCGACGAGCAGTCGGGCTCCGAAATTGTAGGCCAGGCCGGCGTCGATGATTTTCTTCATCTGTGCTTCGACGTTGTACTCGCTTCGCACATACTTGAAGACGCAAGTCTCAGTATCGAAAATGGCACAGCACGATCGTGGATCATAGTCTCGAGGCTGCCCGACCGATCCCACCGTAATGATGTACTTGAAGTCCTTGCGAACGACGAACTCCGGTCCTTTTACATTGTAGGCATCGTCGGCCGACAGCGCGAAGCTCCTCGTGAGATGGGAGTGACCGATGAACGTCACCCAATTGAGCTGGTCTCGGAACTTGATCAGCTCCTTCGCTTTCTCCTTGGTGAAAACGTACTCAAATTCCTCCGGACAAACTGGGCTTCCATGGCAGAAATCGACGTCGCCTTCGGTGTATTTGTATGGGAGCGATTTCAGCCACTCCATCGTCGCCGGCGACACCTTTTGCTTGCACCAGTCGAGGGCATGGCGGGCGGCGTCGTAGTAGTAGCTGTAGTCCATCCGGCCGGCGACGGCGGCGTCGTGGTTGCCGACGATGCAGACCTTCACCTTGGCCCGAACGGCGTTCACGCACTCTTCGGGGTTGGCGCCGTAGCCGACGATGTCGCCCAGGCAGATGTACGTGTCGACACCGGCCTTCTCGAGGGCCTTCAAGCTCTCTGTGAGGGCCTCGATGTTGCCGTGGATGTCACTGATGATCCCGTAGCGCACCGGTCAGCCACCTTCGACGTCGTGGGATGCGGGTGTCCCGCCCACCCCGTGGCGCGCTGCCAGATGCCGCACCAGAAGCGTCGCGAGCATCGCAAGGACCAGCACGCCCGGCAAGCTTCGTCCGCTCCCAGCCGCTCCGCAGGCGCACCCCTCTGGAGCGATGGTGATGGTCCCTTCGGCGACGCTGGTGATGGCAGCACCGCTGTGGCTCAAGACGCCGTAGACGCGGTAGCTGCCGGGTTCGAGCGTGGCCGTGTCGAGAGCAAAGGCCCGCGCCACTGGGGTCTCGTCCACAGACACTGCCGGGAGCCCGCCCGCCAGAGCAATGCCGCCGACGCCGTCGTCGTCGGTGTCGAGGAAGAGGGCGATGGTGCCCGTTTGTCCTTCGGGCAGGTCCACATCCCACGAGACGGTGATGATGCCGGCGGTGTCGGTGTCGTCGACGCCGTCGGGCTCGATCATGCGAAAGGCAGCGTCGACCGCGGCGCCCCCACCGGTGTCGACGGTACCCACAGCGTAGGCGACGGCGACGCCCCCCCGGCTGTCTTTGGCCAAGGCGAAGATGTGCCAGCGCCCCGCGGGAACGTTGTCGACGGCAACCCGAGCACTCACCCCGACTCCACCGGGAAGCCCGCGCGCCACCCGCAAGCCGTCCACGCCGTTGTCGTCGATGGCCAGGTAGATGTCGACAGAGACGTCGTCGTCGGCATCGGCTGCGTCGTAGACGACGTCGAAGCCATCGGGTCCCGCCACCAGGGCTGCGACGGGCGATGTGATGCTTACAGTGGGCAGCGCATTGGGACCCGCATCCGGTGCGAATCCCGCGTCGACGACTTCCCCTTCTCCTTCTCCTTCTCCTTCTCCTTCGCCTTCGCTCACACAAGGCGCGAAGGTCGCGTCTGTGCAGGCGGCGTCGAAGCTGTTGGCGACGCCGGGCGATCCCAGGGCTGGTCCCTGCGTCGTGACGCCGTAGGAGCACAGCGCAGGGTCGAAGGCGTCGGCCGCGGTGTTGTCGATGCTCTCGGAGCGCAGCGATCGAGACGCGCCGCGAAAGCGCGCATCATTGCTTGTGTAGACGACTGAATTCTCGAAGCCGTCGCCACGCACCGTCAGCGTTTGCGCCGGGCTGTCGGGCAAGGAGAAAGTGGCATCGACGACGACGTTCTCCAGACAGATCTCGACGTTGAGGTCGGTCTTGCGGGCCAGCACCGCGCGCTGGCCCGGCGCGAGGATCCCAGTGCCGAGGCTGAAAGACGCCGCGACGACGCCGCCGGCGCTGCGCTCCACCACGACGTTGGTCAGGTCGACGTCGTCAGCGGAGAGGTTGGTGACCTCGAGCCATTCGCTGGCCTGGTTGGCCGGGTTTGGTCGAAAGAACACCTCCGTGAACGCCAACCCCGCGTAGACGAAGGGAGGCTCGCCCTCACCCTCACCTTCGCCTTCGCCTTCGCCTTCGCCTTCGCCTTCGCCTTCGCCTTCGCCTTCGCCTTCGCCTTCGCCTTCGCCTTCGCCTTCGCCTTCGCCTTCGCCTTCGCCTTCGCCTTCGCCTTCGCCTTCACAACCGCTGAGATCACCGACGGCGCCGGCAAAGGCGGCGGTGCCCGGCGAGCCCAGCTCGTCCAGCGACGAGGCCCAGGAAGCGGCATCAGACCCCGCCAGGCTGGGATCGATGCGCTGCATGGTGCGCTTGGGGCTGTCGTCGCCGGCAAACCACGCCGCTCCCGCGGGGTTGGCGACGTCGCAGGTGCTTGGGTCGGCGGACGTCGCCGTCGGACACAACCGCAGGATTTCACCGCCGTTGTTCAAGCTCAGCGTCAAGGCGGCGGAGCCCGGACTGTCCACCACCGTTGAGCTCGCTTGCCGCTCGAAGACCAGAAAGCCGCCCGGAGCAAGGGCGACGTTGGGCAGCGGCCGCGTGACGGCTCCTTCGACGATGACGAAGGCCGAGAAATCGCAGACGGCGTCGGGGCCGGGGTTGAAAACTTCGATCCACTCGTCGGCGGCAGAGGCCGCGGACCCCGCGAAGCCGACTTCGGAGATCACGGGCGCAGCCGACGCCGACGCCGAGGTGAAGAGCAGGGCGACCAAAGCGCACAGGTGCGATGCGCGCGAGTAGCCGTGCTTGCTCATCCCTCTTGGATGCCACATCCGTCGACGTCGGAGCAACGCTGCGCCTCCGCCGCGTCGAGATCGTGCGCTCTAACGTCCAGCCGCGGTGAGCACTGCCTGGACCTCATAGAGCAGGGCGGCGTCGCTGATGCGGCCGCCGGCTTCGAGGGCTTCGGCCAGCTGCCCAATGCGCGAAGACAAGGTCGGCTTCGTCGATTTCGCTCCCTTGCCGAACTTTCCCGACGGCGTCACCGACGGCGTCGCCCCCATCTCAGGCGGCGAGGTCGGTGTACGCGGCAGGGCTGGGGCTGGGGGCAGGTGGGTCGGCAGCGAGTCCGCTTGGGTCGAGAGCGTGGCCATCACGGGCGACGTCGTCGACCGCGGCAAGGCTGGAGCTGGGGGCAGGTGGGTTGGCAGCGCATCGGCTTGCGTCGACGGTGTGAACGTCGCGGGCGACGTTGCCGTCCGGGGCAAGGTCGGGGCGGGGGGCAGGTGGCCGGGCGCCGGTGGATCGACCTTGGGACGCGCAGCCGCCTCAGGGTGCTGGGGGGCGGGCGGTGGCAGGGCGGCGAGGCCAGGCGCGACGTCGTCGATCAGGTCGAGGGTGCTGAAGTCTTCTTCCGCCGTCGGCGCCGACACGTCGGCGTTGGCCATCGAGAAGTCGGTCTCGCCCACCGCCGACGTCGCTGGGGGCCGCGGCTCCTCCACTCCCAGCTCGAGCGAGAGGCCATCGAGGGGATCAGCGTCGACGCCAGCGGCGGTGGTGGCTGCCGAGCCAAGGAGGGCGGCGTCGAGGTCGAAGCCCTGCAATTCGGCGAAGCCGCGGGTGGACGTCGACGCCAAGGGTGGTGGAGCGGCGGGCGGCAGCTCTCCCGAGAGAGTGAAGGCAACGTCGAGTCCGAGTCCCACGGACGCAACGGGGGCGCGAGGCTGCTCGCGCGGGGACGTCGGTACCGGCGCCGCCAGCGAGGCTTCGTCGAAAGGGGAAGGCTCACGCTCGGGTTCGACCGTGGCGCCCGGTTCCAGCGTGAAATTGAAGAGCTCGCCCCCTTCGCTGTGAACATTGTCGGCGGCGGCGACGGCCTCAAGGACGGTGGCGTCGACGACGACGGCTTCTTCGATGATGAGAACGGTCTCTTCGGCGACGGCGGGGGCGGCGGCTTCGGGTGCTTGGGCTTGCTGAGCGGCAACCGCCTCGGCCTGGACCGCAGCTTCGACCACACGGGCGAGGCTGGCCGGGATGGGGCGACGCTCGGTGACCACCAAATCGACGTCGACAACGGCGTCGCCCAGCTCATCAAAGAGGCCGTTGAGGGCTGGCGGCGGGGCTACGGGTGCACGAGCCAACGGGGTCCCCTCGCCGCCGGCCCCCCAGCTCGCACTGGGGGGGCGGGTCGGTGGAGCGCTCGGGACGTCCCAGGTGGCGCTGGGAGGTCGTCCAGCGGTGGTGGGGGCTTCCCAGGTGGCGCTCGGCGGCCGGACCGGCGCCGTGCCCCTGGTTTCCCAGGTGGCGCTCGGGGGTCGCACGGCTGCGGCGTGGTTTTCCCAGGTGGTGCTCGGCGGCCCTACGGGTGCCGCGCCGGGGTTTTCCCAGGTGGCGCTCGGGGGGCGCACAGGTGCAATCGCTGGATTTTCCCAGGTGGCGCTGGCAGGACGCGCAGCTCCAGCTGGATTTTCCCAGGTGGCACTGGGGGGGCGCACCGGCGCCACGCCTGGGTTTTCCCAGGTGGCGCTCGGGGGTCCGACCGGAGCCGTACCCGGGTTTTCCCAGGTTGGCGTTCGGACGGACGCGGTGCCGGGGTTTTCCCAAGACGCGCTCGGGGGGCGGGCCGCTGGCGTGCCTGGGTTTTCCCAGGTGGCGCTCGGGGGGCGCACCGCAGGCGTGCCCGGGTTTTCCCAGGTGGCGCCCGGGGGGCGCACCGCAGGCGTGCCCGGGTTTTCCCAGGTGGCGCTCGGTGCGGCGGCCGCTGGGGTTTCCCAGGACGCTGGCGGGGCGGCGGGCGCGGCAGCGTCCCAAATGCCGGGGCCTGACGTCGTCGGATCAGGAGATCGCCCAGGCCCAGGCCCGAGGTCTTCCCAGCTTGTTGTCGGCGAGGGCGGCGCGCTTTGCCAGTTGGCGCCCGGCGGCGGCGACGCGACATCCCAGCTCGCACTGGGCGGCGGCGGCGCAGCGACATCCCAGCTCGGGCTGGGCGGCGGCGCAGCGGCGAGATCCCAGTTGCCACTCGGTGGGCGTGACGGTGGAGGGGTGGGCGGCGGCGGCGGCGGCGCAGCGGCGAGATCCCAGCCGCCGCTCGGTGGGCGTGACGGTGGAGGGGTGGGCGGCGGCGCAGCGGCGAGATCCCAGTTGCCGCTCGGTGGGCGTGACGCTGGGGTGGGCGGCGGCGCAGCGGCGAGATCCCAGTTGCCACTCGGTGGACGTGATGGCGGCGGCACGGCGCCGGCGAGATCCCAGTTTCCGCTGGGTGGACGCGATGGTGCTGGGGCCGGCGGCGGCACGGCGGCGGGATCCCAGTTTCCGCTGGGTGGACGCGATGGTGCTGGGGCCGGCGGCGGCACGGCGG
>JAHFED010000064.1 GCA_023248635.1 Myxococcales bacterium
CGCGCAGCGCCGAGGGGCGACGCGACGGTGAGGGCGACAGAGCACGGATGCCAACCTCACCCGAGCCGGAGCCCTCACGTTTCAATCACCGACCTGTTCGTTCTTGCGGGGGCAACTACATGGTGGCTCAGAGTTCCGCCAAAGACGTGTCCATCCCGGTCCCTCAGTGGCGCCCCTCTTGGAGCCCCAGGCCGAGGAAGAAGTCCAACCCCGCTCTTTTCGACGACGGCCCGCCGAAGAGTGAACAGGCTCCCCTTCGTTGTCGGCTTGGTCGGTCGGTTGCTCATCGAATCCCTCGCACAGCCAGTGACAAATTCAGCGAAGCTCTCCGATGCCGGCAATCGCAGCGCGCGACCACCAAATCGTGACGTGGGCTTCGCCCTCATTGTTCGATGGGGACGCGCCGACGACACAGCGCGTGCCCAACTCATCGAAGAAGCTCACGAGGTCCGCTGGCGAAACCTCGGTTTCCGGGGCCGAGATGTGAACGAACACCGGCTCGTATTCCTTCTTGATGGTGCGAGCGCTGATGCGGTGGGCGATCTGGATCAGGCCCACGACCGGGGTCACCAGCTCCTCTTGCTCAAGGTGGCCAAAGTGCGGATCGTCCAGGAAGGTGGCCTGCGCGAGTTCGTGAATGTTGAGGGGAAAGACCTCGTCACCCCGCGCATGGAGCCAGGTCTGCAACCCAAAGAGCAGGGCCCGCGTCGACAAGAAGTTGGGAACCACCCTGCTGCCCACCACGCCTCGGCCTTCAAGGACAACACCGCGCTCTGCGCTTCGCGATGCCGGACACCCAGTTGTGCAAGCGAGCAGCGGGGCGCCGCACGCGTCGAGGTCATGGGCAACGCTGGCAACGGCCGTCTCGCTGCCCATCAGGACAATGAGCGCGGGCTCGCGTCGTGGCAGCCGGTCGCCGTAACGCACGATGTGGAAGAGGGGCGATGGGCTGCCATCATTCCGGTGGGGCACCACGCAGGTTTCGGCCTCATCCGCCGCAGGATCGTCGGGGCCACCTTCCTCGCCGAAGAAGAGCGCACGCAGGTGGCCTTCGCGCTCCTCCGAAAACGACTGTTTTGAGAACACGGGGATTCTGCGCCGCCAGCCGACGTCGGGGAGCAGGCGGTCAGCCTTGGCCTCGCAAGCGACGACGCAGATTTGATTGGGACCTTCGCCGTCGTTGTCGTTCTCTAAGCCAACCCTCAACCTCAGTTCGCTGAGTTCGTCGATAAGCGGGACCAGGCCGGCGTCCTCGATCTCCCGGTCCCAACTGCCAGCGACCGATGATCGCCGCCAGCGAGGTGGATGCCCAAGCGCAGCCTGCAGATAATTGAGAACTGTCGGACGAACGTCGTTTTCGGCGCGCGGCGGAACAACGATGTCGACGACTTCGGCCAGCGTCGCGTAATCGCCATCGACTTGGTGAAGCGCGGCAAGCGCCCTTGCAGTAGCGGCCTCGGGATTGGCGAACTCCGTGACATCGTTGACTCTGACATCGCTGCAGATGTGTGCGCCGAGATCCGTGATCAGCAAGGGTTGGTGCTCTGCCGTCGATAGGTGGGCTCCATCGTGCGGTTCGAGGACCCAGGCCTGTGAGTAGGAGCGGCAGCCAGCACGGTGGCCCGGGACGATGTCCAGCTGCCCACGCGGGAGGCGCAGGTAGTGCGCGTTGTCGTCGAGAATCGAAGGTACGAAGAAGCCGGGGTCCCGGGTGGCCAGCGTTGCCAGGAAGAGGCCAGCGCGTCGGTCACCGGTGAAGAGCCTGAGCCGCCCTTGTTTGCCTGTGAAGAAGCGCCTGTGCCGCCAACAAGAATCCAGCTGCGCCGTCCACGCCGCGCGGGCATCGAGGAACAGTCCCGCCGGAATGTCGGTGAAGGCAGAGACCGGGTGCGCCGGCCAGTTCTTGAAGCTGTCCTCGCGGCGCAGGAGAACGGCCGGCGCCTTCTTCTCTCGCGCTACCGCGCAAAGCGAAGCAATCGCATTCTTGGCTGCAACGCTGGCCTCTCGGGCGAGGACGAGGACACCGGAGTCGGCAACGCGCACCTTGAGATCGTTGAGTGCATCCCCGCCTTGGGAGGAAAGGTGGCCATCTCCGTGGACACGGATCACGCCGCAGTGGCGCTGCAGATCGTCTCGAACATCTGTGACGACGAGAACGGGCCGTACATCGAGCATGGATTTCTCCCCGACGAACTGTCGACGACGTTGAAGAGCAAGCAGTCGTTCGATCACACCACGGGCATCTGGACCGCTGTCTACGAGGTCACCGACGAAAAAGATCGGCATCTACGTTGGTTTTCTCTTCGTCTTCTTTCACAATATACCAATCAAAGAGCAGGGTTATTTCTTGTCTGCATCGTAGTCAGCCAACATCTTAAAAAGTGGCCCGTGGTCAACGGAGACCTCTTTCCAAGCCTCTTGAACCGACACTTTTGGAAGTGGTCCCTGAAATCGGGCGTCATCAATGGCACCAGGCGCCGTCGAGGTGTCGGCACCCGCGCGAAGCGCGATCGCAACAACAGCTCTGGCTGTGACACCGGCCCCTTTGAGTCGATCACCTGACGGATTTAGTGTGTCTTTTGAAGTGAAGCAGAAGGACGTCATGCTGACGATGAGCACCCTGTCGTCGTCGAGGAAGAGGTGGGCTCCCCTTGCCCAACGCAGCTTGGCGATCTCGGCTATCGCTTCGCGAACTGGCAAAGGTGCCGAGAACCTCTTCTCGTCGGCGATGATGAAGGACGGACCGCCAACGACGATCATGCGGACAACACCAAGGGCTTCGACCTCGGCCCGCTGGGTGGCAGGCAGCCCTTCGAACTTCAGCAGCGCCGCCGCCGCAATGGCTTCGCCGGACTCGGAAGCTCGGGGTGGTGGGCGGGCCTCAGCCGGTGGCAGCTTGTGAGTTTGCGGCAGCAAGGTCTGCAAGGCGCCGATCGCAGCGTCGCTGATGGCCTCCTTGTTGGGATTGCCCAACGCTCCCCGTGCCTCGGTCAGCGAAGCTGCGTTGGCGATCTCGCAGGCGGCCACGGCGTCACCGCGCTTTTGGTCCTGCTCCCACCCTCGCAGCAAGCGCAGGCACGGGATCGTCGGGGCGATCTTTTCCAGCTCGGCGGCCATTGCAGACGTGTTCTTTGCCGAACCCAAGAGCACGAACATCGTCGGCTGCTCAAGCGGGATTCGCGCGCCGTACCGCCACAACGACCAACTGAACCCGTCGTGCCTGATGCCTTCCTGGAGCCCATGCTTTTTCCAACGGACATGGGTGACTGCTTGATGCTGGGCTTCTGCTTCGGCGTCTTCGAACTTCGGCTCGGGAATGGCGAGGTCGGCGTCGCAGGCCACGAGCATCGGACGGTGTGGCGCTGGGAGCGGCTTCGCCTCGGGGTGAAGTTCGAGATCTCCATAGGCCAGCTCGACGTGGAAACGCTCGGATCGAGGGAGCAGTAGGCACGCAGCCACCATCCCCCGCAACTCCGCGCTCACCCACAGGGGCGGAAATTCCAGATGATAAAGGACGGCGTCACAGAGGAGGGCATGCCTCACGCGCTGGGTGCCGTCGCTGGCAGGCAGGTCGCGCTCAAGCTCGCCAATGAGCCGCATCGTGCGAGCAAAGTCGTGATGCACGGCGTGGAGCGCAGAAATATTCTCCGCCATGCCGTTCACGCAGCCAATGGGGGGGACAACGCTCTCGTCAAAAGGCGCCGCGCGATAGCCGAGGTCGAGGGTGTTGAGGGGATGCCGCTCCAACGTCGACGGCAATGCCTTGGCGTGGCGAAAGCTGAAGACTTCGGTCCTTTGTGAACGCCCGGGCAACGCAGGCGCGAACCACCGGTGAGGTAGCTCGCAAGACGAGACGCCCTCGCCGGCAAGAACGACAGCGCAGTGCTCACTTGGCTCCAGCAATCGTTCCCCCGCGCCACCGTCGTCGTAGGCGCAGTCATGATCGTGCGTGAAAGCGCGGAAGCGCCGGTCTCCGATGACGTGGAGCAGCTGGATGGCGCCACGCGGCAACGGCCACCGTTTCCCACCATCAAGAACCGGATGGTGGTGCGCCCAAGCGAACATCGCGGTTCGAAGCGAGGGCCATGCCCAACGCGGCACGTCGGCAACCAGAGTGGCGCGGTGCGAGGCCCAGGGATCACCAACGGCGTCGGTATCCAAGCGAAACAGCAGAAGGGGTAAGCGGCGCTCACAGACCTCAGCGGCCAGGGAGACAATTTTGGCTCGTGCCGCCGGTGACGAGGTCCAGCGCGCCAGGATCACCAACCCTCGACGTCGAGCTTTGCGCAGGATCCTCTTGTTGGCGTCGCCCCCACACGGATCGACGACATCGCCGCTGTCGGTCACGCGAAAGGATGGGTCCCCGACGGGGACGTCTGCTGGGTCTGTGACCAGCACCCCAAACTGTGGCCACATGATCGCCTCCCTTGCAGAGCCCAAGAACGCAGGCAGCGAAGACGAGAGCTGACGGTTCAGGTCAGGCGCGGCACCGTAGGCACCACGGGCCTTGGGTCAACAGTCGGTGACCGGCACAGCTACTTGCGGGCGGCTGCAGCGAAGAGCGTGGCGGCGTCAACGCCCAGGCCATCCACGAGCCTGGCCAGCGTCACCAGGCTGACGTTGGCCTCCTGGCGCTCAACCCGCTGCCAGACCCGGACCGTGAGGCCGCATTCATGGGCGGCGTCCTCTTGGGTCCACTCCCGCGCCTGCCGAAGTGCCTTGATGTTCTCGGCCAGTCGCTTCTGCAGACGTCGGTAGCTCCGCGTTTCGTAGAGCGGCAGGCGGTCAGCCTTGCGCTCCCGCGTCGTCGTTCCCTTCTGCGTCCGGTCGGTCATCTTCGAAAAGATCGGGGCCAACCGGCGCTAGCACCACGTCTCTAGCGTCCTGTCGCTAGCGTCTTTCTCGATCAGGTGATTACAGTCTGTGGATGCTCTTTCTTCAGGGGACCAACGAGGCGCTACGCGCGAACCGCAATCGACGATGCCGCGTCACCGGCGACGTCCAACCTCTGACGCTCCAATTGGCGGTGCCTATGGCTGACCGCTATTTGGCGGCGGGGACCTTCGGTTTTGCCTTCCCGCGTCGCTGTCCCCGCACCGGTTGCTGCTCGATGGGCTTCAACAGATCGGTGATGTCCACGCCGATGGCGGCAGCGACCTTGGCAACCCACGGAATCGTGGCTCCAGCCTTCAGGGCGAGCACACGCTCAAGGTGCGGTCTCGCGACACCGGCGAAGTCTGCGACCTGCACGAGGGTCAAGCCCTTTCGGGCGGCAAGCCGCCTGACGTTGTGCGCCAGGCGGAGCCTCGCATCTTCAGCCGCCTGCTCAGGATCCACTCCGAGACGCTACGGAGGGTCGCCTTGGGTCCGTGTAGCGCATCGGGTACACAACAGACCGCTCCCAGATGCCGATCCCTGGAGGATCCGATGAGAACCAACGTGGTTGCCTCCCGCAAGGGAGGCACGTGATCGGAGCCGAGAGCCAACCATCACCATCCGGCGCCGCGTTGGCGCTCATGGCGCTGGTACTCAGTGCCGCATGTGACCTCTCTCAGAGTCCTGCGGCTTGCCAGCAGATCGACATCGCCGCCTGTGCATTGCGCGACCACTGTGGCGGCGTCGACGCGAGTACCTGCGAAGCTGGCCGCGTTGACCCTCACCTGCTCGGCTGCGGCACGACATCCGAGGACGCGGCCACCTGTATCGACGCCATCAACGGCGTCATCTCCGGCGAGTGCATTTCGATACCGCTGGACCTGCCGTGCCCGAACACAATCTTCGGCATCGCAGGTGAGGCATGTGCTGCCGACGAGGAGTGCGGCGGCGGTCTGCCTTGCGAGGCCGGGTTGTGCGGTGGGCCGACTGGCGGCGACCCCGTTGGCAGCGGAATACCGGGTGCGCCCTACGTTTCCTGCGCTGGCGATGGGGACTGCGACAGCGGCCTTGCCTGTCGACGCATAAGGGGCGGTGGCGTCTGCACGGTCGAGTGCGAGGACAATAGGCCATGCCCAACTGTGACCGGCACCTCGAACCCCGATCTGGTTGAACCCAGGTGCGGGACGATCGACTTCGCCGACAACAACGGCTCGTGCATGGCTCATTGCCGGAGTCCTGCGGATTGCGACTCCGGACTTGTCTGTGACACGGCTGGCAATTGTGCTCCATAGACGCCTGCTCCTGCCCCTGATGGCCGCGCTGGCGAATCCGGCGTGCAACACCGTGACGACAGAGACACGGTCAGAGCCCGTACTCCGCGGGACCACCGCTGCTGGTCAGGATTGGGAGGTGCGCGGAGGCAACCTCTTTGTCGATGCTTCGCCGAACCCCGGCCACGTCGTTGTTCGAGTCGTGAGGAAAGAACAGTGCTTCGAGAAATTCGAGGATACCTACGGCACCACCGTCACCCGAGTCACCGTCCTCGGTGAGAAGGACAAAACCACCGCGACCAGCGTTGCTTCAGCCGGCGGCGTAGTCATGGCGCTTGGGGGACTCGCGGGGCTGGCCCTGACGCCCTTCGTCATTTACGACACGCGCGCTGAGGACACCGCCGGGAATTTGGTGCCAGTCGCTGACCAGCCCGGCTTCGCTCTTTGGCCCATCGGGCTCTCCGTCACCGCCGTGAGCATCCTCGCTGGCGCCACGGCGCTGGCTGCGCCCGTATTGGCAGGAGAGTCTGTGGTCGCCGAGGACGAAACGTCGACCAAGCAGCGCCGCGAGGAGAAGGTCGACTGCACCCGCGAGGTCCCCGCTTCGAACGAGCAGCTTGAGGCCGTGGCCGACGGCCGGACCATGCCGCTCGGCGCGACAGACGGAGAGGGCAAGGCCACCATCGACATCACGAGCTTGATTCCGACCATCTTGCCGCCATCAGCGCCCCGGCCAACTACAGCCAGCATCATCGCCTCGCCCACTGGCGCAGTCGCTTCCGTTGCTGCCCAAACGGGGGGAGAAGTCGACGGGGTCGTCTTAACACTCGACGTCGCCAGCGTTTCGACGACGACGGCCGCAACGATTCCAATCACCGAGCTTGCCGAAGTTGCGACGTGGAATGCCGAAAGCCAAAAGCGTCTCGCCGACGAACGGGTGCGGGCGCTCGCCGGTCCGATGAAGGCCGCATGTTCTGGTTCGAGCGCCTACGCCTGCCTCGCCGCACTCGACTCGTGGGCCGACTCGAAGTGGCGCGTCGGCGAACAAGGCGAGGACGCTACCGTCGCCTATGAAGCCCTCGATGAACTGTGTGGCGAGATGCCCGGACTGGCCGACGCCGAGGGCCCTGAGGACGCCGAGGACGCCGGACTAAGGCTCAGCGTCAAAGCAGCCTGTTACGGGGAGCTGGTCCGATTGAGCGCAGGCACTGTGCGAATGTGCCGGGAGTCCTGCAGGTCTGCGAAGGGGTGCGCCTGCAAAGCTCCAACGACGAAGGCCTGGGCCGCAGCAGGGAAGAAGGCGTCGAGAGCACGTGCGATCGTGGGAAATCGCGCTGACCCAAAGAGCCTGGAGTCGGCTTCGACGCTCAGCGCTGCGCTCGAAAGGGCCGCCGCTGCAGCGCAGAGGGAGCAGGAACGAAGGGCCGCCGCTGAAGCGGCAGAAGAGGAACGAAAGTCCAGGGCACTGGTACAAAAATGCGCAGCCGAATCGCGAGCGGCAGCACAGAAATGCGCCGTAGAAGTCGCCGAGGAAGTGGACGGTTCAGGAGTAGGTCGCTCCGGGCCCGGACGCATCGATCTCGGTCACGCTATGTATCGCTTTGGACGGCAAGACGTGCGGTTCACGATCACCGTGTCTGCGGTGCAGGAACTGATAACTACTGCCAACCAAATTGGCCAAACGCGAGCCATGAAGGCGACCATGATTCGTGTCTTAAAAGGCTGCGAGACGGAGATGGCCCGCCAGTGCCTGAACCAGAAAGACGACGGACAATAGCTATCTCTAAAATACATGATGGATTGGTCGAAAAAAATACTGAATTCGGAGGCTGTGAGGATGAAGAAGAATAACGCGGCGGCTCTGGTGAGTTCGTGTCTGCTGTTCCTCGCCGCATGTGCCGACAAGGCGGCGCCGAACTTCGTCGCGTGCTCTGAGGCTGAGAAGAACGGGGAGTTTGGCACCGCGGTGAAGGCTTGCCGCGCGGCTGTCGCCGCCGACCCCAAGAGCGAGAGCGGCCTTGCTGCTGCGCTGAAGCTCGATGCCCTGGAACGAAAACGCGCCGCGGCCGAGGAAGTTCTCGCGAAGGAAGCCGCAGACGCAGAAGCCAAGCGGGCAGCCAAGCTAAAGGTCGAAGCCGCCGAGAGACTGGCCCGACAACTCGCAGAGGAGCGCGACCTAGCGGGCCGACGGCCAATGCAGCGATGTATCATTGAAGTGATGGAGGAGGCCGAAAAGGGTGATATAAATCATGCCTTGTACAGATTTGGACGACAGAATCCGCACTTTGATATCGCCGTAGATGCAATCACGATGTTTCGTTCGCAGGTAGTAGAGATTGGACAAGGTCGCGCGTCGGCCGCTGTGATCAAACGCATAGACGCGGAGTGTGAGCGAGTCTTTCCGCCGCCACCTCCCCTCGCCCCTCCGTCACCCACGATCCCGGACACTCTTCTCCCGGTTTATGTTTCTGTGGACAAAGCGATCCTTCAGTCCGTCCCCAGTGCGGATCCGGCCGAAAGCGAATCACTCGCGCAACTCCGGTTCGCAACGGCTTGCTCGCCACAGAGCAGCGACGCAGTCACTAAGGTTAGTGGCGACCAATGGCGCGCGGTTACATGCGCGGGCAAGAGCGGATTCATTGCCGCGACATTATTGACTGATCGACTTCCCACTCTCGAAGAAGCGCTTGCATCCGCCGCGGCGGAGGTAAAAGCCCGCGAGCGCTACCGCTGGTACCTAAAGGCGGCGATTCTTGCTCCGCAAGATCCGCGATGGCGAGAGTCTATTCTCACTGCATATCAAGATGCATTGCTGGACGACCTTCACGTGATTCGTTCGCACGGAAAATCGTCGAACGATCATGGTTCAGAGTGCTGTTCGACAAAAGCGCAGCCCTGCAAGCTAACGGATGCTCTCGACCCCAACGACTGGCTGATTCGCCAGTGGGATCCATCGCCGCCGACACTCGGTCCGGACGGCTCCCCAACAAGGGGGTACCTGCCGGACGTCGCGGAATTTGTGGCGCTTAGGGTGGTCGATCCGTCGCACGCCCGCCTTGTACTGGGCTATCGCTCCGCGAGTGCAGGACAAGGGTGTGATCAGATCTCCACTCAGATCGAGTTCAAAAACACGTATGAAGAAGTGCCGGAGATGATTGCAGTGCTGACCAATGCTTCTCGGAACGAGAACAATCGCATCCCCGCGAGTCTTCTATCGCCATGACAGGGGATGGTGTCCGTTCTCCAAGGGCTTCAACCGGAACCCAGTGTACGCCGCGGCGCCGGTCTGCTTCCAGCAGCGACACCCACTTGACAGGTGGGAAGTCTTGCAGGGTGGCGTGCGAGAGCGCTTGATCGGATCGACTCCGTTGCTTGACAAAAGGCGCAAGTTTGAAGGACGGCCTTCAAAGTTGGCAGAATCTTCCTGCTAACTTTCCTCTTTTCTTTCAATGCCTTGCATCGCCCGCATGGCTTCTCCACGCTGTTTTGGCCCGCCCTAACCTCCGTTTCGGGAGTCCGGACCACAGTCCACTGGAGATCAGAATGTTATCGCAAGATTCAGACATCAAAAAAGGCACGCCGAACACTTCGCGCTTTTGGCTTCTGGACGTTCCCCGTTCCGAGACCAGCGACGCCAGCACCACAGCGAGCGGCGTGACTCCTGGACGCCTGGACGCTCTGACGCTCGTGGTTACGAGATAGCCATGGCGTCAATTATCGCTGTCGTCGCGGACAAAGGTGGCTCGGGAAAGTCCACCCATTCCCAAGGAGCCGTGCAGGTCTCGTCGAAGTCGTTGACGTCGAAGACGATGCGGCCGTCGGCCGACGCAAACGCGCCGAGATTCCGGACGTGCGCGTCGCCGCAGATTTGCACCGTGTGCTGCGTCGACGGCAGCGTCACGAGGTCCATCGCCATGATCGGCCCGCTCCCGCGAAAGAAGGCAAAAGGCGACTCGGCCATCCGGCCATATTTGATGGGAACGAGATCTTCGATGCGGCCGGTGTTGGTCTTGCGCAGCACGTCGACGATGGCGGGTCGCCCCGCGCCGACGCGCCAGACGTCTTGGTCGACGCGGCGGACAACGGCGCGCAGCGAGCGGCCGTGGGCGAGTCTCTCTGCAATGGGGGCGAAACGCGACGGCGCTTTGGACATACGAGGCAAGCGTAGAACCGATCGAGCTGCCATGGGCCCGATGGTCGATCCGCCACGGCCCGTCGACGACGTCGTCGACCGGCAGTGTCCCTCGGGCATCGTGGGCGTGGGCGCGGGCGGACCGCACAGGAACAAGACCGAGATGGGTCCCCGGCTTGAGCCGCAAACGATCGCCGGCTTGCCGCGCACCGCGGTTTTGGAGCAAGGATCCGCCTCCTCACCGAGGTGATCGATGTCCGACAAGCGCATGTTCGAGTTCGTCGAAGGCAGCTCCAGCAAGTTCTGGGAGGTCTGGCGCAGCGGCTCGGAAGTGCGCACGCGCTACGGCAAGATCGGCACCGCGGGTCAGGTCACGGTGAAAGATGAAGGCACGGAAGAAAAGGGCATCAAGCTGTACAACAAACTGATCGCCGAAAAGACCAAGAAGGGGTATGAAGAAAAGACCGCTGGAGGCGCGCCATCGGCGACAACGACGATGACGATGCCGCCAGCCCAGGCCAAAGCGACCGCGGCGACTCCGGACTTTTCAGGATTGCTGAAAAAGGTCGAGGAGAAGGCCAAGAAAGCAGGTGTGACCTTGCCGGCGGGCGCCTCGGAAGCGGCGTTTACCGCCTTGGAGACGACGCTGGGCTTTCCGCTGAGCGCCTCGATGAAGGCCTATTACCGCGCCCACGACGGCGGCCCTGAAGACGCCGACGACTTCGTTGACGCCGACGACCTGGGCGGCCGCGAGTTGCTGAGCCTCGAACGCATCGCCAGCGAGTGGAAGGTGTGGAAGGGCCTGCTCGACGCCGGCGACTTCGGCGACAACGACCACAGCGACCCCGAAAAAGGCGTGCAGCAGAGGTGGTGGATCCCGCAGTGGGTCCCCGTCACCTACGACGGCTCCGGCAACCACCACGTCGTCGACATGGCCCCGGCCGACTTCGGCGTGGCCGGCCAGGTGCTGTCGTTCTGGCACGACGAAGAGACCCGCACCGTGGTCGGCAAAGGTTTTCTCGCCTGGCTGGCGTCGCCGGACACCAAGTTCAACGGTGGCGAAGGCGGCGACGAAGACGAAGGCGAAGGCGGTGGTTGGCGCCGCTTCGAGGTCGACGAGAAGTTCTGGATGATCAAGCTCGACGGCGCGTCGCACACGGTGCGCTACGGCAAGATCGGGACCGACGGCGCCGAGAAGACCAAGGACTTCGACGACGACGACGCAGCCCAGAAGGACCACGACAAGCTCGTGAAGGAAAAGACCAAGAAGGGTTACGAAGAAGCCGACGGCTGAGGTCGAGCCGATCGTGCCCACCAGGCTGGACCGCTCGCGGCACCGTGCTCGGCCTTCACGGGCACCGCCGCCCTCGCGAAGGGCACCGTGAACGATGTCACGCGGCCAGTGACGCCAGAAGGCTCCGCGACTTGAGATTCCTCGCGATTTGCGCCGATCGTCCGAGCATGGCGACGAAAAAGAAGGCGACCCCAATCCCTGCACCGACGACGCCCCCGACGCCGGAGGCAGCGACTGCCGTCGCCGATGCTGCGGCGACGACGGAGTTGAAGACGAACAGGAAGAAGGCGATGCCGAAGGAGGCGAAGCAGAAGAAGCCGTCGAAGACGCACTCGGAGCTGACCGACAGGCGCGTCGCCTTCGTCGGCGAATTCTCGATCTGGCCTGGCTACCACCACGCGAACCCCTCGACAGTGGCCAAGAGGCACGGCGCGATCCTCACCGAGGCCGTCGACGACACTCTTGACGTCCTGGTCCTCGGCGACAACCGCGGCGAAGGCCGTGCCGAAACGAAGAAGAAAGCCGAGAAGCTCGTTGCCGGCGGCGCGAAGTTGAAGATCGTCGACGAGGCCACCTACCGCGAGTGGGTGCGCATCGATCTGACCGGCAAGCGCTTCGTCCTCGTCGGCGGCTTCGACTGCTCCCCCGACGAGGCCACCGATCGGCTGCTGGCGCGCATGGTGGAAAACGTCGGCGGCGTCGTCGTCGACGACTTCCTCGGCGACCATCAGAAGGGGGGCGGCGCCGTCGACGTCGACTACGTCGTCCGCGGCCTGCGCAAAGGAGAGAAGAAGATGGCGCGGCTGAACCTCGCCGAGAAGCTGATCAAGGGGGGCAGCGAGCTGAAGATCCTCGAGGAGGGCCAGTTCCTCGCTCTGGTGCGCAAGGACGCGCCCCTGGGTGCCGCGTCATCGTCGTCGACGGCGGGCGCTGCTCCCGGCGAGGGCGCCGTCGGCCACGACTTCTCGGCCTTCATGGGTCAGCTCTATGGCGTTGCCGAGCAGGCCAAGATCGGCCGCGCGCTGAAGATGTTGAAGGCCGAGAGCTTCAAGCTCTTCAACAAGGTCGACGAAGTGCGGCTCATCGGTGTCGTGAAGAGCCAGACCGGCAGCGGCGAGGTCTACGCGCCCTGGCTCAACGCGACGGGGCAGTACGGCTGCTGCACCCAGGACCTCGACGAGTGCATGGGTCTGCAGGGGGCCGTGTGCAAACATCTCCTCGTCCTCGTCGTCGGCCTCACGCGCACCGGCGTGATGCCGGCCGAGCGCGGGCTCGGCTGGCTCAAGCTCGCCCGCAAGAAGGGCCCGAAGTTCGAGCAGGACCTCTGTGCCGAGACCCTCCTCCAATACAAGGGCGCCGAAGCCGGGACCGTCGACTGGCGCCCCACTGAGACCCTGCCGGAAGACTTCCTCGCCCTCTGAGCGAGCTTGATTGGGGGAAATCAGTGTTGACCAGGATCAACAGTTGGGGCGTTGCTGCGGCGGCGGCGAAGTGATCTGACGGCGTCATGGCCCGGGAGCTGATTTCATGACCCTCCTCGTCCCCTCTGCTCTTTCGTCCGGGGTCTTGAGATGAGCTCTAGACGCGTCGTCAACGCCAAGGCCGCTGCTGCGCCGCTGCCGCTGGCCGTGCCCGCGAAGCACACCGCCGGCCTCGTCACCGACGTCGCGCGCTTCGTGCAGGAGCTCGGCAAGAGCGTCGACCTCGGCCGCATCGGCAACGCCACCAAGATGCTCAAGGCCGAGCGCTTCCAGCTCTTCTCCGACGTGGCCGACGACGATGTCATCGGCGTCATCCAGAGCCAGTCGAGCAGCGGCCGTTTCTACTCCTGCCGCTTGAGCAAAGACGGCGACTTCTCCTGCTGCACGCAGAACCTCCTGCCCTGCGGTGGCCTGCGCGGCGCCCTGTGCAAGCACATCCTCGTCCTCGTCATCGGCCTCTGCCAGAGCCGCCGCCTCGACGTTCCGCTCGCCCTCGCTTGGGCCGGCGCATCGAAGGCGAAGAAGCCAGTGCTCGACAAGGATCGGGCGAGCGCCATCTTCCTCAAGCACAAGGGCGCCGAAGCCGGCACGGTCGACTGGCGGCCGACAGAGACTGTCCCCGAGGATTTCTACGCCCTCTAGAAAGAGACCCGCGGCGGCCCCGGCCGAGCCCGTTGACGACGAGGTCGACGACGACGTCGACGTCAACGTGCAGGGGGCGCGCGCACGCACCGGCTGGCGTGCCGAGGTCTGCGCCACTCTGGAGCTCCTCGAGGGCGAGATCGAGGACCTCTTCGTGCGCGGCCTCTCCGCAGCCAACGCCGACGACGTGCGCACCCTCGACCACGCCGCTCGGCAGCTCGACGGCGCCGGCGCCTCCTTCGTGGCCGCCCGCATCGACGATGTGATCGTGCTGCAGAAGGCGGGGGCAAAGACGGCGGCGAAGGCGCTGCTGCAGTTGCAGACGACGTTAAGGGTCTTTGAGCGGGTGCTCACCCTGGAGGCCGTTGAGGCCCTGCTCGGCGTGGCAAACGACGACGACGTCGACGCGCACGCGCGCACCGCTGTTGCGCCTGCCACAACCGCCGGCAAGCCCGCCGCGGCGTTGCTGCCGTCCGCCGAGGGCAAGAGGCTGCTGCCAGTGCTCGAGGACCTCGCCCGCGCTGTCGAAGACCTCGTCGCCACCGGCCTGGTGACGGCGTCGAAGGCGACGAAGGAGAAGCTCGAGGCCTCCTTCAAGGAGGCCTCGCGCCTGAAGCTCGGCCGCCTGGCCGCCTCGCTGCGCTACGTCATGGAGGAGCTCGGCCGCTACCTCGACGGGGCGCCGACCTTCTCGGCGAAGAGGCTCGCTCTCTTCCTCGGCCGGTCGTGGATGCTCGGCCGCGGGCTCGCGCTGGCCATCAGCGAGAAGAACGAGGCGGCACAAGCCCGGCTCTTGTGGTCCTTCCCCGCCGTCGCCGTCGACAGCGTCGTCTTCGTCGCCCTCGGCGTGCGCAAGCGCCTGCCCCAGGGCACCGGCATCGTGGCCTTCGACTTCCACCTGCGCGTTGTCGACTACATCGCCCTGCCTGGTGGCATCACGCTCGCGCGCGGCGCGCCCCTGGTCTGGTCGCACATCGTGCCCCGCAAGGACGCGAGCATTCCGGCTGAGGCCCTGCTCCACCTCGAGATCAAGCCCGCTGGCGGAGGCATCGGCTGGAAGCCCGTGAGCCTGACCGACCCGAAGGTCTTCGCCGTCGACGTCGCCAGCGTCGTCGTCGATGGCCGCGGCGGTGGCCGGCTCCTGATGGGTCCGCAGACCCGCGTGCGGGCCCTCGAGCGCACCGTCGCGCCCGCCGACCTCGCTGGCCTGGCCGGCTTCGTCCCCGCCGACATCGCCGACCGCGCCGCCGCCTGGCAGACCTCGCCCCTCGACCTCGAGGTGGAGCACGCCGAAGAAGTGCTCGTCCAGGCCGTCGTCGGCAAAGTGAAGAAGGGCGAAGAGGGCGCCCCCGACGTCGTCGTCGTCAGCGCAGCCGCAGTGGGCGGTGCCACCTTCGCTTTCGACGTCAAGCTGCCGCGCACCGAGGAATGGACCGCGCTGGCAACCGCGTTGAGGGCGCTGGCGAAGACAAAGAAGACCGCACCGATCTTTGGCGTGCTGCATTTCGATCGCTGCCAGCTCTGCTTCGCGCCCCTCTCTGTCGTCGACGACAGCGGCGTCCGCCACCTCATGATTTCCACCGACAAGGTGGACCTGAAGACCCTCACCCGCTCCCTGTTCTGAGCCCCCGGAGAACGCCATGGCCTCGAAAAAGAAGAGTGAATCCGCGGACGAGACGTCGTCGGCCCTGTCGACCGCGCCGGCGAAGGAACGCGATCGGGTGCGCGAGCCCGCCGAGGTTCGCTACGCCCACGAGCTCGAAGCTCTGCGGCAGAACGATCCGACCCCACCGCCGTCGCCGTGGAAGCTGTCGCCGCGCTCGGTGCTTGCCTACGTGCTCGGCCAGAAGAAGGTGTTGAAGGCCACCATCGACGGCGCCGTCGTCGACGTGCCCATCACCCGCAAGTTCTTCGGCGATGACGCCCTCGTTGAGCGGGCCATCGTCACCCTTGCCAGCGAGCGAGCGCTGCTGCTCGTCGGCGAGCCAGGCACCGGCAAGAGCTGGCTCAGCGAACACCTCGCTGCCGCCATCTCTGGCTGCTCGACCCTCACCATCCAGGGCACCGCCGGTACCACCGAAGAGCACATCAAGTACTCGTGGAACGTCGCTCGCGTCATCGCCGAGGGGCCGACGCCGCAGAACCTGATCCCCGCGCCGACGATGATCGCGATGAAGTCGGGGACACTGTTGCGTTTCGAGGAGATCACGCGCTGCGTTCCCGACGTGCAGGATGCGCTGGTGTCCATCCTCTCTGACAAGGCGATCGCTGTCCCCGAGCTCCCCGACGCCAACATGATCTGGGCAAGGCCGGGGTTCAACATCATCGCCACGGCGAACTCTCGCGATCAGGGTGTGAACGAGCTGTCGGCGGCCTTGAAGCGTCGCTTCAACTACATCCACATCCCGGTGATCGCCGACCAAAAGACCGAGGTCGACGTCGTGCGCGAGCGCAGCAAGGAGCTCCTCGAGCGCTACCAGATCCCTGGCCCCATCGACGAGCCCGTGCTGCAACTCCTGGCCACCGTCTTTCGCGAGATGCGCACCGGTGCCACCAGCGAGGGCACCTCGATCCAAAAGCCGTCGACGACGGTGTCGACGGCAGAGGCCATCGGCTGCGCCCTCGACGCCGCACTGTATGCGCGCTTCTTCGGCGGCGGCGTCGTCGGCCCCGCTGACGTCGCCCGCAACCTCGTTGGCTCCATCGTCAAGGAAGACATGGCCGACGTCGGCGTGCTCAAGGAGTACCTGACCCTCGTCGCCAAGAAGCGCGCGACCACGGACCCGGCCTGGAAGCAGTTCCATGAAGCCGCGGCCAAGGCGCTGGGCTGATGAACGAGCGCGCGCCCCACCCCGTCGTCGACGACGTTCTCACGGTCCCTCTGTTGGGAGCGGGTCTCGACATCGACGCCGTGCGCGCGGCGACGGCGAAGGTGCTCGCCGACGACGTCTGTTGGTTTCCCGTGCGCCACCACTCGCCGACCGCCGCGTTGCACCTGCGCAAAGCGATGCTCGAGAAGAGGCCGAAGGTCTTGTTCCTCGAGGCCCCCGCCGACGCCAACGAGCTGGTGAAGCACATCGTCGATCCAAAGACGAAGCCGCCGGTGGCGCTGTACGTGAGCTACCGCGACGACGACAACGTCACTGGCCTCGCCGGCATCGCCAGCCCTTCGCCCGACGTGCCGCCGCGTTTCTCGGCGTGGTTTCCGCTCATGGCCTACTCACCGGAGTACGTGGCCATGAAGACGGCGGCGGAGATCGGCTGCGACGTCGTCTTCTTCGACCTGCCCCGCTCCGCGTTGATCAAGGAGCACGAGACCGCTGGCGCGGACGGCGACGACCACAATGACGTCGAGGACGCCGGCGTCGACGGCGATGACCAGAGCGAAAAGCGCGGCGAGAGCTGGGAGGCCCTCGCGGTGCGCAGCACCTTCTACGCGGCGCTCGCCAAGAGCGCGGGCTTCCGGACCTGGGACGAGTGCTGGGACGCCCTCTTTGAGGACCCGGGCCGGCACCAGACGTGGCGGGCCTACCGCGAGGACCTCGCCGCCTTCTGCGCCGCCGTGCGCGCGACCACACCGCGGTCGCGCGTCGAGCAGGACGGCACCCTCGCCCGCGAGCGCTTCATGCAGAAGACGTTGACGACGACGCTGCAGGAGCGCGGCGTCGACGGCAAAGACGCCTTCGTCGTCTGCGGCGGCTTCCACCTCTTCCTCGACCGCGACGATGTCGTGGAGCCACCAGCGCGGCGACCGGGCACGCACTACGCAACGGTGGCGCCCTACTCCTCCTTCCGCGTCAGCGAGGCGAGCGGCTACGGCGCCGCCAACCGTGCGCCCCAATGGTACGGGCTCCTGCACGACGCCTGCGACGACTCCCGCGGCGGCGACGCCGACGACGGCGCTGTCGACGCCATGCTCAAGCACATCGTCGCCGTGTTGCGACAGGGCCGCAAAGAGGGCGACGGCCTCTCCTCCGCCGATGCCATCGCCGCGGCGCAGCACGCGCACCTGCTCGCGCGCTTGCGGGGCCGGCGACACCCCGTCCTCGACGACATTAGAGACGCTTTGATCTCCTGCTGCTGCAAGGGGCGTCCAGCAGAGGAAGGCGCGCACCTCGTGCAGGCGATGGTGCACGCCGAGATCGGCAACGCCGTCGGCCGCGTGACACCCGAGCTCGGGCAGCTCCCCCTCGTCCACGACTTCTACGCCGCCGTCGACAGCCTCGATCTCGGCGAGGTCATGGGCCGCGAGAAGCGCCTCACGCTGCAGCTCGACCTGCGCAAGGAAGAAGACCGTCGGCGCTCCGTGTTCCTGCACCGGCTCGTACACCTCGAGGTGCCGCTGGGAAAGATGCTCGACGAGCGGGCGCTGGCTGGCACCTTGTTCAGCGAGCGTTGGTCCCTGGCCTGGTCGCCGAAGGTTGAGGAGGCTCTGATCGAGAAGAACCTCTACGGCGACGCCGTTGAGACTGCCGCCGCCGCCGTTCTCGAGGAGCAGCTCGCCAAGGATGAGGTCCACGCTGGCCGGGCCTGCCAGCGGCTGGTGCGCTCGCTCAACATGGACCTGCCGGGGATGATGCTCCGGCTCGAGAGTGCCTGCGGCAAGGCCATCGACGAGGACCAGCGCTTCGTCTCCCTCGCCGACGCCGTCGTCGCTCTCTTGTTGCTCGATCGCCACGCAGCCCGCGGTGCCCTCGCGCGCGAAGCGCTGCAGACCTTGATCGAGAGGGCCTTCGGTCGCGCCTGCTTCTTGATTCCCGACGTCTCCTCCGTCGCCGAGGAAGATCAGTCCGCCGTCGTCGCCGGCCTGCAGTCCCTCGCCGAGGTCTTGCTCGGCACCAGCACGGAGGGCCTCGACAAAGACGCCTTCGTCGAAAACGTCAGCAACGCCGCCACGATCTCCACGGTGCCCTTCCTGCAGGGCGCGCTGCGCGGGCTCCTCTGTGAGATCCGCGCCGTCGACGCCACTGACCTCGCCGACCGCGTCGCTGCCTACGCTCGCGCCCGCCCCGATGTGCTCGTGCAGGCGGGCCCTTTCCTCGACGGTGTGATGGCGGTGTCGAAGACCTCGCTGCTGCTGGGCGCCGACGCCCTCGTCGCTGCCGTCGACGAATTGCTGCGCGCTGCCGACGACGACGCCTTCAAGACCATGTTGCCGCTTGTGCGCCACGCCTTCGAGCGCCTGCACGAGCGTCAGCGCGATGCCCTCGCCGGCCACGTCGCTGAGCGCTACGGCCTACGGGAGGCGGCGTCGATCACGAAGCTCGAGACCAGCACCGATGCCCTCGCCGAGATGGCCCGCATCGACAAACGCGTGGCCACGATCATGAAGGAGTGGGCCTTATGAGCCAGCTCCCGTCTGCTCGCCGAGGTCTCAGATGACTGCGCCGAAGCCGAAGCCACAGCTCGACGACGACGACCGCGCCGCGCTCACGCGGTGGCGGCTGGTGCTCGGCCAGAGCGCGCAGCAGGCCGGGCTGGAGCTCGTCGGCGACGAGGCCGCCGGGCTCGAGAGCACCCTGGACTTCCTCTTTGACCGCGGTGGCGGCAAGGCAACGTCGACGTTGACGGTGCCGCGCTGGATCGACGCCGTGAACGAGCTCTTCCCGCGGGCGGCGAAGGAGGTGCTGGAGCGCGAGCTCATCAAGAGGAAGGGCATTACCGAGCTCCTCGACAAGCCGGAGATCCTCGAGAAGATCGAGCCCAGCGTCGAGATGGTGAAGACGCTGCTCACGCACAAGGACCTGCTGAACCCCAAGGCCCGCGTGCTGGCGCGCAAGATCATCGACCAGGTGGTGCAGCAGCTGAAGAAGAAGCTCGAGGTGCAGATCGAGCAGGCCATCGTCGGCGCCGTGCGCAAGGACCGACACGCGCCACGCCGGGTGTTCAAGAACCTCGACATCAAGACGACGCTGCGCCGCAACCTGAAGAACTGGGACGAGGGTAGGCAGCTGCTCCTCGTCGACCGCGTCTTCTACTACGCCGCCGAGCGGAACCGCCGGCCCTGGCACATCATCTGTTGCGTCGATCAGTCGGGCTCGATGCTCGAGAGCGCGATCTTTTCGGCGGTGATGGCCTCCATCTTCAGCGAGCTCCCTGGGGTGAAGACCTCGCTGGTGCTCTTCGACACGCAGGTCGTCGACTTGAGCGATCAGCTCGGCTCTCCCGTCGATGTGCTTCTCAAGGTCCAGCTCGGCGGCGGCACCGACATCACCAAGGCCCTGCAGTATTGCGGCGAGCTTCTGCGCGAGCCGCCGCGCACCATCTTGGTGTTGATCACCGACTTCTACGAGGGCCGCGACGAGCGCGACATGATCGCCGAGGTCGCGAAGCTCGCCGACGCCGGCGTGCGCATGGTGGGCCTCGGCGCCCTCGGCTACGACGCGCGGCCTCAATACAACAAGCCCACGGCCAACAAGTGCCGCAAGGTCGGCATGGACGTCCTCGTTTGCACGCCGGAGAAGTTGGCCGAGTGCATGGGGGAGATCATCGCGGGGCGGCGGTGACGACGACGACTCCTTCGACTTCGCCCCCCCGGGACAGCAACTTGTCAGGCGCAGCGCTTTGTCGTCTGTTCGGGACATGCGGCCGTTCCTGACCTTCATGAGTGTGGCGTTCTTTCTCGGTTGCGAGCCCGAGCCGGTGGTGGAGACACCGCTGCCCGTGCCCGCCGCCGTCCTCCCAGCGCCTGTCCCCGTCGTCATTGCGGCACCGGCGCCGGACCCGCTCGCAACGGCCTTGGCGACTGCCGGGATCCCTGTTGGCCAGGGACCTCAACTCGAAGGCGGCGTTGGGCCTGGTGTCGATGGCCGGATGCGCGTGCAAAGGCCCGCGACCATGGGCGGTCTCCAAAACGATGAGGTCTACGCCGTGATGCGCGCCCATGTGCGGAGTCTTGAGCGCTGCGCGGGGGAGGCGACAGGTGAGCTCGGCGTGTCGATCGACGTCGACGCTGCGGGCCGCGTGACCGAGGCGGAGGTCACGCAAGGCGATCCGGTGGTGGCGACATGTATCGCGCGCCAGGTGAAGAGCTGGCGCTTTCGGCCGGTCAAGGGCGGGACGGCGTCTGCCATCCTCCCGTTCACCTTGCTGCCCCACTGACGCAGGCCGAGGAGCACCGGACCGCGGCAGCGACGATGTTGGATCGACCGACCCTCACACCGCGGGGAGCCGCGCCTGGAAAACCCCCTCTTCGCTCACGACGAGGCAGAGCCCGGCTGGGTTGGCGACGAGGCGATGCACGCGAGCGGGGCCAGTGCCTGACGCCGCCTCAGTGACCCAGCTTGCCCCCAAGTCCTTGGACAGGAGCACGCCGCCGTCGGTCGTCCCCACGACGAGAGTCGAGCCCATCAAGGTCCCACCCGTGAGGCTCTTTGACGTCGATGGCTCAGGCGTCGTCCAAGTTGCCCCGGCGTCGCGACTGTGCGCTGTGAAACCCGCAGCGCCGGCGACGACGATGGTATCGCCATCGAACATCGGCGCGTGCAGCGCCTGAACCCTCCACGAGGCAATCAGGTCCAGGTGCGCCGCACCGGCGTCGAGGCGAAACAGCCTCCCATTTGAGGACGTCACGAAGCCGTCGCCCTTGGCGTCGATGCACACCCCACGCGTCCAGACGCCGCGCGGCAATGACGATTCCTGCCAGTCGTCGGAGCCCGTGGTGCGCCAGGCAACCCGATTACAACCGCACACGATAACGAGCGACGATGTCGCCGATATTTGATGCATTGGATCTTTGTGTCGTAGCTGCTTAACAACCCAATTTGTCCCGTCGTCCTCCGAGGTGGCGATCCTACCGCCGCCACAGGCGACGAGGAGCTCGCCAGACGGCAGTCGCGCGACGCCGCCAAGACTCCACCGTTTTCGATCCAGGGAAATCTGCGCCCACGACGTGCCGTCGTCGATCGAACGGATCAACAGTCCGTTGGTGCCGGATGCGAGGGCCTCTCCAGCCGCACCGAGCCAGAGGCCGTAGAACCCCGCCATTCCGCTCGTCGTGCACTGAAGGGTGATCATCTCGCTTCCTCGGCATCGCACCAAGAGCCATGCCTTTTTCTTCTCTTCAACCAGGCAACGTTAGCCGGCTTGGAGGCGCCGCTCGAGACCTGACCCGGGGTGCTGCGTCGCCGGAGTTGCTTCTCTCATCGATCAGGTGCCGGCGGGCTTGGTCGCCGTGATTCGCCAGGTCGGGATGAAGAACGCCACATTGTCGATCCCCACGGCGACGTCGACGAGGCCAGCTGCGCGCAGCACCTTCGCGTAGGCACGCCCCGGCGAAATGTCGAGGATGAGCACGCGCCCACCGGGCTTCAGCACGCGCGTGATCTCGCGCAGCGCCTGCGAGCGACCCCCAGCACTCGGCACGTTGTGGATGGCCCAAGAGGACACAACGACGTCGAACGACGTGTCGGGCAGCTCCATCTTCGTCATATCGCCGGTCAGGATCTCGATCCGCTCACTGGTGCCCTCGGCGAGCGCGTTCTGCTTGGTGACCGCAGGGTCGTTGCCCGATTGATCGACGCTGCGCCACAGGTCGAGCCCGACGGCGCGGCCGGTGGTGAGCGCCTTCGCCACGCCGTGCAGCAGCAGTCCGCGACCGCAGCCGACGTCAAGCACGCGCTCGTCGCCTTTGAGCCCGAGGTCGCGCACCAAGCGATCGCGCGCGCGCAGCTTCACCACACGGCTGCCGATGATCATCCACACTGCCGTCGCGAGCCAGGCGACGCCCGGCCAAAGCAGGAAGGCGAGCCTGCTGAGCGGCGGCCCTGCGTCGAGCAAGCGCACGACGACGGCGATAGACACCGAGAGAGCGCCGGCAGCGGCGAGGTTGCGCACGACAGTGGGCGCGTCTTGTCCGTAGTTCGCGGCGTTGCTCATGGGCTCGCGCATAGAGCGTCGGGTCGAGAGCGTCGACGGGCACCGACAACGTCGATGCTGGCAGGTGTCGCGCCCGTCGGTTGGCGCCCATGCGCCGGACGCTGCCCGCAAGAGCGACTTCGCTTTCTTCGAGGAGGTCCGCGTCGTCGCCAGCGCCGAGCTTGCCCGCTTGGTTGGCGCGCTGCGGCAGTCGACGCTGCGGCCGACCTCGCGTTTCGGCTCGGCCCGCAAGAGTTGCCGGGGCTGACAGATGCCGGCGCTGCGGACTCGGGGTAGGCTCGGGCATGCGCTTCGCCTTCGTTCTTGTCGTCGTCGTCTCGGTGCTGGGCGCCTGCAAACCAGTGGAGCCGGCGAAGGACCGCACCGCGCCCCGCGTCGTCGCCGTCGACCCCAGCGATCCCGTGGTGCCCGTCGACGTCGCCTTCGTCATCACCGTGAGCGAGGATCTGCTGGCCACCACGGTCGAAGCCGATCCCACCTCGGAGACGGTCACTGTCGTGCTCGTGCCGCGCGCGGCCACGCTGGATGCGCTGATCACCGACTTCAACAACCCGCCTCTGGCCGACAGCCGTCAAGACGAACCCGTACAGGTGAACGTCGACGTCGACGGCCCCGCCTTGGCCATCACGCCTCTTGAGCCTTTGGAGCCGCGCACTGCTTATGTGCTGCTCCTGGGGAGCGACATCACCGACGGCGCCAGCAATCCCCTCGTCGACGGCAGCGGGCTCAAGGCTGTGTTTCGCTACGACTTCGAGACCGATGGCGGGCAGCCGACGGTCAACGACGTCGACGTCGATGGCCCTGGTTTGGTGGCTCCCAACCGCCGGCGCCTGGTCGTGACCTTCAACCAGCCTGTGCAAAACGTCGGCAACGACACGCTCACGCTCTCGCCCACAGCACCCATCGACGCCATCCTCGCCAACGAAGCGCGCACCGAGGTCACCGTGCTCATCGGGGCCGGTGAAGGCTGCAACCGTCTGGCACCGTCGACGACGTACACGCTGGCTGTGAGTGCGGCAGTGGTCGGCGACACCGGGCAGGCGCTGGCTCCCTTCAGCGCTGACTTCACCACGGGTGCTGCTTGTGACAGCGCGCCGAACCTGATCGTCGACGGGCCCGATGCTATTGCTGGCGAAGTGGCGGCCTCGGTGCGCTTCGAAACGACCAAGGCGTCGACGACGGAGGTGCGTTTTGGTTTGAGCGGTGGGCCCCTGGATTGTCTGGGTGCTGCTTGTCCCGTGTTGGGGACCCCAGCCCGCACAGCCATCGCGGGCTCGAGCCCGCCGCGTTTTTTGCACAGTGTCGAGCTGGCCGGCCTCGCGCTGGATTCCTCCTACGACGTCGTCGTCAGCGCCGAAGACGACGTCGGCAACACCAGCACCGCGCAGGTCGCGTTCATCACGGCTCCGCTGCCGAAGGTGGCGATCAATGAGGTGATGGCCAATCCGTCGACGTCGTCGGAGGCCACAGGCGAATACGTCGAGCTGGTGAACTTCGGCGGCGTCGACGTCAACACCGCCCTGACCTTCGGCTTCGATCCGGTCACCGGCATCGCAGCGCCGGGGAGCTTGATGCGCGAAGGCGACGTCTACTCCGCCGTGGCCCATGCCCTCGGCATCGACTTCGACGGCCGTGTCGATATGCCTTGTATGGTCAAGAACGCGTGATTTTGCTCCGTTAGAGTGATGCTATTGCGGTGCTCGATTCCGCGCACGTGCTTGCCGCCGCCGGAGAAGTCAGCTCTGTAAGCGCACACGACGTGCATCTCGCCAGGCAACCCGAACGCTGTTGAGCCCGAGCAGATGGTGGGCGGCGGCCCAGATGAAGGGGACGAGACCGCGCGCATCGTTCGGGTCGTACGGCGGGATCGTCGTAGACGAGCTTCTCGATGGACACCGCTCTGCGCCAGGCGACGAAGCCGCGTGCTCAACCTCGGTCCACGTCGGCATGGAAAGATGCTCGCCGACGCCGAGGCCGATGATCCACTCCGCAACATCACCAACATTGCGCCGGGCGTGGGCGTCGGATCACCCGCCATCGGTGCGGCCGGCGACGGCGGCGTCATCGCTGGTTTGCTGCCCAGCGCGCCCGCCACGCCCGGCTTCGAAGGCCCTGGCGGTACGCCGGCGTGGAGCGTGAACATTGGTTTGCGCGTGCCCCTCGAAAGTCCGCGCGATGCCACGCTCAGCGTCAGCGCCGCCGTCGGCGGCCCCCAGCTCGGGGCAAGCGCCGAAGCCACCGTGCGGCTTCGCGACGGGCAAACGACGGGCAACGCCGAGCTCCACGCGACCCAGGGACCGGTCACCGCCAAGGCGCAGGTCGGCTACGGCAGCGACGGCCACATCGATGCCAAGGTCGCTGTCGACGTCGGCGTCGGCACCGTTGCTGGTCGCGAGGTCCGCGTGGGTAACCAGCTCACGGTGAACCGCGCTGCCGATGGCACGGTCACTGGCGGCGGGCAGCCCATCGTCAACGGCCACGGCGTCGTCGATGCGGTTCACACCGTGCGCACGGGCCTGCGCAAGCTCACCGACTGAGCGACGATCTGTCGTCGACGACCTTGAATGATCGAAGGACTCACGCCGCGACTGTTTGCGCTGGCAATGCGCCCGCCTTGATCGCCTTCCTGAATTGGTCGTAGTCCGCTGCGACTTGATTGGAGTAGGCGACGGCGAAATCAGCGATGGCGCGATCGAGCTTTGCGGCCTCGCCGCAGTAACCCGAGAGGACGGCGGCGTCGCTGGTGCGCGCGTGGCCCCGCGCGAAAATCTCGCCGGCCACGAGCGCGTATTCGACGAGCGCGGCGCCTTCGAGATCGCGGGACTCAATCGACGCCTTGTGATCCGAGAGTTGGCGCACGACGAAGTGCTGCTCGTCGATCGTGGTCCAACCCAGCAAAGGATCGGTGGTGGTTTGCATGCGGTGTTGTCCCTCGGCCACCCGCCTCCCCTCGTGCATGGGGAGGTTCGCTTCGGGCCGATACGGCGCGTAGCAAGACGGCAGAGCTTCTTTGACCTGAAGCATCATTGGGTCCTGTGGCCCATTGCCGAAGCAGAGGACGACGTAGTTTCGTCGTCCGACGCTCCCGGTGCCAACGACTTTGAAGGCGACGTCGACGGGCTGATAGGCGTCGAGCACGATTCGACGATTGGGCCCCAGCGTCGACCGGTACTCCGAGAGGGACGCCAGTACACGCCGCGACACACCGGATCCTACCCGTTGCAAAACCGGTGGCCGATTCACGAAGCGGTAGTCACCGGCCGGCGTCTTCGCCGTCAGCTTCTTGAGGGACCCCAGTGGGCTGGAGCGCTCGGCCTTCAAGAGCACGCGACGAACCGGCCCGTCGGCGAGGTGGCGGTTCACTTGATAGTGGGCGAGTTCGACGGCTGGCATCGTTCCGAACCGGTGCAGCGACTCGCGATACGAGCGCACGAGCGCCTCGACCGCGTCACGGCAGAGGCGATCCGAGTTGTTCGCTTCGCGCCCCGCCAGGACGAAGCTCACCGCCAGCCGCTTGATGCCCGTGACCACCAACCTCGGCGGGCTCCTCCATCGCAAGGGCCACCGCGTTCTTGTCGTTGACGCAGACCCACTTCGTACATCCAGCACTTGGGCGTCGGTGGCTTCTGAGCGGGACGAGGATGCCCCTACCGCCGTGGCCATCACGGGCAAACGGCTGTTCAAGGACGTCCAGCGGCTGGCCGAGAACTACGACTTCGTCGTCATCGATACGGGCAAGGACTCCAAGCCCGAGCAGCGGGCCGCACTGATGCTCGCGCATTTGGCCCTGTTTCCGGTGGCGCACAAGCATGAACAAGGCGTACAAGATGCTGGCGCTCCGCGCGCTCATCGATGGGAATGCCCTCTTTGATGGCATGGACATCGCCGAAAACGCTCGCCTCGCGTTCGAGGGGGTCCGGGACGACCTCCTGTTGTTCCGAGAGATGCGGGAAGACGAGGACCGGCAGGCGTTCGGTGCTGCGTTCATTCGAAAATGGCGCGAGATGCCCCTTGCCGTTTGGGCTCGCGGCGAGTCGACGCGGCAGCCTTGGTTCGAGCTGAAGGGCGATCGTTTCGTGGCGCAATTCGTCGTTCTGCCGGAGGACCGCGCTGTCTTCGAGAACATGACCGAGGAGATGGTCGAGCTCCGCCTCAGCGAAGCGCGTGATCGGCGTCTGCGCAAGCAGGAGCCCGACGCTGCGGTCGCTCCAATTCTGCTCACCGTCTCACACTCGCAGCACCGTCCTATCTTGCGCTTCATGCGGGAGCGCCGTCCTGACACCCCCACCGGCGAGACCTGGGTCAACGTCGACGGCGAACGGTTCCTGTTTCCGTTCCAGGCAATCGCAGTGAACAAGGTCTGGGCAGCTGATGGGACGAGAGAGAACGTCTTGCCGACGCTCATGCGGCGTTGGTTTGGTCCCGCTGCCGGCCATCCAGGAACTCGACACCGGGTCACGCTGGGTCGTGTGGGAGATGAATGGGTGCTCCACCGTCAGCCCGAGGTGACCCCGAGTTCGCCACCAGCGGAGCAGCCGATGCTTCGGCCGCAATTGCTCTTCTTCCCGGATGTTCGCGTCGCGTGTGGCGCGCTTGAGACCAGCGCCGGTCAGGGAGAGTTCGCCGAGCGCGTCAACGTGGTCGCGTCAGTGCCCCTCGATGCCGCCAAGCACTTCGTGGTGCGCGCCAGCGGCGACTCAATGAACGGTGGGAGCCATCCCATCGCCGACGGGGACCTTGTGCTGTGCGAATGGACCCGTGGAGCGTCGCCCGAGGCCCTTGAGGGACGCGCGCATCTGCTGGTGGGGTCTGACGCCCCGGACACGTCCTTCGCTGTGATGAAGGTCCCGCACCGAACAAGCAGCGGATGGACGCTGGAAAGCTGGAACCCAGCCTTCCCACCGCAGCCGATTCCGGAGAGCGTCGGCAAGCTGGAGGCCGTGGCGCGGGTTGTTCAGGTTGTCACTGAGGATCTCGGCCTCGTGCTGTGGGGGGAGTACTCCCGCGACGCCATCGTCGACGCCTTTGGAGGCAAGAACGATCCGTCGTGGAAGGTCGGTCATCGCGACATTGAGGTGGCGGGGAAACCGCACACGATCTTGATGGTCACCTTGCGGAAGGATGGGCAAACCCGCCTCGAACACCGGTACGCCGACGGCCTCGTCTCTCCCACCGAGATGAACTGGGACTCTCAGGATTCGACGACCTCAACATCGGCGAAGGGGAGAAGGATCATTGGACATGTGCAGGAGCGGCGGACAGTGCACATGTTCGCCCGCTACGACTCCCATCAGGACTTTCGCTATCTCGGTCCCGTCACCTACGTAACCCACGAGGGCGACGCCCCCATGCAGGTTCGTTGGCGGCTGCATGTTGCGTTGCCCGACGCGCTCTTCAAGCTCTGGTCATAGGCGACGCGGCTGCCTGCATGTTCGGCGCCTCAAGCATTCCAGCGGTGCCCCTGCGCACAGGTGAGGTGCTTGGACTCTATGCCGCCGCGTCAAGTCGAGCCGGTGGTCCACCGGTCCACCGCAGTTTGGGCAGGGAATGGCCTTTGTCGGCTGAAATCCGAGTGGTTTTGACGGTCATCGGCGGCGGCGTCCTTGGAGCGCTGGGGCCAGCACCGGACCCCGGGATTTTGGGACCCTGATGACGGTGCGCAAGGAAAAGAAGCCCTCGACAAGGCGGACGTCGTCGAGGGCCAGGTACAGGCGTGCACCGTCGACTGGCTATCCCTCGCGTCGTTGCATCGTTGCATCGTTGCGTCCCGCCGGGCCGCCGTCTGTTTCGCCAACTGGCAACGCTCACGCTCGGCGTCGACGGGCGGCGGACGCACCCTGGAGTCGAGGAAGATTGGCGACGGCAATTCATCGGCCTCCCGCCCCGCAGGTTCGGCTTACAGTCCCCCGGTCTCCGCTGGAGGTGCCGATGCGAGCCGACGCTCCACCGATGTTTACCGACGCTTGGCGTTTGGCTCCAACGCGCATGACGCCGGAGCCCCTATGGATTTCATCGTTGACCGCGGTGCCGGGTGTCGTCGTTGATGATGGACTTCGATGGCCGGAGAACGAGTTTCGGAACCGTCAGCCTCCGCCTGAGTTCGTGACGATGGAGAGCGTGCGCTACCTCAGCTGGCCCGGTGGAGCGTCAGCGGTGCGGCAGTGGCGGGACGGAGGCGGTGATTCCGACTCAACCCTCTCCCCAGCGCAGCTTGCCGCAGACCTGCGGCTGGGTCTCTGCCGTCCTGGCGAACCGAGCGACTACCATTTTGCGATCCAGAATTGCATGAGCCTCGCGCTCCTCGGCTCGAAGCGGGACCCAGATGCCCTCGCATGGGTTGAGTGGTTTTGCTGGCTGGACATTCGGCTCGTCGCTGCACTACCGAGCGCGGCTCGGGTTGGCGGCGATTTCGTGCGAATGCTGGCTTTCGACACGCTTTCAACAATCTATGAAAACGAGGGCATGCTGGAGTACGCAAAAGACGTCGTTGCCCGAGCAAACGGCGTGCGGAATTTGCTAAAGACCGACGTAGACGAGCGATTGCAGCGTCTGCATGACGAGGATTCGTGACGTCAATCGACGAGGCTATCCCGTCAGCCTCATATTTGGAGCACGCGTTCTTACGCTGGGTTCTGCGTCCGGCGGTCTTGCCGTCAATCGTGGAAAGAGTTCGCGCCCAGGAAAAGGTAGCGATAGGCACACATGCCTATCGCATTGATTACACGTTTCTTGGCGACACACTCGTCCTGGATGTTGAACTCGATGGCTATGCGTTTCACTCACACCGGCGCGCTTTCACCCACGATCGAATGCGACAGAATGACCTCCAGACGCTCGGGCGTCGGATGCTGAGATTCGACTACAGCTCCATCCGCGATGACACAGCCCGCTGCGTTGCCCAACTTCAGGCATTCTTGCGGACCGACCCAGCTCTCGCGGCGTTCATAGTCGAGCATCCGATCATCGAGCAGCCCCAGATGGACGCGAATCCCGCCGCAGCCCTCTGGCCATCGCCAATGGTGCCCCAGGGAGCGCAAATGACGTATTTCGCCAGCACACGACCCAAGCTCGGTCTTTCGACACTGCGGCCCTGCCAGCAGGAAGCCTTTTGGGCGGTTGGCGACTACTTCGCGAAGGGCGGTCGCAATGCCGCGTGCGTCATGTCGGTCGGCGCCGGAAAGACGGCGCTCGGGATTGCCGTGGCTCTCGGTATGGCGGAACGGCGGGCCCTGTTCGTCACCCCTGGCAACGTGATTCGTGGGACATTCGCCAGAGCCCTCGACGCAAATGAACCGAAGAACGTTCTCTACGGCCTTCCGTCCGGCCCGCTCATACCCGGCTGTCCGCCGCCGCGCACACGCGTCCTCGACCGCGACAGCGGCGCTATTCGCAGCCTTACGCGCGAGGACCTTCTTGAAACAGAGATCATCCTGACGAATTTTCATTCGCTTGGCATGGGTACTGATCCCGACGACCTTCTGTCAAAACTACGGCCTGACGATATTGATCTTGTGGTCGTCGATGAAGCGCACATCGCCGCAGCTGACAGCTATAAACGCCTATTTGCGCATTTCGCAGGTGCAAAAACTCTGTTGATGTCCGCATGTTTTGCGCGTGTTGATGGGAAACCAATCGAAGCCGACGTCGTGTACCGATACCGACTCCTCGACTCCATCGTCGACGGCCACGCCAAGAACCTCCGCGTCGTGCGTTTCGCCCCCGATCCCGTGCAGGCGATCTACGAGATCAGATATGCCGACGGCCTTGTCGAAGAAGTGAAGGGACGTGACGCTGTCCTTGAACTGATTGACGAGGGGAAGTTGTCTCGCATTGTCGCGCGCTCAACGGAACCGATCCGGCAGATGATGCGAACCGTCCGCCGACTGTTGGACGAACAACGGGCGCTTCTTCATCCTGTCAGGCCGCGCGTCCTGTTCTCAGCGCTGGGCGAGCGCCACTCAGAGCAGATCGCGGAGATCGCAAATGAACATGGGATCGCAACGGATCGTGTGCACCACTCGATGACGGAATCGCGTATCGCCGGCATACTCAAGCGCTTTGAATCGGACGCCGGCGACCTCGACGCTGTTGTACAACTGAAAATGCTCGGACAGGGCTACGATCTGCCGGCGATTACCATCGTCTGCGCATTTCGACCCTACGGTAGCTTCGGAGAATTCTACCAATTCATCGGCCGGGGTATCCGCGCCATCCAACATCCGGCGCTGCTCGATCGAGTTCCCTCGCACCGACAGCGTCTCGACGTGTGTTTTCATTCGGACCTTGGTCTCGATGAACACATCGCGACCCTCTATGCTGAGAATGACATGGACCCCGCTGGCGTGCAGCACGTGCCATCCGACTCTTGGACACAGCCAGTCGTCGATGCTCGCGCGGCTGAGCCCGGGACGGCCGACACAGCTGGACGACCCGAGATGTTTGTTGTCTTCGAACCCGGATCCACCATAGAGCGCGTCGTGTACAACGAGCAGCGGGTCGAAACGCAGGCGGCAGAGCGTCGGCGGCATGCGCTGATGCAGCGATACCAGCACTATGCGCAAACACAGGCGAATCCGATGTCGTTCGAGGAATTCGTTCGCGTCGCGGAGGTCTTGTTTCGTGATTGATGAGTCATTTGGCCGACGGTTTCTCGGCGCGACCCTCCCGGAGGCGCCGCGTATCATCCAGCGAGAGCGCGCGGGCACGTTCGATAAAATAGATGCTCTGCTCGCGGACTTCCTCGCGCTTCTTCTCGGGCAAGATGGCCCCAACTCGTCAACTAACGCGGACGCGATAGCATGCTTGTGCGCGGGCAATGTGAGCGTCCTGTCTTCGTCATCCCGCGAAACTATTAAGGAATTATTCGATCGCGACTCGATGGCAAAAAGAGGCGCCTGGTTTATTCCGGATTTGAAGCGTATTGATGTTGGCTGGTTCCTGTTTGCTTCTTTCCAACAGCGGCAATCCCGCTTCGCTACGGCGTCCGTTAAAGACTTAAAACTCAAGGTTGAACGGCTTGATCGGGAGATGCTTTTCCTCTGGGCGGCGGCGCTTCCACTCGTAGATCTCTTGTGGGCGCCCTTCCGTTTTCGTGGTTCCGAGACCGGAACTAAGATCGACGCGGAGGATTGGCGTCGCGTCGTAGAGCTGTACGCGCTGATGGCCGTGCCAAATGCCGCACTCGCTCCGCTGCTGCCGCGGCGTGGATGGTCGCGACTCGATGCTGCGCAACGACGTCAATTTAGAGACGAACTATTTGACGCAGTACTCCCGGTATTAAAGACGGGAGAGGCGGTTAGATCCGTTCGTACTATTCACCTGCGCGACCTTGCCATTCGGCACTATAAGTGTGCGAAGGCCGGATCGGCGCTTCGTCGAAAAGTGCTGAGCAAACCGTTTCACTCGACGCTCGTCGCGTATTTTGCCGGAGGCTGGCTGGAGTGGCTCGCGTGGCTGGCGGAGCCGCCGCACCCTGACGAGGAGGTGATTGAAGTACTCCCGTCGACAAAGATCTTTGTTGGCACAAACGAGGACGTGAGTCGCAAGGTCGACGCTGCGGCCGCGGCGACGGGCTCGTCGGTTTCCCGTGTCGCAGAAGTCTTGGCAGCGCTTCAGGGCACGTCTGGCGCTCGCTCGCCCATTGATGATCGCCTCGACGCCGTCCGTCAGTTTTGGGACGGCATACAAAACGTGTCGCGCGCGCACGCGGTGTCGGATGGTCCGCTGTGGGGCCTGGTCGGGGAGCGGTACTTCCGTCTCGCGGGCGGGCTTCGCGGGATGTTGGGCGACCCTGATGACGGCATCGCAGATCGACTCCTGCCCCGCCCGCTACTCGAACGGATCGACGACCTATGGTCGACCTGTGTCCTCGAGAGGTGGCCAGACGGTCTCGTCTTTGAGTCGTTTCCGCGTGCGGCGATGGCTGAGGCGTTTGGCCCAGCACTGAAATTTTGGCATGAGACATCACTCACTGCTTGGTTCGTGTCCGAGGGGCCGTTCTCGCGTTCGTCGCTTGGCGGGCTGAAGGATCACTCCCGAAAGCTGCTCCGCGAACTCGAGGAACTGGGGGCGCCGATCCCTAGTCTGCTCTTCGAGCAGCTTGCGGCGGCGGAGGCCGCGAGAGGTCAGGCTGAGCAACTCTGGGACAAGACTGACGACCAGGGTGACGGGCTGTCATTCGCGATGTCTGCCGGAACGCGCCTGGGTGGCTACGTCGATTTCCGGGACATCATCGCCCGCCACTCGTTCGATTGGACGATGCAGCATTTCAGTGGCTACTTGAGACAGCGTTGGGAACGCGCGATCGTCACTGTGCAAAAGGAATTTCATCGTCGGGTGGCGGACAAGGGCAAGCCGCCGACGCCGAAACAGTTCGCGACGATCGGCGCGGACGTGGCTAACCAGTGGTTCGCAGGTGACCTCTCCCGCCTCGCCGCGGCGATTGGCGCAAAGAGCCCAGTGGCGCAAACGAGAAGGACACCCAAGCTCCGTGGCACGGCGACCTCGTTCGCCAGGCGGGTGTACCTGCGTCTGCTCCGCAGCAGCGATCCAGCGGACAGCATGAACGCTGCCGCCGCATCCGCACATTACGCCAAGCAGGCCGTAGAGGTTGTCCAGCAGTGGGAAGCAATGGGAACAATGCCGGACTTTGCAGACGGCGGTGCGCGTCGCGTTGACTATCTTCGAGACAGGGTATTTGGAGACATTTCACCTGAGCTTGCCTGGATGAAATATCTCGAAGTCATTGCTGAAGAGGCTACGCGCGATTAACCTGAATCGCTGCCGGCTTGGCGCTGCGAAGAACCCAGAGGCGATCGAGGTGCGAACACCACCCAAGCCCCGGAGATGATCGAGCGGCGAGCCCTGCCAACACGGCGCCGTCGCCTAGGACGACGTCGCCGCGTGGCGAGATGAGCTGCGCCTCCGTTTGGCGTTCATGTGCAGCTGGTGCGGCATCAAAGTTGGGTGGGTGTAGTTGCCCCCGCAAGAACGAACAGGTCGGTGATTGAAACGTGAGGGCTCCGGCTCGGGTGAGGTTGGCATCCGTGCTCTGTCGCCCTCACCGTCGCGTCGCCCCTCGGCGCTGCGCG
>JAHFED010000118.1 GCA_023248635.1 Myxococcales bacterium
CGAGATGGTGCAAGTGCGTCGTCAGGCCGAGGGAACCCAGCGTCGATCGCGCGCCGCCGCCGTCGTCGCGCGGTCCACGGGCACGGGATGAGCACCGCGGGGCTCATCGCCGCCGCGGGCCTGTCGGCGCGGATGGGACGTCCCAAGGCCTTGCTCCCCCTGGGCAGCGCGGGCTGCGCCTTCGTTTGGCACCTGGCCACCGTGTTCGTCGAAGCAGGGCTGAAGCCCCTCATCGTCACCATCCCCGAAGGCGACGTTGGCGACGCCATCGCCGCGGTCCTGAAGCCCCTCGCCCAAAATCCGGCCAACCAGCTGCTGTGCGTGCCCAACGACGACCCCGGGCTGGGCTTGACGGGATCGGTGCGCACGGCGTTGGTGCGGGCGTCGACGGCGACCGGGCTGGTGATGACCCCAGTCGATGCTCCCCATGCCTCCGCGGCGCTGATCGCCGCGTTGCGGCGGGGCTTGTTGACGACGACGGCGGAGGCGGTGGTGCCCGTGGTTGGCTCCAGCCGCGCCCACCCAGTGGCCTTTCGCAAGACGTGCTGGCGGCGGCTGTCGGCCTGCGCGGTGCTGGGTGGGCCGCGCGGTCTCCTCGACGAGCTCGCCGCCGAAGGAGGGCTGCACCAGGTGCCTTGGGGGGACTGGCGCGTGCTGCAGGACATCAACACGCCCGAGGACTGGGAGCGCGCCTTTGGCTGCCCGTTGGTCGCCCGAGCGTGACCAGGAGCGTTGACGCGGCGCTCCTCGACGGGGGGAAGCCCCTCCCTGACACTGCAACCATGGATCGTCCGGTGCTCGCGGCCCTGGTGGCCCTCGCCGACCAGATCGCCGCGCACGACGACGTCGTCGTGCGGGCGCCCGATCTCGCCGGTCATCTGGAGCTGGTCGTTCCCCTGCCGCTGCAGGAGCTCGCGCAGGGGAGGGCAGCCCAGCTGCTCGGCCAGCAGCGGCTGGATCCGTCGTCGTCGTCGTTGCGGCGTTTGCTCTTCCGGCTGCACCCGGTGATCGTGTGGCTGGGGCCGCTGCAGGGTGGTCAACACCTGTTCGCGCGTCGTTTGCTCGGCGGGGGTTGGGGTTATGTCGCGCTGCTGCCCTGGTTGAGGGAGCCGAGGGTGACGATGCTGCTCGGCGTCGCCCACGGCAGCGACGACGACGCGCGCACCGTGTTCGATGCCGCCGCAGCTTTGTGTTGGCGTCACCGCGAGCGGGGTGAGGCGCTCGCCATGGCGTTGCAGGAGAGCATCCGCGAGTCCGGCGTGCGGCAGGTGCACGTAGAGCCCGCGACGCAGTTCTTCGTCACGCCGAGCTACCGCGGACCCGATCGCCGCGACCGTCAGACGCCCTTGCTTAGCCGTTTCTCGCTGGTGGGGCGACGGCAAGTGAACGTGACCGGGCAGGTCCGCGACGACTACTACGCCGACCGCGTCGCCAGCCGCTACCGGGTGCACTTCGCCTTGCTCATGGGCCTGTCCGTCGTCGACGCCGCCACGACTTTGTGGCTCGTGCACGAGCGCAGCCTGCGGGAGCTCAACCCTCTGCTGCGCATCTCGCTCGATGACAGCCCCTTTCAGTTTCTCGCGGTGAAATTGTTCATCACCGCGGGCTTTTCCGCGCTCATCTTGTTGCACCAGCACTTCCGCTGGTTCGGCGCCGTCTTGTTCATCGCCCTTGCGGCCTACGCGGCGGTCGATCTGCGTGCCCTGGTGCTACTGACGCTCTGACTTGAGCCCAGCGACGAAGGAGGCCAGCGCGTCGCCGTCGCTGAGCGACAGCGGCCGGGGCTCGGCGCGGACGAGAAGGTCATCGAGCGCTTCGCACAGCCGCGCCGTCGAGGGGAGGCGGCGATCGACATCGCGTTCGAGAGCGCTCTTGAAAAGTGAATCCCAGGCGGGATCGATGTCTGTATGAATGCCAGAAATCCTGGGGATCTCCATCTGCAAAATGGCGACGATTGTGGCCGCATCGGAACCCTGGTGGAAGAGGTGTCGTCCGGCGAGCAGCTCCCAAAGGACGATGCTGAGGGCGAAGACGTCGCAGCGGCGATCGAGGGGAGCAGCCAAGGCTTGCTCCGGAGCCATGTATCCTACTTTGCCCATGACAACTGCTGTCTGGGTATGTGGTCGATCACGCAAAAGTTTGGCAATTCCAAAGTCAGTGATCTTCACCTCACCACTGTGCGAAATCATGATGTTCGAGGGGCTGACATCGCGGTGCACGATGCCCAGCCGGCCGCCAGCAGGGTCCCGTGCGTCGTCGTGGGCGAAGCTCAGCGCCAGGCACAGCTCGCGTCCGATGAAAGCAACCAGCCGGGGCGGCATGCGCACACCCTGCTTCAGGCAGGAAGCGATGACGACGGCGAGGGTGGGGCCGTCGACGTACTCCATTGCCAAGAAGGGGACGCCGTCGACGACGCCGAAGTCGAAGACCTGCACGATGTTTTTGTGCGTCAAGCGCGCGCCGATCTCGGCTTCTTGCCGAAAGGCGCTGATGCGCTCGGGCTCGGCGGCCAGCCAACGGTGCATGCGTTTGACGGCGACGACGCGCTCGAAGCCCCCCTCGGGGCAATAGCGGGCGCGCAGCACCTCACCCATCCCGCCAGAGGCAATGGGCTCCTCGAGGCGGTACTTGCCGAAGAGCTCCTGGGCGCGGACATCGCGGTAGGCCGTGCCCACCGCCCGGCGCAACACCGCCACCACGGCCGCCGCGGCGACGCCGAGCAGCAAGACGAAGGCCGCGCGCACACACACCACACCAAGGCCGAGCTCGGGCAGGGGCTCAGCGCCGGGAGCAACGACGACGACGACGACGACGACGTATTCGACGGCCCCGATCAGGCCCATCACGGCCGGCAACCAGCGGCGCATGCGCAACACGGCGAGCAGGAAAACGAAGCCGTAGGCCAGGGGTGCGCCGGCGTTCAACAAGAAGGTGGTCCGGGGCGACACCTGGTGCTCCAACACGATGAGCAGCGCGGGGACCGAGACCTCGAAGATCGCGTTGGCCGCTTGCACGGGACGGCCTGGAACGAGGCCCCCTCGCAGCAGGCCGGCGACGAAGGCCGAGAGCAACGCGAGGGTGATGCCCAACATGCCGACGGCGCGATTCAAGGCGGGTTCGACGACGAAGGCGGCGGCAAAAGAGACGGCGGCGATGACGACGCAGGCCTCCGTCTTCCACCACGCCAGACGCAGCTCGACGCGCAGCACCTCCGCCTGAAGGGGGCTGTGCAGCGGACCAAGGAGAGATCCCGTCGAGCGCATCGAGTCGCGATTCTACGAGCGCGCGCTGAAGTTGGCCGGCGCCGGATCGAGTGCCCGCCTCAAAGCAGGAAGGAGGTCATTTCTTCGCCGCCTTCTTGGGCGCTTTGCGGGTGGGCTTCGGCGTCGCCTTCTTCGCCGTCTTGGTGAGCTTCTTTTTCGCCGTCTTCCTGGGCGCAGGTTCGGGCGGGGGCTTGACGACCTTGGCGGCCTTCTTCTTCGGCGCCGCCTTCTTCGGCAGCGCGGCGCCGGCGGGACGGGGGACGGCCGACAGGCGCGGGGCCTTGGGCGCAGGGCGGGGATCGAGCCCTTGCTCGCGCATCTTGGCTTCGCGCTGGGCGATGAGCTCGAGGGCTTCTTCGAGGGTGACCTTCAGCGGATCCTTCGCCGACGGAATGGTGGCGTTGACCTGTGAATCGGTGACGTAGGAGCCGAAGCGCCCGACGCGCACAGCGATGGGCTGGCCCGTCACCGACGACGTCCCCAGGGTCGCCAGCGCCGCGGGTTGGGCGCTGCCACGAGCTCCCTTGACCCGAGGTTGGTTCAAGAGATCGAGGCCCTGCTGCAGGCTCAACGACGTCAACAGGATGCGATCTGGCAGGCTGCGGGTCTCTCTGACCGGACCGTCTTTGGTCTCGCCTTCCATCTTCACATAGGGGCCGAACTTGCCGTCGTAGAGGACGACGTCGAGGCCGTTTGGGTGCTGTCCCAAGATCTTGGGGAAGGAGAGCACCAGCAGGGCTTCGTCGAGGGTCAGGGTCTGCACCGCCATGCCCGGCCACAGCGAGGCCATGCGCGGGCGCTCGCCGCTGGGCTTGCCCTTGGCATTGAGCTCGACGTCGCCCAGCTGCACGTAGGGACCAAAGCGTCCGGACTTCACATAGACGGGCTTCTTCGTCGCCACATCGAGCCCGAGGGGCTTGTTGGCCTGGGCCGCATCCTTCAACAGCTGCAAGGCCTTCTTGACGTCGAGCTCATCGGGCGCGAGGTCTTCGGGGATGTTGGCGCGCACGGGCGTGTCGCCGATCTGCAAATAGGGCCCGTAGCGGCCGACGCGAGCAGCAACCAACTGGCCGTCGTCGGTGAAGCCCAGCGGGAGCTCGCAAATGGCGCGCGGATTGATGTCTTCGGTGCCGTCGCTGACCTTGGCCTTGAGCCCCAGCTCGTCGAGGCGTCCGTCTTTGCCGTGCTTCTTCTTCTGCGCCTCGGTGAAGGTGCCGAAGTAAAAGTCGTGCAACCACGGCGTCGCCTTCTTCTCGCCTTCGCTGATGAGATCGAGGTCGGCTTCCATCGTGGCGGTGAAGGCGTAGTCGACGAGCTCGCCGAAGTGTTTTTCGAGCAGGTTGATGACGGCGAAGGCCGTGAAGGTCGGCACCAGCGCGGTGCCCTTTTTGAAGACGTAGCCGCGGTCCTGCACGGTCTGGATGATGGACGCGAAGGTGGAGGGACGGCCGATGCCGCGGTCTTCGAGCTCTTTGACCAGCGAAGCTTCGGTGTAGCGCGCCGGCGGCTGGGTCTGGCTGCCCTTGGCGGAGACGTTGTCAGCACCGAGCACGTCGCCCTCGGACACGGGCGGCAAAATGCGCTCCTGCTCTTCGAGCTCGGCATCGGGATCGTCGGATCCTTCGACGTAGGCCCGCAAGAAACCCGGGAAATGAATGACCTTGCCCGAGGCTTGAAAGGTGGCCTTGCCTTCGGCGGTGACGGCATCGAAGCGCGCGGTGGTGCGCTCGCCAGTGGCGTCTTTCATTTGGCTCGCAACAGTGCGCTTCCAGATGAGCTCATAAAGACGGAAGGCGTCTTCGTCGACGTCGCCGCGGATTTGATCGGGGGTGCGGAAGCTGTCGCCGGCGGGCCGGACGGCTTCGTGGGCCTCTTGGGCGCCCTTGGATTTGGTGGCGTATTTGCGGGGCTCGGCGGGCACGTTGCTCTCGCCGTACATCTGGCCAATCTGCGTGCGGGCCGCGTTCAGGGCCTGCTCCGACAGCGTCGTGCTGTCGGTGCGCATGTAGGTGATGAAGCCATTTTCATAGAGGCGCTGGGCGGTGCGCATGGTGCGCTGGGCGGTGAAGCGGAGCTTGCGCGCGGACTCCTGCTGCAGCGTCGACGTCGTAAACGGTGCAGCTGGCTTCTGCGAGAAGGGCTTTTTCTGCACCTCGCTCACGGTGAAGGACGCGCTCAGCAGGGCTTGCTCGAGGGCCTTGGCCTTGGCCTCTTGGAGCAAAAAGGCCTTCGACGTCGCCGTCAGCTTGCCGGTGTTCTGATCGAAGTCCGTGCCCCGCGCGAGGCGCTGGCCGTCGAGCTCGACCATGTCCGCGACGACTTTGGGGCCCGGTCCGTGCGTGATGGCGGCCTCGGGGCGGAGGTCGGCGCCGATGCCCCAGTAGGTGCCCGAGACGAAGGCGCGGCGCAGTCGCTCACGCTCGACGACGAGGCGGGTGGCGACGGATTGCACGCGTCCAGCGCTCAGCCGCGGCGCGACCTTCTTCCACAAGATGGGCGAGACTTCGTAGCCGTAGAGGCGGTCGAGGATGCGGCGGGCTTCTTGGGCGTCGACGAGGGGCTGATCGATCTGCCGGGGGCTCTCGAGGGCCTTCTTGATCGCCTTCTCGGTGATCTCGTGAAACACCATCCGCTTCACGGGGACCTTGGGCTTGAGCACCTCTTTCAAGTGCCAGGCAATGGCCTCTCCCTCGCGGTCTTCGTCGGTGGCCAGGTAGAGCGCGTCAGCGTCGGCCAGCAGGTTCTTGAGCTTCTGCACCTGCGCCTTCTTCTCCGGCGGCACGATGTACAGCGGTGTGAAGCCGTTTTCGACGTCGACGCCGGTGCGGGCCCAGGGCTTCTTTTTGAACTGCTCGGGGATCTGCGCCGCCGACGAAGGCAGATCGCGGATGTGGCCAATGGAAGACTCGACGACGAAGTCTTTCCCGAGATATTTGGCGATGGTCTTTGCCTTCGCAGGTGACTCGACGATGACCAATGCCTTTGCCACGCGTGCGCTCCCGGACCTTGCAAACGGCTGCGCTTTGCCCCTTCACAAGGGACAGTCGGCGCGCGGTCGAAACGCGGTGCTCCTATCCGAGAGGTCCAGGTTGCGCCACAAGTTTGTGTGGAGCTGCACGATCGTGCTGCTTGCGCTGGCGCATCCAGACGCCGCTAGAGCCCAATCCCCACCGCCGCCGGCCCAATTGTCTACAGGTTCATCGCCTGGCGGCGACGAAATCCCGCCGCCGCCCCCCGAGGCCCCTGCGACGCCCGCGGACTCCAGTCCGCCGCCCGATCAGACGACGGTCCCCGCGTCGACGCCGGCGCCGTCGCCTCTCCAGACCCGGTGGGAGCCCTTTGATCGAGAGGCCGCTCGCGCCGCCGACGGTTCCTTGAAGGTGTGCAGCACCTTGGTGTTCCCATTGACCTTCATCCCGGGCGTTGGCGACATCGTCGGCACCGTCGGCGACTGGCTCTGCATCATCCCAGCGGCGCTGGCGGTCGATTACACCGGGGCCTTTCACGGCGGCCGCGAGAGCCACACGTGGCAGCCCGCTCTCGCGCTGGTGCTGAAAAAGGCCTTCGAGACCGTGCTCGACACGCCCATCGTCGTCGTCACTCTTGGTGTTCTCGTCAGCGGTGTCGTCACGGGCACCGCTCTGGCCATCTATGCGGACTTGCCGCTCACCCTGGTGTCGGCCGGCGTCGTCGGCGTCACGCTGGGGGGCTACTTGATCCTGAAGGGGGCCCGCGACGGCATCGGCGACCTGATCTTCGAGGTCGTATACGGGGGGCTCACGGAGGACGTCGATGGGGCCGAGCTGGCCTCTGTCCAGCAGGATGCGCTGCTGAAGCCAGGCGTGAGTGGGATTCCCGCGGGTTTTGGGATGGTGGCGACGGTGGCGGGGAGCAAACCCACCTTCGACTGGAAGTACGCGGTGCCCGTGTTGGGGCCCTTGTGGCGCGCAGAGGCCCACGCCAAGGGCATCCGAGAGCATGTGCGTCGCTACGCTCACGAGGTGTTGCTGGTCGACAAGAAAGACTTGTCCACCATGGACAGCGTCAGCGAGGCGCTGGCCACCACCCAGGGCTACGCCTTTTCCGCCGCACACCTGACCCTGGGCACGGCCGTGGTGCTCTTTGGCAGCGGCCTCGTCCTGTCGGTCACCGACGACCCCCAGCGCAACGACAACGACTTCGCCGCCGAGACCTTGGGCGTGTTCGGCCTCACGATGGCCGTCGTCGGTGGCGCCGCCGTCGTCGTCGGCATCGCCGCCGATCGCCTGCAACCGGTGCTTGTGCCAGTGGCCTGGGCAGCAGCGGAGTAGGGAAGCGCCTTTGTCGACGACGAATTCCTGGTTGTGCCTGGATTCCGTCTTGACCTTCGTGAGCTCTTCCGACAAAACGACCGCGTCGTGCGCGCCCGTAGCTCAGCTGGATAGAGCATCAGACTACGAATCTGAGGGTCGGGCGTTCGAATCGCTCCGGGCGCGCCAGCTGAAAAGTAAGTGGAAACGGGACCTTAGCGGGTCCCGTTTCGTTTTTCGCACCTCACTCAGAAGTCCGAACCTCACTCAAACCTCACTCTCCAGCACGTCTGTGGACGCCCGTCAGCGGACGGGCAGAGGTCGGCTGGTTCAACCTCCGCCCAGCTCGCGCACGCCATGCCGGCTACGTCTTCTTCGCGGGCTTTCGAGGCGCCTGCTTCTTGGCCTTCGGCTTCTCTGGTTTCCCAGTCCACAGGGCGTCGAGCTTACCGATCGCGTCTTGCTGAATGTCCGGCAGCGCGTGGCTGTAGAGGTCGAGCGTGATGCTGATGCTCGCGTGGCCGAGGCGCTCCTGAACGATCTTTGGGTGGATGCCGGCTTTGAGTGCGAGCGTTGCGTGGGTGTGCCGCCTGAGGGGACACCCCAATCCGGCCAATGAGGGACACCTGAAAAGCGGCCATAGCTGAGGCCGGGACGTTGACGCGACCGCGGGGACTCTGTCCGCCGGCGCATGAGTAACGTCATGAGCA
>JAHFED010000065.1 GCA_023248635.1 Myxococcales bacterium
CGCCATTCAAGGAACGAAGGCCCGCTACCGCGGGGCGCGTAAGAACGAGCTGGACCTCAACCGCGCGGCAGCCGTCGCCAACCTGATGGCGGCTTCCCGTTAGCGGTTCGGCTCTCTAGGGCCTGTCTTCAAACCCCTCCGCGTCGTCGAGCTCGCCCCAGACACCCGATGGCTGCGTTGCTCCTCACTCACATGGCCCGCCATGCTCGCTCGTCGCGCCTTGCCCTCGGGTGCCTGGATGCGGCTCGCCTCGGTCCGGGGTTTGAAGACAGGCCCTAGAACGACCCCGCGTCGGCGTGGGGCTGCGTCGGTTGGACCGCCTTCGTCGCCGTCGTCCGCTTCAGCGTCGTCGGCTGTGGCTGCACCGCCAACCAGAGGGCGACGACGACGGTAACCAACGCGATCCACAGCAGGCCGACCTTCGTCGCCCGGGTCATCGCGCCAGCTTCTGGTACTGCGGCAAAAACCCCTCCTTGCGCACCAGGCGCTCAGCCTCCGGCGGCAAGGTGTGGGGCTTGGGCTGCATGGCCAGCAAGGCGGCTTCGTCGACGACGTCGATGAGCTCGGGTGGCAGATACTGTTCGGCGTATTTTCGATACACACCAGAGGTAATGAAGAAATCGAACAACACCGGATCCAGGTGGTTGTCTTTCTTCATGAACGCCATGATTTTCATCGTCTCGCTGAGGGTCTTGGCCTTCTTGTAGGGTCGATCCTGCGCGGTCAGCGCTTCGAAGACGTCCGCGACGGCCATCATCCGCGCCACGATTGACATGTCTCCGCCCCAAATGCCCTTGGGATATCCCGTGCCATCCATCTTCTCATGGTGTCCGCCGGCGTATTCGGGCACCCGTCTTAGATTTCGCGGGAAAGGCAGGGCTTCTAACATCACAATGGTCTGCACCATGTGACCGTTGATGATCAGCCGCTCCTCTTCGCTCAAGGTGCCGCGGGAGATGCACAGGTGCTCGGTTTCTTCGGGCGAGAGCAGGGGCTGCACAAGTCCGCCGATGACGATCTGACGTCGACCGATGTCGCGAATGCGCGCCTGCTTGTCCGGCGGCAAAAACTCACCGCCGATGTTGGCCACCTCGAGGAACTTCAAGTCGGCGTCGAGCTGAGCAAGCTCGTTGGTCAGGTTGGTGTGCTGGGCATCTGAGCCGGGCGCCAGCTTGAGCCGCGCGATCTCGATGTCCCGGCGGGCGATCTCGAAGCGGGCGCGCACATCGTGGATGCGATCGTGAATGACCTCGAGCTTGGTGGCCTTGTCCATCACATGGATCGGCGTCACCACCTTGCCGCAGTCGTGCAACCAGGCGGCGATGCGCAGCTCGTACCAGCCGTCGTCATCGAGCTTGAAATCCGACAAGGGGCCGTCGCCGGCGTCGCAGGCAGCCTTGGCCAGCATCTCGGTGATGATGGGAACGCGGGTGCAGTGGCCGCCGGTGTAGGGAGACTTGGCGTCGATGGCGTTGGCGATGAGCTTGATGAAGCTCTCGAGCAGCTCTTTTTGCGACGCCAACAACTGCTGGTTGTCGAGGGCCACCGCGGCCTGTGAAGCGAGGGCCTCGACGATCTCCTGCTGGACGGCATCGAATTCGACGACGCAGCCGCCTTCGTCGCGGGCGTTGATCAGCTGCAGCACGCCGATGACCCGGTGCTCGTTGTTGAGCATGGGAATCGTGAGGAAGGAGTGGCTGCGGTAGCCGGTGCGCTCGTCGAAGGCCTTGGTGCCCGAGAAGTCGAAGCCGGGCTCGTGGTAGGCGTCGGCGACGTTGACGGGCATCTTGGTGGTCGCGCAATACGAGGCCACGTTCTTGTGGTTGGCCTCGCCCGCGGCGTTGAACAGGGGCACGGGTTCGAGGTCGATGGGCTCCTTGGTGGTGCCGCCCTTGGCAATCTTCAGCGTGTCGTTGCGCAAGATGGCGAAGCGCAGGTGGGTGGCCTCATGGCCGCGTCCGTCGTCGACAGCGAGGTAGAGGGTGCCGCCGTCGGCCCGGCACAAGTCCTTGGCTTCCAGCAGAATCATCTCGACGAGTCGGTCTTTGTTCTGCTCCACGGAAAGGGCAACGCCCACCGTGTAGAGGCGCTCCAACTCTCGAGCCCGTCGTTGCCAGTCCATGCAAACCACCCGCTCCCCCCTGGCTCCGCAGGAAAGGGCACTGGTCTTTGCTAGCATGAACATCATGCGCTTCCCCGTCGTTGCCTCGCTCGTCTTGTGTGGGTTGGTTTTGGCCGGCTGCGGCGGCTCCCCCCGCGACTCCTACGTGCAATGGGTGGCCCGCGACGCCTGGGATCCCACCTGCGCCGAAGCCGCCATCGTCGAGCGCTTCACCGCCACCAACGGCCGCTGGAAAATCAAAGAAGAAGTGTGGGCCGTCGACGTCGACGCCACCTTCAAGCTCGTCAACAAGTGCAGCTCGGGGCTGCCCCTGCTGGGCAAGGAATACAAGCAGTTCGAGCCCGTCGTCTTCAAGCAGACCGTCGAGATGTCGAAGTGCAAGAAGGGCAACGACAGCGGCTGGGCCCTGCCTGGCAAAGAGTCTTCGCGCTGCTGGACCGGACCGACCCTGCTCGCGAAATAGGTTCAGCGGGTTGGTGGCTTGGGTGCCTCGAGCTCGAAGTGGTCGATGAGGCGAGCAGCGAGCCGGTCCCCGTGTTCCTCGGCGACGGTGCGCGCATGAGGCCGTGCCTGCGCTGCGCTCAGCTGCTGCAAGGCGTTGTCGATGTTGATCCCCAGCCCCCTGACCTCGAAGGCCTCGTCGGCGACCCGGACACTGCCGTCAAACAGCTTGATGTGGACGTTGACGGGGAACGATCGCAGTGAGCTGCCGCTGAGCACGCTCCCTGCCCCGCCTCCCTGCCCCGGTTTCGCGACGACGTCGGCGGTGAGCAACACCACCTTGAGCGTCGTGACTTCGTCCGCCTTCTCGTTGGCGAAGACGTGGTCGACGATGCTGAGCCCGTATTTCTGCAACCGGTTCAGTACGAGGTTGAGGGCCGCCCGCTCCGCACCGGGAAAGGCCAGGTGGCTGTCGACGACGACGACGACCTTCTTGAATGCCGTTGCCGTCTTACGATCAGCTGCTTGCCGCTGCGGCAGGGTTGCCCGCCAGCCAATCACCGTGTCGCGCGCCTCCAGAATCATGGCCTTCACTTGCTCGGGCGGTCCGGTGACGGACTTCTTGAAGACGGGATTGCCCCAGTTCGCGTCGATCAGGGTCACGTGTGCGAGCCAAACACTCGCCGCGGGGTTGATCGACACAGCACCGATGACGTCGTCGTCGGGGCCGGCGCTCGTTGTCCGTGCGGGCCCGAAGCAGCTGACCCAGTCGGGCGACTCCGGCGTGCCGACCGACTGGACGACGCTGACGTGATCGAGGGCGATGTCGCAGACGGGTGGCAAAGGTGGCTGAGCAGGCGGCTGCGGAGGCGGTGCTGCGGCGAGCAAGAGCGCGATGAGCATCGTATACAATGCCACACCCCTAGTGCCCGCATGGCGGCTGCGCCGTCGGACCTTCGGCCGAAGAAAAAGCGCCGCGGTCCCTCGACGGCGGCGCTCGGACCTGCAGCTGACGTCGGCCTCAGAAGTTGCTGACGATGTCCTCGGCGAACTCCGAACACTTGCGCAGGGTCGCGCCCTCCATCATGCGGTGGAAGTCGTAGGTCACGGTCTTCTTGCCGATGGCCCCATCCATGCCCTTGATGATGAGGTCGGCGGCCTCGGTCCAGCCCATGTAACGCAGCATCATTTCGCCGGAGAGGATCACGGAGCCGGGGTTCACCTTGTCGAGGTTGGCGTACTTCGGCGCGGTTCCATGCGTGGCCTCGAAGATGGCGTGCCCGGTGACGTAGTTGACGTTGCCACCGGGGGCGATGCCGATGCCGCCGACCTGGGCCGCCAAGGCGTCGCTGAGGTAGTCGCCGTTGAGGTTCAAGGTCGCGATCACCGAGAATTCCTTCGGACGCGTGAGCACCTGCTGGAGAGTGATGTCGGCGATGCTGTCCTTGATGAGCAGCTTCTCTTTCCACTTTCCCTTGCCATGAGAGGCGTAAATCTTCTGCAAAACGTCGGCGACTTCGGCGACGATTTTCTTTTGCTGATCCGCCGTCATCAGCTCATAGCCGGGATCGATGGCCTTGGCGTTGTCGACGTCGTTGAGGTCTGCGTTCTTGTCCTTGTTGTCGATGATCCAGCTCTCGCGCTCGGTGACCACTTTGTCGCGGAAGGATTGAATCGCGAGGGCATATCCCCAATCACGGAACGCGCCCTCCGTGAACTTCATGATGTTACCCTTGTGCACGATGGTCACCGACGGCCGCTTCACGCTGAGCGCAAACTCGATGGCGGCCTTCACCAAGCGCTCGGTGCCGTCTTTGCTGACGGGCTTGATGCCGAAGCCGGAGGTCTCGGGGAAGCGGACGTTCTTGCCGGCCTTCAGATCCTCGCTGAGAAACTTGAAGAACTTCTTGGCTTCGTCGGTGCCGGCCTTGAATTCGATGCCGGCGTAGATGTCCTCACAGTTCTCGCGGAAGATCACCATGTCGACGTCGGCGGGCCTCTTGACCGGCGAGGGCACGCCCTTGAACCAGCGCACCGGGCGCAGGCACACATAGAGGTCGAGCATCTGGCGCAGGGCCACATTGAGAGAGCGGATGCCGCCGCCGATCGGCGTGGTGAGGGGGCCCTTGATGCCGACGAGGTAGTGGCGGAAGGCCGTCAGCGTGTCCTCGGGCAACCAATCGCCAGAGGCGCGGAAGCTCTTTTCGCCGGCGCCGACCTCGAGCCAGGTGATCTTTCTCTTGCCGCCGTAGGCCCGCTCCACCGCCTTGTCGAAGACGTGCTGCGAGGCCTTCCAGATGTCAGGGCCGGTGCCATCGCCTTCGATGAAGGGGATCACGGGCGTGTTGGGCACGGCGATCTTGCCGTCCTTCATCGTGATGGCTTCGCCGGTGGTCGGGGCCTTGAGGGAGTTGAAAGTGGGGTGGGTCATCGTGTGCTCCGTGCGCTCTCGCGCTCTCTTCAAGACGCGCGCGTCTTGAACATCAAAACTGTGTGCACTCGGGCCGGCCGGTCCGTGGCCGAGCGGGGCTAGCACCGGCGCGTCGTCGTGGGAACCGTGCCCACGGGGCGCTCCTGGCGTCCCTGGGCTGTGCCCCGCCCCCGCTTGTCGCTAACCTGACCCGGTGTCCGACTCGTTCACCCAACGTCTGCCGCGCGAGGGTGTGCTCTTCGACGACGAACCTGTCGACGACGCCGCCCACAGCTCCGCCCTTGCTGTCGTCGACCCAATGGCCCCGGTCGTGCCCTACCGGCCCCCCACACCGGGCCGCTCGCTGCGCACCGTCGGACGCTTCGTCGTCCTCGTCGGCGGCAGCGCCGTCATCGGCGTCGGCGTCGCCACCGGGCTCTTCACCCTGCCGGCCGCCGCCTTCTTCGCCGTCGGCCTGGCCACGGGACAAGTGCTCGCCCAGACTTGGAGGCAGAACAAGCTCGGCCAATCCGTCGTCGGCGGTATCTCCCTGGGCGACCTCGACGCAGCCCAGCGTGCGGCCGAAAAAGCGCTCACCGAGAGTCCTGCGGGCGTCATGCGCACCCTGGCGGCCTCGAATCTGGCGAGCGTCTTGATCCAGCAGGATCTCGTCGACGACGCCGCCCGGGTGCTCGATCAATACCCGCCGGGCTTCTTCCACATGCCGCTGACCACGGTGTTGTGGCTGAACAACCGCGCCTTCGCCCACCTGGCCCGCAGCAACGAAGGCGACGACGAAGGCGCTGCGGCGGCGGCGCTGCTCGACGAGGCTGAAAAGCGCCTCTTGAAGGCCTCGCTGCGTGAGCTCGGGGGACAAGGAAATGCCCGCAAGCTGACAGCGGCGTTGTCGGGGACGAGGGCCATCGAACGCGCCCTCGCCCGCGACGGGCGCAGCGCCCTCAACGCCCTCAAGCGCGCCACCGAAAACGACGACGGCCCCGCCACCGCTTTCCGCACCATCGAGCGCGAGCTGTGCCGCACCGAGGCGCTGCGCCTGCTGGGCCGCAGCGACGAGGCCACGATCACCCTCGAGAGCCTGACCGATCAGTCGATGACGGCGCGCCAGCACCAGCGACGTCGCGCCCTGCAAGAAAAGCTGGGGCTCACTCTTGGCGACGACGCCTTGTCTCTCTAGCCTGGGCCCTGACGATGCGAGCGTGGCGGAATTGGTAGACGCACTGGATTTAGATTCCAGCGGGGTGACCTGTGGGGGTTCGAGTCCCCCCGCTCGCAGTCTCTTGCGCCCTTGCATCCTCTTGAGATGCTGGGCCCGGGCCTTCCCGCGGCCGCTCTTCGTAAGCGCTGAGCCTCGATCTCGAGCAGCCTTTGCCGCTGGTCGGCCGAGGGGTCCATTGGACCGCCCCTCCTTCGATCTCTCGGCGTGGCTGCGGTCTCTTGCCGCGTTCGGAAGCGCAGTTTCTTCAGGCCACCAATTCATCGCCGCCAGGCGATGAACCTGTAGACAATTCACCGACACGCGAAGCGCTGTCGGTGAATTCCGTGTAGGATAATGTGAGGCGTGGTGTTACCCAGGTCACCTTCCCTTGGAGTAACGCCATGTCTCGTGCCTTCGCTCCCGCGCTCTTTTTGTTCTTGATGACGCTGCCGGCCTGCAACTGCAGCGAGGCCCCTGTGGAGGGCGAAGGCGACGAGGGCGAAGGAGAGGGAGGCGAAGGAGAGGGCGGCGAAGGAGAGGGCGAAGGCGGAGAGGGCGAAGGCGAAGGAGGCGAAGGCGAAGGCGAAGGCGGGGAAGGTGAGGGCGACGAAGGCGAAGGCGAAGGCGAAGGCGGGGAAGGTGAGGGCGAAGGCGAAGGCGACGTCGACGACGTGGTCACGCTGCAGCTGCTGACGATCTCTGACTGGCACGGTCAGGTCGATCCCCTGATCGTGCGAAATCCCGCCACCGGCGTCGACGACCTCATCGGCGGCGCTCCCGCTCTGGGGGCCTATTTCGACGCCCACCGCGCGGCGAATCCCAACACGCTCGTTGTGGCCGGCGGCGACTCCTTCGGCGGATCGCTGCCCCTCGTCTCGTTCAACAACGAAGAGCCTGCGGTGCTGGCGCTCAACCTCATGGGCCTCGACTACGACACCTTCGGCAACCACAACTTCGATCGCGGCCTCGCGCACCTGCAAGCGATGATCGACCTCGCGGACTACACCTTCGTCTCATCGAACCTCGGCAACCTGGCGGCCAACCTCAACGGCGTCGTCAGCCCCTTCGACATCGTCGAGATCGACGGGCTGAACGTGGCCATCATCGCGGTCACCAACGACGACGCCCCGGATCTCGTCTTCCCGGGGCGCCTGGGCACCATCACCGTCCTCGCCTCCGCCGCCGCGGCCCAGACGGCCCGTGACGCCGCCGACACCGCAGGCGCCGATGTCTTCGTCGCCATTGCCCACCTGGGTGCAACCGGACGCGATGCGACCGGCGCGCCCACCGGCCCCCTGCTCGACTTCGCCGCTGCCCTCAACGGCTTTCAGGCCGTCATCGGCGATCACACCGACTTCGAAGTCAACACCGTCGTCAACGACGCTGTGGTGGTCGAAAACCGCAGCAAAGGCCGCACCTACGCAAAGATTGAGCTCACGTTCACGCGCGCGACCCAGGACTTCGAGTCGGCCGACGTCGAGATCATCTCGCCCCTCGTCGCCAACGTCACGCCCCGCGCCGACATCGTCACCTTGCTCGACGGCTTCCGCGCTGATCTCGCCGGGGTTCTCGATCGCAAGATCGCTTCGACGTCGGCCCTCTTTGATCGCGGCAACAACGTCGAGCGCCTCTCCGAGATGCCGATCGGTGACCTGGTAGCCGACGCGTTCCGTGTCCACTACGACGTCGACATCGCGCTGACCAACGGCGGCGGCATCCGCGACAAGATCCCCTCAGCCTATGTCCCAGTGGCGGTCCGCGATCGCGCCCTGCCTGACGCTGACGTCGTCGTCGGCGACGCCTTCGCCGTCCTGCCCTTTGGCAACTTCGTCGTCACCCGTACGGTCACTGGTGCCCAGCTCCGCGCGGCCCTGGAGCACGGTCTCGACGCTCTGCCAGCCGCCAATGGGCACTTCCCGCAGGTCTCGGGCATCAAGGTCGAGTACGACGCCAGCCTCCCCGTCGGCGGCCGCATCACCTTGCTCACCCAAAGCGACGACACCCCGATCGACGATCTGACGGAGTACACATTTGCCACCACCGACTTCATCAACCTCGGCGGCGACGGCTACAACATGTTCAACGACGGCGAGGGAACGACCCGCGAGGTCGCCGCCGATGTTCTGGCCGCAGAAATCGAAGTCTTGGCCAACCTGGTGCCCGCGACCGATGGGCGCCTGACCGACCGCACCCCCGCCGGTGAAGGTGAAGGCGAAGGCGAAGGTGAAGGGGAAGGCGAAGGGGAAGGGGAAGGCGAAGGCGAAGGCGAAGGCGAAGGCGAAGGCGAAGGCGAAGGGGAAGGCGAAGGCGAAGGCGACGCCGGCAACTTCTTTAATCCCGCGTTGGTCAGCCTGGACTTCGCCGCCGACCTCGACATCAGCGACGCCGACGACGTCGATTGCTACGAGTTCACGGTCCCGGCCGACGGCACTCTTTCGATCGCGGTCGATGACGGCGCCGGTGGTTGTCCCGCCCTCGCCGATCCCGAGCTCGATCTGCTCGACGCCGACGCGCTGGTCATTGACAACGACGACGACGGCGGCGCGGACTTCTGCTCCAGCCTCGTTGGCGTGCCGGTCTTCAGCGGCGAAGTGCTCACCGCCTGCGTGCGCTCCACCGATGTCTTTGGTTTCGAAACGGCGTCTTTTGGGCTGGTGATCGACGCTCGCTTCGAAGGCGAGAGCCCCGGCCTGCTGATCAGCGAGGTCGCCGACCATCCCAATGGCCTGGTGAAGTTCGTCGAGATCTTCAATGCCACCGCGGCGTCCATCGATCTCGCTGCCACCACCGTCGACGTTCGGACCTTCTCCAACGGCAACACCTCGCCCAGCGCGACCATCGCCCTCACCGGCACCGTGGCCGCGGGCGCGACCTTCGTGCTTGCGAACAAAGCGACCGAGTTTGCGGCGGCCTTCCCGGGTCGCTCGGCGAGCCAGGAGCGGGGCAACCTGAGCGGCAACGGCGATGATGCCTACCAACTGCGCTCTGGCGGCGTCGTCCTGGATGTCTACGGCGACATCGGCGTCGACGGCACCGGCGAGGATTGGGAGTACACAAACGGCGGGGCCAAACGCAACGCCGGCATCACGAGCGGCGGCCGTGGGTTCTTCTTCGCCGAGCAGTGGACCATCGCCACCGAGAGCGCTGAGGGCTTCACACCCGGCGTGCGCTGAGAATGCATCGCCGCCAGGCGATGAACCTGAAGACAATTTCGGCCGAAAAGTTGGAGGCACATGGGGCCGGCTGTACCTCTTTTGAACCAAGGGGAGCCTCCATGCGCCACAACTGCGAGCACTGCGCCACCGCCTACGAGATCGCCGACGCCAAGGTCGCCGGTCGCTTCGTCAAGGTCCGCTGCACGTGTTGCCGCGGCACCATGCACGTCGTCGGCTTGAAGATCGCGCGCGCCGCGGCGGAGCGCTGGTGGTGCGCCATCGGCAACCAGGCGCGCGGTCCTTTCACCCGCGACGAGATCCTGCTCTTTGTCGACCTCGGCGACGTCTCGGCTCGGACCCGCTTGTGGAAGCCCGGCATGGCCCGCTGGGAGCGCGTGTGCGAGTCGCCGCCCTTGGCCTGGGTCTACGCCCGCGTCGTCGAGCGCTTGTCCGCCGACGAGCTCCTGGTCGCGCGCGAGCCCACCCAGACGTGGTGCCCCTTCGAAAACGCGGCCTTGGTCAGCGACGGCAATGGCTGGTTCCCCGATCCCACAATGAAGTCGGGGATTTTCATGCTCGATGACCAGGCCCAGGCCCAGCTGCAAAAGCTCGCCGACGATCTGGGTCGGCCGGGGGGCCTGAGCGCGCCCTCACCCGGCCCGCAGGCTCGCGTGCTGCCCGCGCTAATCGCAGCATCAGCCGGAGCAGCCATGGCCGTCGGCGGCTTCGTCTGGATGCTCGCTGAGAACCTCCTGTAGTGCTCCTTGCTTCACGCGCGCGCGCGCTTGAAGTGACATTGACGACGACAGGGACCAGCGGCAGGGTGCGACATGCCCGCCACCGCCAACGCCCCGCTGCGCCTCCCCGAGCACCTGCGCAAGCGCCTCGGCACCACGGCGGATCGTGCGCGCGTGCACGCTCTGGTGCGTGCGGGTGGGTTGTCGACGGTGTGCGAAGAGGCCCGCTGTCCCAACATCGGCGAGTGCTTCAGCAGCGGCACCGCGACCTTCATGATCCTGGGCGACCGCTGCACGCGGCGTTGCCACTTCTGCAACGTCACCACCGGCAGGCCTCGCGCCATCGACCCCGAAGAGCCCGACAAACTGGCCGCAGCGTCGTCGTCGTTGGGGCTTGCGCACGTCGTCATCACCTCGGTGGACCGCGACGAGCTCAAAGACAAGGGTGCACACCATTGGGCCGCGTGCGTCCGCGCCGTGAAGGCGACCGGCGCATCCGTCGAAATCCTCACCCCCGATTTCGGCGGCGACCTGGGGCTGATCGACGTCGTCCTCGAGGCCGGGCCCGCGGTCTTCAACCACAACCTGGAAACCGTCGAGCGCCTGTACCACGCCGTGCGCCCCCAATCCTCTTGGTCGATGACGACGTCGCTCCTGGGCCATGTCGCGTCGCGGGGCCACCCGGCGGTGAAGAGCGGCATCATGGTGGGCCTCGGCGAAGACGACGACGAAGTGCTGCGCACTCTTGAGACCATGCGCAGCCTCGGGGTCCACATCGCCACCATTGGGCAGTACCTGCGCCCCAGCCTCAAGCACTGGCCCGTGGCTCGCTACGTCGACGATGCCTCCTGGGATCGCTTCCGTGCTCACGGTGAGAGTCTCGGCTTCACCCACGTCTTCGCGGGGCCTTTCGTGCGCTCCAGCTACCACGCCCAAGAGGCGCACCAGCATCACCAGCGCAGCGGGCCGTCGGCCGCGCCCTCGTCGCTGCGGGTGCTGCCATGAAGGCCGCCACCCTCGTCGTCGTCGTCGCGGCGGGGGCCTGCATGACCCTGATCAACCCAGTCAAGATCCAGCGCGCCCCGGGGGCCCCCGTGCTCGAAGCCCGCGACGACGGCTGCTCGGTCGAGATCGTCGACGACGGCACCCCGTTCACCAAACCGCACCAGGAGCTGGGCACCATCGTGCTGGAGTGGTCCGCGACGCAGATGAAGGACCAGGGCCCCGAGGCGGCGTTGAAAACACTGCGCGCGGCGGCGTGCGAGGCGGGGGCCCACGTCGTCCTACAGATGAGGGCGCTGCCGCGCGGCCCCAACGAGGGTATGGTGTTCGACGGCACGCTGGCGGTGCTGCTCGACGACAAAGGCCAGCCCCTGGTGGGCAAGGCGACCGGAACGGCGCTCTCCCACGGAGGCACCCAGCCCGCTGCCGGCAGCGCGCCGTGACCATCACGCTGCTGCACATCTCTGACCTGCACTTCGGCACGGTCATCGATGCCGCGCTGCAGGGCGTGCTGCAGGTCCTGGCCCACAGAGATCCCGACGTCGTCATCGTCACCGGCGATGTCACCCAGCGCGGTCGAGCCTCCGAGTTGCGCGGGTTCACAGACTTGCTCGAGCTGCTGTGCAGGCCGAGGCCCGGGGCCCCAGGCATCCCGCGTCTGGTACAGGTCGTGCCCGGCAACCACGACGTCGACTGGTGGCCTCCCTGGCGTCGCATCTTTGCTCCCCTCGCACGCTTTGAAGCCGCCGTACCCGCTGACAACCGCCGGGCCGCCGTCGTCGTCGACGACGTCGTGCTCTTGGCCCTGGGCTCGGTCAATCCGCGCCGTCAGGTGGCGGGCACCCTGAGCCCGGCCGCCTTAGACGACCTGAGGACCATCGCCACCGGGAGCCCGGCGGCGGTGCGCGTGGCCTTCACCCACCACCCCCTGGCTCTCGATCGGCCCGCCCGGCGCACCCACGTCGTCACGAACGCGGCTGTCGCGGCGGCTTCGCTGGCCGAGGCAGGCATCGACGTGCTGCTGAGCGGGCACCTCCACTTGCCCTTCGCAACCACGACGGCGACGGCCTTTCCCACTCTGTCTCGGGCGTTCGTCCTGGCAGGCGCGGGCACGGCGACGTCGTCACGCACGCGCCGCGATCAACCGCGCGCCTTGCAGTTGGTGACCGTGGCCTCCGCGCACATCGACATCGAGCGCTGCGAAATGGCAGCCGGGGCTTCCTCCTTCGACGTCGTCGGCCACAGCCATTTTGCCCGAGACCCACCCGATGGGTCTTTGTCTTCAGGGCGGGTGGCCGGTTGGCGCAGCGTCCCAGGCGTTTGACGGCGGCGACGTCGACGACGCATTGTTCGTCCCGTGCAGGTCGGCGACATCGTTGATGGTCGGTACCGCTTGCTCGACGTGCTCGGCGAGGGTGCGGCGGGCAAGGTGTTTCGCTGTGAAGACATCGGCCGCGGCAACATGTTCGTCGCCCTCAAGATGCTCCACGCCAAAGACCCGCGCTGGGAGAACTTCTTTCGCAAGGAGTTCGAAATCCTGAGCCGCTTGCACCATCCCAACCTGGTGCGCGTCTTCGACTTCGGCCCCGCCCCCGACGACGGCAGCTGGTACTTCACCCAAGAGCTCGTCGTCGGCAAACCCCTGCTCGATTCCTTGGCCGGGAAAAAGATCGACGAGGTCTTGGCCCTCTTCGTCGAGATCTGTCGCGCGCTGGAGTTCATCCACGGGCACGGCGTGCTCCACCGCGATCTCAAGCCCGCCAACATCCTGGTGCAGAGTCACGCCGATCCCGGCGAACGCGTGCGCGTGCTCGACTTCGGCCTGTGGCGCGAGCTCGATCCGACGCCGCAGCGCGGGGCACGGTGGGCTGGCACGCCGCCCTATCTCGCCAGCGAGGTGCTGCGCGGTTTTGGACACTCGGTCTGCGCCGACCTCTACGCCGTCGGCATCACCCTCTTTCAGGTCGTCACCCGCAAGCTGCCCCACGGCCGTGGCACCCCGCAGGAGCTCTTGGCGGCGCGCAAGACGCCGGCGCCGTCGTTGCATGCCCTGGGTTACGGCAGCCGCGCGCTCTCCGATCTGCTCGTCCGTTTGCTCGATGAAGAACCCAACCGCCGACCCCAGTCCGCCGCCGAAGTCGCTGCGGCCTTGTCCCAGCTGATTCCAAACCAAGCCATCGCGATGCCCATCGCCCTGGGACGCGCCCGGCTGGTGGGTCGCGACGCCGAGCAGGCGCAAGTCACCGAGCTCGTCGACAAGGTGAAGGACCGCAAGCCCGACGCCCCCCGGCTCGTCGTCGTCGAAGGCAAAGACGGCGTCGGCAAATCCCGCTTCGTCGCCGAGCTCAAAGCCGTCTCTCAGCTCGGTGGCGGCCGCGCGGCCATCGGCACCTGCCTCGAAGATGGACGTTGGGCCTACCGCCCCATCGCCGAGCTGGTGCGATCCCTGGCTCCCTTGGCGCGCCGGGCGCAGCTCTCCGAAGGGGAGCGACTCGTGATCGATCGCCTCTGTCCGGAGCTCGCCGAGCAGCGCACCGACGACGAACGCTCCCAACGCTCCCCCGCCGAGCGCCAACGCTTCCAGCTGAGCGCCGCCCAACTGTTCCTGGGCATGTCGACGGCGGGACAAGCGGTGGTGCTCATCGTCGAAGACGTCGGCTTTTGCGACGCCGCCTCGGCTGCGGTGCTCGCGCAGATCATCAAGGCTGCCAAAGCCGCCGGCGTCGTCGTCGTTGCCACCTGGGACGAGGCCTTGGGACCGCTGCCCAAAGACATGCTCGACGCCGCGGGCACAGACGTCGTGCGCCTGCCCCTTGCGGGTCTGAAGCGCGACGACGTCCGCAAGCTGGTGGCCGCACTCTTGGGCATTCCGGCGGCTGAGACCGTGCCCGAGCCTTTCGCCGACCTCTTGCTCTCTCACTCGGGCGGCAATCCCCTGCTGCTCGAGGAGGTCTTGGCCTTGATGATCCAACGCGGGGATCTCAAGCGCGGCGAGATGGGATGGTTGCTCGATGAATACCGCTCCGCCGTCGTCAACACGCCCACCGCTCTCGTGGTCGAGCAGCGCATCGCTCGTCTGGGCGATCCCGAAAAACGCACCCTGCGCGCGCTGGCCGTGTTCAACCGACCGGCAGGACCAAAGCTCCTGTCAGCGGTAGCCCGCGTCGACGTCGACCAAGTGCGCCGCGCTCTGGCCACGGTCGAAGCGCAGGGACTCATTCGCGTGGTCGACACCGAAGACGGGCGCCCGCGCGTGGTCTTTCGCCACCCCAACATCCGCGAGGCCCTGATCAAGTCCCTCAAGGAAGACGGCGCCCTGGCCAGCTGGCACGAGGTCTGCGCCGCCGTCCTCGAAGAGCGCGCCAAGGGCAATCTCGCCCCCGTGGCCGAGACCCTGGCCGTACACCTTGAGCGCGCCGGCGACGTCGTCCGCGCCGTGCGCTTCTTCGTCATGGCCGTCGATCACGCGCTGGCCCAATTCGCCTTCGAAGACGCGCTGGTCACGGCGCGTCGCGCCGCTCGTTTGGTGAGCGCGGGGCGGGGCCTCGACAAAGACGACGTCGTCCGCGTCGACCTCGCCGTCGCCAAGACGCTTTTTCTGTGCGGGCAGATCCCCGAGTGTCGTGCCTTCCTCGAAAGCGCCCTGGAGCGAGAGGGCGTGTCGTCGACGACGTCTTTCGCCGAGCTGCACCTGTGGATGGCCCGCGCTTGCTTGAAGTTGGGGGCCAACGACAGCGGCCTCGCCCACGTCGAACGCGCCCTTGCCACCGTCGGGTCCGAGGCAAAGTCGGGGTTGTCGGCGGCGCGCTTGCTCGTGGCCCGCGCCGAGCTGTTGCAGGTGGTGCAGCCCCGCATGGCCGAACGCGACGCCGACAAAGCCCTGTCGATGTTCGGAAAACGCGCCACCCTCGACGACGAATTGTCCGCGCTCTCCGCCAAGGGCGCTGCCACCTTCGGCCTCGGCCGTTTCAAAGAAGCCGCCGTCGTCGCCCAGCGCCGTTACGACCTGTGCCAAAGAGCAGGCCGCCGCCTCGACGAAATCCCGGCCTTGCGTGCTCTCGCCGAAGCCATCGCCGCCGACGGCGACCGCTTGGGAGCGCGGGAGCACCTCAACCAGGCCCTGAAGCTCGCGCGCCAAGCAGGACACCGCGTCGAAGAAGCCCTCTTGCTCAAAGCCCTGGGCGATCAGCTCTTCATCTCGGGCGCCCACTCCGAGGCCATCTCCCGCTTCCAAAGTGCAGCGACCTTGGCAGCAGAAACCGGGCAAACCCTGGCCCGCGCCGAAGCCCTCAAGAACATCGGCCGCAGCTACCTGGCCAAAGGCGACTACGACCGCGCCGTCGACCACCTCAAAGCCGCCGTCGACGCCTTCGACCGCGCCGGCTCCGACGACGACGCCGTCTGCGCCCGCGCTCTGCTCGTGCTGGCGCTGCTGACCAAGAACGCCTTGCCCGAGGCCGACGAAACGCTGCAGGCCGCGCGCGCGCGCTTGAAGACAGCCGCACGGCCACGGGCCATCGGTGAGCTCGCGCAGGCTGAAGGCGCCTACTTCATGCAACACGGCGACTTCAATGAATCCCGCGCTGCCTTCACCCGCGCTGTCGTCGCCTTCCGCTCGGCGGGTGATCGCTTCGCTCAGGCCGACGCCCTCGTCGGACTGGCGCAGCTGCTCCTGCGGTCTCAAGCTCCCAAGCGGGCGCTCCGCCTCGTCCGCCACGCTGAGTGGATCTTCACCGACCTCGACGCCCGGGGTCAGCTCAAGCGCATCCAGCCCCTGCTCAACGCCACCCAGGGTTTGTCGTCGCGCTGCTGATCCCTTCGCGCGGGAGCGGGCACTGCTCAGCCCCGAGGTTGGAGCACGAAGGGAAAGGCCAATCGCGTGGGCTCGTCGACCAGGCCGTCGCCGAGGTACCACTCCGAGGCCGCCCGGACGACGCAATCGCCCACCATGCGCAGCTCCGACGTCGAAGTCGATGCATGCAGGTCTTCGACGTGGCCATCGGGTCTCAAGGTCAGCTGGAGCACCAGCCGTCCGGCGCGGTGGGCATCCGCCGACAAGCCCCACGACTCGTAACAAGCGCGAATGACGTTGTGGCGGCTGCGAATCATGCGGCTCAAATGGTCGCGCACCACCGGATCGAGCTCGGGATCGGCGGCCAGGCGCGAGATGTCGATGGCGGCGTCGGGCACCTCGGTCATCGTGACGGGGAAGACCGGCCGGGCGGGGGCTCGCTGCACGCGGAGCTTCTCCTCGACCTGCTCCGCACGGCGGCGCAGCAGGTCATCGAGGGCCACCGTGGTGCCAGCGCCGACGACGCCGCTGCCGGGTCCGTTGTCGATGGGATCGCGAGGCGAGAGGCCGCCGGTGCCGTTGCCGAGGACAGGAGCCCGCGCGAACGCTTTCGAGAGTTCCCCGAGGCTCTCGCGCAGGTCGCCGTCGTCGCCGGGGTGCAGCGCGCGCTTCATCGCTTCGAGGGTCTGGTCGAGGGAGGGTCCTTTGCCCGGGCGCTGGGGCAGAGGAGCCCCCTTTTTCTGCGCCGGCGCGCTGCGTTCGGCTTCGTCAGGCTTGCGACCGTTGGCGGAGAAGACCGCGCGTCCGACCGAACGGGCGGTGCCGCCAGGGAGGCTCAGCCAGCGTCGTGCATCGCTGGTCACCCCTGCGCCGAAGTCGGCAGGGCCATCGAGAGGCGCGAGCCAGAGGGAGCTGAAGACACACACCTGCAGCGCCACGCCGATCATGGTCGAATGCAGCAGGGTGCTGTCGACGCTGAAGGGGGCGGGGGCGCGCGAGGCCGCGACGTCGACGTCGACATGCAGCACGTGTCCGGCGGGCAGGGTGCAAAATTGGCCGGGTTCGAGGATGACGAGCAGGCGGTCGCCCACAATCTCCAGGCGCGGAGGTCCCTCCTGCTCCGCAGCGTCGAGCAGCCGAACCTTGAGCTGTTCTCCGGTGCGGAGGTCGAGAGTGCCTCGCTGCCCTTGGAGTGAGACGGTGTCGAGAACTGCCCCCCGCCAGAGCAGGGAGAGTCGCCAAACGGAGTGGCTGCGGGACGCCATCGGTAAGCGATCATGACACGCAGGACCAAGCGAAGGTTCCACGGATCTGGTGAACGCGGCGTCGACGCCGCGGGTCTGTGCCCATGCGCACAAGCCGACGTTCGCAGACCGGGGCGGAGAATCATCGCCGCCAGGCGATGAACCTGCAGCAAATTCACCGACGCGCGAAGCGCTGTCGGTGAATTTGAGCCGTGCCAACGGCTCAAACCATCGACACTTTGCGCCATGCCAACGGCGCAAAGCAGGAAGTACTTTGAGCCGTGCCAACGGCTCAAACCGTCGGCACTTCCAGTGGCGCTCCGGCCTTCGACCCCGAGCTGCATCCTCTGCCTGCGCGGCGTTTCTCTGCCCTCGACGGGGGTGCCCCCGTGCGCTGCCAGCGAGCGCCGCGCAGCGAGAAGAAGGACAATCTGCTAGCAAGGCCAGCGAGCGATGACGACGAAGAAGCCCGGTCCCCCGCCTCCGCCGCGGCCGCCCCCTCCGGCCGGCGCGCCGCGTCTTGCAGAGCAAGTCCCAGGACTTGACGCCCTCTTCATCGACAACGATCGCGCGGCAGCTCCACCTCGGCCAGCAGGGCTGCGCGAGCAGGCTGAGCCGACCGACGACCTTGCCTCTGCGGCCTTGGCGGTGCGCTCGCTGACGGGGGAATCTGCCGGCTTTCAGGACATGCGGCCGTCGCCCACCCCCGCGCGCCAGACACCCGCAAGGGTCGAGTACCAAACCGCTGGTGGCGCGCCGCAGAGCAAGGTGTTGCTCGACGAGACGACCGTGGGCCGCCACACCGAAAACTACATTCAGCTGCTCGATCCCGAAGTCAGCAAAGCCCACCTGGTCATCCGGCGCAGCAAAGAGGGCTTTGTCCTCGAGGACCTGGGATCGGCCAACGGCACTTTGGTCAACGGCACGCGCGAGGACCGCCGCATCGTCCTGCGCGACGGGGACCTCATCGCCGTCGGCAACTCCACGCTGTGCTTTCGCCACGAGCGGGCCGGCGCTCCCGTGGTGCGTCCGCCGATGCGTGCAGGGCCCGCCGACGAGCTGCTCACGGGCTCCGCGAATCCAGCACCGCTGAGCTCCTTCGCCGACATGAGGCGCAGCGATCCCATCTTCGATCCCGCACCCGAAAAGCCCGCGTCGTCGTCGGAGCACACCAGCGTCACTCTTGTTCCTGAGAATCTGTGGTCCGAGCCCAACGGCGACAGCGTCTTCGCCGAGCAACCCGCTGAGATCAATTTCGAGCAGGCCGCCGAGGCTCTCGATGAGCGGGCGCTGCGGCGGGACTACGAGCGCCTGCGCGTCGCCTTCGATCTCTTCGCCAACGTCGGCCTCGAGACCGATCTCGAAGCGCTCGGACAGACCATCCTGAACAAGATTCGCGGCTTGCTGCCCGCAGACACCGCCGTCGTCATGTTGCGCGATCCCGGCATCAGCGACGACCTCGTGACTTTGGCGTCGTATTCCGAGCGCAACACTGCGGTGCACATCCCCCGCGCCATCGTCGAACGGGTGCTGCTCACCAAGGGCGGGTTGCTGACCAGCGACGCCCAGGTCGATCAACAGCTGCGGCGCAGCGAAACCATCGTCGGCGCCCGCATCCGGTCGGCGCTGTGCGTGCCGCTGGTGGTGCGCGGCGAGGTGCTTGGGGTGATCCACCTGAGCTCGACCTCGCTGGCGGGCGCCTACGAAGAAAAAGACCTCTCGCTCCTGCGGGCCATCGCCCAGCCCGCCGCTCTCGCCGTCGCCAACGCGCGCTTGCGCCGCAAGATCGAAGAAGAAGCGGCCATGCGCGCCGAGCTCTCGCGCTTTTTGTCGCCGGCGTTGGTCGAGAAGGCGCTGCGCAACGAGCTCGACTTCGGCAAAGCCGGCGACAAGGTGCAGTGCACGGTGTTGTTCAGCGACATCCGCGGGTTCACCACCCTGAGCGACGGCGCAGCCCCCGAACAGGTGGTGTCGATGCTGAACGAGTACTTCGACGCCATGGTCGAAGTGGTCTTTGAGCACGGCGGCACGCTCGACAAATTCATCGGCGACGGTTTGATGGCCGTGTGGGGCACCCCAGTGCAGGCCGACGACGACGCTGTCCGCTGCGTTCAGGCGGCGCTGCGCATGCGTCAGGCGTTGCAGGAGATCGTCAACTCAGCGCGCACGTCGAGGGGCGAGGCCTCGCTCGAGGTCGGCTACGGCATCTCCACGGGGCGCGTGATCGCCGGTGCGATGGGAGCGCGCCGTCGTCTCGACTTCACGGTCATCGGCGACACCGTCAATCTGGCCTCGCGCTTGTGCGGACAGGCCCGGCCCGGCCAGGTGCTCGTCGACGAGAACACCGAACGGATCATCAAGAAGGCGGGTGTGTCGACGTTGGCGCTGGAGGCCCGCGTGGTGAAGGGTTTCGCGCGTCCCGTCGCCGTCTTCGATGTTGCCCCGGACCCCGATCGCTTCCTCGACAAGACGCCGACGGGCAGCGTGCTGTGAGCGAGCGGCACGCCCGTTCGTAGACGCGGCGCAGCGGATTCGACTTCGCGCCTCGGTGAATTCGCCTTGATCATCCCCTCGATTCCGTAGCCAAAACGCCGCAGCACGTGGTAGGACATGTACGTCCGGGGGCGACTCCTCGGCACAGATCGACGTCGATGGCTGGGCGACCAGTACCGGAATGTGTCGATCAAAAGGTTCGGAGACTTGGCCCGCCCAGAACCGTTTCGTGGACTGCTGGAGGAGGCGTGTTTGGCCGCCCCTGAAGCAGATCAGCCCGACGTCTTTTCGGACGCAGCGTCTGCATCACAATTCTCTGCCTTCAGGCCGGGTGCCCAATTGCAGCTGGCGCGGGAAAAGGCGCTCCAGTCGGATCCGCCCTTCCTTGTGGTGGCGCCCACCATCAGCCCACCGCCGGCCCTCGACGATGAGCACCAACAAACAACGCTCGAGCGTCGTCTCGACGCCGCCATCCTCGCGGCCGGGGCCACCCCTCCGCGGGGCATCCGCTCGGCGCCCGAGCTGCTGAGCGCCCGGCGCGGCGCCTTCGATCGCTTTGGTCCGCACGACCGCCTGGGTCACCTCGAGCGAGCCGATCGCAGCGCCACACGCTTGGATGCCGACCATCGCTCGCGTTCGGGGGATCTCGTGCCGCTGCGGCTCGATCCGCCGCAGCCCGGTGAACACAGCTCCCCTCGTCTCTCCGTCGACGTCAGCACCAAGCCTGCCCCACGGGTTCTGCAGCTGACCAAGGATGCGCAACGCAGCGCCGACGCCGTCGACGCGAGACCCACCGAGCGCAGTCGGTCTTTTGCCGCGCGGGTCCACACCAACGTGTTTCGCTTTCGCGGCGACGACCCGCCCCCCCGACCGCTGCCTGCTCTGGCCGCCCTCGAAGAAGAGATCGCTCCTCGACCCCGCGCCGACAAAGTGGCGACTTTGAACACTGCTGCGCGCCTGGGCATCGCGGTGCGCTCCTTTTCGTCTGAGGATTTGGGCGACGACGAGAGCCCGCCGGCGGTGGTCGAGGTCACGACTCCCACCAAGACCAGGGCCGCGGCCGCCGTCGCGTTGCGCGGTCTGTCCGACGAAGGCGTCGGCGAGCTCGGCACCGTCGACGACGTTGTCGCCTTTGGTTCGGCGGCTGACCTCGATGAACTCGCGCACCAGCTGGGCATTCGTGGAAGCGCTGTGCCGCGCTCGGATCGCGGCGAGGAACAGTTAGACGAGATCTCGGCCGACGACATCGAGCTGGTGGCCGCACCTGCCGATCGCGCCAGCGTCCTGCGGGGCCGACGACCAGACGACGACGACGACGACGCCTTCGACGACGAGCTTGAGATCACGGCACCCCGCGCGGTGATCGCCGCGGCCTTGCCCGCCTCCCTCTTTCGGGATGTCGCCGGAGCATCGGCCTTCGACGACGAAACGCCTGCGCGTGCCCGGCCTGCGCTCCAAGCACCCCGGGCGGTGCGCTTCATCGTGAGTGCGGCCCCCGCGCGGCCACGACACGAGTCTCTGTCGGCGGAAGATCAGGCCCGCAACCGTCTGCGCGCCCACGACCTCTATCTCGTTGCCATGGACGATCTCGGCGGCCGCGATCCCGAGGGTGCGATCGTCCACCTCGAATTGGCCGTCGCCTACGACGAGGAAACCACGCTCTATGCTGACCTCCTCGACCAGTTGAAAAAGGCCAGGGCTTGACGACGTCGTCGGCAACGGACACAAGGTTCCCGGTCAGGTCATGGCGGTCGTAGCTCAGTTGGTAGAGCACTGGATTGTGAATCCGGGTGTCGCGGGTTCGAGCCCCGTCGATCGCCCCAACGAGAAATCCAGGCTTTGCCTGGATTTTTTTTTCGGCCAGACGTTCTTGCTCTCTGCCCGAAGACGACGGCAAGAGCACCAACCTGGGGTACGGTCCGCCCGCAACTGGAGGCGCTCTCATATGGACGACAAGCTTCGCGAAGCACTGGCCACGGGCCGAGAGCTCTACAAGCAGCGCGAGTTCGTCCGCGCGGAGCCGCATCTCGTACAAGTCACCGCGGCCCAGCTCCCCTACGCCGACGTCTACAACATGCTCGGCGTCATTTACCACGACGTCGGACAATTCTCGAAGGCCCAGGCCGCCTTCGAACAGGCCCTGCGCATCAACCCGGCCTACACAGAAGCATCGCTGAATCTCGCGGTGACCTACAATGACATGGGTCGCTACGCAGAGGCGCGAGATTTGTACCTGGGTGCGCTGACGACGTCGACGAAGCCGGGGGGGAAGCTCGACTCGTTTGTGATGGGAAAACTGGCCAACATGTACGCCGAAATCGCCGAAGTCTTTGCCTCCGCAGGCTCCTTCGACGAAGCGATCGCCGAATATCGCCGCGCTCTCGCTCTGCGCCCCACCTTCGTCGATTTGCGCCTGCGTCTCGCCCAGGCTTTTCGCGATGCCGGCAAGGCCGAGGACTCGTTGCGCGAGCTCAAGGCGATCCTCGTGCAGAACGCAGATTATTTGCCGGCGCGCCTGCACCTCGGGCTCTCGCTCTTTTCGACGGGTGATCACGCGGCGGCGATACAGGAGCTCGAGGGGATCTTAGAGGCCCACCCTGAGCATGCACGCGCCAAGCTCTACCGCGACATGATCGTCGAGCACCAAAGCCGCAAGCGACCCTAGTGCCCCTGGAACCGAGGCGCTTTGATGAAATCGCGCCGCGGGTTTTCGTCGAGGGCAAGGCGCGGCGGAGGGAGGGCTGGCCCTCGTGGCCAGACCGAGCAGGCAACGATGCCATCGGCGAACAGACCAAGCGAGCTCGCATAGAAACCTCGGTTCCAGGGCACGCAGTAGAGTTCAGAGCTCGTCGACGCGGGCCTGGAGCTGCGCGAGCAGGCGGGCGACCAACCTCACCGTGCGCGCGTGCGTTTCTGCACCGGCCTGATCCTGCGCGTGCAGGTCTTCGAGGTAGCGAGCGCAGTCGTCGAGGCCCCAGAGAAAGGGCGCCACAGCCCGCAGCACCTCCCGGATTTCGCCGCGGGGCGTTATCGCGTCCTGCACGTCGGCGGCCGGCTTGCCCGGCGTGGTTTCGACGGTCTCGTCCCCTTCGCGCGTCTGCGGGATGTTGACACGCGCGACGTTCAACGTGGCCAAGTCATCGTTGGGCGACGTCGAAGGCCTGCGCACGATGCCCGGGGGTCTCGCGGCGGAGCCGCTGAGGTCGAGGCGCGGTTTCAACACCGTCTTGGTGGCGTCAGGCGGAGGCGACGACGGGGGCGCCGGCGTCGGCAGCGGGGTCAGGAACTCCGCAGGCAAGGTCGGTGGCCGCGCCGGGGTGACGTCGGTGCGCACGCGCCCCTCGGCGGAGGGGCGCGAGAGCAGCATCGAGCCTTCGGCGGATCCGTCGGCGGAGTAGAGCGCGGGCTGCTCCAGGGACGAGGGAAGGGGAGGCAACGCGGCCGAGGGCGCAATCAGGACGGTTCGGGCCGCGAGGCCAGAAGGCTGGATGCGCAGAGGCGCACCGCTGACGTCGTCGGACTGGGATCGCGGGACGGCAGCAAAGATCTCCGACTCCTGGGGCAAAGGCCAGCTCCACACCGCCTGGGCCCCCTCGTAGCGGGCGGCGTCGACGACGGCGTCGTCCACCTTCTGCAGCACCAACACGATGGCGACGGTGGGAAAGCGCAAGCGCAAGGCACCGGTCAGCACCCGTCGACGCTCCACATCCCCCGGGCCCACGATGACGGCGTTCGGGGGGCGGTCGGCGACCAAGGACAAGGTTTCGACGGCGGTCTGGGTGCGCCGAACGAGAAAGCCGAGTCGTGCAAGGGCGTCGGCGAGGCCGAGCGATCGCTCCTCGAGCACGATCAGGTTGGGCCGGGCGACGGTCGGCAGGGTGGCTTCGAGGCTGGCGCTGTCGACGGCGATGCTCACGTCCAGGGACGCGGCTTCGACCAGCATGCCCGGCACACGCTGGGTGCGGGCACTGGAAGGGTCGTCGGCGCCGTCGCGCCCTGGGTTTCGCCGGATGGCCATGCGCCCCCTCGTCTCCATTTGCGCCCTGCCCCCGGCTCCAAGCATCAGCACTCAAAGCATCGGCACTTGCAGGTGGGGCCCCGGGGGCCCAGTCGCCCTTTGTTGGGCCGCGCGATGCTAGCTTCGCAGAGGTGGCCCGCGACTACTACCGCATCCTCGGCGTGGAAAAGGGAGCGAGCGAGGGCGAGCTCAAGCGCGCCTACCGCAAGCTCGCGCGTGAGCTGCACCCCGACGTCACCGGCGATGACGGCCGCGCCACCGAGCGCTTCAAGCAGGTGACCGAGGCCTACGAGATCCTGAGCGACCCCCAACGGCGTCGATCCTACGATTTGTTCGGGACCCGCGATCAGCCGCCGCCTGCCGGGCCGGGATTTCCCACCCTCGACATGGATGGGCTCCTCGACAAGCTCTTTCCCAAGCGCAAGAAAAAGCCCCGAGCCGAAGCCGGCGTCGACGTCGAAAACACCTTGCACGTCTCTTTTCGGGAAGCCTTCTCGGGCTGCGACAAGAGCGTCGGCGACCTCAAAGTCGTGGTTCCCCCCGGCGTCGACGACGGGACGCGGCTGCGGCTGCGAGGCCAAGGCGCCAAGGGGGCCGCTGGTGGACCCGACGGCGACCGCTACGTCCTCGTCGTCGTCGATGAAGATCCGCTCTTTCGCCGCGATGGTCTCGATGTGTGCGTCGATGTCGTCGTCCCTCTTTCGGCCGTGTTGTTGGGCGGCACCGTCGACATTCCTGTGCCCGATGTCGTCAGCACCCAGGTGCGCATGACGGTGCCCGCCGGGACCCAGGGAGGCCAGGTGTTTCGCTTGCGGGGCCGCGGTTTCGCCAAGCTCCAGGGCCCTGCGCGGGGAGATCTGCTGGCCACACTGCAGGTCAGAATCCCGGCGGTGCCAGTGACCGACCGAAGCGCCGTCCAGGACGTGCTGAAGCGCCTGGCGGGGGATCGATAGTCAGCACGATCGTGCGAAAAACGCCTGACAACAACCTTCGCTGCCGACCGAAAAGCCTTTGTCCCCTTCACCGCAGGAGTCCCCGTGAGCGCCATTCAAACCCTCTCGTCGTACACCGGGCTCAGCGAAGTCGAGCTGCAGAAGCGCGCCCAGGAGCTCTCGTCGACGGGCAAGCTCAAGAGCCTCTCCGCCCTCGACGCCGCGCTGCTGGCCGCGAGCTCCGGCACCAACCAGAACACCGTCAACGCCTTCGACGCCATGTCGGCCGGCAACCAAGAGCCCCACGCCCTCGAAGAACCCGCCCAGGTGATGGCCCGCGCGACCACCAGCAGCGTAGGCTTCGCGCCGGCGACGACGGTGTCGACCCCTTCGCTGGCCGCTGCCAACTCCCCCGCCAATCTCGACAAAGCAGCAACGGCGGGCCTGACCCGGATCAAGGGCTTCGTCGGCGAGCAGCAGTCCCTGACCCCAGCCGATCTCGGCGGCGCCAAATCGCAGGTCGACTCGAGCAGCCGCGACATCCAGTTCGAGCAGCTGAAAAACGAAATGCAGAAGATGAGTCAGATTCAGACGCTGATGACCAACGTACTCAGCTCCATCCACGAAAACGCCAAGACCGCGATCAACAACATTCGCGGGTAGCTCGAACCCTCAGCGTCGCGTTGCCGGCGGCTTGGCCGCCGGTTTCGTTTTGGCCCGACCAATGAGCTCCCGCAGCGCTGCCGACGTCACCCGGGCCAAGCGCCAGGCCCGCTTTCCCAACACGGTCTTGGCCTGTGGATCGATCTTCGTGGCCTGCACCAGATCTTCGAGGGCTTGATCGAGGAAGCCCGTCTTGAGGCGCAGCTCGGCGCGGTTCACGCGCGCGGAGAGGTTTTGCGGCTCGAGCTTGATCGCCATGGAGTAGCAGCGCTCGGCTTCGACCTCGTCGCCCATGCGCCCGGCCATGGCCCCCAGCAGCGCGTGGAAAGACCCGACCTGCGGGTTGGCGACGACGAGGCCCTCCATCACCTGGCGCGCCTTGTCGCGCTGGCCGTGCTCGAAGAACCGGTATGCACTCTGGGCGATGCCGAAGGCCTCGGCCTGGGTCATGCCCATCGCTTCGGCCCACGTGATCTCCTTGGCCAAGACGGCGGCGAGCTTTTCGGCGGGGGTCTTCTTCGGCGACGACGGCGGCGGCGCTGCTGCTTTGGGCGGGGGCACGAACTTGGTGGCGGGCAGTGGCTGGGCGCCCAATCTCGTTTTGGGGGGAGTCGGCGGCCGCTCGGTCATGACCGGTTCCTTGGACGTGTGGAGTGTGCGCCTGGACGTTTCCTGTCGTGGCGTCGACGACGTCATCATGCCTCAGCGGCGCGCGCGAGCGGCGATCTTTTTCACCCGTTTGGCCAGCTCGTCGTCGCCCGGACGTTGGCGCAGCAGGCGCTCTCCCACACCCGCGGCGTCGGCGTAGCGCTCGGCTCGCTCGTAGAGCAGCACCAGGGCCTGCAGCGCCAAGGGATCCCGCGAATCGAGCTCGAGCAGCTCTTCGGCCAGCAGGGTGGCGTCGAGGAGCTCCCCGCCCTTGGCCAGCACGCGCAAAGCCCGCAGTCGAACGTCGCGGCGGGCCGTCAGGCGGGCTGCTTCGCGGGCGAGGCGAACGCCCTCCTCCTTCATGCCCACGCCCTGCACGAAGCCCTCGGCGTTGGCCATGAGCTCGATGGCCCGGCACAGGTCGATGGCGCTCGCGATGGCAGCAAGGCGCTTGAGCACACGCTGGTCGTCGGGGGCGAGGAGCAGCGCTCGTTGCAGCACCGCCGCCGCCGCCGCCCGTTGGCCCGACTTCTCGAAGTGAAAGGCCTCGGCCAGGAGATCACGGACGCCGTCGTCGTCGACGCGCACCACTTGGGGAACGAGCTCTCCCTCTTTGCGCAGGGCGGCGGCTCGCTGCAGGACCTCGGGCGCCAGCCGCGCCAGGGCCCTCTGGGCGGCCTCGAGCCGGGCAAGCTGCGGCGGCGTGGCGTCGGCGGGAGCCATCTGAAAGACCCGCTCGAGCAGCTGCGCGCGTCCGCTGATTTCCTCCGCCGTCGCCGTCGCCGTCAGACCGAGGGCCGCGAAGCCGTCGTTGGCCTCGATGCCCTGAAAGAGCCGGCGCACAGCGCCCAGCAGCTTGCCGAGCGGTGGCCCCGCCGCCTTGACCTCTTGGTAGGCGAGCACGCTGTCGACGCCGTCGACAAAGCGCTGCAGCGCTTCGCGTTTGCCGCCGTCGAGATTCGTGAGCTGCACCCCGGCGCCGTGACCAAGGACGAGGTGGACGACTTCGCCGACCAGGGAAAGGGGTCCGATTCTCACGCTCAGCAGCGATCCCAACGGAGGGGTCTCCCCTTCGGCAAAGAGGCCGCCGACGCTGAGGCTCTGCTCCCACAGCTGTCGCACCACGCTGCGGGTCGCGTTCACCTCGATGGACGCAGGGCCGACGAAGCGCACGGGCGGGCGTTCTTCGGCGGGCTCGGCCTGGGCTGCCAAGCCATCGACGAAACGCCGGAGCAAAGTCTCGGTCTGCGGCGACAGGGGATCGAATTGGACGCCCATCCCTGGTGGGTGGGACTTCCGCGCGCCGACGGCTTCGTCGATCACGTGCACCACGCGCCCCATCAGGCCGATGGTGGCGGCTCCTGGTCCAGCGCTGCGCAGGCGCAAACGAACGGGACTGCCCCGCGGAGCTGGGCTCGTCGTCTTCAGAAACACCCCGCCCAGGGAGATGTTCTCGGCATCGAGCTGGTGGAGCTCTGCAGCCGAAGTGACGACGTCGACGGCGTCGCTCAATCGGTAGCGGGGGTGCTTTTGGACGGCGGTGAAGGGCATGGGCCGATGCTGCCGTCCGTCACAAATCCCGCGCGCACCTGTCTCCAATTCGACGGTTGGCGACGGCTGCTTGCGTTTCAACGCCGCTGCTGGCAGGAGCCCCACCGATCAGTCGCGGGGTCCCTTCGATGTGACCGCCGCTTCCGCGTCACCAAGAATTCACCGACAGCGCTTCGCGTGTCGGTGAATTGTCTACAGGTTCATCGCCTGGCGGCGATGAATTGCCGTCCATCATCGGCCACCGGTCTTGCCGACGACGACGACGACTGCCAGCGTCACTTCACCAGCGTCATCGGGACGTCGTTGCCGTCGACAGTGACGGTGCACTTGCCGTTGATCCCGCCCCACTCGATCTTGACCAAGACGTCGGCGTGACGGTCGCCGATCTCCGCCGTCGCGTGGAGCTCGCCGAGACCGATCCAGGTCCATCGACGGCGCGCGATCTCGTTGCCATCCCAGTCGATCCGGAAGCCCCTTCCCACCTCGTTGCGCTCTACGGCGATCGCGTGGCTGTCGTGGCTTCCTTCCCATCGCGTCTTGAGCAGTCCCATGGAGGAAGCCTACCCGGAACCGCATGTCCAACGAGGGGATTCCTCCGCTCCGACGAGTTTTGCACGCCAAGTTAATTCCCCGCACCGACTTCGTCGAAACCGACTTTCGGCGTTCCCTCTGTTGCGGAAGATCGCCGCTGCCATCTGCGTACGAGGCCGCCGTCGACGTCATGGGGCCCGTCGAGAAGGGGTCGGACGGTCTGTCCGCGCTCGGGCCCCGAGGGCCAAGGGTGGCGGAGCGGGAGGGATTCGAACCCTCGATACCCTTGCAGGTACGCCAGATTTCAAGTCTGGTGCCTTCAGCCACTCGGCCACCGCTCCGCCGACGCTTGTAGCCGACGGCGACGACCTCGTCACCCTGGCATCGTCAGCCGTCGACGACGGAGTAGACGAAGCTGGCCTTGGGGGCTCGCAGCCACCGCTCGGCGATGACACCGCGGAGCTTGGCCCAGGGGGTGCCGTCTTTGACGTAGGTGTCGCGGGTCTTCTCGGCGAGGCTCCGGTCGCCGCGGGCCTTGATGCCGAGCACGAGCTTGCTGAGGTCGTCGACGGCGACCCACTGCTTGAGGTCGACGTCGAAGCAGCCGACGTCGCTGCCGTTGGCGGCTTTGGTCTCGGGTCTCCACGCCAAGGCGCCCTTCTCGTTGAGGAAGCCCATCTGCACCGAGGCCAGCTGCGAGTAGGGCTTGGGCTTGCCCTCGGCGTTCACCATGCCTTGGGCGATGTGGCCAAAGGCCCAAGTGACGTCATGGAGGTGGGCATTTTCGGCGACGGCGGCCTCGAGCTGCCCCTTGCTCACCAGCCAACCTGAGAGCCAGAGGGCGGCGGTTTGGGCTTTCAATTCTTCCAGCATCGAGGCCAAGGCACCGCCGAAGACTTGATCATCGGTCTTGCCGCCGACCTTGTATTCATGAGCTGGTCCAAGGTTGTGGGCAGCTTCATGCAACACCGTCGACAAATTCGCGTTCTTGGGATCGTCGGTGATCTTGGCCATGGTTTCGCTGCACAGCAAAGAGGAGGCTTGCTCGGTGAAGGCCGCCTTGCTGTCGTCGTCGGTGTAGAGGTTGACCATGGCCACCGTCTTGCCTCCGCTCTCGGCGACGGGGCCCCAATTGGGCAGGGATTGTCCGATGGTCGCGCCGATCGCCGACCGGGCGTCGCCGGCGTTCAAGACGATGTCGATGAAGTCGGGAAGCTGGAAGCCGACGTCGCGGGCTGCGTAGGGTTTACCGGCCAGTGCCGCCAGCTGAATTTCCATATCTTTTTTGAGGGGATCGAGCTTTTTTTGCCACTGCAGGGAATCCTGGTTGATGCGCGCGAAGGAGACATGGAATCCGGCCTTATGGGAACAGGGTTCAAAGTAGACTTCGTCGGGACCGATGCGCAGGTACCATTTGCTGTTCGTCGCAGTCATGGCCTTCCAGGCGACGTCGGCTTTGAACCACTGGTTGTCGCCGAAGGCGGTGGCCGTGGCCTCGAGGTAGGCCTTGAACGCAGCTTCGCCCGGATCGCTGATCGACGACGCAGCCGCCTTCAGCTCGGTGGCGACCTCGCCCATCTCTTTGGCGTAGGCCTCGGTGTAGGGCACAGCGATGAGGTCGTCGGTGGCGGCGTTGCCCTCGGCTTTGCCTCCCTCTTTGTGGCGGACGACGACGAAGGGGGAGAGCAGCTGCTCGCTGTCTTTGCGCTTCTCGAGCACTTCACAGAATTTGGGATCGGCCTGGATCGACGCCGGATAGATGCCCGAGATCTTCTTCGGCCTCAACGCCAGCGCGTTGCACTCCCGGTCCTTCTCGGTCTTCGGCGCCTCGCACCACGGCCCCTGGTTGCGAAAGAACAAGGTCTGCGAGGCCAGGTCGGCTGCGGGGATGTGCTCCAACATGCCGTCGACGCCGTTTTGTTTGGCGTAGAGCTCCTCGATGAGGCGCGCGGCCTTTTCGACGTGGGCGACGACGGCTTGGTCTTCAGCGTTGGTCAGGGTCGTCAACACCAGGGTCGGTCGGCCTTGGGCGAGCTCGGCCAGTACGGCCTCGTGGCGCGCCTTCTCGGCGGGCTCAGCGGAGGCGAGCTCGGGCTTCTGCATGTCGTCGTAGGCGCGCCGAAACGCCGGGTTGAAGGCGCCGGCGTCGTCGACGAAGTCCTTGCGGGATTGTCCGGTTCGGTCCCACAGCACCGCGAACTCGGCGGGTTCGAGAGTGCCGTTGGCGTTGTCGTCGCGGATCCAAAAGAAAGGCAGCCGGCGCTCGGCGGCTTTGCGGTTGAACTCCATGCGCGGGATGGCGTTGAAGGACTTCGTCGCCATTGTCGTCGTCGTCGTCGGCGGCGTCGTCTTTGGAGCCGGCTCGTCTGGCGCAGAGCAGCCCGCACAGGCCAGCAGGGCGAACACGATGGAAAGGGGGAGCACTCGCTGCATGAAAACCTCCGCCGCAGCGCTAATGCCCTTGCGCAGAAGTGCTAGGGGGATCAGGGCGGCGGCGGCGACGAGGGCAGGGCAGCGAGCCCGGCGTGGGCCGCCTCGAGGGTGACGCTGTGATCGGGGGTGGAGCCCCAGCGGTCGACGACGCCTTGATAAGCGGCGCGGGCCCCGTCGACGTCGCCCTTCTTCCGTCGGGCTTCGCCGAGCGCAAGCAGGGCTCGCGTCGATCGGTAGGGCTCGATCAAGCCCAAGCACGAGTTGCCGGCGTGTTCGAGAAATCCCAGAGCAGTGTCGACGTCGCCGGTGTGCAGGTGCGCCTGCCCCAGCGCCAACGCGAGCCCCGGCTCCAGCCGCGCCGTGGTCGGAATGATCAGGCCCTTGGTCTTCATGCGGTGAAGGGCCTGCATTGCCAATGCGGCCTGGGCGGGATCGCGGGCCCATTCGCCCCATGCGTCGCGCCAGAGGTCGACGAGGCGATCGGGGCGCGGGTCCTTCTGCCATTGCTCCTCGACCCAGGCGACGCGCCTCTTCTCGAGGTCCTGAGACGACATCTTGCCGGCAAGCAGCAGCACGTTTTCAAAGAACATCGACCAGTCGTCGCCGAAGGCATCTTTTTGAAAGGCCGGCGCACGGCGCAAGAAGTCGGCGGCGGCGTCGGCGGCTTCGGCGTTGCGCCCTTGTTCGAGGCGTGCGCCGACGACGTAGGTCGCGGGGATCACGTGCATCCAGATGTCGGGATGAAGAGCGACCCGCTGTTGCCATTCGAGGGCTGATTGTTCTGCTTCGGCGAACGCGCCGGCGAAGGCGTAGACGCGGGTCTTGTGCACGGCATCGCTGGTGGGTTGGGCGCCGGGCGAGACCTTGCGCTGCGCGCGCTGCAGCACCTCGACGACGGAGACGATGGGCACGTCTTCGGCTGCGAGGGCGTAGGCCAACATCCGCTCGGCATCGGGGTCGTCGGCGGCCCGGGTGACCAGCTCGCGCGCCGCCTGCTCCATGTCGGCACAGCGCCCCGCGCGTAGGTGCAGGTGGATGAGCTCGTTCAAGCACTTGGTCGACGACGCCGACGACGCCACGCAGCGGTCGAGGATCTTGCGGCCTTCTTCTTCGCCGCCGTCGGTGCCCAGGGCCGCGATGGCGTCGAGCCAAGCCAGCGGCAGAAAGGTCGGCGACCCCTTGCCCACGATGGCGCGCGCGCCTTGGTGATCCCCGGCCAGCTCGTGGGCATAGGCCTGCCAGAAGAGGACTTCGTCGTCGTCGTCGAAGCGATCCGCGAGCCGATCCATGCTGGCCTGAAAGCCGGGAAGGTCGACGGTGGCGGCGAAGTAGGGACCAAAGGCGTTGAAGAGTCCCTGATCTTTGTCGTCGAGGCGATCCCGTCCCCGGGCGGCGGCGCGGTAGGACTCGCGGGCCACCAGTGCGTCCTGCTCGAACATCAAAGCCGCCAAGCGCAGATGACCCGCGGCAAGGTTCGGATCCTTGGCGACGGCGTCTTGCAGGCGGCCGATGGCTCCGTTTGGTTGTCCGTCGCGCTGCAGGGTCAGAGCTTCGGTGTAGAGCGCGAGGGCCGCCGGATCCGTCGAGATGGCGCGGGGTGCGCGGGTCGCAACCAAGGCGCCCACGACGACGACGACGACGACGGCGGCTGCGCCCAAGGCTGCGGGCAGCAGCGCGTTGCCGCCCTTCTTGGCCACCTTGTTGTTGGGGCGCGGAGCTCCTTCGACGTGCACGGCGTAGAGCGCTGGTGGACGCGCGATGTTTTTGAGCGCGCGCTCCCCGAGGGCGACGAAGCCGAAGGTGACCTTGCCCTTCACATGCGCCAGCACCGGCTCGGTGATGCAGATGCCGCCGACTTCGGCCTGCGGCTCGACCCGGGCGGCGAGGTTGACGCCGTCGCCGTAGATTTGGCCGTCTTTGAAGACGATGTCGTCGAGGTGGATGCCGATGCGAATTAGCACCTGCTCGTTGTCGGGCCGGTCCGCGTTGCGCTCGCGCAGGCGCTTTTGGATCTCGACGGCGCAAGAGACCGCGTTGAGGGCCGAATCGAAGAGCACGACGAAGGCGTCGCCGATGGTCTGGTGTTCGCGTCCGCCGTAGTGGGGCAGGGCGGCGCGCACGATGACCCGGTGCTCCTCGACGAGACGAATGCAGCGTTCTTCGTCTTCGCCCATCATGCGGCTGAAGCCGAACATGTCGGTGAACATGATCGCCTGGAGGCGGCGGGTCTCGGTGCCGGATTCACTCATCGCCCGCAGGGTACGACGACGTCGGCTCTCTGGCTCGATCAATCAGAGTACAGTGCCCCGGTGTTAGACCCCCGCCGCCTCGCAGCCGTCGTCGACAGCGGAGCCCCCGCTGCCCTTTGCACCGTCGTTGCCACCAGCGGATCGACCCCCCGCAAGGCCGGGGCCTCCATGCTCGTGGTCGACGACGGCAGCGACTTCGGCGCCATCGAGGGCACCGTCGGCGGCGGCGCCATCGAGCACGAGATCCGGCGCCAGGCCCTCGAGGTCATCGCCGCCCTGCAACCCAGGCTCGTGGAGATTCCGCTCACCACGGTCCTTGGCATGTGCTGCGGCGGCAGCGTCAGCGTGTTCATCCAGAGCCTGCGCACCCGGCCGCCGTGCATTCTTTTTGGTGCGGGTCATACCGGCGTCGCCCTGTGCACCCTGGCCACCAACGTGGGCTTCGACGTCACCATCGTCGATCCCAGAGATGAGCTGCGCGAGCGCTGCACCGAGGCCGTCGCCCACAAAGACAGCTACGACCACGACGACGACTTCGCCGCCTTGCCCTGGGCCCGCGACTGCTTCGTCGTCGTCGCCACCCATGATCACAGCAGCGATCAGCGCATCGTCGAAAGGGTGCTTGCGCGCCCTTGCGCTTTCGTCGCTTTGATCGGCAGCCAACGCAAGGCCCTGCTCACGCGCGCGCGTCTGGCCAACAAGGGCTTCGACGACGACGTCATCGCTTTGCTGCGTTGCCCCGCGGGCCTGGACATCGGCGCCGAAACCCCGGAGGAAATCGCGGTC
>JAHFED010000008.1 GCA_023248635.1 Myxococcales bacterium
TGTCGGAGAGCCAGCTGTCGTCGCATTCGGCGACCACCGGGATGACGGTGTCGTGGGCGCGTCCGATCTCGGGCACCTCCTTGAGCATGTGCTCGACGACGGCGGAGACGCCGACGCCGACGGCCAAGGTGTTGGTCAACACGATGGGCGTCTCGAGCAAGCCCCATTCGTTGACCTGCGTGAGGCCCACCATTTCGCCGGCGCCGTTGAGCACGAAGCCCGCGGCCGACAAGCGTTGGAGGAAGATCGAGTTCTCACCCGTCGAAGACACTGGCAGGATCGCTGTGACGCCGGTGCGCACCGGTCCTTTGCCCACTTCGATCTTGCCGTGGCCTTGGACGATGGTGGTGTGGCCAACCCGCACGCCTTTGACGTCGGTGATCGCGTTGTTGCGTCCCGGTTTGCCGGTGCCGAAAAACAAGCCGAGCTCGCGCGCGCGGCAGCGTCCGCCCTCGGTCGTGGCGTCGACGGCGGGCTCACCCTCGGTGGTCCACGCCTCATAGCGGGCATCTGCGTTGCCTTTGCCGTCGGTGCTCACGAGAGGGCCTCTTGAGTGTTCTGTCGTCGTCGCAGCGCGGGTGCCAGCACGCGGCCGATCAGCTCTTCGTAGCTCAGCCCCGCACTCTCAGCGATGAGGCAGAGGTCGCTCCATCCTGGGGTGAGCCCTGGCAAGGGGTTGGCCTCGATGAAGCAAGGCTCGCCGGCACCATCGCAGCGGAAATCGAAGCGGGCGACGTCGCGGCACCCCAGGGCGGTCCAGGCGCCGACGACGGCGGCCTCGAGGCGGGTCTGCAGGGCGGCGTCGACGATGGCGGGGCGGTCGTAGCGAATCTTCTTGCTCCAATCGAGCTTGTCTTCAAAGGCATACACTGGATACGGTATGTCAGACGCGGTAAACACGATCTCCATGGCGGGCAACAAGATCGGGCGACGCCCGTCGGAGGGATCGCCCAGCACGCCGACGGTGAACTCACGTCCTGGCAAGAATTCTTCGACAAGAATGGCTTGGCGATAGCGCCCGAACAATTCCTTCACGATGGCGCGCAGACCGACGACGTCGGCGACGACGCAGCGCGGCAACACCCCTTTGCTCGAGCCCTCGGCATTGGGCTTGGCGATGAGCGGAAAGACCAGGCCAGAGACGTCTTCGTTGCCGCTCATCAGCAACGAGCGGGGGGTGCGCACGCCGGCGCCGGCGACGATGTGCTTGGCCAGCTGTTTGTCGAGAGCAAGGGCCATGGTGGCTGCATCCGAGCCGGTGAACGGCAAGCCCAGCAGCTCGCACAGGGCGGGCACATGGGCTTCACGACCGCGACCGCGCTGCCCCTCGGACAGATTGAACACCAGGTCGACGCCGGCGGCGGGCAAGGTGCGCACGATCTCCGAGGTGGCCTCGAGCTTGACGACGTCATGGCCGTGGCTGCCGATGGCTCGGGCCAACTTCTCGATGGTTTGCTCAGAGTCGTATTCGGCGTCGCGGTCGTCGTCGTCGGCGCTCTTGGCCACCACCCTCTTCAAGTTGAAGGCGAGGCCGATCTTGAGGGGTCGCGCGCGCGGTGTCTTGGGCTTTTCGCGCAGACCGTGACGGCGGGCGGCGCTGTCGACGACGGCGCCGAGCACCTGGTGCGTCTCCGTCAGACCCGCCAAGGCCGAGGACAAATAGATGCCGGCACCGGGCTCGAGCGAGGGCAAGGCGTTGACCTCGAGGAAAGTGACGCGGCCGTCGTCGTCGACGCGCCAATCGATGCGGCCCAGATCGCGCACCCCGAGCAGGTCGTAAACGACCTTGGACCAGCGTCGCAATTCCGCCGTCACCGCCGCAGACACGGGCGCTGGAACTTCGACTTCGACGGCGTCTGCGGAGACGCACTTCAGCTCGTAGTCATAGATGGTGTATTTTCTCTTGCCGATGATGCGCTCATCAAAGCGATAAGAGACCGGCGTCAGCACGCCACCCGTTTCCGGTGATCCTCCTTCGAGAAATGGCACCACCACGTCGCGACCGATGATGAACTCTTCGACCAAGATTCCTGTTGAATAACGAGACAATAAATCTCGCACCAACGCGCGCAGTCCGGCCTCGTCTTCGACGACGCTGGCGACGGTGATCCCCTTGCTCGATCCCTCGAAGTTGGGCTTGGCGATGAGCGGATAGCGAAGGCCGATGCAGCCCTCGAGGTCGCGTTCGACGTCGACGAAGCCCCAGCGGGGTGTGGGTACGCCGGCCTTGGCCACGAGCATTTTGGTGAGCTGCTTGTCGAGCGTGACCGCACAGACCCAGGCGTCGCTGCCGGTGAAGGGAAGCCCGAGCTGGTCGAAGAGCGCCGGCCAGAAGGCCTCGCGAAAACGTCCGTGGGCGCCCTCGGCGGTGTTGAACACCAGGTCGGGCCTCAAGCCCTCGAGCCGTGAGCTGAGAGCCGAGACCGAGCCGCTGCCGACGTCGACGGGAACCACCTCATGCCCCAGTTTCTCGAGGGCGGTGGCGATGGCGTCGACGGTCTCTGCGCGATCGAACTCGGCCTGGGTTTCGTCGTCGTGGTTGGTCTGGAGGTTGTGCGTGAAGGCGATGCGCATGGGTGGCCGAGCCTGCGCGCCCTGCGACAATGCCGTCAACGAGGCTCGTGTCAGCCCGCATCCCATTGATGGTCGAGCGCGAGCGAGGCTAGGGGGTGTGGGATCAGCCCTTCACACTCCCGGCGGTCAGCCCGCCGACGAGGTGCTTCTGCAGTGCAAAGAACAAGGCCATGACGGGCAGCGAGACCAGGATGGCCCCGGCCGCGAAGTGACCCCACGACGTCGACTTCGCACCGACATAGCCTTGCAACACAACAGGCAAGGTGTAACTCGTCTCTGTATTCATCAATTTGGCCGCGAGAATGAACTCATTCCACGCCGTCATGAAGGAGAAGAGAGCGGTAATGGCGATGGCGGGTCGAGCCAGCGGGAGGATGATCGAGAAGAAAATTCTGGACGTCGATGCACCGTCCATGCGCGCTGCTTCTTCCAGGTCGATGGGGATGGTGTCGAAGTAGCCCTTGAGCATCCAAGTCGAGAAGGGAATCGACGTCGTAGCGTATACGATCACCAGACCAAACTGCGAATCCAACAACCCAAGTTTGTCCAACAAGATATAGAGCGGGATCATCATCATCGTCGCGGGAAACATCTGCGTGACCAGCAAGGCGCTCATCCCCAGCCGAGCGCCGGGAAAGCGGAAGCGCGAAAACGCGTAAGCGGCCGAGGTGGCGAGGGCGACACCGGTGACTGCGGTCGCTAGGGCGATGACGAGTGAGTTCCACAGCTGGTGACCAAAGACCCAAGTGCCGGCGACGTCGTGGTGACCGATCACGTCCCGGAAATTCTGCAAGGTGACTTCGGAGGGAATGGGGGAGAGCCCGGAAGCAAAGGACTGCGTCGGCGACAGCGCCATGCGCACGACCCAGAGCACCGGATAGAGGACGATGACTGCGGTCATCATCAGCACTGCGTGAGACAGCAGACCCAGCAAGGGGTGATGCCCAGGGTCGCCGGCGACGTCGTCGGAGGGGCTTTTCACTTGCTGCCCTCGATGCCGCGGGTGACGCGGGCGGCGGCGACGTTGTATGATAAAAGCATCAAAAAAATGAGCGTCGAGTAGGCAGCGGCCGTGCCGAAGGCGCCGCCCTGCCCTCGTTCGAAGGCCCAGCGGAAGGCCTCAGTCACCAGGATGTCGGTTTTACCGCCGGGCGCTCCTCCCGAGACGAGATAAATGACATTGAACATGTTGAAGGTCCATACCGTTCCCAAGACAATGGCGGGTGCCAGCGTGGGCCGCAACAAGGGCAGCGTGATCGACGTGAAGCGCTTGAGCGGACCAGCGCCATCGAGGGCGGCGGCCTCGTAGAGGTCTTTAGGAATGCTGGTCAACCCACCGAGCGCGGTCACCATCATGAAGGGAAATCCGAGCCATGTGTTGGTGACCAAATTGGCCGCAAATGCGGACCAGAAACTGTTCATCCAAGAGAAACCCTGGATTCCGAGCAGCGCGTTGACGGCGCCGAACTCCGGATGGAACATTCCCTTCCAAATCAGCGCGGTAATGTAAGAAGGCATCGCCCAAGGAATCACAAATAAGACTCGATAAACCCCACGAAAGCGCAGGCGGGCCTGGCTGAGGATCAGCGCGAGCAGCACGCCAATCGAGACGTGCAGCACGATGTTCGAGGCCGTCCACAACACCGTGACGCCGAGGGTGCGAAAGAAAGTGGAGTCTGCGCCGGCGAGAATGGAGACGAAATTCTCCATGCCGACAAAAGTGTAGGTGCCCCAGGTGTGGCGGAAAAAACCCATGCCCACGCCGACGGCGAAGGGGAACAGGACCAGCACCAGCGTGGCGGTTAGGGCCGGGGCGACGTAGGCGTAGGCGATGCCGTTTTTGCGAATGCCACTGAGCAGGGCCGCAGCTCCGCCGAACTTGCGCACCGCCAACGCAGTCCAGCCGAGCAAGAGCAGCAACAAGGCGCCGACGACGACGACGAAGCCGCCTTCGCCGGTGGCTTCGGTGCTGTGTTCGACGACGGCCATCTCGCCCTTCACCTTGGCCTGGGCCTGGGCCAGCGTCACAGACGGTGGCGTCCCCTGGCCGATGCTCTCGCCGAGCGCGAGATTGAAGGGACTCCACAGGGCCTTCATCGCCGGCGAATTCGGCGTGGGGACCGAGCGATCGAGCTGGGCGCGAAAGCCACGCTGCACGCGGCCGTCGTCGTCGTCGCCGACGCTATCCCAGGCTTTTTCCAGGGCCACCGGCTGACGAGCCTTTTTCAGCCGCAAGACGCTGCGGGCTTCGTCGCTGAGCAGGCGCGCCACCCGCACGGCCAAGGCGCGGCGCGCGGGATCTACCAAGCGCCCCGACAAAAAGAGGGCTTCGACGGTCAACAGGGGCTTCATCGGGCGACGCACACCGGCGGCGTCGACGACGTCGGGGAGGGCCGACACCTCGAAGGGCACCCCGGCCGCGATTTCGCCGCGCGACCAGGGCCCGGTGACGATCATGGCCGCCTTGTCCTCGTTGAAGAGGGAGAGCAGCAGGGTCCCGCTCACTTCCTGCGGCACGACTTTGGCGGCGTTGATGGCTTGGGCTTTTTCGATCGACGCCACATTGTTGGGATCGTCGAGCGCGGGTCGACCCTCGCCGTCAAAGAGGCGGCCGCCGAGGCCGAAGAGCAGGGGCGCGTGGTAGTAGACGTCGCGGTTTTCGTAGACGAATCCGTAGCGACCTTCAGCGGCGTTGGTCTGTTCGACGGCGACGCGCATCAACTCGTCGAGAGTCGCCGGGGCCTGCGGGACGCGCCGCGGGTTGCGCCACAACGCAACGCTCTTGAAGGCCAGGGGCAAGCCATAGACGTGGCCGCGGTAGACGACGGCGGGCAAGAGCCCGGGAACCAACGACGACGCAGTCTGGGCGTCGACGACGTCGTCGATGGGCTGGATGGTCTTTGCCTCCGCCCAATCGCCGATGGGATCGTGGGCCGCGATGAAGAGATCGGGACCGCGTCCCCGGGGAATGGCGGCCCCAATCTTGTCGAGATAGGCGTCATAGGGAACGGCCAATACCTTGACTTGAAAAGCAGTCTCAGAAGCATTGATGCCGGCGACGATTTCTTCGATGACCGCGGCTTCGTCGGCGCGGTACGCATGCCAGAGCACGATCTCCGGACGAGCAGCCGCGTCCTCCGCGCCATCGTCGCCGGCCCGGGCGCGCGCGGCGAGCACCAAGGCGCACAGCAACAGGCCGACGACGACGACCCGATTCATGCGTCGATCCGCAGACCTTTGTCGTTGAAGAAAGAGAGGCGATCGGCCCGAGAAAACAATCCAACTTCCGATCCATGCTCGAGCACGCCCAAGGCGTCTTCGTCGACGACGGCGCCGAAGCGCTCCTCACCAACGCGGCCGAAGACAAAGGATTCCTGCCCCAGTCTTTCGATGTGCTCCACCCTCATCGCGACCAGCGCACCAGCCGTCTCTTTGCGCGCCTGCACATCGTGGGGACGCACGCCGACGTGCAAGGCGTTGCCGGGCACGGCGACCTTGAGCAGGGCTTTGTCGACGACGTTCATGGTCGGCGTGCCCAAGAAGGTCGCCACGAAACGGTTGGCCGGACGGCGGTAGACCTCGAGGGGAGTGCCCACCTGCTGGGCGACGCCGTCGTTCAAGACCACCACGCGATCGGCGAGGGTCATGGCTTCGACCTGATCGTGGGTCACATACACCGTCGTCGTCGAAAAGCGCCGGCGCAGGGCCGCGATCTCGGCCCGCACTTCCATCCGCAGCTTGGCGTCGAGGTTCGAGAGGGGCTCGTCGAACAAGAAAGCCCGTGGCCGCCGCACCACGGCCCGGGCCATGGCCACGCGTTGGCGCTGTCCGCCCGAGAGGTCCTTGGGCTTGCGGTGCAGCAGGCCGGAGAGCTTGAGCATCTCGGCGGCGTCGTCGACGCGCTGGTTGATCTCGGCCTTCTTGACCTTTCGCACCACCAAGCCGAAGGCGATGTTCTCGCGCACGCTCATGTGGGGGTAGAGGGCGTAGCTCTGAAAGACCATGGCGAGGTCGCGATCCCCCGGAGCCACATCGTTGACCCTCTGGCCATCGATGCAGAGCTCGCCCGCAGAGATGGTCTCGAGCCCAGCGATCATGCGCAGCGTCGTCGATTTGCCGCAGCCCGAGGGACCGACCAGCACGACGAATTCGCCGTCTTTGATCTCGAGGTCGAGGCCCTTGACGATGACGACGTCGCCGTAGCGTTTCTCGATGCCGCGAAGGGAGATGGCTGCCACGCAGTCGTCGTCTTTCAGCAGGGGGCGGCGGTCAACGTCTTCCGCCGAGTTCGGACCACCTTGACGGCGGCGCCAGCGTCGACGATGACGACGCCTTCTCCGGAGCCGCTGCATGCAGTTCGTCACCATGGTCGCCGCGATGACCGATCCCACCTTTGCCGAGGTCATCGGCGCCTCGCCGCGCAAAATCAGGGAGACCCTCTTCGCCCGCATGAACATCAAGGCCAAGAAGCAGATCGGCCTGAAGGTCCACGCCAAGCTCGAAGAGCGCACCAAGAAGCTGCACGAGCGCCTCAAGACGGCGATGACGTCGCAAGAAGACAAGCTCTGCGAAGAGCTGGTGCGCAATTGGCTCTACACCAAGCGCCCGCTGCTCAAAGCGACCCTCGATCACCTCGGGGTGAAAAACGACAACGGCCTCGTCGAAGAAGAACCCGCTTTCTTCAAGGACCTCAGCACCGAGAAAGTGCAAGAGCTGGTCGACCTGCTCAAGAAGGATCACCCCGCAGAGCACATCAAGCTCTACCTGGGCTTCGTCGGCGTCCCACACCTCGACACCGTCATTCCGGCTGCTGCCTGAGCCCGTCGCGAGTTGACAGAGGCTGGAATCTGTCAATTGCTTCGCGTTGGGCGAAAAAGGAGCGCAGCCGCAGGTGTCGCCGTCGTCGGGGCCCAGCGGCAGTGCCCAGCGATCGGCTGTGCTAAGGGAGCGCATGCACGCATCCGCCCTCTTGCTCCGCGCAGCGTCGTGTGTCGTCGTCGGCGGCTTCTTCTTCGGTTGCACCCACACACCCGACGAGAAGGACAAGGCGACGGCCCAGGGTCACTACGAGGTGGCTGTGGCCATCATTCATGAGGCCCAAAAGGCCGGGGAAATCGGCGACAACCCAGGGCGCGACGCGAAATTTCGCGAGGCCCTCAAAGAGCTGCTCGACGCCGAAAAAGGCAACCCAGGCGACGCCGCCGTGCAGCTGTTGTTGGGGCAGGTGTATTTCCTCGGCTTCCGACGCCACGACGACGCCATCACGCACCTGCAGCAGGCCATCGCCCTCAAGGCCAAAGACGCCGCCCCGGATGCAGCGCCGGCGGAGCGCGAATACCCGGAGGCCGAGCAAACCCTCGGCGTCGTCTACGTCGACAAAGGCACACCCGAAGCCGCCCTGCCCCACCTGGAGAAAGCCCGCACCAACCTGCTCTACCAGACCCCGTTCTTCGCCGAACAAGAGCTGGGCAACGCCCTCTTCGCCCTCGGTCGCCACGACGCCGCCGCCCAACATCTGGGACTCGCCATCCAACAGCAGCCCGATCTTTGCGGCGCCTACGCCAAGCTCGCCGACGTCGAGGAAGCGCGCGGGGACAACGCGCGGCAGCAACAAGTGCTCGAGGAGTTCTTCGTGCGCTGCGACAGCGACCGGCTGCGCGCCGCCGTCTCTGGAAAGCTCTTTGCCCCTGCCTTTTTCAAGCTCGGCGAATCAAGGCTGCGCACCGGAGCCAAAGCCTCCGCCGTCGACGCCTTCCGCGCCTGCGTGGCCCGCTTTCCTGGAGAACCCGCCGCCGTCGAATGCGCGAAGCGCTTGGAGCTGCTGGGCGCTCCCCTGAGGCCCACCGAGGTCTCGAGCGGCGGCTGATCGTGCGGCCGGGCCCCGGCGAGCTGCACAGCGACCACGTCGTCATCGCCGGCCTCGTCTCCTTCGGCGACCATGACGTCGTCGTCCGCTGCTTTGCGCGCGACGCCGGCCGGGTCTCGGCCTTTGCCCGGGGGGCGCGGACTTCTCGCAAACGCTTCCCAGGATTGCAGGCGCCGGCCTTGGCGAGGGCGACCTGGAAGAGCCGCTCGAGCTCCGATCTCTTGCAGCTGGTGGAGCTCGACGTCGACACCCGCTTGATGGACCTTGGATCCAACCTGCGCGCCTTCGGCTTTTGCGGCTACGTCGCCGAATTGGTCGAGCGCTTCGTGCCCGAGGGAGCGCCCCAGCCCGATCTCTTCGACATCGTCACCGACACCATGACGACACTCGCCCGCCGCGGTCCGCGATCCGTGGTCTTGCGCGCCTTCGAGCTCCAGCTGTTGAACGTGCTCGGGGTGCTGCCGGATCTCTCCGGCGTCGTCGACGACCCGGGTGCCCCCTGCTGCGCTTATGACCCCGTGCGCGGCCACCTGCTGGCCCGCGCTGGTGCCCACAGCGTGGAATTCTCCGACGCGGCCCGCTGCGCGGCGCTGAGGCTGTTGCAAGGAGACGCGGGGGCGGCCCTGGCCTGGTCCGACGACGCCGGCGACGCCGACGCTGTCTTGCGGCAGGTCTCCCGCTTGTTTTCGTCTTGGTTGCGACGACAGCACGTCAAGCTGCGATCGCTCGAGGTGTTGCGCGCCCTGACTTGATCCGCAGGTCGACCGATCAACTCGCGTCGGTCATCCGCGCCAGCACCTTCTGCAGCAGCCGCAGCTGTCGCACGTGACCCGCCAAGGTCGCGTCCTTGCCGGCGAATTGCTCAAGGTAGCTGATCGATTGCTCCAGGCCCCACAGCATCGGGCCGACGGCCGCGATCAGGCCGCTCTCGAGCTTCTTCCCCCGCCCGGGCCGCGCCAGGTCGACGGGCGAGGGGATCTTCTTGGCCTCGAGCGCACCCCTCGCGCGCAAGACGCCGATGTCGACCTGCAACGAAGCCACCAGGCCGTTGGCGACGTCGAGCTCGGCTGCCGTCGTCTTTTGCTTGCGTTGGGCGTCGATCAGGGCTTGCTTGACCGAGAGCAGCTCGTCGGCGTTTGTGACCGGGCGCTCGGCGAGGGCGCGCTCCAGCTCGGCCACGCGTTTCTCGGCGACGTCGCGGGCCCGCGACATCTTCTCCAGAGCAGCAGCCACGCCGACGTCGGCCTTGGGCGGGTGGGCCATGAACACCGCGCTGCAGGTCGGGCACTGCAGCTCAGCGCCTTCGGGAGCCACCGCTTCATCGCGCACGCGGTACTTCGACGAACAGGAGGGACAGGTGACGATCACGGTGCGCGGAACTCTAGCAGGCTGCTGAAAAACGAAGTTTTGAGGCAGACGCGTGCTTGGGAGGGAGGCTCGTCGAGGCTTCGCCTCGACGAGGGAGGGTCTGGGACAGACCCTCCGGAAGTACAGCAGGGTGCGAAAAACGGAGTTTTTCCGCACCCTGCTAGCGTTGTCGCGTCCCCCAACGACACAACGATGGCGTCTCATCATCAGGGGGCGGCTGCGAGCTGGGCGGCGTCGGCATCGGGTCCCGGAAACCAGGCGGAGAAAGAGCTGCCTTTGCCGAGCTCGCTGGTGACGCTGATGCGCCCCCCGTGGGCCTCGACGAGCCCCTTGGCGATGTAGAGCCCCAGGCCGAGCCCGCGCTGCAGCCCGCGCGCACGGCGGCTTTGGTACAGGCGCTCAAACAGCCGGGGCTGCTCTTCGGCGGCAATGCCGATGCCTTGGTCGATGACGCTGACCCGCAGCCCCCCGCGATCCGCAGCGAGGCGGACGACGATGGGGGCGCTCTGCGAGGAGTATTTGGCGGCGTTTTCGACGAGGTTCTGCAGGACCTGCTCAAAGCGCAGGGCATCAACGAAGGCGATCGGTCGCGGCTGCGACGTCTCCACCGTCACCGGGTGACGCCCCAGCGCGGGCGCAAGGCGATCAATCAGGGCGGTCACAGCGTCGGCGGCGTCGATGGGCCGTTTCTCCAGCGTCACGCGGCGGAGATCGACGCGCGTGGCGTCAAGCAAATCAGACGTCATCTGGCCCAGGCGGGCCGCGCTGCGTGCCATCCCCTCAAGGGCCCGGCGGGGCACGTTGGCGACGTCGCCGACGGCCTTCTTCTCGAGGGCCTCGGCCTGCAGCAGGATGGCTTGGATGGGGCCGCGCAAGTCGTGGGCGACGACGGCGGCGAATTCCTCGCGCACCTGCTCCAGCTCCTTGAGCGCGGTGATGTCTTCGAGGGTCACGATGGCGCCGACGACGTCGCCCTTTTCATCTCGGGCTGGGGCAGCCGCCGCCAAGATGGGCACCCGGGTGCCGTCGGGGCGAACGATGACGTGCTCCATGGTGCGGGTGGTTTCACCTCGCAGGGCCTTCGACGAGAGCAGTTCCTCGATGCTCAGCGGCAGGTCTTCGCTGCGGCGAAGCTGGCTTGCATACTGCGCTCGTCCTCCTTCTGGTGTGAGCGGCGTGCCGAAGATCTCGACCGCGCGACGGTTGGCCGTGAGACGGTCGGTGCCGGCCTCGACAAAGAGGATCCCATGGGGGGCGTTGTCGACGATGGCGGAGAGCTCGGCGCGCTGCCCATCGATGGTCGAAAGCAGCACGGCGTAATGAAGAGCCATTGCCGCCTGTTCAGCGAGCACCTCCACCAGCGCTTGGTCATCCGCTGTGAAGCCAGGCGAAGAGCGTTTGTCGCCGAGGTAGAGGTTGCCAAGGCTGCGTCCACCGGATCGCACCGGCACGCCGAGGAGGCTGCTCAGCAACGGGTGATGGGGCGGGAAGCCAAGGAAGGCGGGATGGGAGCGCACATCGCGCACGCGCACCCCGGTGCCGTCGACAGCGACGACGCCGAGGGTCCCAACAGGTCGAGGGTGGCGTCCGATGCGGGCGGCGACGTCGTCGTCCATGCCGACCGACACCCAGGGATCAAAGGGGAGGGCGGGGTCGACGCCGATGCCGAGCGCTCCATAGGCAGCACCGGTCGCCGCCACCGCGTGCTCGACGAGGCTGCGCAGGGCGACCTGGCTGATGGCCTTCGCCGCCCCTCTGGGTCGGTGGTGGTCCGGGCTGGGGGACACGAGCACGCCGGCGACGGCGGCGACCCCGTCCCGGGCCGCCCTCATGTTGGCGCGGAGCTGAGCAACATCTCGACGGGCGCTGGCTCCCGCGATCGCGAGCGCCACCACGCAGCCCGCGAGATCGAGCATCTCGATCTCGTCCTGCGGCCACACGTCCGGGCCGGCGACGACGAGCAGCCCCTCCAGGTGGGCGCCGACGATCAGCGGGATCCACCGGACCCGACCGCCATCGGAATGCCGGGTCAGTAGCGCTCCGGCCCCCGGCCCCCAAGCTGCATCCTCTGGCCTGCGCGCCGAATCCATCCCACCGTCGACAGGCACCGCATCCTCGAGGGTCTGGTGCTCGGGAAGGTCCGCCAGAGCTCCCTTGGGATCCTGGCGTCGAACCAGCTGCAATCCGCCTTCGTCGTCGGCGGTGAGGTAGAGGGCGAGACCCGTAGCACCCAGGCTCTGCATGGCGCCGGCGCCAGCGACGTCGTCGATGACGTCTTCGATCCGTGACTTGTGCGCCACCATGTGCAACAGCCCGGCGACCGATTGCGAAGAGATGTTCATCGCGCGCCTCTGGTCAAACCCTAGGGACGCCAGCCTTTGGTGGCAGCGAAGATCAGCGGTCCCTATCTCGACTCTGTGGCCGACCTGCTCCTCATCGACGACAACCATTACCTCGCGGAGGTCTTCGCCGACACGCTGCGCGATGAGGGACACAAGGTGCGCGTCGCCCATGATGGCGAGCAGGGCCTCGCCCAGCTGCACGCCGAGCTGCCGGAGCTTGTGCTCTGCGACGTCGAAATGCCGGTGCTCGATGGGCCAGGCTTCGCCTACCGCGCTCTGCTGCACGACGCCGGCGCCGAGAAAATCCCGATCATCTTCGTCAGCGGCGTCGCGGATCTGCGGCTGGTCGCGGAGCGCGTGGGCACGCCCTACTTCCTCTCGAAGCCCGTGGGTCTGAAGGAGCTGTTGTCGATGTTGGAGCGCGCCCTGCGCGAGCGCATAGCGCCGAAGCCCCGCTTCACCGCAGCCAACACTCCTTGAGCTGCAGCGTCTTGAAGGGTTGTGCGGGACACGCGGCCCGACAGCGTCGACGACGTGCGGGGGCCCAGCTCCCGGTCTTGGCGACGGGCCGTGGCGCGGGTTAGCAGGCTGGTGAAAAACGAAGTTTGGAGGCAGACGCGTCCTTGGGAGGGAGGCTCGTCGAGGCTTCGCCTCGACGAGGGAGGGTCTGGGACAGACCCTCCGGAAGTACAGCAGGGTGCGAAAAACGGAGTTTTTCCGCACCCTGTTAGGCCAGCGACGACGGAGTCCCAGATGACCAAGACCCTGGCCTACGTGGAGACCGAAGGCGGTCCCTTCATCCTTCTGCCCGAGCGCGTTGCCGAACATTGGCGCGGAGCTCCCGTCGACTACCCCCGGGCCTGCGCCTTCGAAGGCGTCGTCGGCGTCGGCGACGTCGGCGGCGCCCAGGCGCTGGTGTTGGGTCGCGCCGAGGTGACGGCGTGGTCGCCCCTCGTCGACGGCGGCGTCTTCGTGCAGCGCATCTTCGGCGATGATGCACGGATCAGGGCCATCGTCGACGACCAAGCCTCCCTTCCTTGGGCATCCACCAGCGCGCCGCTCACCGTCGGCGCGGGTGGCCTTCAGCTCTTCGACTCCGCCCTGGTGCGCAGCTCCGTCGACGACGATGGCCGGCTGCCGGTGGAGCTGGCGCCCGGCATTTACGAGGTAAATCAGGTCACGTGCCGACCCGATCCGAAGGTCGACATCGAGTTGGTGCGGCTGCGGCGCCTGTGGTTGCCTGCTGGAGAGCGTCCCTTCGTGTTCCTGCCCGCCGAGCTCGCGTCTGGTTGGAAGGGGTGCAACGGCTCCGACGTCGACGCCGAAATCAGCGATCTCGATCGGGCCGATCCCATCGGCGAAGGCGTCGGCGTGCTCGCGGTGCCCGGCGCTCAGGCCCTGGTGCTCGGCTGTGCGGCGGCGACGACCTGGGTCCCCTTCGACGACGGCGGCGTCTTGGTGCAGCGGCGCGAGGGCGCGGTGGCCGCGGTCGAGGCGGCGCTCTTCCAGATCGCGGCACTGTCCTTCACCGCCGTGCCCGGCACCTTGAGGGCGACGACGGCCTTGGTCGGTTTCGACGCCGCTCTCGAGATCAGCGAGCCCGCCGGCGCGCAAAAACTCACGGTGCCTTTGGTGGCCGGCGATTACGCGGTCGCGATCGCGGAGCGCCAGGCCGACGGCGTCGACCTCGGGCTCATTCGATTGCGGGCCATCTGACGAACGACGTCGTCAGCGCTCGCGTTTTCTCTTGGGGTTCACCCGCGCCGACAACGTCGACGACATGCCGTAGAGCAAGATGAAACCTTCGGCTTCTTCGGCGCCCCAGTCGGCGGACTGCGCATAGACTGCACCCGCTTTCTGCAGGATGTGGGGCGACTTCACCTCGACAGCGAGACACTGTCCGCCCCAGGTTTCGAGGGTGACGGTGCCGTTCACCGCGCTTTGGCTCTCCTGCAGAAAGGCTTCGAGGTCGAGCTTGAGGGGCTCGTAGAAGAAGCCCTTGTAGACGAGCTCCACCCACCTCTGGGCGACGGCGGGCTTGAAGTGGTTCTGCTGCGCCGAGAGCACGCTCTCCTCGAGGGCGCGGTGGGCCGTCATCAGCGCGGTCAAGCCCGGGCACTCAAAGACGATGCGGCCCTTGAGCCCGATGGTGGTGTCGCCGGTGTAGATGTTGCGACCGACCCCGTAGGCGCCGAACACTTCGTTCAACTGCTTCAACAAAAGGGGACCAGCGAGTGCAGCTCCGTCGACGGCGACGGCCACCCCTTTTTCGAAGGTGATGGACACGCGCAGCGCGGATCGCGGCCACTTCGTCGGATGCGCCGTGATCGCGTAGGTCTCATCGCCAGGGGCCTTCCATTGGTCGATCTCGCTGCCCGACGCCGTCATGCCCAACAGGTTGTGGTTGATCGAATAGCGGCCGGTCTTGGGCCGGATGGGGACCCCGCGCTCCTCGAGATATTGCTGCTCCCAGGCGCGAACGGCGGTGTGCTCCCGCTGAATCTCGCGGATGGGCGCTTTGATCGCGTAGTCACCAAGAGAGCGCACGCTCTGATCGAAGCGCACCTGATCGTTGCCCATGCCGGTGCAGCCGTGCGCGATCACCTTGGTGCCGTGAACGTCGGCAAGGGCGCAGGCCTTTTCGACGATGACGTAGCGGTCCGACACCAGCAGGGGATAGACGCCGCCGTAGAGCTGGCCCCCCTGCACCAGCGGGACGACGACGTTGTCCCACACGCTCTGGGCGCCGTCGGCGGTGACGTGGGCGAGGGCTCCCAAAGAGTGGGCGCGGTCTTCGATGTATTTGCGCTCGGCAGCATCGACGCCGCCGGTATCGACGAAGCAGGTGACGACGTCGTAGCCCTGGGCTTTGAGGTAGGGAACGCAGAAGCTCGTATCGAGCCCGCCGGAGAAGGCCAGCACGACCTTGCCTTTGGGAGCAGCCGTCGTCGTCGTCATGGTGTCGTCCTCAAGAGAGCAGGGTCTTCAGCAGGGCCTTTTGCACGTGCAGGCGGTTCTCGGCTTCGTCGATGGCGAGGCTGCGCGGCGAATCCAATACGCCGTCGGTGACCTTGACGCCGCGGCGCACAGGCAAGCAGTGAGAGAAGAGGCCGTGGGGTGTGAGGTCCATCTTCTTTTCGTCGACGATGAAGTGCTGGTGGGCATCGCGGATCGGCTTCTCCTCGGGCCAGCGGCCAAAGAAGGGCAAAGCACCCCAGCTCTTGGCATAGACGACGTCGGCGCCGCGGTAGGCGGATTCGATGTCATGTGAAATGGTCAAGATGCGACCCTGATTTTTGCACAGCGTCGACGCCGCCGACATGTAGCGCTCGTCGAGAAGATAGTCTTTCGTCGGACAAAGCAGGGTGACGTCGAAGCCGAATTTTGCTGCGATGATCAGGCCGGAGTTTGCCACTGCGGTGTTGAGTGGCTTCGGGTGGTAGGTCCAGGTCAAGACGAACTTCTTGCCGTCGGTGGGGCCCAGGCGCTCCTGCAGGGCGAGCAAGAGCGCGAGCTCTTGGCAGGGGTGGGTGATGGTCTCCATGTTGATGACCGGCACCGTGGCAAAGCGGGCGAAGGCGGCGATGACCTTGTCTTTGCGGTCCTCGTTCCAGTCGACGAATTTCGGGAAGGCCCGGACCGCGATCGCGTCGACGTAGCGGGAGAGCACCCGCGCCACCTCGCGCACGTGCTCCTCGGGCTCCCCGGTCATGACGGCGCCGTCGTCGAATTCGATGGGCCAGGCGCTCTTGCCGGGTTCGAGGACGATGGCCTTCATGCCGAGCTGGTGGGCTCCGAGCTCGAAGGTGGTGCGGGTGCGCAGCGAGGGGTTGAAGAAGAGCAGGGCGATGCTCTTGCCCGCCAACGCCGACGACTGGGGATGCTTCTTGAGAGTCTTTGCGTCGTCGAGGATCTGCTGCAGCTCGGCACGCGAGTAATCGAGGGTCGACAAGAAATGGCGCATCGGCGCATCAATGCGCATTTGTCGCCCGGGCTGCAAGGCAAAGATGCAGCGCGGGTGGAAACGCGCGTTGGGGCCGCGATCGCGGGCGTCGTCGGCGACAGTCCGTCTGGTCCGGCCAGTGCAGCACCGATGGCAGAACCTGGAGGTCTCCGTGTATTTCTGGTCCTGGTTCGTCCTGACCCTTTTCCTCAGCGTGATCGCGCTCGGATTGCACCTCTCGTGGGTGGCCCTGGACAAGATCAGCCCCCAACAGAACAGCTGCCCACCGCTCGGTCCACACTGAGCTGGCGCGTCTTGGAACTTTGTCTGGACCTAGGGTGGGGGCTTGTCCCCCGCCGAGCGCCAGCGGGGGACAAGCCCCCGCCCTACGGGGATTTTTTTAGTATCAAAATTCCTAAAAGAAAAGAGCACCGAAGACACAGATGGGTCTTCGGTGCCCTTTTCTAAAAACAGTCAATGATTCAGCGCGTGAAGAGCTCGCTCTCGGCGAAGAACCAGGCGATCTCGGTCTTGGCCGTCTCTTGGGCGTCAGACCCGTGCACGGTGTTTTCCCCGATCGAGGCGGAGAAGAGCTTGCGGATGGTGCCGGCGGCGGCCTTGGCGGGATCGGTGGCTCCCATCAGCTCGCGGTTCTTGGCGATGGCGTCTTCGCCTTCGAGCACCATGACCATGACCGGGCCCGACTGCATGAAGCCCGTGAGCTCGCCGAAAAAGGGCCGCGCTTTGTGCACGGCGTAGAAGCCCTCGGCCTCGCCCTTGGTCAGCTGCACCAGCTTCGCGGCGGCAACGGTCAGCCCCTTCTCTTCGAACATGGCGATGATTTTGCCGATGACGTTCTTTTTGACGCCGTCGGGTTTGATGATGGACAGGGTGCGTTCGCGGGCCATGGCTACTCCGGATTGTTATTCAGGTTCAGGGGGTTGTGGTTGTTTTTGCAGGTGAAGATGCCGGCGCAATCTCGCCGGGTTTCGAGGCCGGGATCTCGGGCAGCTTCTTGATGAGCTCGAGGGCCGCCCGCATGCGGGTGCGCACCCGCTCCCGGCCGAGCACCGACATCGACTCTGGCAGGCCGGGCGTGGCTTTCTTTGCGGTCAGCATCAGGCGCAAGGGCATGAAGGCGTCTTTGGGCGAGAGCGCGCTGGCCTCGCACCAAGCCTTCAAGACGACGTCGACGTTGTCGTGGCTGAAGACGAGGGCGACGTCGATGCGCTCGACCAGGGCCTCCCACAGGGCCAGCGTCTCTTTCTTCGTCTTGCCCCTGATCAGCAGGTCCGCGCCGTCGCCGCCGCCTTCGACGTAGGGCTGGGCGCTGAAGAACCAGGGAGCGTAGGAGACGAAGTCCTCTGACTTTTCAAAGCGTTCTTTGGCGATCTTCACGATCTGCAAGAGATAGTCGTCGTTGAAGAGGCGCTCCTTCAGGTACTGCACGATCTGCTGGTCGTTGCGTTTCTCGCGCAAGTACCGGCCGTTGAGCCACAGAAGCTTCTTCAAGTCAAAGACCGGTCCATTGAGAGAAACCCGGTCGAGCGTGAAGTGGTCGACGAAGTCCTGCAGGGAGAAAATCTCTCGGCCGTCTTCGAAGGTGAAAGCCATGGTGCCGAGGTAATTCACAAGCGCATCGGGCAGATAGCCGGCTTCCTTGAACCAATTCAGCGAAACCGGGTTCTTGCGCTTGGAGACCTTGGACTTGTCGCTGTTGCGGAGCAGAGAAAGATGAGCGAACTCGGGGGGTTCCCAACCAAAAGCTCGATAGAGCAACACATGTTTCGGCGTCGACGAAATCCACTCTTCGCCGCGAAACACGTGGGTGACGCCCATCAGGTGGTCGTCGACGACGTTGGCCAGGTGGTAGGTGGGGAAGCCGTCGGACTTCTGCAACACCTGGTCGTCGACCTCTTTGGTGTTGAATTCCAGCTCCTTGCGCAGATGATCGACAAAGGACACCAGCTGCGGCGACGACGACGCGTCTGCTCCCGCTTTGGGATCGCCTGGGCCGCGGGGAATCTTCAGCCGCACCACGCCGGGGGCGCCGCCCTTGATTTCGGCCTTGACCTCGGTGGGGTCGCGGAATCGGCAACGGCCGTCGTAGCCCGGGTTCTCTTTGCGCGCCGTCTGCTCCTTGCGCACCGCGTCGAGCCTCTCGGCCGTGCAGCTGCACCAATAGGCTTTGCCCGTCTCGACCAGCTGGTCGACATGGGTGCGATAGATGTCGAGGCGCTCGCTCTGCCGGTAGGGACCGTTGGGGCCGCCGACGTCGGGGCCCTCATCCCATTGGATTCCGAGCCACTTCAGACTGGCGAGAATCATGTCTTCTGATTGGCGGGTAGAGCGTTGGCGATCTGTATCTTCAATGCGCAGCAGAAACTTGCCGCCGCGCTGCTTGGTGAAGGCGTAGTTGAAGAGCGCGATGTAGGCAGTGCCAACATGGGGATCGCCCGTGGGGGAGGGCGCAATGCGAACCACCGGCGGCTTCGTCGACGCAACTCCGGGGGCAGGCTGTTCCGGCATGGGGCGCGGCTATAAGGCGCATCGGCCGACGTCAACGCACCGCGCCTTTGGTCAGCGCTGTGGTGCCTTGGCGTGCTCGGTGACCTTGGCAAAAACCGCTCCGCTCTTGCGTGGGCTCTCGAGGCCCGGCAGGTCGGACAGGCTGATGACACCGCACAAGTAGCCGTCGTCGTCAACGCACATGATGCGCGACTTCTGCGTTCGCATCATCAAGGCCTCGGCCACCGCGAGGGAGGCGTCGGCGCTGACGCAGACGGCGTCCATGGTCATGACTTCGGCGACGGCGGTCGAGCTCCCCTTGTCCTCGGCGACGGCCCGGATGGCGATATCGCGATCGGTGACGGCGCCGATGGGGCGGTGGTCGCTGCCGCACACGGGCAAAAAGCCGATGTCGTGCACGCGCATCTTGGTGGCGGCGTGCTGAATGTCGTCGTCGGGGATGACGAAGACGACGCCCATCTGCATGGCGTCCCGGCATTTCGTCTTCTCGAAGGGATTGAGCATGAGGCACCTCGATGGTGCTCCTGCAGGATGTCGGCCCTACCGGCGATCGCGATCGCGGATCAGGCGGAGCGGGTTCCCACAAAGGAGCGGCGTTTCATCCGCGTCCAGGCGGCCAGGGCCAGCGAGCTCGCGCCCATGGTGATTTCGGGGGCGCGCTCCTGCTGTCTCACCGCTCGTTGCTCACCGATGGCGATGCGCTGAACGCGGCCCATGTCGCGCAATTCCGCCGTCTGGGGCGTGAACGTGATGAGACACAAACCCGGCTCGTCGAGCCCGCGTGGAAACCAGGCTTGGTGGCTCTTGGCGAACAAAGCGCCCATCTGCGAGCGCCTTCGGGTCACCTGATAGTTGCCCGAGAGATTGATCGAGCAGGTGCGGGCTTGCGCGATCACGTGACCCCGCCCGTTCTGCAGAGCCGCGGCCGAGAAGAATGAGAGGGTGCAGGCTTCATCGACGTCGGCGACGCTCATGAGCCGGGCGTGCAAATGGGGCGTCTCTCCAGGGCGGTCCACCGTGGCCAGCAAGACCGTCTCAAAGGTCCGCATCAAGGTCTGCAGACCCGCCATCGACGACGAGGGGGACCGGGCAACGGCGAGGGTGGCGGCGGTGTTCATCATGGAACCGAACGCAACTCACGCCTCGTGCCACCACGACCTCCTCGTCGTTGCCATGAAAAAACAGGCCTGTGGTCGGACGCACGTTCGGCTCCCTGCCTGCGACCTGCAATTTCGCCCCACCTGATGTGTGACACCAACAATTTTGTCCCAGTCCTTCGGCCGCCCGCGGACGGGCGGCCGACAAGAGCGTGGCAACGGAGCACGACGCCAGCGACGGATCCGCTCGACGCCGGCAGTTTGTGACTCAGCGCACCGGGTGCAGGGCCCCTTGCAGGTCGCTGTCGAACTCCTCCGCGGTGAGGAAAGCGAGAGCGAGGGCTGCCTCGCGCAGGGTGCATCCCTCGCGGTGGGCTTTTTGCGCGATCAGAGCCGCTTTCTCGTAGCCCAGGCGCGGTGTGAGGGCGGTGACCAGCATCAGCGAGCGCTGCAGCAGCTCCTGGATGCGCGGGCGGTCCGGCTCGATGCCGCGGGCGCAATGCTCCTCAAACGACGACGACGCATCCGCCAGCAGTCGAAGGGACCAGAGCACGTTGTGAACGATGAGGGGCTTGAAGGTGTTCAGCTCGAGGTTGCCCGAAGCCCCAGCGATGCCGACGGCGACGTCGTTGCCGAAGACCTGCACGCACACCATGCTCAGCGCTTCGGCCTGGGTCGGATTCACCTTGCCCGGCATGATGGACGAGCCTGGCTCGTTGGCAGGGAGGGTGATTTCGCCGATCCCCGCCCGTGGCCCCGACGCCAACCAGCGCACGTCGTTGGCGATCTTGTGCAGCGCCGCCGCCAGCGTCCGCAACGCGCCATGGAAAAAGAGCAGGGGATCGTGGCAGGCGAGGGCCGCAAAGGGGTTCGCTGCGGCGACGAAAGGGTGGCCCGTCAGCGTCGACACGTGGCGGGCGGCGGCGCGTCCAAAGCCTGGGGGCGCGTTGAGACCGGTGCCCACGGCGGTCCCCCCGAGCGCGAGCTCGAGCAAGGCCGGCAACGCGGCCTGCAGGCCGACCACCGCGAGATCGAGCTGGCGCACCCACCCCGAGATTTCCTGGCCCAGGGACAAGGGCACCGCGTCCTGCATGTGGGTGCGACCAATCTTGACGACGTCGGCGAAGGCTTGGGCTTTGGTGTCGAGCGTGGTCCGCAGCGCAGCGATGGCGGGCAAGAGGCGCTGATGAAGTTGTTCGACGGCGGCGACGTGCATGACCGTCGGAAAGACGTCGTTTGAGGACTGGCTGCGGTTGACGTCATCGTTGGGGTGGATCGGCGTCTTCGAGCCGCGCGCGCTCCCCAGCAGCTCGTTGGCGCGGTTGGCGATGACTTCGTTGGCGTTCATGTTGGTCTGGGTGCCGCTGCCGGTCTGCCAGACCACGAGAGGAAAATGGTCATCGAGGAGGCCGGCGATGACGTCGTCGGCGGCGCGGACCATGGCGTCGGTCTTTCGCTCTGCTGCCGGCGACGCGTCGTGCCCGACCAGCTCGCGGTTCGCCAGCGCACACGCCTTCTTCACCAAGCCCAGGGCCCGAATCAGCTCACGCGGAAAAACCTCCCGGCCGATGCGGAAGAAGGCAAGGGAGCGTTGGGTCTGGGCACCCCAGTAGCGGTCGTCGTCGACGTCGACGGAGCCCAGGCTGTCGGATTCGCTGCGCTTCATCGGGCGCGATGCCGCTCAGGCGTCCTCCGCGAAGCGCGACCACACCCCGAGGGTGACGCCCACCGTGGCCACGCAAGCGGCGAAGAAGGCTACGGTGAAAATTGGGACAATGAAACGCATGATTACTCCTTCACAAAGGTTTTTTATGGATGACCGGAGGATAGATATTTCATCAAAGAGCCGGCGGGGACCGGGGGAAGCAGGAGACAGGCGCAACTGCAGCGGTCGTGCCCAAGGTGCCGGTGGTTGCGACGCCGGCACCGCCCGCAGGTTGTGGCGCTGCGCCCCAGGTGGGGCCAATTTGTCTGCAGCTTCGTCGCCTGCCGGTGAATTCACCGACAGCGCTTCGCGTGTCGGTGAATTGTCTACAGGTTGATCGCCTAGCGGCGATGAATTGCACGGACTTTCGACGGCGGGTGACGTGCCCGCTGCTAAGTCCCTGCCGGCGGCCACATCGGCGGGCGTGTCATGCCGGGAGCCCGAGGTGCCGGCGCGCTGAAGTTTGGATGTTCAAGACGCTGGCGCGTCTTGAAGAGGCGATCGTCGCGCCGACCCCGAGCTGGCTGGCGCTGCTGCGTAATGAATCACAGCATGTGAATCGAGTCGAAGTCGTCATCATTATTGACATGTAGATTGTCGCGTTGCGACCGTCCTACGCGTGAGCGCGAAGCGATGCGGCGGCACGTGTCGTGAAAGTTGCCGTGAAAGTCGCGATGACGACCGGAGCGTGTGCATGAACCCAACGTCGGGACCGAGGCTCGAAGCCCGTCGTCGTCTGGAACATCACCGCGATGAGACGCAGCGCCGCCTGGCCCTGCTCACGGCGAAAACGCGGCGGGGGCTGGAAGATCGCTTGGCAGAGAGGCCCGCAGTCTTGGCGGCGCGCCGCTTCGCCTTGTGGCTGTTGGGGGGCGTGAAGGTCTTCCTTGCCCTGTCCTGCTGCTACGGCTGACGACGTTAGCGCTTCACCACCAACACGCTCTTGTGGGATTGGTGCACCGCGCGCTCGGCGGTGCTGCCCAACAACGCGTGGGCGAGCCCGTGTCTGCCTGTGGACCCAACGGCGATGCCGTCGACGTGCTGGCGGTCGGCCTCCTCGAGCACAGCCCGCACGGTCGGGCCGAGGGGGAGACAGGTCTCGACCTTGAGCGTGGGGAAGGCGGTGTGCAAGGCGCGCGCACGATCCTCCAAGGCCCGCTGTGCAGCTTCGATGGAGGCCTGAAAGGTCGCGGCGACAGGGGTGCTGGTGACCTCGGGCGACATCACCAGCGGCACGGGTTGCACGACGTGGCAGAGGACGACGCGCGCCTGCTGTCCGCTGACCAGACTCTGGTTCACCGCGATCTGGGACGCCACGCGCGCAGCAGCCTCCGAGCTCGGCCCGAGATCATCTGCAACCAACCATTCGTGGAACATGCGGCCTCCACGACGACGAAGCGTGCAGCGCTTGTGCCCGACATCGCCCCAACACGCGTTGCGATCGTTCGACTCACTGCCGGGGCCCGCGCACGTCGACGTCGCCGCCTTCGCCGTGCGCCGGGGCCTCACGACCCGTCGGCGTACAGTTCATCGCCGCCAGGCGATGAACCTGCGGAGAACTCATCGCCGCCAGGCGATGAACCTGCGGAGAACTCATCGCCGCCAGGCGATGAACCTGCGGAGAACTCATCGCCGCCAGGCGACGAACCTGCAGACAATTCGCCGCCTGTGGCGCGGGTGCCGGGGCGCGGTCGCGTCCTCGGCACCCAAGCCACGGGTGCGCAGCCCGGTAAACAGATCGGCTGCGTCGGCGACGACGACGACCTGCGGGGCCTGCGGGCTGTGTGCTGGGGCACGGCTGCTGCACAGCCCTCGCTCCACATCGTCAGGGCCGTTTCAACGCGAGGAGTTCGTGTGCACGAGCGCATCCATCGCTTTTTGCAAAGCGCGTTCTTCGTCGACAGCATCGCCGCCGACACATCCTTTCTGGATGCCGGCATCATCGATTCCGTCGGCGTGCTCGAGCTGCTGCAGTTCCTCGAGGACGAATTCAAGGTTCGCGTCGCCGACGACGAGCTGATCCCCGCCAACCTCGACTCGATCAACTCCGTCGTTGGATTCCTGATCCGCAAGGGCGCGGTTTCTTGATGTGTGGCATCGCCGGCTTCTTGCGGATCGCTGGCGGCGGCAGCGTCGTCGATGGCCAACGTCTTCGGCGCATGGTCGCGGCCCTCGAGCACCGCGGTCCCGATGCCCTGCGCGGCGTCCTCGAAACGGGAGTCGCGCTGGGACACTCCCGTCTCTCCATTGTCGACGTCGCCGGCGGCCAACAACCGATGCGCGACCCCCTCAGCGGCGTCGTCGTCGTCTTCAACGGCGAGATCTTCAACCATGTCGAGCTGCGCGCCGACCTCCTCGCGGGCTACGCCTTTCGGACTCGCTCAGATACCGAGGTCGTGCTCGCTGCTTTCCTGCGCTGGGGCAGCGCCTGCGTCGAGCACTTCAATGGCCAGTTCGCCTTCGCTGTGTGGGACCCGCGCACGCGCGAGCTGACCTTGGCGCGCGATCCAATGGGGATCTGTCCGCTCTTTGTGGCGCGTGATGCCCACGGCGGTCTCGCCTTCGCGTCGGAGGGCAAAGCGCTGATCGCGGGAGGCTTCGTCGACGGCACCCTCGACGAAGACGGCGTCGTCCAGGCCCTGACCTTGTGGGCCCCGCTCGCGCCACGCAGCGCGCTGCGTGGGGTCGAAGCTCTGTGGCCGGGTTCCGTCGTGCGCGTGCGCGATGGTCGTTGCACCATGACGACGACCTTCGAGCCCCTGCCCGTGGTGCGCGACGAACGTCGCTCCCGAGCGTCCTGGGCCGAGGAGCTGCTAGCCACCCTCGACGACGCCGTCGCCCTGCGCTTGAGGGCCGATGTGCCGGTCGCTGCCTACCTGTCGGGCGGCCTCGATTCCTCGCTGGTGTGCGCCTTGGCCCAGCGTCGCCTCGGGGGGAGCTTGCGCACCTTCTCGGTCGCTTTTGCCGAGGCCGCGTTCGATGAGCGCGCGCACCAGAGCACGGTCGTTTCTGCCCTGCACACCCGGCACAAGGGCGTGGAGATCCGCGGCGCCGACATCGGCGCCCTGCTTCCCCTCGTCGTGCGCCATGCCGAGCAACCCCTGGTGCGCAGCGCACCTGCGCCCTTCTTCCGCTTGTCACGCATGGTGTCCGACGACGGCATTCGTGTGGTGCTCACCGGCGAAGGCGCCGACGAATTCCTGCTCGGCTACGACCTGTACCGCGAGGCCAAGGTGCGCGCATTTTGGGCGAAGCAGCCGTCGTCGTCGCTGCGGCCGCTCCTGCTGCGCAAGCTGTATCCCTATCTGCGCCTGGCCACCCAGGGCGATGCCGTGCTGCGCCAGTTCTTTCGCTCCGGTCTCGACGACGTCGACGCGCCTTCGTTCTCCCACCGCGCGCGCTTCGGCATCGGCGCCCGCATCGGCCGCTTTCTCTCGGGCTCCTTTCAAGAGCGCCTGCACCGCGATCCCATCGCCGACGTCGAAGCGGCCATGCCCCCGGCTGTGAGACGCGGAACGGTGCTCGAGCGCGCCTTGTGGCTGGAGGTGCGCGTGCTGCTCAGCGGCTATCTGCTGTCGGCGCAAGGGGACCGCATGCTGCTCGGCAACGGCGTCGAGGGGCGCTTTCCCTTCCTCGATCCGCGGGTCGTGAAGCTGGCCCTCTCGATGCCCGAGCGCGTGCGCCTCTCGGCCTTGAACGAGAAGCGCGTGCTCAAGGAAGCCGCCGCTGGCCTTGTCCCCCCCGTCGTCTTGCGGCGGAAGAAATTCCCCAACCGTGCCCCCATCGCGTCGGCCATCGTGGGCCGCTGCGCCCAAGGCAACGACGCCGTCAGCGAAGCGCTCTCGCCCCGAGCCTTGGTGGAGGCCGACGTCTTCGATGCCGGCAAGACCGCGCGCCTCCTGGAGAAGGTGGCGTCGTCGACGATGCCGAGCGAGGCCGACACCATGACCCTGATCGGCATCGTCACCACCCAGCTGCTGAGCCGCGAAATGAAGAGCTGCGCCCTCGCCCGACCCGATGCGGAAGCCCGCGTGGAGCTGCTGTCATGACCTTCGATGCCCCTCATGCCTGGGTGCGCGCCTGGGCCAGCGAAACTCCGAATCGCCTCGCGCTGGCGACACCCTCGTCGAGGCTGAGCTACCGAGAGCTCGACGGGCGCGTCGACGACGTCGCCCGAGTGCTGACCGCGCTGGGCGCGCAAGCGGGGGAGCGCGTGCTGTCGTCGTTGCCTCTGTCCCCGGCGGCGGCGGTGGTTGCTTTGGCCGTGCAGCGGATTGGCGCTGTCAGCGTCGAGCTCTCGAGGGAGTTCTCCGAGAACGCCCAGGCCGCGGCCTTCCAGCGATCGCGGGCCGACGTCGCCGTCATCTCGGGCAGAGACGCCGCGCGCTGGCAGCAGCTCTGGTCATCAAAGCGACCCCGCAGCGTCGCCGTCGTCCACGACGGATCGCTCTTGGGCTTTCCCCAGCTCGGGCACGTCGATGCTCATCTGCAAGAGGACGGCGTCGTCGTCGTCGCCCCGACTGGGCTGGGCCGGACGTCCCCCGAGCAGCGCGTCTTCGACGACGACGCCGCGGCTCTGGTCTTGCTGACCTCGGGCAGCAGCGGATCCCCGGTGGGTGTGGTGCTTTCGTCGCGCAACCTCGCCGTCAACGCGCGGGCCATTGCTGCTTGCCTCGATCTCTCCGCGCGGGACCACGCCATGTGCGTGTTGCCGCTGAGCTACGCCTATGGACGCAGCATCTTGCACAGCCACTTCGTCGTCGGTGCCAGCGTCTTTTTGGATCCGCGTTCGCTCTTTCCCAAGCTCGTCGTCGACACCTTGCGCGATGAGGGCTGCACCAACTTCTCCGGCGTGCCGGTCACCTATGAGCTGCTGCGTCGACAGGTCGAGGTGCAGGGCCATCGTTTGTCCTCGCTGCGCTTCGTGACCCAAGCGGGTGGCGCGCTGTCGAAGGAGACCGCCCGTTGGGTCCGCTCGGCCTTCGCGCCGGCGCCGCTCATCATCATGTACGGGGCCACCGAAGCCACCGCGCGCCTGTCGTGGTTGCCGCCGTCGCGCGCGCACAAAGAGGGGTCGATCGGCCTGCCCATTCCCGGCGTCTCGTTTCGACTCGTCGACGATCAGGGCGCCGACGTCGCTGATGGCGCGGTCGGGCACTTGGTGGCCAGCGGTCGCAATGTGGCGCTTGGGTACCTCGATGACGAAGAGCGCGCGCGCGAGGTCTTTCGCGACGGCGCCCTGTGGACCGGCGACCTCGCTCGCGTCGACGAAGACGGCTGCTATTTCTTGGTGGGTCGAGCGCGGGAGATGCTCAAGATCGCGGGACACCGCACCAGCCCCGCCGAGATCGAAGAGGAGCTTCACAGCCACGACGACATCTTCGACGCCGCCGTCATTGGCATGCCCGACGAGGTCCTCGGCGACGTTCCGGTTGCGCTGATCGTGCTGCGGCCTGGCATCGGGGTCGACGACGAAGCCCTGCGGCTCTGGCTGCGTCGTCGCCTGCCTGCCTTCAAGGTGCCCCGCTTCTTCGCGCGGGTGATGGACTTGCCGCGTGGTCCCAACGGCAAGGTCCGACGGGGGGAGCTGCGGGCGCTCTTTGAAGAGACCCAGCGGCGCGCGACGTCAGCAGCTTCGCAGCAGTTCGTGCGGCAACGCGGTCTGGACCCCGAGCACACACAGGAGAAGCAATGACGAATCTGAGCGAGGCGACGACGACGACCTTTCACCGCGGCGTCTTGGACCTCGATCTGGAGGAGCGCGCCGCAGCCCTCTGCCAGCGGCTCCGTGAAGCCCTGCTGCACCTGAAAAGGCGCGGCGTCGTCGTCGCCGTCTCCGGCGGCATCGACTCGGCTTGCGTGCTGGCCCTCGCGGTGCGCGCGGTCGGACCCAAGCGCGTCTTTGCCCTGCTCTTGCCCGAGCGCGATTCGAGCAGCGCCTCCAGCGCGTTGGGGCGCGAGCTGTGTGACAAGTTCGGCGTTGCCCACGAGCTCGTCGACATCGCCCCGGCCCTCGACGCTCTTGGCTGCTACCGGACCCGCGACGCTGCCGTCCGCTCGGTCTTTCCCTCTTTCGATCCCGCGATGCCATGGAAGATCGTGATGCACGGCGACCGGCTCGGCAGCGACGCTCTCAACGTCTTCGCCGTCGTCATCGACACCGGCGATGGGGAACGCCGCGTGCGCTTGCCCGTGAAGCCCTATCTCGACATCGTCGCCGCCACCAACCTGAAGCAGCGCGTGCGCAAGACCCTCGAGTACACCTGGGCCGACCGCCTGCTCTACGCCGTCGCCGGCACACCCAATCGACTCGAATACGACCAGGGCTTCTTCGTGAAGCTGGGAGACGGCGCCGCCGACGTGAAGCCCATCGCTGGTCTCTACAAGACGCAGGTCTACGCGCTGGCCCGCCACCTCGCGGTGCCCGAGGGGATCCTGCAGCGGGAGCCGACGACGGACACCTACTCGCTGCTGCAGTCGCAAGAGGACTTCTACTTCTCGGTGCAATACCGCGTGCTCGACCTGATCCTGTGGGCTAAGAACCACCACATCAGCGAGGAGCAATGCGCCCGCACTTTGGAGCTCGCGCCCGAGCAGGTGAAGCGCGTTTACGACGACATCGACCAGAAACGCCGCACGACCGCCTACCTGCATTCGCCCCCGTTGCTGTTGGACGACGTGAAGGAGATCGGCCGCACCCCCGCTTGGGGGCTGACATGACACCCCGCCTGCGAGAGGCTCTGCACGCCGTCGCCGCGCTGCACGCCGAGCTCCAAAAAGACTGGCAGCGACACGGCCACTCGCCCCGGGACCTGGGCTTTTGGAGCCTCGCGAACTACCGCCTCGGTCGCCTCGCCGCGGGCAGCACGAGCGCCGGGGTCCGCGTCGTCGGCGGCCGTTTCTATGGGCTGTGCGCCACCGCCATCGACGTGCTCTGTGGCGTTCAGATCAACCGCGAAGCCCGCATCGGCGCCGAGCTCCGCGTCGTCCACGGCTGGAACATCAAGATCCATCCAGCGACGGTCATCGGCGATCGCGTCGGCATCATGCACGACGTCACCATCGGCACCACCCCGGAGTCCGACGGCGCCCCGACCATCGGCGACGACGTCTTCATCGGCGCCGGCGCCCGTGTGTTGGGTCCTGTGCACGTCGGCAATGGCGCTCGCATCGCCGCGAATTCCCTGGTCGTCACCGACGTCCCTGCGGGCGCCACCGCCATCGGCGTCCCCGCCCGCATGTTGCACTACACCGGTCGCGCGAAAACGAAGACGACGTCACCCGTGGCCATCGCCTTCACGGCGACGTCGTCGGAGGTGTCTGCCGCCGAGTAACGCTCAGGGCGTGCAGCTGGCGTCGATGGCTTCAGCACCTTCGGGGCACGCCCGGATGATTGCTGTGCACGCCGTTGAGAAGCACACCAGGGGCGCGTTGAAGTTGCCGTCTTTGACTTCGAACAATCCCGTGCAGCTACCGCCGGGCGGAGCGTAGTTCACGCCGCAGTAGGCCGGGCCGCCGCCGTTTTCGATGACGCGCCAGGCCTGGCAGGCCCAGTAGGGACCAAGACCAGCCGCGAGATCAGGATCGAGGGAGGCGACGAAGCCGACTTCTTCGGCGCAGGATCCAATCGGATCCTGCGGAGGAGGAGGAGGAGGAGGAGGAGGAGGAGGTGGTGGTGGAGGTGGTGGTGGAGGTGGTGGTGGAGGTGGTGGTGGTGGTGGTGGTGGAGCCGCGGCCGCTTGCTGGGCAGGACAGACATCATCGCAAGTCTTGCAGGGGGGCGGAGGGGGTGGAGGCAGAGGTGGAGGTGGCTGTAACCGCGGCTGGTTTTCTGGGCACCCGGTCGGGCTTCTCGGCAACTCGACCGCCTTGTTTCTGATGTTGTAGCAACGCGCATCCAGCGGATAGGCCACGCACGCCTCTGGCAGGCGACCGGTGGGGTTGTTCTGCAAATCGCGCTCGATTCCAGGCGCCTTGAAATAGTGCCCATTCGTGAGAATGGATCGGAGCGTTTTAACGGCCGGCTCACCGTATTGCAGCATCCAAGAATCGACCACAGTCACCGAATCGATTTCGGCGTCGGTCAATGGGACCAGGCCTTGCGGGCTGTCTTTCCAGAGCACTGGGCCGAGCCCCGGCTCATCGGACATCCGTTTGATCTTCGAGATGTCAAAGACGGACGAATTCTGCGGATCTCCGGTGCTGGTTAGCACGAATGCGTGCGCCGCAGTCCCTTCGTTTGCGATGTTGACCATTGATACTTGTTTGAGCTCTGGAATCCACATCAGCATCGCGGCCAGACTGTTCGCCTTTTCATTACAGTTTCCAATGCCGCCATCTAGCTGAAGTCTCGCAATGGTGCAGAGCATGCGAGCATTCATCCGCCCGTTGCCGAATCCGCCGGTTCCGTCCCCCGTAATCTGACCGACGGTGTATTGCACCGTGTCGTAGATCTTTCTTTTATCGGTAACTCCTTGGCGAATGATCCTGCAAACCCCTGTGACGCTGAGGACATTATTGCTGTCCAAGTGAGAGCCCACAAACTCCGCAGCATCGGTGAAGCGCTCCTCGAGCGAGCCCTCAGACGCCGGCCGGGGAATGTCGTCGCAGGTGCACGCGGTAGCAGCTCTGGACTGCACCGCCGCTTGCACAGCAGCTTTTCGATCTTCTGCCGTCTCCGCGGCGCTCGACATCGACTCCAGTGTGCTTCGCAGGTCCTCTTCGACAAAGGCCGCCAATGGTTGCGGGCGACCAGCGACGTCGAAGGTCAAGGCGCCGACCGTGGAAACAGCTGAAAGGTCCGCTGGGACGGCATCCGTCGCCGTCACCGTCGCCGGCAACGGCGTCTCCCCGGCATCGTGAATCTCCACCAGCGTGAAGAGGGGTTCCACATCGAACTCATCACGCAAGGCCGTGATCCGAACCAACGCGCCGTCGGGTGGCGTCGTCGGCAGCACGACGCGGTACCGCCCGCCCTCGTCCGTTGTCGTCATGGTGAGGAAGTCCCCCGTGTCGAGTTCTTCAGCGACGATGAAAGCGCCGCTCCAGGTTGGTTCGCCCTCGTACCCCAGACCCAGCACGCGCCCGGAGATGACAGTGCAGTTGTCGCAACTGGGGACCACCGCCGTGGCGCCGAGAAACGCCTCGGCTTCGTCGGCGCTGGCGCTGTGTATCTCCAGCGCGAGCACGTTCTCGCCGACCACCAGCAGATCGTGGGGAACGACGACGTTCATGGAGTCATGCGAAGACCCCACTGCCAAGGTCGCGGCGACGGGGGGGCCGAAGGGAAGGCCCAGGCGGCTGAGCTCGACCCCGTTCAAGTAGGCAACGAAGCCGTCGTCAAACTCGACGGAGAGCTGGATGTCGTCGGGCACGGTCTCCAGCGTGAAGAGCGCCCGCGCGTAGAGCGTGGTGTAGGACCCGCGCATGTCCGTGAGCATCGTGCTCAACGCCAGCGCGGGCGGGCCGTAGCCGACGGGCAGCGCGCCTTCCGTCCACGCATCGTCCTCGACAAAGGTGGGCTGGGCCCAGTCGCTGGGGGGCTCGCTGGTGCCCTCGAAGTAGCTGATCGGCGCCCCGGCGCCGACCAGCTCCTCGTTGTGCCATTGGTCGACGAGATCGCCGATGTCGTCTTGGGCCCTCACGGCGAGCTCGAAGTCACCGCTGGCGCCCCCGTGGCCGTCGACGACGACGAAGTAGGTGACGCCGACGTCGCCGTGGAACGAGACCGCCGATTGCTGGCCGAGGGTGTTGTCGTTGCAGGCGTATTCGATCCCGCCTGAACACGTGGAGCGGACGTAGAGGTAGGTGTCGTAGTTGGTTCCTGGATTCGCGAGGCCGATGGTGAAGGTCGCGCTCGTCGTCGGCGTCAACGCGTACAGCACGTCCTCGGCGTCGCCGCCTTCGCCGCCGCAGGCACTCACCTGATCATTGCCGGCCCCCGTGGTTGTGCCCACAACCGAGGGGCCGTTGATGAAGGGGGTCAGGTCGACGGCGTTGGCGCATTCGCCCTCGTCGCCCTCATCCTCTCCTTCGTCGCCGGCGCGCTCGTCGGCCCGATCGGTGCCCTTGCTCCTGCAAGCAGTGAGAGCGCCGAGCAAGAGCAGAGTCGCGCAGAAACCAAGACGCAACGTCGACATGGTCAACCTCACGCCGGCGAAAGTAGCAGCGAGCACCCGCGGCCCCGAATGCGAGGGGCGCGCTGTCACGATTTGCAGCTGTGGGGGCGCCTCTGACATCCGCGGTGGATGTCGTCGAAGAAGCTTAGCAGGCTGCTGAAAAACGAAGTTTTGAGGCAGACGCGTCCTTGGGAGGGAGGCTCGTCGAGGCTTCGCCTCGACGAGGGAGGGTCTGGGACAGACCCTCCGGAAGTACCGCAGGGTGCGAAAAACGGAGTTTTTCCGCACCCTGTTAGGTCTGCGTCGTCCACCCGGCCGCTTCGACGGCCATGGCGTTGACGACCCAAAAGCGGCCGTCGGCCCAGTGAGAGCCGTAGACGCCGTCGTCGACGAAGCCGAGCTTGCGGTAGAGCTGGATGGCGGCGACGTTGAATTCGAAGACGCCGAGGCGCACGCGGGTCAAGCGCAAGCCTTGAAAGGCGATCTCGAGCAGGGCGCGCATCGCCGCCGAACCCACGCCCTGCCGTCGAACGCTGAGCTCGCCGATCTCCACGAAGCACTCCGCGGCGCCATTCTCCCAATCGTGGTTCTTGAGCCCAATGTTGCCCACATGGACCCCCGCGACCTCGATGGCGAAGGTGCGACGATCGGGATCGCGGACCAGCAAGTCCAAATAGCGGTCGGCGGCGGCGTCGTCGTAGGGCTCGACGGGTCCGTACTCCGGTCCGGGAACCAGCACCGTGAAACGGATGACGGCGGGATCACTCATCCACCGCCGGATGCGCGGGCGATCGCTGAGGCGCAGGCGACGAAGTCGAACGTTCGACGACGACGAACCCTCCCAGGCGACGCTTGTCATGGGCAGACTCTAACGTGCTTCGGCGCGCTCGTCAGAAGAGTGCGGAATCTGTGCCCAGCCCGGGCAGAGATGGGCCGCGGCCTGAGGGCAAAGTACTTGCTGCTTTGCTCAAGGTGGGCACGACCAATCGGCGCTGCCAGGACGCACCGGCCAGCGCCTGAGCCCGCAAACCAAGGCGTCGTCGACGACGAAGGGCTCGAGCAGTTGGGCCGCGCTGCGCGTGAAGAGGGCCCAGTAGGCGCCGTTGCCGATCGGGGATCGCAGCCGATCATCGGGGCCGACGACGACGTCGACCAGGGGCTCCTGCCTGCCATCGCTGAGGCACAACACGATGCCGGCGCAGGGATCATCGGCTCGGATGGTCAGCACGAAAAAGGGGGCGTCTTCGGCGACGAAAGGCAGCTCGTCCCGACCGGTGGTGACCACCAGGCCGCCGTCGTCGCCGCGGCCGATGCTGCCGCTCAAGAGGCGGGACAGGCGGTCGTGGCGCACGCGTTCACCATCGTGAAACCAATTGCCGCGACGCGAGAGGTAGAGGCCCGGCGGCGCGTCCGGGCGGGCATCCTCGAGGTCATCGCGCGGATCGCGCACGGCTACTGCTTCGGATCTGGCAGGGGCAAGGTACCAGGGACCTGTGGCTTGTTCTGCTTGAGCGGGCCGCCGACGCCGACGGGACCCTGCATTTGCGCGGTCATGCGCTCCATCATCGTGATGGGATCCTCGGTGAGCGTAAAGCCCTTGGGCACCGCGAACTCACTGGGGTCGATCTTCATCTCCCGAAAGGTGAGCAAGGTCTCCGAGGTCTGGATGCGCCCCTTGGGCGTCATGACGCTGGTGACGTTCTGAATCGGGTAGCCCTTGAGCTCGCGCCATTGGTTGAAGAAGAGTTCGAAGCTCTTGTCCTTGGGATCGCCCAGCGCAAGGCGCAGCTCGTCGATGAGCTTCTCCGTCGTCAGCGGCACCTCCTCCGAGAGCCACACTTCGGTCTCGACGCCTTGGGGCAGCTTGCCCTGCACCTTCACCTGGTAGGCCTTGCGCCCCTCGATGACGGCCGTCTGGCCCGTCGCTGCGAACAGAGGATCGGGCACGTCGATGCTGCCATCGGGTTTGGGCTGCACGCCCATGACGACGAGGGACAAGAGCGCGAGCTGGCGGTAGCGCTCGGCGGGGAGCTTCCAATAGGTCTTCGCGGCGGGGTTGAGGCCGGTCACCACGCGGGTCTCGAGGTCGATGATGACGACTTCGTTGCGAATCGCGCTCTCGCGCTTGAAGCGCTTGCCCTCATGCCACGACTTCACGCTCGCCTTCATCGGCGCCATCGTCGCCGGGTTGGGCAAGATGGCCTCGTGCTCCATGTAATAACCAGCGCGGGCAGCACCCGACAGGACAACGACGGCGACAACGACGACGGAGCTGCGCATCTGGGCTGCTTAGCCGCTGGAGACGGCGACGGCTACGACGTCGTCGACCTCATCATCAGGTGCGGGCTTGGGGATGGTTGGTCGCGCAGCTGGGACAGCGGGCTTTGGCGTGGGTGCTGCCGCAGTTGGTGCAGATGATGAGGGTGAGATGGTTGCCGTCGGAGGGGACACTCGCTGCGGCGCGGGGATGGAGTCGCGCGGGGGAGACGTCGAGCAGGTCTCCGGCCCCGGCGGCACCAGCGGCGATGTCGACGCCGGCTTTGAACACATCGGAGCCATAGATGCCGGGGATCGCCGCCAGGGCAGCGACGTCGCCGACGTTGGCCCGGTCGCTGTCGATCTCAGGCGCCCGCCGGGTCATGACGTGGGCCGTGTCGAAGCGGGTGCCCTCAAGGCCGACCACGACGACGCTGTCGACCTCATGGGGGGTCATGGCGGCAAAGAGCGTGGAGTCGATGAAGCCCGGGATGTCTTCGATGACGACGTCGCCGACGGCTGCGGCGCGACCGGAGTCCAGCCCCTCCATGCGCTCGTCCCCACGAGGGGGTGCGGGGGCCGGGAGTGCCGCGAGATCCGCAGCCAACAACGCCTCCATCACCTCGGCGTTGGTCGGTACCGGCGGGCCCTGGGGCCCGTAGTCGAAGTCCATGGCGCAGTGGCGGCACTTGCGCTCGCCAAACACGATGGTGTTCCGGCACTGGGGACAAGGAGCCGTGCGCAGAGACATCGTCGCACCGTAGCAGCTGCGTTGTGCGAAGGCGGTCAGATGTCGATCAGGGCTTCGACGGTCGTCATCTGCCGCAGGGCTTCGCCTCGCTCACGCACTTCGGCGGGCTCGAGCTTGAGCATGCGATCGAAGCCGAAGTCCTCGACAACGAAGCTGGCCATCACCGTGCCCGTCATCATGGCGCGACGCCAAGCGCCGTCATCGAGGGCGCGACCCTGCTCGAGAGTGCGATCCAGAGCGCCCATGCAACCGCCAGCAAAGGTGTCGCCGGCGCCCGTGGGATCGAACACTTCTTCGACGGCCCAAGCAGGGACGGCGACGATGCGGCTCTCAGGGCGAAAGAGGAGTGCGCCGTATTCGCCGCGTTTGATGACGACGGTGAGGGCGCGCTTGCTCATCTTTTGGATGCCGCGGGCGGCGCGCACGATGTTGTGCTCCCCCGAGAGCAGGCGCGATTCCGTCTCGTTCAGAAAGAGGATGTCGACCATGGCGATGGTCTGCAGCAGGCTGTCACGCTTGATGTTGATCCACAGGTTCATCGAGTCCATGCCGATGAGGCGAGGCTTGGTCACTTGTGCCAGCACCTTGCGCTGCAGGTCGGGATCGATGTTGGCGAGGAAGACCGTGCGAGCGTCGGCATAGGACGACGGCAGCACCGGATCGAAGTCGGCGAAGACGTTGAGGTCGGTGCCGAGGGTCTGCGCCTCGTTGAGGTCGGTGCCGTAGCGGCCGGACCAGTGAAAGGTCTTGCCCGTTTTCGAGAGCAGGCCGCTGGTGTCGATGCCGCGCTGGCCAAGCCAGGCCGTGTGGCCCGCCGGGAAGTCGTCGCCGACGACGGCGCACAGCTGCACCTTGGTGAGCATGCTCGCGCAGATGGAGAAGTAGTTGGCGGAGCCTCCCAGGGCGCGCTCCCGCTTGCCGGCCGGGGTCTCGAGGGAGTCGAAGGCCACGGATCCGACGACGACGATGGACATTTGTCTCTCCTCCTCAGAATGCATCGGTGCTCGGCCGAGGGATGCGTGCACCCACAGGCACCCTGCCCGATGGGTGGGGGGCTGTCATCCGGGACGCACTCAGCGGCGGAACTTGCTCGGCGGCCCGCGCCGGGGTGGGTGAGCGCCGCCCAGGGGCCTCTCCTCACGGGGCTGGGGTCCTGGGGGGCCGGGCGCGAACTCCCGGGGGGACGAACGCCCTGCCATGCGGGGTGGGGGAGCCGGAGGACCGGGCCGCCGATCGACGAAGGGCTTCGGCGCGGTCCGCGGATGTTCTTGGCGGGTGGCCCGCGCGGCCAAAGCGATGCTGTCCGAGACGTCTTCGGGCGCTGGCAAACGGGCCTGCTCCTGTCGGGCCACCAAGCGGGCGAGCTCGGCGGCGGAGAAGCGCTCCAAGAGCTGCTGCACCAAGGCGTCGTCGACGTCGCCTTCGGTCTCGAGGCTTTCGCCGGCCACGCCGTTGCCGGGGGCACACAGGCGCTCGATCAAGCGTTGGCGATCGCGGGCGTGGATGGCGTCGGCCGATGGCAGCGGCGTCCAGTGGGGCTTCAAGCCCAGGGAGTAGAGCTGGCGTTCGGCGGCGAAGCGCGACTGACCCGTCGCCAAGATCACCGCGCTGCCCTTTTTGCCGGCGCGGCCGGTGCGTCCGTTGCGGTGGGTCAGCGCGGTGGCGTTTTCGGCGACGTCGCCGTGGATGATGAGGGAGACCTCGGGCAGATCCAACCCGCGGGCGGCGACGTCGGTGCAGACGAGCACGCGCGCTCGTCCATCGCGCACGGACTGCAACGCACGGTTGCGCTCGGCCTGCGAGAGCTCGCCCGAGAGAGCGACGACGGAGAAGCCCCGCTCGAGCAGGCTCGCGTGCAAGCGCGTGACGGTCTCTCTCATGGCGACGAACACCAACGCGGTTTGGGCCTCGTGGAAGCGCAAGACGTTGACGACGGCGTGCTCGCGCTCGCGCGGCGCCACTGGATGCATGGACACCGCGATGTCCTGGTGCGCCGTCGTCGTCGGCGTCGCCTGGATGCGGGCCGCATCCTTTTGGTACTTGCGCGCCAAAGAGACGATGGGCGGGGGCAGCGTCGCCGAGAACAAGAGCGTGCGGCGCGCCGGCACACTGCAGGCATCGAGCAGGGTCTCGAGGTCTTCTTGAAAGCCCATGTCGAGCATTTCGTCGGCCTCATCGAGCACGACGACGTCGACGGCGCTGAGATCGAGGGCCTTGCGCTCGAGGTGATCGACCAGGCGCCCCGGGGTGCCGACGACGATGTGCACACCGGCGGCCAGGGTTCGCCGTTCGCGCTGGGAATCGGTCCCGCCCACACATGAGGCCACCCGCGCCCGCAGACCCGCGTAGAGCCAAGCGATTTCGCGCTCGACTTGGAGCGCCAGCTCACGCGTCGGAGCAATGACCAGCAAACGTGGAGCCCCCCGCGCCGTCGTCGGCTTGAGGGCTTTGTCGTCGGGAGAGAGGGTCTTGGCCGCAGCCAAGCCGAAGGCGATGGTCTTGCCCGATCCCGTGCGCGACGACACCAGCAGGTCCCGCGAGGCCACGCCAGCGGCAAGCACCGAGGCCTGCACTGTCGTCGGCGTCACGAAGCCCTTTTTCTCGATGGCGGCCAGCAGCGGCGGCGACAACCCCAGCGAGGCGAAGGAAGGCCCAGCAGGCACGTCGTCGTCGTCGTCGTCGTCGGGAGCCATGTTGCGGGTGTCGATGTCGGTGACGTCGGGGAGCTCGGTGTCGGTGTCGGGGTTCACGTCGGGATCCATTTCAAGACGCGCCAGCGTCTGGAACATCAAAAGCGTCAGAGGCCACTGGAGACCGCGTCCAAAACAAAGGCGGTGACGTCGGCGGTCTTGGCTTTGCCACCGAGGTCAGGGGTCTTTGGACCCTTCTTCACCGCCAGGCGCACAGCGTCGTCGATGAGCTTGGCTTCGAGGGGAGCGTCGAGAAAGTCGAGCATCAGGCTCGCCGTCGAAAACGCCGCCAGCGGGTTGGCTATGCCTTTGCCGACGATGTCGGGAGCGCTGCCGTGCACCGGCTCGAACAAACCGATGCGCCCGGGGTGGACGTTGGCCGAAGCCGCCAGCCCCAGCCCCCCCATGAGCGCCGCGCCGAGGTCGGTGAGGATGTCGCCAAAGAGGTTGTTGCCGACGACGACGTCGAAGCGCTCGGGCTGGCGCACGAATTCCATGGCGGCGACGTCGACGAAGAGGTGGTCGGCTTCAATGTCGGGGAAGTCTTTTTGCACCAGCGCGAAGGTGCGCTTCCACAGTCCACCGCCGAAGCGAACCGCATTGTTTTTATCGGTCATGGTAACCTTCTTGCGCCCGGTCTTTTTGGCGTACTCGAAGGCGTAGCGCAGGATGCGTTCGACGCCCTTGCGCGTGTTGATGCTGATGTCTTGCGCGACCTCGTCGACGCTGCCCTCCTTGAAGGTGCCGCCGAGGGAGACATAGAGGTCTTCGGTGTTTTCGCGGAAGCAGACGAAGTCGATTTCTTTTTCACCTTTTCCTTTGAGGGGAGACAGGACGTCATCGAGGCAACGAATCGGCCGCATGTTGGCGTACAAATCCAGACCTTGGCGCATGCCGAGTAGAATCTCGCGGCCATGGGCCATGTCGGGCACCCGCGGGTCACCGAGAGCACCAAAGGTGACGGCGTCGTAGTTGGCGCTGAGGTCTTCGAGGGAGCCCTTGGGCAGACCGACCTTTTCTTTGAGCCAGCGCTCGGCGCCCCAGTCTTTGTCGACGAGCTCGAGCCCGAGCTTGCGCTGCTCATTGACGAGCGCCAAGAGCTGCTTTTGCTCGGTCAGCACTTCGATGCCGATGCCGTCCCCAGGGACCACAGCGATGCGACGACGACGAGCGATGGCCATGAACGAACCTCTGCCAGGGCACTACCAGACGCGGCACAAAGGAGAAGGCGCCCCCGCGCAATCAACGCGGGGGCGCCTGGGTGGAGGTCCCGGCCAGAATCGAACTGGCGTAGACGGTTTTGCAGACCGCTCCCTAGCCACTCGGGCACGGGACCATGGAGTCGCAGAGGTAGCGCGGCGGTTTCTCCGTCGCAAGAGCGACATCGGTCCCGCCGCCTCCTCGCGTTGACACAGGCGCGGGGCGTGCCGACGGGCCGCTCGAACGCGAGTCCATTCGCTACGCCGTCACCGGCAGCGTCGCCGGCAGCGCCTATGGCGAACCGCGCATGACCGACATCGACATCGTCGTCGACATCGGGCCCGGCGACGTCGATCGGGTCGCGCGTAGTTTCCCCATCGCCGATTTCTACTTCCCGCCCGAAGAGGTCGTGGCCGTCGAGGTGCGACGGACGCAGCGGGGGCATTTCAAGACGCGCCAGCGTCTTGAACATCCAAACTTCAACGTCATTCACCACGACACCGGCTTCAAGCCGCGCCAGCGGCTTGAACATCAACACTTCAAGGCTGACTTCTATCCCAAGGGGAGCGACGCCCTGCAGGAGTGGGCCCTGGCTGGGGCCCATCGCGTCGACGTCGACGGAGCACCCATCGCGCTGGCGCACCCGAGTACGTGATCGTCAAGAGGTTGGAGTTCTTCCGCGAAGGCGCGGCGCGCAGAAGCACGTCGACGACGTCGACGCCATGGTCCGCCACCAACTCGGTGCTCTCGACCTCGAGTTGATCGAGCGCCACCCCCGACGTCTTGGCCTCGATGGGCTGTGGCAGAAGCTTCTGACCTCGTAGCCCTTGGGCGTTCGGCGCTAGAACACGCGTCATGAGTGACCGCTACTCGCCTCCTCCGGCCTTTGCTGCGCGGGCCCGCATCAACGCCGATACCTACAGTGCGTTGGGCCTCGATCGCGTCAGCGACGACGACGCCGAGCGGCTCGCCTATTGGTCGCACGCCGCTGAAGCCCTCACCTGGCGCAGCCACTGGCACACGCTGCTCGATTGGCAGGCGCCCCGCGCCCGTTGGTTCGTCGGCGGCACCCTGAACGCCACGGAGTCGTGCCTGGACAGGCATTTGTCGACGTGGAGGCGCAACAAAGCCGCGATCATTTGGGAAGGCGAGCCGCTGCAGGGTGAACGCCCGACGGAGGTGCGCACCCTGACCTACCAGCAGCTCCACGACGAGGTCTGTCGTTTCGCGGGCGCGCTGCAGAACCTCGGTGTCGAGACGGGCGATCGCGTGTGCATCTACCTGCCGCTGGTGCCCGAAGCCGTCATCGCCATGCTGGCCTGCGCGCGCCTGGGAGCGACCCACTCCGTCGTCTTCGGCGGCTTCTCGGCCGAGGCGCTGCGCGATCGCATCCACGATTCGGCTTGCAAGGTCGTCATCACGGCCGACGGCGGAGCGCGCAAGGGCCAGATCGTTCGCCTCAAAGACACCGTCGACCAGGCCCTGAGCGACCAAAGGACGTCGTCGATCCGCCACGTCGTCGTGCTCAAGCGCACCGGCCACGACGTCAAGATGGTGCCGGAGCGCGACCTGTGGTGGGACGAGGCCACCGCCAACGCCAAGCCCCTGTACCAGGCCGTCTACGTCTCCGCCGAACATCCCCTGTTTATTTTATATACATCAGGAACCACGGGAAAGCCCAAGGGCGTCGTCCATTCGACCGGTGGATACCTCACTGGTGTTTCCCGCTCCTATCGCTTCGTCTTCGATCACAAAGATCAAGACATCTTCTGGTGCTCTGCCGACGTCGGCTGGGTCACCGGCCACTCCTACGTCGCCTACGGTCCGCTCTGCAACGGGGCCACCATTTTCTTGTATGAAGGAGCCCCGACCCATCCAGAACCCAATCGCTTCTGGGACATGATTGAACGGCATCGAATTTCCATTCTCTACACGGCGCCGACGGCCATCCGCACTTTCATGCGTCTGGGCGATCACCATGTGCGGCGCCACGATTTGTCGTCGCTGCGCCTGCTCGGCAGCGTGGGAGAGCCCATCAACCCCGAGGCCTGGCGCTGGTACCACGACGTCGTCGGCGGCGGCCGCTGCCCCATCGTGGACACCTGGTGGCAGACCGAAACGGGCTCGATCATGGCTTCGCCCCTGCCCGGTTTGACGACGACGAAGCCAGGCTCCTGCATGAAGGCTCTGCCCGGCATCGATCTCTGCGTCGTGCGCGCGGACGGCACGGCCTGCGATCCCTCTGAGCAGGGATTGCTGGTGAGCCGCAAGCCCTGGCCGTCGATGATGCAGACGGTGTGGGGCGACGACGAGCGCTACCGCCAGGCCTATTGGTCCCAAATCAAAGACCCAGTCACGGGACAGCCCTGGTACTTCACCGGCGACGGCGCCCGCTTCGATGAAGATGGGGCCCTGTGGATCGCTGGCCGCGTCGACGACGTCGTCAACGTCGCCGGACACCGCCTGGGCACCGCCGAGATCGAAAGCGCCCTGGTGTTGCACCCGGCCGTCGCCGAGGCTGCCGTCGTCGGGCGCCCAGATGAGGTGCGGGGACAGGCCGTCGTCGCCTTCGTCACCTTGAAGGCGGACCAGACCCCCAGCGATGCCCTCAAGGCTGCCCTGGCCAAGCAGGTGGCGTCGGAGATCGGCAGCTTCGCCCGCCCCGACGAGATCCGCTGGGCCGGCGCCCTGCCCAAGACCCGCTCGGGCAAGATCATGCGTCGACTGTTGCGCGAGCTGGCCACCAAGGGTCGCGTCGACGGCGACCTGACCAGCCTGGAGGACTTCGGCGCCATCGCCGCCCTGCAAAAGGACGACGAATCCTGAGCGTCGAAAAAACAGCGACGTCCGCGGGTGCTCTGGAAACGAAAAGAGGACGGCGTCGCCGTCCTCTTTTCGTGAGACGCAGGTGCGCTCATCCCGCATCCCCTTGATGTTCGACCGCGTTCCGAGCTGGGAAAGACGCGGGATGATGCGCGTGAAGCGCGCCCGCGGAACGCGGACTTGGTGGGGGCCCCGCGTCCGGCTCCGCCGGCGCGGGGGGAGGTCTGCATCAGACCTCCCAGAAGAGCATCCCCGACGGAGCTGAACGAGACCGCTCCGCGGTCGAAGTTCAGCTCCGTCGGGGATCAGGTGTTGTTGTGCAAAATGGTCACCCGGGCGGAGCGGTAACCGTCCGGGCCTGCGGAGTAGTCAGCCCAGCCCTTGATGGTGATGTTGCCCTTGTTGGCCTTCAGATCGATTTCGATCTCGGGCGAAAGGGTCGAGAGTTCGGGGGTCTGACCGTTGACGGCGAACTTCTTGGTGTCGACCTTTCCATTGGGGTAGGTAATCTCGACATTGTAGACATTTGTCATTGCAAATTTAGTGGCGTTTTCTTCGGCGGATTTTTCGTACTTGTTCCACGCCGCATCATAGGCGTCCCACTCCGCCTGGGGGGCGTCCTCTTTGGGGTCTTGGGGCTTGGGGAACGCGCTGACGTGCCACGACGGCGTCAGAGCCACCTGCATCACCAGCTTGCCGTCCTTGGGCGGGTCCATGACCCAGGCTTCGCGCGCCTTGGCCGCATGATAGGAAAATCCGACCATGTAGAGGCTGGCGTTCTTCGCCACTGGAAGGGCGTTGCCGGCGTCTTTCAGGTCAGCGACATATTGAGCGACGTTGGCCGCGCTGCCCTTCTCGACGAAGGTCAAGCCCGCGTAGCCCTTGTCGGTGGGGTCGGTCGGATTCAGCGCCAGATGGGCCGCCGCGACGTCCTTGAGCTCCTTGGGCACGTTGGGACGGCGGGGCGTCTTGTCGGCGTGTTCGGCGCGGAGGGACGTGACGTCGAGCTTCACCATGGCGGACCTCAGGAATGAGCACCTTGCCCTGCGGGCAGGCCGGAAGACGGCTGCGAAGTATTAGCGCGGGTTCCGGCTTTTTGGCGCCGGCGGGGCAGAATTCTGCGCGCCACCGGGCGTTCCCCACAATTCTTCTGAGCGCGCGGGCACAAGCCGACACAGCGAGGTACAAAGCACCCTTCGCTGGGGGCGAGCATCGGCATGTCGGACTTGAACCTCTACGCGGACAACCCCAAGGCCCGGCGACGCCCGGTGCGCAAGGCGCGTCCCAAGCACCTGCCGCCCTACCAGCCGGACGCCGTCAAACCCGAGAACGAGGCCCTCGCCAAAAAGCAGCTGCAGACCGGGCCGGTATCGCAGGCCGGTTTCGGCGCTCCCAAAGGGGCCGGCAACGCGCTGCTCTTTCACCAGCTGAAGATCGCCCCGTTGCCACCGGCGGAGCCCAAAAACGACGACGACGACGACGACGACTGAAAAACGCACGCCCTCAGTCGCTGCTGCGTCATCGATGGGTGCGCTTTTCTCGCGGGATCGGGACCCTCAGCGACGTCGCCGGAAGACCAGCACCATCCCGAGCACGGCAATGGACGCCTGGGAGGAACCGGCGCCGCAAAATCCTCCTGGTTCGCCTTCGCCCTCGCCTTCTCCTTCGGCGGGTTCGCCCTCTCCCTCGGCGGGTTCGCCTTCTCCTTCAGCGGGTTCGCCTTCTCCCTCGGCGGGTTCGCCTTCTCCCTCGGCGGATTCGCCTTCCCCCTCGCCCTCGGCCGATTCGCCTTCACCCTCGCCGGCCTCGCCCTCGCCTTCACCCTCGCCCTCGCCCTCGCCTTCGCCGGCCGGGACTGTGAAGGTGAAGGCCGCGAGGCTGCGCTGGAAGTCACCGCCGCTGCTGTTGTTGCCGTCGACGTCGTTGATGCCGACGTTGAGGGTGTGGCTGCCGCTCGTCAGGCCTGCCAGGGTGAAGGTCCACACGATGGGGTCGGCGGCGCCGAAGGTCTTGGTTCTGGTGACGTCACGCACCGCTGTGCCAGCGGGCTTGCCACCGCAGCTCGAGCCGCAGACCTCGTAGCCGTCGCCGGCGACGAAGGTGCCGGTGTTGGCCGAGACGAAGGCGGCGAAGGTTCCCTTGCGGCTGGCTGCGCAGGTCTTCGACCCCGAGGCGCCGGTGCAGATGCCTGTCGTGCACTCTGCGCCAGTCACACAAGATCCGGCGACGGGCGTGGCCCCCCGCGGTGCGTGCGAGACCAAGGTGAGCTCGAACACCACGCTGCCGCCGACGACGAGCGGGTCGGACGTCACCTGCACCAGCGTGCCCGTCGGGTTGCCGGCGTTGGAGTCGCTGCTGTGGCAGCTGCGGCAAGAGGAGGCCAGGCTGTAGACCGACGTTGAGGTGCGTGCCTGGACGGCAGTGGCACTGAGGGCGGCGACGACGACGACGAAGGCACTTTGGAATCGCATGGCCCAAAGCATGCGCGAGGACCGCCCGAGACTCAAGGCCGGATCAGGCGCGGTGGGATCTGAGGCACGGACTCTCGCTCAGGTGGCGTCCTTGGACTGCCATTCGTCGACGTTACCGTCGCCATCGCGGTCCACGCCGACCCGATCGAGGGCGCCGCCTTCGTAGTACTCCCAGAAATCGACCTTTCCGTCGTAGTTTAAATCTGCTTCTTCGCGGGATATCGTGCCCTTTTCAAAGTAGCGCCACATGTCGGATTTTTGATCAAAATTGGTGTCGTAGGTCTTTTTCACGATGGTGCCCTTCTGGAAGGTCACCACCAGGTCGATGCGGCCGTCGAAGTCGGTGTCCAGGCGCTCTTCGACGAGCTCGCCCTTGTCGTCCATCTTGCGGATCATGTCGATTTTGCCGTCGAAGTTCACATCGATTTCTTTGCGAACAATATGAGGCTGGCCTTCGACGATGGCGGCAAACTGATAGGCGTCGGGCTTGCCGTCTCTGTTCAAGTCGAGATCCCGGCGGGTCAGAGCCGTGAGGTCGACGTCTTCGTCGGTGATGCGCGCTGCGCCGACGACGGCGGGGGTGTCGATCGCGGTCTTCTTCTCGCCGTCAGACGCGCACGAAAGCAGCGATGCTGCCCAGCTGACAATGGCCAAGGTGGCAAGACGCATGTCCCAAATGTCCGTCGGGGCCGCCGCTGCGTCAAGCCAACGCACGAGAAGCACCGTCGGCCCTGGGTCGCTTCGGGTCCCTTCTCGCTGACGCGGAAGCGAGCAATCACGGAGAAGGGACGCTGCACGCCTGGTCCGCTGTAGCTTCCCTCGCTCGCGTGTTTGCAGGCAAGAAGGAGCTCCATGCGCATTCTCGTCACCGGCGGCGCCGGCTTCATCGGATCCCACCTCGTCGATCGCTTCGTCGCCGACGGCCACGACCTGGTGGTGCTCGACGACCTTTCGTCGGGTGTGCGCGAGCATGTGAACGCCCGGGCGCGTCTCATCGTCGCCGACGTCAGGGGCGAAGTGGCCGCTGCGGCTGTTACGGCCTTTGCTCCGCAGGTCTTGTGCCTGCACGCCGCCCAGATGGATGTGCGCAAGAGCGTCGCGGTTCCGGCCTTCGACGCCGACGTCAACCTCGTGGGCTTGCTCAACGTCATGGAGTCCGCTCGCGTCGGCCGCGCCGTCGAGCACGTGCTCTTCGCGTCGTCCGGCGGCGCCATGTACGGCGAGCAGGACGAGTTCCCCGCCCACGAGACCCATGCCGTGCGACCCGAGAGCCCCTACGGCCTCGCGAAAGCGGTGAGCGAGCAATATCTTGATTGGTATTATCGATTCTATAAAATACCATACACTGCATTGCGCTACGGCAACGTCTTTGGACCGAGACAGAATCCCCATGGCGAAGCCGGCGTCGTCGCGATCTTCTGCGCGCGTCTCTTGGCGTCGAAGCCCGTCACAATCTTTGGAGATGGCACCCAGACCCGCGACTACGTCTACGTCGACGACGTCGTCAACGCCAACGCGCTCGCTTTGCAGCACCGGCTGGTCGGTGGCTTCAACGTCGGCCAGGGCAAAGAGACCAACGTCAACCAACTCGCCCACGCCCTGCTGGCGGCGTCGCCCACCCAGGTCGAGGTCGTGCACGCCGCAGCCCGCCCTGGGGAGCAGAAGCGATCGGTGATTGCCCCCGCCAAGCTGCAGCAGGCGTGCGGATGGCAGGCGCAGGTCTCCGTCGACGACGGCCTGGCCCGCACCTTCCGCTGGTTCGCTGCACGGGGCTGATCATGATGCCGGCGTCTCTGCGCAGCAGAAAAAACCCCGAGTTTCCTCGGGGTTGTTGGAGCGGGAAAAGAGATTCGAACTCTCGACTTCAACCTTGGCAAGGTTGCACTCTACCACTGAGTTATTCCCGCAGCGGCGTCAGACCCCTTCACGTTTAAGGGCGATCGCTTTGGTCGTCAAGTCCGTTCGTCTTCGCCGCCCGTCGTCGAAACGGCCTCATTCGACGGGGAGGGCCGCCAGAGCGCCGAGGCCCCCCGCCGCCGCTCCCAGGCCTCCCAAGGCAGAGATGAGGCCCCCGCGCAGCGCCAATTGGCCCAGCGCGCTGCCGAGCTCGACGTCGTTGTGCACGGGCAGCGCGGCGAGGCCAATGACGGCGCCCAGGCCGGCACCGACGGTGGCCCCAAAGCCCGCGCCCAAGGCCGCTGGCAAACCCTGCGACAGCCCGCCCGCGACGCCGCCACCGACGACGGCGCACAAGGGCGGGCCCGCCAACACCGCGAAGGTGTTGACCGTGTTCAGCAAGACGACCTCGGGCGTGGGCTCCTCGCGTTTTTGGGAGAGGGCGAGGCTCAAGGTGCCCAGGGCGACGCCGGAGCCGACGATGCCGCCGACGAGGGCGCCGGCGCCGCTGGCCACCGCAGGGGTCACATAGTCCGTCGGCGGGACCATCGCCCCAACGGCGGCCGACCCGACGGCGGCAGGCGGCTGCGACAAGGCGAAGGCGACGAGCACCAGCAGCGACATAGAGCCCAACCTTGACACAACGGAGGGCTTCCTTGTTTTGGGGGCTTCCCGCTCGTGGGACACGTGGCTATGCCAGCCCGGTTCAGTGCCGCGTCGTCGTCGTCGAAGGAGCCTTCATGCGCGCTCGGGTCATCGTTCGTCTCAAGCCCGGCGTGCTGGATCCGCAGGGCGCCGCCGTCGAAGACGCGCTGCACACATTGGGATTCACCGGCGCCAGCAACGTGCGCGTGCAAAAGCTCATCGAACTCGACGTCGACGCCGCCGATGCCGATGCCTGCAAGCTGCTGGTCTTGGAAATGGCCGACCAGCTCTTGAGAAATCCGGTGATCGAAGACTGCGGCGTCGAGGTCTTGCAGTGACGGTCGTCGTCGTCACTTTTCCCGGCTCCAACTGTGACCGCGATTGCATCACCGCGGTGGTCGAGGGAGCGCATGGCGCCGCGCTGCGCGTGTTCCACAAAGAGCACGAGCTGCCCGAGACGACGACGGCGGTGATTTTGCCCGGCGGCTTCTCCTTCGGCGACTACCTGCGCTGCGGTGCCATGGCCGCGCGATCGAACCTGATGCCGGCCATCCAGCGCTTCGTCGACGCTGGCGGTCCCGTGGTCGGCATCTGCAACGGCTTTCAGATCCTGTGCGAGGCCGGCGTGTTGCCCGGCGCCTTGTTGCGCAACCGCGACGGCCGCTTTCACTGCGAGGAGGTCGAGCTCGAGGTCAGCGGCGACTCTCCGCTGCTCGTCGCCTACCAGCGCAACGAAAACATCGTGCTCCCCATCGCGCACGGTGAAGGAAACTACTTCGCCGACGACGACACCATCGCCCTGCTCGAGCGTGAGCGCCGCATCGCCTTTCGCTATGTCGCTCGCGACGAGCAGGGTCACGGCGCCATCAACGGCGCGAAAAAGGCCATCGCTGGCGTCGTCGGCGGCCCCCAGCGCAACGTCATCGGCTTGATGCCCCACCCCGAACGGCGCTCGCTGGACCTGCACGGCGCCGACGACGGCATGCCCTTGCTCGAGGCTCTGCTCTCTTATTCGGAACACCGGCGGCACTCATGAGCAAGTCAGCGCTCAACAAGCTCAAAGACACCGACCTGACGACGTCGGAGCATGGTCAGGCCGTTGGCCTCTCGCTGGACGAATTCGAACGCGCGGTAAAGCTCATCGGCCGCGTTCCCAACAAGGTCGAGCTGGGCTGCATCGGCGCCATGTGGAGCGAACACTGCTCCTACAAGTCCTCGCGCGTGCACCTCAAGCGCTTGCCCAGCGCGGGCCCGCGCGTGTTGGTCGGACCCGGCGAAAACGCCGGCGTCGTCGACGTCGAACCCGGCAATCCTCAAGGCTGGGCTGTGGCTTTCAAGGTGGAGAGCCACAACCACCCCAGCTACATCGAGCCCTACCAGGGAGCAGCCACCGGCGTCGGCGGCATCTTGCGCGACGTGTTCACCATGGGTGCACGGCCGATCGCTGCCATGAACCTGCTGCGCTTTGGTCGGGTCGCGCACCCAAAGACCCCCTCCCTCGTCGACGGCGTGGTGCGCGGCATCGGCGGCTACGGCAACTGCTTCGGCGTGCCCACCGTGTATTCGAGCGCCGAATTCGACGCGGCCTACGACGGCAACGTCCTCGTCAACGCTTTCGCGCTGGGCGTGCTGCGCAAGGATCGCATCTGGAAAGGCAATGCCTCGGGCGTCGGCAACCCCGTCATGTACGTGGGGGCAAAGACTGGGCGCGATGGCATTCACGGCGCCACCATGGCCTCGGATTCCTTCTCGGCCGGCAAAGAGAGCGAGCGCCCCACGGTGCAGGTGGGCGATCCTTTCAAGGAAAAGCTCCTCGTCGAAGCCTGCCTGGAGCTCTTCGAGCGCGGCGCCGAGTTGCTGGTCGGTATCCAAGACATGGGCGCTGCCGGTCTCACGTCGTCGTTGTTCGAGATGGCGAGCCGCGCTGGCTCTGGCGTCGTCATCGACCTCGACCAGGTGCCTGCGCGGGAAACGGGCATGACGGCCTACGAGCTCATGCTCAGCGAATCCCAAGAGCGCATGGTGTTGGTGGCCCAAGCCGGCAAAGACGACGACGTGAGAGCCATCTTTCACAAGTGGGACCTCGACTGCACCACCATCGGCACCGTCAGCGACGACGGCGTCGTGCGCCTGCGCAAGGACGGCGTCGAGGTGTGCGTGTTGCCGGCGACGCCCTTGGCCGACGAAGCACCGCGCTACGAGCGTCCCTTCACAGCACCGGCGCGGCCCGAGCCCCTCACCCGCGTCGACGTGCAGGCCCTGAAGAAAAACCCGATTCAGATCGTGCTTGACGTGCTGCTCTCGCCGTCGACGGCGCCAAAGACTTGGATCTACAAGCAATACGATCGCGAAGTGGGGGCGGGCACCTTGATGGACGGCACCCACGCTGCTGCCGCCCTCGTGCGCATTCCCGAGACGCAAATCGCGGTGGCCCTCGCGCTGTGTTGCAACAGCCGCCAATGCAGCCTCGATCCCCACGAGGGAGCCGTGCGCGCCGTCGTCGAAGGCGTCGCCCGCATCTCCGCCGTCGGAGCGGTCGCGGTCGGCGTCACCGATTGCTTGAACTACGGCTCGCCGCTGGTGCCCGAGCAGATGGGACAGTTGGCTGCCGGCGTCGACGGCATCGCCCACGCGTGCCGGGTGCTCGAGGTGCCGGTCGTCTCGGGCAACGTCAGCCTCTACAACCAGACCGACGACCAATCGGTGCTGCCCACGCCGGCGGTCGGCGTCGTCGGCGTCGTCGACGACCTGGCCACCGTTGCTCCGGCCATGCCGCTGAAGGCCGGCGATGTGCTGATTCGCATCGGCGCGCCGCCGACCTCGCTCGAGGGCTCCTTTGCTTTGTGGGGCAAGGTGGGTCGCAAGGGTGCGCTGCCGGTGCTCGACCTCGCAGCGACCTCGATTCTCTGTGGCTTCGTGCGCGATCTCCGTCGTGGGGGCCACGTGCTCGACGCGCGGCCCACGCTCTTGGGTGGCTTGGCCCAATGCCTCTTCGACTTCGCCCGCTGTGCCGACCTCTCGGCGCGCGCCACCCTGCCCGTCGACGAAGACTTCTTTGCCAGCTTTCTCGGTGAAGAGCGGCTCTGCTTCGTCGTCGCCGTCGACAACCAGGGCGTCTTCGATGTGCAGCGACGTTGCGCCGATGCCGGGATCGCGAGTGCCGTGCTGGGTGCGCTGGGCGTGTCGAGCTCATTTCGTTTGCAAGACAGCGGCGGCGACGTCGTCTTCGATCGTCCCTTTCAAAAGCTCGTCGACGACGCCGAGGCCGTGGTGCCCGACCTGATCGCCAGCGGTCGCCGGAGGTCAGCATGAGCTCCTTCTTCGACGAGGACGAAGAGGGCGACGCCTTCCGCGATCGCTGCGCGGTGGTCGGAGTGTGGGATCCGACGTCGGTGGGGCAACCCGAAGCCGCCAAGCTCGCCTACCTGATGCTCTACGCCCTGCAGCACCGCGGTCAGGAATCGGCCGGCATCGTCTCTGGCGACGTCGAGGCCCTAAAGCGCAAGGTCGGACCCGGGCTCGTCGCCGATGTCTTCAGCGAGGCCGACCTCGACACGCTCACCGGCGGCGTCGCCATCGGCCATTGCCGCTACGCCACCGCGGGCGATCAAGATGCGCGTTTGCGCGACGCCGGACCGGTGTTTGCGCGCTGCCAAGCTGGCCCCATCGCCGTCGCCCACAACGGCAACCTGGTGAACGCTGCAGGCCTGCGCCAATCCCTCGAGGAGCGCGGATCGATCTTCACGTCGTCGGTGGACACCGAGGTGCTCTTGCACCTGATGGCGTCGTCGCACGGCACCCTGCTGCAGCGCTTGCAAAAGAGCCTCAAGCAGGTGCGCGGTGCTTATTGCCTCACTGTCGCCGGCGACGGCCGCGTCTACGGCGCCCGCGATCCCTCTGGCGTCCGACCCCTCGCCCTGGGTCGCATCGATCGCGAGAGCGGCCCCTGTTGGGTGCTGGCCAGCGAGACCTGCGCTTTCGACCTCGTCGGCGCCGTCTACGTCCGCGACGTCGCGCCGGGAGAGATCGTCGTCATCGACGCCGAAGGCGTGGCCAGTCACCGCATCGAAAACCTCGAAGGCGCACCCCGGGCCTTCTGCATCTTCGAGCACGTGTATTTCTCGCGCCCCGACAGCCTGGTGTTTCAGCGCTACGTGCACGAAGCCAGAAACGCCCTCGGCAAACAGCTGGCCAAAGAGACGGCGGTCGACGCCGACGTCGTCGTCCCGGTGCCCGATTCTGGGGTGTTTGCGGCCATGGGCTATGCCGAGCAGGCGCGGCTGCCCTTTGCCATGGGCCTCGTGCGCAACCACTACGTCGGCCGCACCTTCATCGAGCCCGAGCAGCGCATTCGCCACTTCGGCGTGAAGCTCAAGTTGAACCCGGTGCGCTCGATCCTGGCCGGAAAAAGGGTCGTCGTCGTCGACGACAGCGTCGTGCGCGGCACCACCAGCAAGAAGATCGTCGACATGATTTTGTCCGCCGGCGCCAAAGAGGTGCACCTGCGCATCTCGGCGCCGCCGACGACGCACCCGTGTTTCTACGGCATCGACACACCGACCAAGGAAGAGCTGATCGGCAGCCGCATGTCCGTCGAAGAGATCCGCCGCTTCGTGAACGCCACCACCCTCGGCTACCTCTCACGCGAGGGCATGCACGCAGCAGTGGCCGGCGTCGACGTCGACGTCGCCCGCGCTGCCATCGCCTCGGGCACCAGCGGCTATTGCGATGCTTGCTTCTCCGGCGACTACCCGATCCAAATCGGTGGCCACAAAGCACGGCGCTGAGCTTTCCGTTTCTGTGGGAGCACGATGACCAGTCTCGCTCGATCCATCCTCCGCGACGTCGCCAGAAGCTCCTGGATGGCCCCGCTCGACCCCTTGCTGCGTCGCGCAGCCTTCGCGGCCACGGCTCTGCGCAAGGCCACCGATCCCACGCTGCCCCACGCTGCCAAGCTTGCCCTCGACCGCTGCTACGTCGATGGCCGACCTCTGCTCTTGGGCCACCGCGGCGCCATGGCGCGCGCTCCGGAGAACACCCTCGGCTCCTTTCAAGCGGCCCTCGACGACGGCGCCCGCGGCGTCGAGCTCGACGTCACCCTCTCTGGCGACAGCGTGCCTGTGGTGCTGCACGACGACACTCTCGACCGCACCACCAACATCTTTGGCAAGCCCACCGACTACGACGCCGCTGAATTGGCCGGGCTCGATGCGGGCTCGTGGTTTCCCGGTTGGGGGCCAGAGATCGTGCCCTCCCTCGGCCAGGTGTTGCAGAGCATGCCCGCCGGCGCCGTCGTCAACGTCGAGCTCAAGGGACCGACACCGGCCTACGTCGGCCTCGAACGCCGCGCCGTCGACGTCATCCGCGCTCATCCGGCGGTGCACGTCATCGTCAGCTCCTTTCACCCCGCTCAACTGCTCGAAGTGAGGCGCATCGCTTCCGAGCTGCCCATCGGGCTTCTCGTCGCCGAACAGTCCTTTTTGCCCGCGCGCACGGCCTGGACAGCACCCCTGCTGGTGCCCGACGCCATCCATCCCCCTGCCCGCATGGTGGACCGCTCTTTCGTCGACGGCTGCCGCAGCGCGGGATTGCGCGTGCACGTGTGGGCGGTGCCCTCGACCGACGAAGCCGCGCGCTTGCTCGACCTGGGGGTCGACGGGCTCATCGTCGACGACGTCGCCGCCATGGCTCCGCTTTTTTCGGACGCGCCAGCGTCATGAACGTCAACACTGTTTCCTGATCGAGGCCTTTGCCTAAAAGCCGGGCTCACGCCTAGCCTGCGCCATGGCCATTCCCCGTCGCCTCATCGTGCTCGCTGTCTCTGCCGCCGCTGCTGGCGTGATGCTCTACGTGTCCCAGCAGGTGAAAAAGCAAGGCGAGAGACGCGAGAAGAGCCCCATCGACGAGGCCAACGAAAAGAAAGACGCCGCCGCCAAAGAAAAGCTCGCCAAGGAAGAGGCCAACAAGGCCGCCGAAGCTGCCGAAAAAGGCACCGGGACGACGCCGCCCACGACGACGACGACGGCGACGACGACGGCCAACGGTGCCGGAACGCAGAAAGAGTTGGCCCTCTTTCTCGCAGGCGATGCCTGGCACGATGAGATCGGCTGGCAGGCCCTGTGGGAGAAGGAGGGCGTCGCTGCTCCCGAGGATTGGCTGAAGACCAAGGGCAAAGATGTGCTCATCGGCGAGCGCAAGAAGCTCGTCGACCACCCGGCCCTGCTCGCGGGCTGTCGTCGTCGCTGGATCGTGGTCTGTCGCTATGCCGGCATCGACGTCGGCGACGCCGCGGTGTTGTGGAACACGACGGAAAGCACCTGAAGCGCAAGATTCACTGTCAGAAAAAGAGGCTCGATGGGCCTCTTCCTATTTCGGAGTGAAGGCACGGTTCAGGCGTAGACGTAGACGCCGCGGCCGCTCTTTTTCCCGCACCATCCAGCGTCGACGTATTGGCGAAGCAAGGGGCAGGCTCGGTATTTCGAGTCGCCGATGCCGTCGTGGAGCACGTTCATGATCGCGAGACAGGTGTCGAGCCCGATGAAGTCGGCCAAGGCCAGGGGCCCCATGGGTTGGTTGGTGCCCAGCTTCATCGTCGTGTCGATGTCTTCGGCTGTTCCGACGCCTTCCAGCAGTGCATAGAACGCCTCATTGATCATGGGCATCAAGATGCGATTCGCGATGAAGCCCGGATGATCCTTCGACGTCGTCGTGGTCTTGCCCAGGCGCTCGGCCAGGGTCCTCGTCGTCGCAAAAGTCCCATCCGAGGTCTGTAGCCCGCGGATGATTTCGACCAGCTTCATGACCGGCACCGGATTCATGAAGTGCATGCCGATGAAGGAGGTCGGCCGCTTCGTCGTCGACGCCAACCTGGTGATGCTGATGCTCGAGGTGTTGCTCGCCAAGATGACCTCGGGACGGACCACACGGTCGAGGTCGGCGAAGATCTTGCCCTTGAGCCCCTCGTTTTCGGTGGCGGCTTCGACGACGAAGTCACTGCCTTCGTGGGCCTTGAGCTCGGTGGTGAAGGTCACGCGCGCGACGACATCGTCGGCCTGGGCCTGGGTCAGCAGCTCCTTCTTCACCAGCCGCGCGAGGCCCAAGACGATGGTCTGTTTGCCCTTGGCCAGCGGTGCCTCAGCCACATCGGTGACGACGACGGCGTAACCGGCTTGGGCTGCGACTTGGGCGATGCCGGCCCCCATTTGTCCCGCGCCGACGACGCCAACGACTTTGAGCTCGCTCATGCATTCATCCGAAAAAACTCGAGGGGACAACGCTCAAGAAGCGTTGCTCAGCGGCCGTGGATCAGGACCTTGGGGCCTTCGGAGAAGAGCACTTCGATCTTGGTGCTGTCTTTGAGAGCGGTGGCCACGCCGACGCCGAACGTGGGGTGGCTGACGACGTCGCCGGGGCCGAATTTCACTTTGGGCGTGTAGCTCTTGGCGGTGGTGCGATCCCGGCCTTTCATGAGCTCCTCGTAGTGAGAGGCCTTGGCCTTGCCGGGCTGGGGGGCGCGGGGGCCGTTTTCTTCGGCGCGCTCACGGGCCTTGACGAGGCGCGGCGATTCGCCTGGAAGATAGGGCTTGTAGGCGTGCTGAGAGCTGCAGGTGTTGCAGTGCACCCGCGTCGGCTGCGTGCCCTCGAGGGTCTCGATGGTGTGGGTGAGCATGAGCTTGCAGCGCCCACACCAGGAATCGACGGTGCCGGCGATCTTGAAGGGAGTCATGGCTTGCTTGTCCTCGAGGTTGATCGCGGGGCGAGAAGAACGGAGTCGCAGCATGGCACCGAAGCCGGGCCAGTGGGTGCTGCGACAGGACGAAAACCTAACAACCCGCCTCGCTCAAACACGGGTCCGCTGTTAGACGCCAAGGCGTGAGGCTGCCCCACGTCGTCGTCAGCGCTGACGGGTCCCTGCCGGCCCGCGACGACAGCGTGGTGCACCACCTGGTGCTGCCCGGTTTCGTCAACGCCCACAGCCACGCCTTCCAACGTGCGCTGCGGGGTCGGGTGGAGACGCGATCGACAGCCCACCCCGCCGACGACTTCTGGGGTTGGCGCGAAGCCATGTACGCCGACGCCAATGCCCTCTCCATCGACGACGTCAAAGCGCTTTCCGCCTGGGCCTTTCTCGACATGGTGCGCGCGGGCGTCGTTGCGGTGGGCGAGTTCCACTACCTGCACCACGACGTGGGCGGCCGCCCCTACGACGACGCTCTTGCCCTCTCCCGCGCCGTCGTCGACGCCGCCGCCAGCGTCGGCCTGCACATCACCTTGCTCGAGACCGCCTACGCCCGCGCCGGCTTCGGCAGACCGGCGACACCTGGCCAAGCGCGTTTCATTTTCCAAAACGTTCAAGTCTACCTCGCCCACGTCGACGCTGCCCTGGGCCTGGTGGGTCCGTCGTGTTCGGTGGGACTCGCCGTCCACTCGGTGCGGGCTTGTCCCCGCGACTGGATCGAAGCCATCGCGGCCCATGCTCGGGCCCGCGCGTTGCCCCTGCACATTCATGCGTGTGAGCAAACCCGCGAAGTCGACGAATGCCTGCAGGAGCACGGACTGACGCCCATCGCGCTCTTGCAAGCCTGCGGTGCGCTCAGCGCTCGCACGACCTTGGTGCACGCGACCCATTTGAACGACGACGACGTAGCCCTGATCGCAGCGGCAGGCGCCACCGTGTGCCTGACGCCGTCGACGGAGCGCAACCTCGGCGACGGACTGTGCCGCACGGGGGACCTGCACCGAGCTGGAGTGCCCCTCTGCGTCGGCAGCGACTCACACGCGCGCATCGACATCGTCGACGAGCTGCGCTCCCTCGAGGATCACGAGCGCCTGCGCACGCGCAAACGCTGTGTCTTGACCCGGCCCGGGCAGCGTCTGGCCGAAGTGCTGGTCCCCGCCGGCAGCACCCATGGGGCCCGCGCCCTGGGCATCGAGCTGGGAGCCTCGAGCGTCGCCGTCGCCATGCCCCTCGAAGGCCACGCAGGCGGCGACGCCGTCGGACTGGACGCCTTCTTCGTCGGCGGCAGCAGCGACGACGTCGAAGTGGTGCGCAGCCTCGCCGGCGAGGTGATCTTCGACGACGTCGATTTGGGCCGGCTCCAGCGCTTCGTCGCCATCGAGACCGCGGGGGCCCGCGTGTTGCGACGGCTGCAGGGGCGGTGACACCTGCCGCCCCAACGCCAAACATCAGCAACTTGTTGCTGACGGGCACGAGCCACGAATCCAGGCGCATCCGGAAGCGGCGCGGGCCTCGAGACAGATCAGAGCACCGCTTCCGCTCGCCACCAGGTTGGCGACACCATCCCCCATGCCAATTCGCACTTCGGGTCTGTTTGCCTTGCTGCTGGCGTTGACGGCGTGCGAGGCGCCGACCCCCAAGCTCGAGCTGCCCGAGGGTCTGCCGCTGGCTTCGTTGCCGCAGGCGCAGAAGGACCTGCTGCGTGTCACCCTCGAGGTCTCTGAAGCGGGCCTGGCCGAGACCGAGGTGGTCCTCGACACCAAGAACATGAGGCTCTCGGGCTCGTTCGCCCTCCAGAACGTCGACGACGGCGAGCGCACGGCCACCATGCGGGTCTACGGGCGTTTCGCTGCCGAGAGCGAGGAGGTGCTGCTGGGACGCGCCGTCGACATCATCGAGGTCACCAAGAAGGAGACCACCGGCCTCGACTTCGCCGAATCCCGGTTCGAGAGCTGCGACGTCGGTGCCGACGGCACCTGCTCCCTGCTCTTCGATGCCAACCGCAACCTGAGCTCGAACATGCTCGACCTGGCCCCGCTCATCGTCGACGGCGGCCGCGCCATCGATCCGGCGCCCGAGCCCATCTTCGTCGAGGCCAGCCCCGAGACCCTGCAGTTCGCGTCCGGCATTCGTCTCGGCACCTTCGCGCGACAGGTCATCGTCATCGAGAACCGCGGGGCAAATCCCCTGACCATCGACGCCCTCGACGTCGGCGGCGGCCAGGGGGTTGCGCTCTCCCTCTTCGACCCCTTCGGCGGCCCCGTCGCCGTTCCGCGGCGGAGCATCCCGGCCGACGAGCTGACGGCCATCGTCAGGCCCGGCGATGAGCTGTTGGTCGCCGTGTCCTTCGCGCCCGTGAACTCGTTCTTGACGACGGCGGGCATCCAGATCGTCGCCCGAGACAGCAAGACCAACGTCGTGCAGTCGTCGCGGGTCAAGGTCATCGCCAACGCCGACGGCACCCTGCGCCCCCGACCCGACGACTACGTCGAGCCCGACATCGGCGGCTCCCTCGACGTTGGCAGCGGCTCCGTGCCGGCGACCGCCTTCCCTGCCGAGCAGCTGTTTTCGGGCCAGGAATTCTCCGATGCTGGCCTCAGCGTCGCGGGCGCCGCCCTCACCCACGTCGACAACGGCGTCACCTTCTCGATGCCGGCGGACCGCGCCTTCGTCGTTGACGTGCCGGCCAAGACCCGCCTCGCCATCAGCGCGACGGGCCTGCAGAGCGATGTGGATGTCGCCCTCGTCTCGCTCGACGCCGACAACAAGATTGCGCGCGTGGTGGCGTCGTCGCGGCACCCGCTGACCAGCGCTGAGGGCCTGGATTTCCTCAACGACACCGATGCGCAGGCACGTTTCGCCGTGGTGCTTGGCCGCATCGATGCCGAAGGCGTCCCCGCCGTGGTCGGCGGCCTGGCTCTCGACCTCCCTGCGCCCTTCCAGCTCTCGTGCGAGCTGAGTCGGGGGCCGGAGTTCAAAGACGTCGACCCCCTGACCCCGGCCGCCGGTCCCCTCGAGGGCGGCACCGAATTCACGCTGCGCGGCGACGGCTTTCAACCGGGCGCCATCGTCACTTTCGCCGACTTCCGTGCCCTCGACGTCGTCATCACCGTCGATCCCGAGACCGGCGACACCCTGGCCGTCGGCCGCATGCCGCCGGGTTCCCTCGAGGTCGGCAAGAACCCCGCCACCGCCGTCGTCGTCAACCCGAGCATCGAGACCGGCGGCGACGGACAAGCCGCGACCCTGCCCGAGGCCTTCTTGTACGATCCACCGGCCGCGCGGCTCGACTTCGTCCTCCCCGACGTCGCGCCGACGACGGGCACCGCCGAGCCCATCACCATCCTCGGCAGCTTCTTCACTGACCAGCAGGGTCCCATCCAGGTGAACTTTGGCGGGAGCAGCGTCGACGCCGTCTTCGTCGACGCCAACACGCTCACCGCCCTGCCCGGCGCTGGTGCCGCGGGGACCGTCGTCCTCACCGTGCAGAACCAGATACGCCCCGGCATCTTCGGCGCGAAGTCCAATGGGGTCGCGTTCCGCTTCGCTGAGGCCGACGGCCCCGCGCCCGCCATCAGCGGCCTCGACCCAGCCACCGGCGCTGCCGACGGCGGCGACACGGTGACCATCACCGGCTCGGGCTTCGGACTCGGATCGCGCGTGTTGGTCGGCGCCGTCGAAGCCGTCGTCGTCACCGTCGAGAGCAATGCCATCAGCTTCACGACCCCCGTCGTGGCGTTCAACGGCACTGTCGGCATCACCGTCGTCAACCAGGATGGCCAGAGCGCGACCCTGCCGGGCGCCTTCACCTACTTTTTCCCCGAGCCGGGCATCGAGGGGGTGTTGCCCGTCCGCGTCCCGTCGACGGGCGGCAGCTTGATGATCGTGACTGGCTCGAGTCTCAGAAACGGGATCACCGCCGTGTTCCGGCGCCCCGGCGCTCAAGACGTTGCGCCGCTCAGCGTGGTCCGCGCCAGCAGCACATCAGTGCTCGTGACGACGCCGCCGCTGGCAGCTGGACAGGTCACCCTGGCCCTCACCAACCCCGACGGACAGGTCGCCACCTCGGATGCCATCGAGGTATTCGAGCCCCAGGGCGCTGGACCCACCATCGTCTTCGTCGAGCCCGGCAGCGGCCCCTTGCAGGGCACCAACCTCATCAAAGTCACCGGCAGCAATTTCGATCCCGACGGCGTGCGGGTGATCCTCGCCGGCAGTACCTTCCAACTGCCTGTCGACGTCGGCGCCGCTGCCGGTTTTGATCAAGTGCAGTTCGCGGCGCCGCCGGCGTTGAAGGCCGGCACCGAGCCCCTGGTGCTCGAAAACGGTGATGGCCAGTCCGCCGTCGCCACCTACCTCTACGTCGAGGTCGATGTCGCCCGCATCGACCAGGTGCTGCCCCACGATCTGCACATCTTGCCCGGCACCGAGATTCAGATTCTGGGCGAGTTTTTCGGCACCTTTGGCGCCGGCCTGCAGATCTTCCTCGGCACGGGCCAGAACCAGCAGGTGCTGCCGCTGCTGGCCCGCAGCGATGGGCTCATCGTCGGCCGCGTGACCCAGCGCCTCAGCGCGCTCGGCGACGTCGGTATCGCCCTCACCGACGGTACGGCCACCGCCCGGGCGACCGTTCACGTCGTGGAACCCGTGATCGACAGCGCCGACCAGCGCAACGACGAGATCGAGGTCTTGGGTACCAATCTCGCGGGTGCTCGGCTGCAGACCTTGTGCGCGGGCAGCGAGGCCTTCCGGCCCACCATCGCCGACGATGATGTGTTGGTGGTTCGCCGCGACGATCGCATCGATGCTCGCTGTCCGGTCGGCGACGTCTCGCCTCGTCCGATCACCCTGCGCTACGACAACGGCACCGAGATCGTCGCGCCCGTCGGTGCCTTCGTCACCGATGAGACCGACGGCGACGGCGACGGCGTGGGCGCCCGCGACGACGCCGACGACAACGAGCCCTGTGTCCCCAATCTCATCGCCGGGGTCTGCGACTTCGACAAAGACGGCCTGATCAACATCCTCGACGCCGCCGGCCAAGACCCCTGCATCCCGTCGAGCAACGCCGCGCCCTGCACCCGAGACAGCGACGGCGACGGCACGCGCGATCCCCTCGACGACGCCGATGCCGACGCCTGCGTGCCCAACGCCGACTCCCTGACCTGCACCGCCGATGCGGACTCCGACGGCGTGTCCAATCCCTTCGATCCCCAAGATGCCAACCCCTGTGTGCCAAACCCTGGATCCGCCGCATGCCTCGTCGACAGCGACCTCGACGGCGTCACCGATCCCTTCGACCCCGTCGACAACAACTCCTGCATCCCCAACCTCAACGCAGCCAATTGCGATGCCGACGGCGACCTCGTGTTGGGCGGCGCCGACGCCAACAATGAAGACCCGTGCGTCCCCGATCCAAACGACGGGCTCTGCACCGATGACAGCGACCATGACGGCGTGGTGAACGGCGTCGACTCCAATGATGTCGATCCCTGCATCCCAAGCGCGGAGGCGCTGACCTGCACCGCCGACGTCGATGGCGATGGCGTCACCAATCCCTTCGACGCCGCCGACACCGACCCCTGCTCGCCCAATGCCGCGTCCGCCGGCTGCACAGTCGACAGCGACCTCGACGGCGTCACCAACCCCTTCGATCCCGTCGACAACAACCCCTGCATCCCGAACGTCAGCGCCGCCAACTGCGACGCTGACGGCGACCTCGTGCTCGGGGGCGCCGACGTCGACAACCAGAATCCGTGCGTGCCCGATGCCAACGATCCCCTGTGCACTGACGACACCGACCGCGACGGCGCGGTGAACGGCATCGACCCCAACGACGCCAACCCCTGCATCCCCAGCGCTGAGGCCCTCACCTGCACCGCCGACGCCGACGGCGATGGCGTCACCAACCCCTTCGATGCCGCCGACAGCGACCCCTGCTCACCCAACGCGGCTTCGGCTGCTTGCACGGCGGACTTCGACAGCGACGGCGTGACCAATCCCTTCGATCCCGTCGACAACAACGTCTGCATCCCCAACCTCAACGCCTCCAACTGCGACGCCGACGGCGACCTTGTCCTCGGCGGCGTCGACGTCGACAACCAGAATCCCTGCGCCCCCGATCCCAACGACCCCTTGTGCACCGACGACACCGACCGCGACGGCGTGGTGAATGGCATCGACACCAACGACACGAACCCCTGCGTCCCCAGCGCGGAGGCCCTCACGTGCACCGACGACGCCGACCTCGACGGCGTGGCCAACCCCTTCGACTCCAACGACGGCGACACCTGCGTACCGAACCCGGGCTCGCCCGCGTGCACCATCGACTCCGACGGCGACGGGGTCACCAACCCCTTCGATCCCGTCGACAACAACGCCTGCATCCCCAACCTCAACGCCTCCAACTGCGACGCCGACGGCGACCTCGTGCTGGGCGGCGTCGACACCAACAACCAGAACCCGTGCGTTCCCGACGCCAACGACCCCTTGTGCACCGACGACACCGACCGCGACGGCGTGGTGAATGGCATCGACCCCAACGACGCCAACCCCTGCATCCCCAGCGTCGAAGCCCTCACTTGCACCCAGGACGCCGACGGCGATGGCGTCACCAACCCCTTCGACGCCGCCGACAGCGACCCCTGCTCGCCCGACCCGGCCTCCAGCGCCTGCGATGCCGATGCCGACAACGACGGCGCCACGGATCCTTTCGATCCCGTCGACGACAACCCCTGCGTGCCCGACACCGACGCCCTGAATTGCGACGCCGACAAGGACGGCGCTCTCGTGGGCGCCGACCTCGACAACCTCGATCCCTGCGTGCCTGACGATGATCACCCGCTCTGCACCGACGACGACGACGGCGACGGCTTCGTCAACGCCGTCGATCCCAGTGACATCGACACCTGCGTCCCAGACCCCCAGGCCCTGACGTGCACCGACGACGACGACGACGACGGCGTGTTCAATCCCTTCGACGCCGACGATGACGACCCCTGCTCGCCCAACCCCGCCTCATCGGCCTGCAACGCGGACAGCGACAGCGATGGCGTCACCGATGTCTTTGATCCGGTCGATGACAACCCCTGTGTGCCGAACATCACCGCGGCCCCCTGCGACGCCGACGGCGACGGCTCCCTGCCGCCCGCAGACGCCGACAACACCGATCCCTGCGTGCCCAGTGATCAAGATCCGCTGTGCACCGATGACGACGACCGCGACGGCTTCGTCAACGCCGACGACGCCGACGACAACGACGCTTGCGTGCCCGACTCCGACGCACTGACGTGTGCACACGACGACGACGGCGACGGCGCCGTCAACCCCTTCGATCCCAACGACGCCAATCCCTGCCTGCCCAACGCCGCGTCTCCAGCGTGCAGCACCGACACCGACGGCGACGGCGTCACCGACACCTTCGATCCCGTCGACAACAATTCCTGCATTCCCAACACGACGGCCACCAACTGTGACGCCGACGGCGATGGTTTCTTCCCGCCGACCGCCGACACCGCCAACACCAATGCCTGCGTGCCGAACCCGAACAACGTGCTGTGCACCGACGACGCCGACCGCGATGGCACCCCCAACGGGACCGACGGCGATGATGCCGACGCCTGTGTCCCCAACGCGCAGGCCCTCACCTGCACTGCGGACCCCGACCTCGACGGCGTTTTCAACCCCTTCGACCCCGCCGACAACAATCCCTGCGTGCCCAACGCGACGTCGCCAGCCTGTGTCACCGACGCCGACGCCGACGGGGTCACCGATGCCTTCGATCCCGTCGACAACAACCCCTGCATCCCCAACATCACGGCGACCAATTGCGATGCCGACGGCGACGGCGTCCTTCCTCCCGCCGATCCAGACAACGCCGACCCCTGCGTCCCCGCCGGCGATCCCGACAACTGTTCGCAGGTGAACAACGAAGGCCAGACCATCACCTTGACGTGTGATTCGGGGACCATCGCTTCCATCGACTTCGCCATCTACGGCAACACGGCGGGGACCTGCGGCACCACTCTCGTCGTCGATCCCACCTGCGCCTTCGACGCCCGCTCCCATCCCGCGGTGACCGCCTGCTTGGGCCTCGCGTCGTGCAGCTTCGTCTCGGGCGCCGGGACCTTCGGCGTCGATCCTTGCGGCGGCGTCGTCAAGAACTTCGCCGTGCGCTTCACCTGCGGCGACGACGTGTCCGACCAATGCACGCTGGACGACGACCGCGACGGAGTGCTCAAGCCCGTCGACGACGACGACGCCAACGCCTGCATCCCCAGCAGCGAGGCGCTCACCTGCGCAGCCGACGCCGACAACGATGGCGTGGCCAACCCTTTCGACGCCGCCGACGGCAACCCCTGCTCACCGAACCCCGCATCGACGGCCTGCACCGCCGACGATGACAGCGACGGCGTCACCAACGTCTTCGATCCCGTCGACAACAACTCCTGCGTGCCAAACACGACGGCGATCAACTGCGACGCCGACGGCGATCTCGTCTTTCCGCCCGCCGACACCAACAACACCAACCCCTGCGTGCCCGACAACGCCGATCCCCTGTGCACCAGCGACACCGACGGCGATGGCGTCATCAACGCCAACGACGGCAGCCCGGGCGATCCCTGCGTCCCCAGCAGTGAGGCCCTCACCTGCGCAGCCGACGCCGACAACGACGGCGTGGCCAACCCCTTCGACTCCGCCGACGGCAACCCCTGCGTGCCGAATCCGTCAGCGGTCACTTGCAGTGCCGACGACGATTCCGACGGGGTCACCAACGTCTTCGACCCCGCCGACGCCAATCCCTGCATTCCCAACCTGGCCGCGACCAACTGCGACGAAGACGGCGACCTGGTCTTTGGCAACGTGGACCCGCGCAACACCGATGCCTGCCTCCCCGACCCCAACGACCCGCTGTGTGAGGACGACGACGACCACGACGGCGTCACCAATCCCAACGACGGCAACGACGCCAACGGCTGCGTGCCGAACCTGCAGTCGGTCAGCTGCGACAACGACGGCGACAGCTTCTTCGCCGCCTTCGACAACGACGACGCCAACGGCTGCGTGCCCAACGCCGCCTCGCTCACCTGCGTCATCTGCGGGGACGGCTTGAAACGCGGCCCCGAGGCCTGCGACGACGACGACACCGACGCCCTGGATGGCTGCTCGGCCACCTGCACCATCGAAACCGGCTTCACCTGCTCGGGTCAGCCTTCAATCTGTGTCGGCATCTGTGGCGATGCATTGGTGCGCGGTGCCGAGGCCTGCGACGACCACGACACCGACGCCGGCGACGGCTGCTCGGCCACCTGCACCGTCGAAACCGGGTTCAGCTGTCCCGGCGAGCCTTCGGCGTGCTCCAGCATCTGCGGCGACGGCTTGGAACGCGGCGCCGAGGCTTGCGACGACCATGACGTCGACCCAGGCGACGGCTGCTCGGCCACGTGCACCGTCGAGTCGGGCTTCAGCTGCGCAGGTGAGCCGTCCACTTGCGTGCAGAACACCAGCTGCTTGGCGCTGCGCAACGGCGGCCAGACCCTCTCGGGCACCTATCTGATCGACCCAGACGGCGCCGGCCCCATCTCCGCCTTCAACGTCCACTGCGACATGAACACCGACGGCGGCGGCTACACCTTCCTCAAGGTCAACCAAAGCAGCACGCAGGACGACGCCGTCGAGAGCTTCTGCATCGCCAAGGGCATGCGCCTTGTCGTGCCGCGCACCCAGGCCCACCTGCGCGCGGCCGTCGCCATCGCCCGCAACGCGAGCATCGTGACCGTCGGAACAGCGACGAGCAGCGATCTCTACATGCGCCTGCTGGGGATCTATCCCGGGGTGAAGGGCGCGACCTGCAACGGCTCCATCATGAACACCGCGACGGGGACCCGACCCTGCAACTGGGGCCCCAGCGGCCCGACCCCCTTCGCCGCTGCGTCGGGCTTGAACGTCACCGGCGAGCCGCTCAACGTCCCGTATTTCCTGCACAATCGGACGAACTTCGGCGAGCCCAACGGCGACAACTGCACGACCTGCTCCATGAACTACAACTACGACGGCGCCGGCGACGTCTCGGGCTTCAACGATCTCAACGCGCACATCACCACGTCCCAGTTCATTTGCGACGTCGGCGACAAATTGGGCCCCTGCCCCGCCGGTCAAATCCCGGGGGGCTTCGGCTGTGCGGCAATCCCAGCGGGCCTGGTGCATTGCTGGAACGGCGACCTCAACGGCACCGACGTCGTCGGCGCCAACACGGGGATCGTCGGCACCGACGTCACCTTCACGCCGGGGCTCAGCGGCAACGCCTTCACCTGCAATGGCCAGAGCGGCGCGGGCAAGGGCGTGCAGTTGGGAACGGTGCGGCCGACGATGTCGTCGACGGGGCCTTGGACCTTGGAGATGTGGATCGACGTGACGGACCCAAGCGGCGCCGCCGTCTTCGACCGTGTGTTCTCCGGCTTCTCCAGCGGCTCGCCGCTCATCAATCTGGCCTTCTCGGGCAGTGATGCGGTGTGGAGCCTGCGCAACGACAGCGGCAGCTTCTTCGAGCAACGCTCCTTCGCGCTGGGCCTGAACGCCTACCACCACCTCGCCGTCGTTCGTGCGGGTGGTTTCTTCAAGATCTACAACGACGGGGTCGAGGTGGCCTCCGTCGTCGACACCGCTGGCGCGCTCACCCCAGATCCGCTGAAGCTCTGCAGTCACGCCGACGCCGGCGGTCCGTCCATGGTGGGCCAGTTCGACTCGGTGCGCGTGTGGAACCGGGGCCTCAGTGCCACGGAGGTGCTCCATGTCTCCGACGGCGACGGCAGCTGCACCGCAGTCCCCTGAGCGACGCCGCGGACTGCTAGACCTGCGCCATGGTTCCCGACGTCGACGCCGCGCTGCTCGTGCTTGAGCGCTTCTTGCTGCGCCAACGGCCCGGCTTCGCCGACGATCACCGCTTGGTCGCGCAGGCTCGTGCTCTGTCGCTGGCCTACACCGAGAGCAGGGTCATCGACGACGACGCTGCGGCTTCGCTTGCTTACCTCGCGCATTTCGGACCGCGGGCCGTGGTCGCGGTGTCTCGTGCCCTGCGCGCCTTGCCGCAAAAGAGTCATGTGGTCGTCGACGTCGGCGCTGGATCGGGGGCCTCGGCCCTCGCTTGGCTGTGCGCGGGCGCTCGTCATGTGTCGTTGATCGAGCGCAGCGGCGCGGCCCTCGACCTCGCCCGCAAGCTCCTCGACGGCCGCTCGTTTTCCACCACCCAGGCCCCGGCGGCGCTCGCTCCCCCCCATCTGCAGGGCACCCTCTTGTCCTCGGTCTTCACAGTCGGCGAGTGGGCCGACGACGTCGATGTCCGCGCGACCTTGCAGCGCCTGGCCCCCGCCGCCAGCGACGTCGTCGTCGTCGATGCCGGTGACCGGCCGCGCGCCCGACGCCTGCAATCCCTCAGAGATGAGCTGGTGAAAGACGCCAACGTCGTCGTCTATGGGCCCTGCGGCCACCGCGATCCCTGCCCCGCCCTGGTGCGGGAACGCGACTGGTGCCACGACCGCGTCGAAAAACGCCTGACGCCTTCCTTGGCGCGCTTCGCCGAGCACGTCGGCCGCGATGACGAAAGGATGAGCCTCTCGTACCTCGCCTGGGGACACGGTACGCCCTTTGCCGCCAGCGCCGTCGTCGTCATCGGGGAGCCCGGGCGTGAGAAGGGGCGCGTGCGGGTGCCGGTGTGTGGACCGGCTGGCTTGCGCTTCGCGCAGGCGCTGAAGCGAGATCGAGCCGTCCACGACGTCGTCGCCGGCCTGGTGCGCGGAGCGCGTTTGCCCGTTCCCGCCGGCAACCGCGGCGACACCTGGCACGTTACCGATGTTTCTGAGATTGTCGAATCGACAAATCCAAGGCCGGAGTGCCCTTGACCGGGCTGCCCATCATCGACCAACCGGAGCACGTCGAAGGACCCGTGGAGCGCGCTCTGGACGCTCTCTGGCGCCTCAAACGTCCTCACTTCTACACATTGAGAAATGTGCCGACGATGCTCCGCCTCCGCCGCCGCTTCTCTTTGACCCTGCTCAGCCTCGACAAGCTGAAGGTGGCGGTGCCACGGGGACAGGTGCCTGACTGCGACAACTGCGTCGACCTGTGCTGCACCGGCCCCGACGCCGTCGTCTCCCTGCGCCTGCGGGACATCGCGGTGCTGATGGACCTGGGCCGCGCGGCGCACATCGCCTGGGATCGTCCGGCGACGACGACGATGAAAGGGGTGGCTCGCCGCGAGGCCGACGACTCCGTCTTTCACCGGGCCTTTCCCATTCTGCTGCGCGACGCCACGGGCACCTGTTCCTTGCTGACCGAGGATCGCTTGTGCGGCATTTTTCCCTCGTGGCCCTTGTCGTGCGCCCGCTATCCCTACGCGCTCGACCTGCGCAACGGCGTGATTTTCTACGCAAAGGGCTGCCGCACGACCCGCCTGGCCGATCCAAGTGAGGCGCCCCTTCACGTGCGCCGCCTGGTCCGGGCCGTCGTCGACGCCTACAACGCGCGCGTCCGCGACGTGGTGCTTTTGGCCATGGCCAAGGACGAGCTTCGGGCCTTGGGGCTCCTGGCCCACGTGAAGCTCGATGAGCTCGGACTGTAGCCAAAGCTCGCCTACGTCTTGAGATTGAGCTTCTTCAGCGCCGGCCCGAGAGCCGCGAGCACCGCCGTCGCCACCGAGCGATCACCGCCGACGCTGGCCTGCACCGAAGTCAACGGCGCCCCGGTCAGCAGCCCGCGCACCTGCGCGCCGTCGAGCCCGATCTTCAGCTCTCGCGTGGCTTCGTCGACGGGTCCTCGAGCGACGGTGATGATCCCTTCACCCTTGATGTCGAAGGTGACGCTGAGCCCCTCGGCCATGCGCTCGAGAGCCTGGATGGCGGCGTCGACGTCCGTCGTCGTCGACGTCGCTTTGAATTGATCGGCGCGCGCGCCCAGCTCGGGCGCCTGAACGAAGCCGTCGACGGCGACCTGCAGCTCGTCGCGCAGCAGCTTCCAGGCGCCCCTGCCCAACTTCGCCGACACCAGCGGCTTTTTGGCGAAGCCTTTCTTCCCGCTGAAGGAGCGGTCAGCAAAGCGTAGCGTGAAGGTGCCTTCGCCGACGGCTTCGATCTCCACTTCGACGACGACGGAAGCGCGTCGCTCGAGGGCCGGGGCCAGCGCGGTCTCGATGGCCGACAGCACCTCGGGCTTGAGCGTATCGGCGAGCAGCGCGGGGATGATCATCTCAGCGTTGCTCGAGGAGCTCTTTGCGCACGCGAGCGCGGAACTCCTCGAACGAGGTCGCGGGCTCCATCGGCGCGTACATGCCGTACCAATATTTGTTGCCGCCGACGTCGGTAAAGCTCAACCGCCACACCTGCCCGGTGGACTTGTTGAGCACATAGGTCGAGCCCGGTGTATCGACGATCTCGAAGGGCTGCCCGACGACGTCGCCCGCTGGTCCCGGCTGCGGCGTCTTGCCCTGCGCAAGCAAAGCCCCAGCAGCGGCAAGCGAACCCACGATCACGCCGACGGCCAACATCATGAGGGGCGATCGAGACACGAATCCTCCGACGACGAGCAAGACGGAAGCAATGCACAATTCAGGTGCGCCAGCACCCGGGCAATCCACACTACCCGGCTTCGGCCGCCATCATCTTTTTGTAGAAGGTGCGCTGAATGTCGGGTTCGACGTCGTAGTTCCGCTTCAGCTCGTTGGCCAGGAACTGCTCGACGACCTTGCCCAGCAGGGGAATCTTCACGTTGATCGTTCCCTCGATGATGCGGCGGGTTCCCCTGCCCGACGGAATGAGCTTCCAGATGCCCTTGCTGGCCAAGATGTCGGCGGCCTTCTGCGCCAGGGGCACGATGGTCCAATAGATGGTGTGCTCGGCCGGCACGAACTTGGTGTCCTCGTGCCAAGTCAGCATCTCTTCACTCATGACCTTGCGGGCCGACGCGGGGATGTCGCCGCCGGCGACGACCTTGAAGCGCCAGAGGGTGCTGCCGTCGGCGTTGTCGGTCTTGCTGACGAGGTCGCGCGAGCGAAACGCCGGCATCTTGTCGAGCATCTTGATGAGGTCGGGATGGTTGAGGTGCTTCTCGAAGACCTCGACGGGAATGTCAGGAAAGCTGTGCTCGAGGGTGAACGTCGTCGCCATGACCGGGCCCCTTTTCTTCGCTGCGCTGAAGGCGTTGACCATCATCGCCGCTCTTGCACGCCAGGAGAAGAATCGGCGTCGGCAACGGCCGTCTTTCTGGGGGCCCCTGGTCCCTGGGACGTCAAAGGGCGCGGCGAACGGATCTCAACGCTCGCCGCTGATGGTCACATCGAGCTTGAAGCTGAGATCGATCAAGGCCGTCGTCTGCTGCGACGCCAGCCGGTAGTAGATCTGCTTGCCTGCGTGCCTTGAGGTCACGAGCCCGAGCCCGCGCAGCTGCTTCAACATCGTCGACGTCGCTGACATCGAGAGGGCGAGCACCGCGGCGACGTCGCCCACGCACAGCTCGGCGGCACCCAGCGCGATCACCGCTTCGAGCCGCGCGCTGCTGCCGAGGCCGGCCAGACGATCGGCGGCGCGAGCCACCTGGTCTTTGGCAGGCAGCGAGTCGAGCACTTTTTCGACGGCGTCGGGGTCAAAGACCGAGATCTCCTTGGGCTCCCCACGGTCGCCGCCAGCGGGTCGCTTCTTCGGCTTCAACTTCGGCCGCGATCGCAGCTCGATCGTGGGCCTGTCGTCGGAGCGATTGGTCTTCTTGTCTTTCTTTCCCATGCTTTGGACAGTTCCACGATCCAGGAAGTGACCTCAAGATTTCGGCCACAAAAACACGACCCAGAAAAAGCGCTCTGCTCCTCAAGCGCGCACGTGCGCCTCTTCCGCCCCGCGAGCGACAAAAACGGGCCGGTGCTAGCGTCCGCCCGTCATGACCGACACGCCCAGCAGCGTCGACAAACCCGGGCTCCCGTCCCTCGTGCGGGAGATTCCGGCACAAGAGCGCAGCCCGCCCGAAATCGACGCCCCCGACGACGTCGTTCCTTCCTTGGCGCAGCCGGCTGAGCAGCTGGGTTTCCAGATGCGCTTCGAAGGGGGGCGCGCGTTGCTCTCGCTGGAGAACCGCGAAGGCCAGGCCGGCGTCGTCGTTCGTCGGGCGCTGTTCGAGGTCCCCGATGTTGCCTTTCCCCTCGACGTCAGCGGTGGCGCGCTGCGTTTTCAGAACAAGCGCCTGACTCTGCGCGCCGTCGAGCTCGTCATCTCCTGGCAGGCCCTTTTCGTCGCCGATGCGCTGGCCCGCAGCGGCCTCAGCTTGCTGCGCGAACGCTCCCGCGCGGGCGGTCTCGAGCTCCTCGTCGACGTCGCTGGCCCCTCGGGTCCTGTTCCCGTTCGGGCGCGCTGCGTTTTTGCGCCCGTCGGCGAAGGCGGCGTCGCCCTGGTGCTGCACGAGGTCATTGGCTTTGGCTCCCTGCCCCGACCGCGCCTCGAGCTCGCCCCCGCGCTGCTCGACGCTCTCGCTTTTCCAGGCGGCTTGGCGGCGCGAGCCATGGTGCGCCGCGCCGAACCCTTCCGTGCGGTGTTTTCGCGGCTGTTGCCTGCCTACGGGTGGAAAGTGCCGGCTCTCGGCGACGTGCGGGTACACGAGGCCGCGCTGGGCAAAGGCGAGGTCGTGCTGCGGGCGTGGTCGGGCAACGCGCCAGAGGGCTGGAAAGCGCCCAAAGACGTCAAGCACGGTCCCCTCGAAGAAGCCATCGCCCTGGCCGTTTTCGCCGACAGCCTGGTTGCTGCCGACGAAGCGGCCCAGGTGAAGCTCATCGATCGCCTCATCGACGACGACGCCCTCGCCCGGGCCGCCATCCCCTTCGCGGCTGAGATCCTGCGCCGGGATCCACGGCGCCGGGCTGACGGCGACGATCTCGTGGCGCGCGCCCTCGCCCGCGACGACGAGCACCTGGGCTTGTTGGCTGCGTGGGCCGACGCGAGAGATCTCGAAGCGAGCGAGCGTGCGCGCCGCCTGCTGCGCCTGGGCACCGTGGCCGACGCCGCCGACGAGCCCTGGGTCGCGGCCCGCGCGGCTCTGGCGGCCGCCCGCCTGGCCCAGGACGCCGGCGATCTGGCCCTCGCGGTGCAAGCCGCCGACGCCGCCGTCGACGCCGACCCTTCTTCGGCCGAGGCCGGGATTCTGCTTTCACGCTTGTTGGCGGTCACTGGTGACGCCGTGCGCGCCCTCGCCGTCGGGCGGGTGGCCCTCGATCGCACGGGCGCTGGTTCCCTCGTCGAACCCGCGTCTTTCCTTGAGGCCGCTGACGCCTTCGCCGTCGAGCTCGCTGCCCTGGCCCGATCCGTCGAGGGTCTCGATGCCGCGCGCCTGCTCTTGCGTCGGGCGCTGCGCACACGCGAGATCCCCGAGGCCCTGGTGCCACTGGTCGAGCTGGAGATCGACGCCGGCCACTTCGAACGCGCCGCCGAAGGCCTCACCCGCTTGCTGCTGGCTGCCCCCGCCCTGCCTTCCTTGCAACGCGACGTCGAGCTCCTGGCCGCGCGTCTGGCCGCCGCCAAAGGCGACTCCGCAGCAGCCCGCGGTCACCTCGTTCGCGCCCGTGCGCTCGACCCCCAAAACGCGCGCACTGCGCAGCAGCTGGCGCGCCTCTGCGACGACGACGGCGATCTCGATCAAGCCCTCAACGCCCTGCACGAAGTCACCAAAGACGGCGCCGACGTCGACGACGCCGACGTCAGAGGATGCCTGCTGCTGGCGGCTGGTTTTCTCGTGCGCCGGGCGCGCGCTGCCCACAGCCGAGCCGACGCCGAACGGGCGCTCGCTCTGCTCGGGCGCATCGCTGTGCCCTCTGCCGAACGCGCACGTGTCGACGCCGAAGCCCGGGCGCTGCTCGACGACCCCGCCCCGCTGGCGCGCCTGCTGGTGCTCGACGCCCTCCACGCTGAGCCCCCCGCGGCCTCCCGCGCCCGCCTCGACGCCGCGCGCTTGTTTCTCGCGGCGCAGCAGCTCGACGACGCTGCGGCTGCTCTCGCTTCGGCCTTCGCCGGCGACAAGATGGCCGCCAGCGATGTGCTCCTCGCCCACGCCGACGTCGGGGGCCTGGCGGCCCGGGTGGGGCGACGCCTCCACGACAGCGGCGTCGAGCTCAGCGACCTGCACGCCTTGGGACGTCAGCTGGCGTCGTCCGGCCGACCCCGCGACGCCCTGGCCCTGCTGAGAGACTTCGACGAACGCAGCACCCGCGAGCTGCGCGCCACCTTCGCCAAAGACGTCGGCGACATCGATGCCGAAATCGCGGAGCGCAGCGCCCTGATCGATTCCGTCGACGACGCCAGCCAGGTTCCCCAACGGCTCCGGCTGGCGGTGCTCTTCGAGCGCGCGGACCGACCGGGGGACGCCGCCGACGCCTGGGCCGCCGCCGGCGACGATGCCGACGTCGTTGCCTGGTTGCGCACCGCCACCTCCACCCGCGATGGAGAGCGGCTCGCCAAGGTGCTGGTCCGAGACGACGTCGACTTGTCCGCCGTCGACAGCGCCCTGCTGCGCCTCGCCCGCGATCACATCGAAGACCCCAGCGCCCAGCGCCGACTGTTGGCCACCCTCGCCTCTCGCAACGACGACGTCGCCGACGTTGAACGCTGGCTCGATGCCGCCCGCACGCTGCCCAAAGATGAGTCGGCGCTGGCCTTCGTCGACGCTGCCCGCCGGAGCAATCGCGTGGACTGGCTGCTCGCGGGCGCAGCTTTGCTCAAGGAGATCGGCGCCCCGCGTCAGGCGCTGGCCTGCTTGAACGAGGTCATCGCCGCCGGCGGAGTCCTCGGATGCGACAGGTCCGTCGTCGAGCACGCCCTCGATCTGGCCATTGATGTTGACGACGACAGCGTGATCGAAGCGCGCGTCGCGGACCTGCTGAACCGCGACGACGTCAACGCCAGCGCCCGCCGCAGCCTGCACCAGCGACGCAGCGACGCCCACGGCACTTATCGCCTGGCCCCGCAGCGCGCAGCTGCCGAAGCAGGGGCCATCGCAGCCTGGCTCGAGGCCTTCCCGAACGACATCGAGGCGCTCTCGCGTCTGATCACGCGGGCCACCGATCCCACCAGCGACGCTGCAGCGCTCGCGCACGCCGTCGATCGCCTCGATCAGGCCCGCGCCGGCGTCGGCCCCGACGGCCTCGGTGAGGAAGGCAAAGACCTCGTCGTCGTCGTTGCCGATGCCGCCCAGGACCGCGGCGCACCTTGCGAGCTCCGGGCCCGCGAGCTGCTGCTCGGCTTCGCGTTGCCGGCAGGGGCTCGCGATGTCGTGCAGCGTCGGCTGGTCGATCTGTGCGTCCGTGAGGGCAAGGTCGCCAGGGCCATCGATCTCCTGCACGATCTCGCGCAGCGAGCCATCAACCAGGGCAGCGCCGACGACGACGTCGCCGCCCTGTTGCTGCGGATCGCGGACCTCGAGGAAGAGGAGCGCAAGGACCACCACGCCGCGGCAGCGGCGCTGGCCCAGGCCCTGGTCTTTGCGCCCCAAGATGCGGAAGCCAGTCGACGCTTGCTGGCCCTGCTGCTGGAGCACCACGACGACGAAGCCCTCGCTCGCGAGTGTCTGCGGCGGGCGCGCTGGTTGGCGCCTTCGGCCGAGCGCAGCGATCTGCTGCTGCGCGCGGGTCAGGTGGCACGCGCCGACGGTCGGTTCGGTGAAGCACGCTGCATCTGGCTGCGGGCGCTGTCGTCGCGGCCCTTTTCCAAAGACGCGCTCGATCGCTTGCTTGACCTCGCCAAAGAGACCGGCAGCCGCCGCCTGACCATCCGCGCGCGCCTCGCCGCTGCCCGCGTGCTCGAGGCCGAGGCTCCCGCCGATGCCGCGCGCCAGGCCGCCGAAGCGGGTGGGTTGCTGGCCGGCGTGCTGCGGCGCGTGCGACTGGCCGTGGTCGCCTTCAGCTTCGGCGAACGCATCGCCGTGGAGCGCGGTGTCGACGACGACGGGGCCCAAAGCCGCATGTTGGTCGAGCTCTTTCGCGCCCTCGGCGAGGGAAAAAGCGCGCGCCTGCGCCTCAACCGCCTCGTCGATCGCGCCAGCGGGCGGGACCGCGCCCGACTGCTCGAGGCCCGCGCCGACGTCGAAGCCAACCTCTTGGGCGACCTCGACGCGGCCATCGCCGATCACCGCGCCGCGCTCGCCGTCGACCCGGCGTTTTCCTCCAGCGCCCGAGCACTGGTGCGCCTGCTGCGCAAACAGGGAGACATACGCGGCGCTGTCGACGTCGAGCGCTCCCATGCCGACGCCGCGAGCTCGGGTGAGGCGCGAGGCCTGACCTACGCCCGCCTGGCCGCCATCGCCGCCGACGAGCTCAAAGACCCAGCCCTCGTCGAGGAGCTGTGCGGCCAAGCGCTGTCCCTGCGCGACGACATCGACGTTCGCCGCAGGCTTGTGGTCGCCCGCACGACGCTCGGCAGCGCTGCTGCGCCGTCGGAACGTGCTCTATACGCTTCAAAAACTATGGAAGCGTTGCAGGGGCTGGTGGTGCGGCCCGGGTTGTCGCCCGCCGAGCTCCTCTCCCTGTCCCTGCGGCTGGCCAACCTGCAGTCCCAGCTCGGCGACCTCCCAGGTGCAGTGAGCAGCCTCCAGCGAGCCATTTTGAACGATGACGTCGCCGCCCTGCCGGCGACGGACCCCCAGCTCGACCAGCTCTACGCCCATCTGGCAGACCTGCTGGCCAACACCGGCCGGCCCCGCGACGCCGCCGCCCTGGTGTTGTGGGTGATGAGCCAGCGCGTCGACGGCACCCCCGCTTTCGGCTCTCGCGTCAGCGCCCTCGAGCGCGCGGCGGCCTGGCTCGATGCCCCGGTGCCCGATGCCGAGACCTTCGCCCATGTGCACATCCCCGACGGCCGCAGCTCGGCACAGCTCACCCTCGACACCCTGAACGATGCCGCGGCCCACGGCTCCCTCAGCGACGACGGTGAACGGCGCCGGGCTCGGTTGGCCGAAGAGCTTGGCCGCGACGACGTCGCCGTCATGGCCCTCGAATCTCTCGTTTCTCGAAGTATCAAAGTGTTCAGCGATGCTAGCGCCGCCGAAGTGCTGGAAAACACTCGGCGCTTGGCCGCAGCGGCACTCCGAGCCGGCGACGAGGCCAAGGCCCTGTCGAGCTGGTTGCTGGGCCTCCAGTACGCGCCCGATGACGAGCTGGGTTGGCTGGCCGTGGAACGCCTCGCATCTTCCGCTGGCCAATCTGTTGCGTTGCACAGGGCCAGCGAACAACTTTTCCAGCGGGGCATCGGCACGGCCCAGGAGCGGGCCGACCGCGCCATCGTCGTCGCCCACGAAGCGCGCGACCGCGACCCGGCCTCGGCGCTCCAGTGGCTCGAGGCAGCCCGCGCGCTGTCATCGACGCCCCGCCTGCGCAGCGACTGCTACGGGCTCGCCCTCGAGCTCCACGACGACGGCGTCGCTCTGGCCGTGCTCGACGACATGCACGGGCACGGCGATGCCCTGGCATCGGACGAACGTCGTCACCGCGCCGCCTTGCACCTGCGCCAAGCCGATGAAGACGACCCCGGGCGCCATGTGCGAGCTGCTCTCGACGACGTCGTGGCCGTGCTCGATGCCGGAGTCGAGGGCGTTGACGACATCTTGGCCTCCATCGCAGCGCGGGATCCGGGCCTGTTGCTGCGCGCGGCGCTGGAGCGACCGCTGCACAAGAGCCTGCGCCTGGCCGTGAGCGATCTGGAGGATGCCCGCCTCGACGACGACGACGTCATCGCCCTCGCCCGCGCTCTTCCTGAGGATCACGCTGCCGTCGGCGCCGCTGCCCACCGAGAGCAGCGCGCGGGACGCGCCGACGTCGCCGCCGACCGCCTCCTCGCCCTGGCCGCCCACCTGGGCTCCGGTGACGAATCCGACGAGCGCAGCGCGCGACAGCTCGTCGACGACGCTGCTGCGATGGCCATGGAAGCCGGTGGCCACGCCGTCGTTTCACGACTCGAGCTTCTGCGACCTGCCCTTCGCCGCCACCCGAGCTTGCGAGATGGTGCGCTGACGGCGCTGCGCGACGCCGAAGCGTGGGCGGCGGTGGCCACCGTGCTCGAAGACGCCGTCGTCGTCGAAGACGTACCCGAGCGACGCCGTGCCTTGCGCTTGCAGCTTGTCAGCGTGCTGCGTGACGGCGTCGATTCCCTTCAGGCCGAAGAGCGGGCCGCCGTGCATCTGCACCAGCTCGTCGACGAGGACGGCGACGATCGCGAAGCCTGGGGCGAGCTCTTTGAGTGTCTGTCGAGGCTGAACGACGTCGAGGGGCTGCAACGGGGCCTCGAGCGCCGCGCCGCCCGCGCCGACGGCATCGAACGCCGGGAGCTCGTGCGTCGCCGCGTCGAGCTCTTGCTGAGCCTCAACCGGGGCGCTGACGGCCTGCTGGCCCTCCGGGCGCTGCGGGACGTCGACGACGACGACGCCCTGAAACAGCTCGAGCGCCGCCTCCGCCTCGCCGTCGACGGAGCCGCACCGGGCGTCGCCTTCGCCACCTTCCTGGACGCCGAGCTCCGCCGCGCCGCGGGCAGCAGCCGGGCTCTCGACGACGACGCTCGAGCGCTCCTGGCCCTGCCGGCCGCGGTGGCGCCGCCTGGGGCTCGGGTGCGCGCCCACCTCGTGATCCTGAGCTCCCACCCCGATCCACGCGCCAGCGTTGACTCCATATTGTTTGGTTTGCAAAACATCGAAGCGAGGATCACCGAGGCCGTTGCCGTCGTCGTCCAGTGCCCCAGCCAACGCGAGGGCCTGGTGCGCGCTCTCGCCGACGCAGCACCCCGTCTGGGCAGCGAGCGGGCCCTCGCCCTCGGTGATGCACTCTTCGCCGTCGACGATGCCGACGTCGCCGCCTCCGTGGTTGCTGCCTTTGGGGTCCCGGGCGCTGCGCGGCGCTTCCGCACCCGTGGCCCCCGCGCGGTCGACGTCGATGCCGCGCGCCTGTCGGGTCTCACGCGCGCCGCCGTGCTCTTTCGGCGGGCCGCCCGCCTCGCGGACCGTCAGGGGTTGGCCGCCGCCGCCCACGAGCTCGACGTCGACATCGCACCCCTCGACGGGGGGCTGGCCGCCCAAGCCCAGCGCAAGGTCCTGGAGCAGGCCCGCGGCGTCGCCGGCACCTTGGCGCTCCTCCGCCACGGTGATGCGCGCGGCCTCGCGCGCCTGACCTCCTCCGCGGTGCGGCAGACCGCCCGGCGCGCCCGCACCACCCCGCTGACAGCCGGGCGCCTGAGCACGCGCCTGCACCTGGCCCAGCACCTCGACGACGCCGAACAGGTGGAGGAATTGCGCGCGGCCGTCGACGTCGCTGCCGCCAGCGCTCAGGTGGCTGTGGTGGCCCGGGCCCTCGATGCCCTCTTCGCCTTGCGGGCCCCTTCCCCTGCCGAGCTGGCGCGGCGCGCCGACGCGGCGTGGACCCTCGACGACCCCCAAGCCGGGGTCTGGTGCGAGCGCGCCGCTGACGCCGCCATCTTTGCCAACGGTACCCTGGAGGCGGGCGAGAGCGTGCGCCTGCGTCGTCGCTGCATCGAGCTCTTCTTGCGCCAGGGCGACACCGCTGGGCTGCGACGGGCTCTGCTGTCCCTGGCCCAAAACGCCAGCGCCGGAAGTGAAGGCGAGCAGCTGCGCGCCGAAGCCCTGTCGACGGCGGAAGCAGCGGGCCTCAGCGACGTCGTCGACACCATCATGACCGACGCCGCCGAGCAGCTGAGCGACGTCGACGAACGCTGTGCCGCCATCCGCCGACGCGCCGATCTGCGCTTGCGGGCACGCGATGCGCCGCGTGCCTTTTCCATCCTCAGCGAGGGAGCACGGCGCCTGAGCGGACATCCCGCGGGCCTCAGCTTGCGCAGCGACGCCTACCAGGTCGCCGCCGGCAACGCGCTGGTCGATGGCATGCTCGAGGTCGCCGACGACGATCTGGCCCGCGCTGGACTGCTCGCCGCCTTGGGAGAACACGCAGCAGCCCGCGCGGTGGCTGCCGGACTCGACGGACCCGCCGCCCTCTGGCTGCTCGCCGATCTCGCCCACGCCGAAAACGACGTCGACGCCGAAGTCCGAGCGCTCAACCGATTGGCCGACGGCGGCTTCGCCGACGAAGCGGTGCTGGTGCAACTCGTCGAGGCAGCCCGCAAGGGCGGCGACGTCGACGGTGCCCTGCTGCGATCGATCGCCCTGCTCGGCTCGGCGCCGGCAGCCCTACGCCTGGTGGTCGAGGGCGTCGCCGACCAGCGGGTCGCAGACACCGTGCGCGCCCGCGCTGTCGAGAGCTTGCTCGGCTTTGACGACGTCGCCTTCGCTGCCGCTGCGGTGGAGGGCGCCCGCTTGAGTGCCGATCTCGACCTGAGACGCCGCAGCCGCCACGCCTACGCCCGGCTCCACGGCACCGACGAAGCCTGGGCCCACGTTTCAGCAGTCGACCTCGACGAAAGCGACCCTGCCGACGTAGCGCTGTCCCTGCGCGGCCTGCTCCACCGGCCCGGCGTCATCGCTGCCTTGGTGCCAGCGCTGACGCCCCAACGATCGCGTTGTCTTGCGGAGGCGCTGGGGCAGCTGGTGCGCGGGGGCGAGAGCAGCGTCGTCGTCGACAGCCTTCGTCCGGTGCAGGTGCGCCTGCCCTGGCCCGTCAAAGAAAGCTTGGCCGCCGCGTTTGCGCTCGTGGGCCAACATCGCGACGCCGCCGATCTGCTCTCCCGAGCCCTCGACGACGACAGCGGCAGCGCCGGCTTTCCCGATCTCGCCTTCCGCCTCCAGGCCAGCGCTCTGTACGTCGAGGTCGCAGAGCCCGCGGCGGCGGCGCGCCTGCTGAGCGGCCTGCAAACCCGCGATCTCGATGAGGCCGTGATTCACCAGGCCCGTGCCGTCGTTGACGCCCTCGCACAAGCGGGGCTGATGGCCGAGGCCGCGCGCCTGGCCGCCCACCTCGCGGCGACGTCGACGGGCGCAAACCACCGGCTTTTCGCGTCCCTTGCCTTGCGCTGCGCCGACGAAGCCGGCCACGACACGGCCCTTTCCATCGCGGCCTGGCGCTTGCGGGACGGGGACACGCAAGCCCTGCCCTTGCTGGCCCGTCATTGCGTCGTCGGGCCCGCCAAGGCCTTCTTCGCCGCCTGGGCGGCGCTGCGAAACGGCGAGCGCAGCATCGAGAGGGACGCGCGTCAGGACCATCCCTACTTCAGCCCCGACGCACCCGCTGACTTCGCGCGGCTCGCCGACCTGACGCAGCAGCTTCCGCCGCCGCCGTCGTCGTCGTCGCTGCTTCTTCGGGCCCGCACCAATCCAAAGGGGGCGCGCCAAGCTGCGTGGCGCTTGCTCAGTGCCGAGCTGGTGGGCAAGGACGATGCTGGGGCTGCTCGGCTCCTGGGGCGCGCCGGTGTACCCCTGGCGCAACGCGGCCTCGAGGCGAGGCTGGCGAGCGATCCCACACTCGCGGATCCGACGGCCCGCGCCGACGCCCTCGCCGCGGGCCTGGGCGATGTGCCGATGGAGCGCCGCGCCCACGTCGCCGCCCCCTTCGCCCACGATTCCGCGCGCGGCCGCACCAACGCCCGGCAGCGGCGCGCGGTGCTCTCGCTCCTGCCGGAGCCGCGCCAGCCCCTCGAAGCCGCCATCGACGCTGCCGCCCTCGGCGAAGCCGTCGACGTCACCGCTCTGCTCAACGGGCTCACCCGGCATCCCTCGCCAACAACCCGCGCCACCGCCGCGGCCTTGTTGGTGTCCTTGGGGCAGACTGGGCTTGCGGCCTTGCTCCTTCCAGCGATTCAAGCCCGGGCTGCCCCCACCGATGCCGCCCGCCTGCAGGCGCTGCGCGAGGACGCGACCGACGATCTCGGCGGTCTCGGCCGGCTGCGCCTCTCCCAGCTCGCGGGACCCCGCGTCGACGTCGAAGAGCGCATCGCCTTCCTCGCCACCCAACTCGGCCGCGCAGATCTCCTCGCCGAGAGCCTGCTGCGCCAAGCCCGCCTGACCAGCTCCCCCAAAGTGCGCGCGATGCTCCTGGGCCGCCGAGCCGCTGCCTTGCTCGACATCGATCCCAAAGCCGCAAAGCGCAGCGCCGCCGCCGCCTTCGCTGGCGCCAAGACCGAGTCCCACGCGCGCCTGCTCGTGGCCTGCGAAGAGCGAGGGGGCGATCCCAAAGCCACCGCAGCAGCGCTCGAGATCTGGCAGAGGCTGGCCGTCGACGTCGATGACGCCCAAGAGGCCGCCCGCAGGCGGGCCCACCTCCTCGCGCGGCGCATGCTGCGCCCCGAAGACGCCATCGCCGTCCTCGACGACGCCCTGGCTGCCAAGCTCTCGCCGGCGCTGCTCAGCGAACGAGCCGCGATCGCAAGCGACCTGCTCAGCGATCACGCGGGGGCGGCGATGGCCTTGTTGGCCGCCGTCGACATCAGCGCCGGCGACCTGCCCGCCGCGCGCAACGCCCTGCGCCTGCAAGCGGCCGCCCTCTTGGAGCGGGAGGGCTCGCCGTCGTCCATCGAGCTCGCCATCAACACCCTGTGCGCCGCCTTCGAAGAGGGCCACACCGACGGACTGCGGGCAGCCGACGCCCTCGCAAGCGCCCATCCCGGACCCGGGCGCGCGCGGGTGCTCGATGTGCGCTTGCGCGAAACCGACGACGTCGGCGCCCGACGGGTGCTGGTGCTCGAACGCGCCCGCTTGCTCGCCGACCTCGACGACAAAACGGGAGCTGTGACCCTCCTCGAGGCACAGGCCAACGCCGACGACATCGATCTCGGTGCTCGGCTGCAGCTGGCCGACTGGTACCTCGCCGACGGGAGACGCCTCGACGCCGCCGTCGCCTTCGAGAGCGCCGCGCGCATCCCGGGCCTGCCGGCCGCTGGTTTTGGTCCCCCGGCGCGTGAAGCCGCGGCGCTCTTTGCCCAGCTGGGCGATCTCGAAAGGGCCGGACCCCTCGCTCACCGCGCCGTCGCCGCCGGCATCCATGACGTCGATCTCCTGGCCACCGCCGAAGCCTGGCAGCGCAAGCAGGAAAACTGGGCCGCCGTCGACGAGCTCTTGGGGAGGAGGCTCCAGCGCAGCGATCGCGCGCCGCCAGACCAAGACGGCGACATGGAGGCCAGCCTGCGCCGCGACGCCGACTTGTGGATCGAGCGGGCCAAGCTTCGCCGCGATCACCTCGACGACCACGCCGGCGCCAAGCAGGCCCTCGCGCGGGTGCTGGAGCTCGTCGTCGACGACAAACGCGGCCTTCAGATGCTGCGCGAAGACGCCGTGCGCACCGATACTTGGGGCGGGCTGCGCATCGCGCTCCTCCGCGCAGCGACCAGCACCACCGATCTGGCACAGCAGGTTGCTTGGCTGCACGAAATCGCCGTCCTCGACGCCGACCGCTTGGGCGACAACAAATCCGCCCAGGCCACCATCGATCGCGCGTTGGTCATCGACCCCGACGACGCCGACGGCCTGGTGCTGAAGGCCTCGTTGATGGTGCGCGCTGGCGAGGTCGACGGCTTGCCGATCTTGATGGCGCGCCTCGAGAAACGCGGGATCACCGAGCTGCCAGGTCTGCTTCATCTCACGCGCGGCGATGCCCTGCTGGTGGCGGGCGATCGATCGGGCGCGTCGACCTCCTTTCGCCGCGCCACTGAGGATGCAGAGACGTCGTCGCGCGCCTGGGATCGCCTCATCGATATGGCCGATGGCGTCGCGGCTTTGCCCCTCGTCGACGACGCGCGGCGAGCGACTCTCGATGCCCGACGGCGCGCGCAGCTCACGCGCAGAGAGCTCCGTGTGCGACTCAAGGCCGGCGACGCCGCCGGCGCCACTGCCACCGCGGAGATGCTCCTGCAGCTGGAGCCCGGTGACGCCGATGCGCTCAAGACCGTGCGCGACTGGTGGATGAAGCAACGCAGGCCCGAGGTGCTGGCCCCTTATCTCTTGAGGGCCGCCCGCGCCGTCGACGCCGTCGAGCAGGCTCCTGAGCGCGCCCGTCAGCTGGCCGAGGTCGCCGCGTTTACGCTCGACGAGCTCAAGCAAGAGAGCGAAGCGCGTGCTCTCTTTGAGGAGGCGCTGGCGCTGCACGCCGATCAGCCCACCGCCCTCGTGCGACTGGCAGACATCGCCTGGGCCAGTCGTGACGATGAGCGGGCACTCGATCTGCTGGATCGCATTCCGCCGGACCATTGGACCCACCTCGCCGACGACGCCGGCCTGCCTCGCCGCGCCGACGAGCTGCTCTTTCGCCGCGCCCGCTGCGCCTATGCCCTGGGCAATGCCGACGTGCGCGAACGCTTGCGGCAGGTGCTGCGGCAAGATCACCGCCACGTCGGCGCCCTCGAGATGCTCGCCAAGCTGGCCAGCGAACAGCACGACGACGACGGCGCCGAGATGGCGCTGGAATCCCTGTCGCGGGCCCTGCACCCCGCCGAAGATCCGGAGCGATTGGCCGCCGTCTTCGTCGAGCTCTCGCAGTTGCGATCGCGCCGCCAGAAGTTCGACGAGGCCGCCGCCACCGCCGAGCGCGCCTTCGAGGCCTTCGGCGACGAGCCCGTGGTGCTGGAGAACCTGGCTCGGGCCCGAGAAGAAGCCGGCCACTTCGCCGCCGCCGCCGAGGCCTGGCAGCGGATCGCGGACCCTGCCGGGACCTCGGCCGCTCGTCGACGCCAGGCTCTCGAACAGCGCGCCCGATGTCTGGCGCTGGGCGGCGAGCTCAAAGGGGCCGCCACCGCCTGGCTGGAGCTCTTCGCACAGTCCAACGATCCCCACGACCAGCTCGAGGGTCACGACCTGGCCCGACGCTCCGGCGACGCCGCCTTCATCCAAGCCCTGGGCTTGCTGCCGCCCGAAGAAGCCGCCGCCGCCCCGACCATCCGCATCGAGCGCATCAGCACCGACACCGACAGCATGCCCATTGGACCCGGTGGCCCCAGCGGTGGCGCGCTGGTCATCCAATTGCGCGCGAACCTCGACGACAACGACCCCGCGCAGGCTTTGAAGCTCGCGCTGTCTGCCAAGATGCTCCGCCCCCTCGACGAGGAGTCCTGTCGCCTCGCCTTGTTGGCAGCAGAGCAAAGCCAACGCAGCGACGCCTACGTCGACATCGCGGAATCCCGGCTGCAAACCGCCACCGACGCCCAGGAAGTCCGCCGCCTGGCGCTGGCCGCCGGGCGCATCGCCCGCGATCGGCTCCGCGACGACGACAGGGCTGCAGCCTTGCTCTACCAGGCCCACCAGGCCGACCCCGAAGACGTTGACGTGCGCTTGGAGCTGACCACGCTCTATGCCCGCATCCCGCGCCTTGCCGGCCACGCCGTCACCGGCATTTTGCAGCTGCTGCGCCGCACTCCCGACGACCCCCGCATCTTCGCCCTGGCCGCAAGCCTCTCTGACAGCCAGGGACAGTCCGAGCGGGCCTCAGCGATGCGCGCCATCGAATCGGTCCTCAACGGAGCGGGCGCTGACGACGTCGGCGGCGGCGGCTTGGCTGCAGGCCCGGTGCTCGACAAGGAGGCGATCACGCAGCGCTTGGCGCCGACGGGCTGGAATGGGCCCTTGCAGCAGCTGATCGCGCTGCTGGGCGTCCAGCTTGAGGTCGCACTCAACGCTGCGCCGACACCGCTGGGAGCAAAACCCCTGGCCGTGGCGTCGCCGAAGTCGATGGCGCTGGCGGAGCGCGTGGACCGACTGCTGCCAGGACGCCCCGTACAATTCCTGATCGCCGATGTCGAGCACCCCACCGTCGTCCCCGGCGGCGTCCCCCAGATCGTGCTGCCGCGGGATCTCTTGGCCCACGAGGGTGTGCTCTTGGCCGCCATCGCGCGCGGCATCGGCGTGGTCCGCCTGGGAGCGCTGACCAGCGAGCTCGTGCAGCCCGGACACGAGCAAGAGCTCCTCGACCTGCTGCGCCTGGGCCTGCTGGCCCAAGGCCCTCGGGACGCGCGCGCTGAGCTGTTGACGACGCGCCTCGGCGAAGACGAGAAGCACAAGGCCCGCGGGTTGCTGCTGCAGGTGCTCGAAAACCCAGCCGTCGCCGTCACTCTGCAGATTCTGACCCGGGCCGGGGATCGTTTCGCGCTGGTGGCCTCGGGCTCGGCCCTGGCCGCTCTCGCTGCCTCCGCGCTGCCCACCCTGCTGAGGGAGCCGCCGGCCCGCGCCATGTCACTGCTGCGCGGCTCGGCGCGCGGTCTCGAGCTCTGCTCCTTCGCGGCCCGGGACAACACCTGGCTGCTGCGCCGCCAATTGGGTTTGTCGACGTAGGCAGATCCCTTCGCTTCCTGGTGACGCGGAAGCGGCCACGTACAGCGAAGCGACCCTGCGCGACGGATCACGCCGAGAGCGACTTGGTCTCGGTCTCGTAGGCGGCGTCGGCCAGGACCAGATCGAGGGCCTTTTGCGTCGACAGCTGGAATTCGAGCTCGGAGGCGCGGTTGCCCTTGGCAAAGACGCTCTTCACGGTCTTCAGCGGCGTGTTGAGCTCGGCGGCCATCTTTTCGAAGTGCTCTTCGATCTCGGTCTCGGTGATGGCGATGTTCTCGCGCTTCACGATTTCCTCGAGGAGCAAGCTGATGCGCACCTGTCGCACCGCCATCGGCCGCGCGTCTTCTTTCATGCGCTGGCCCTGCGCCTGCCACAGCATCTCGGCCTGTTGTTGGGGCAGGCGCTGCAGGCGCTCGACCGCAATCTGCTCGGCCTGGCGATCGATGAGGCTGGCGGGGACGTCGAAGGGGTTCTGGTCGATGAGCGCTGAGATGGCGGCGTCGCGGACCTCGTTCTTGGTCTTTTGCTCGGCGACCTTGGCGATCTCCTCTTTGATCATGACCTTGAGTTGATCGAGGGTCTCGACCTTCTCGCTCACATCCTTGGCGAATTCGTCGTCGATGTTGGGCAGCGTCTTGGACTTCAACGTCAGCGGTCGCATGCGAAAGACAGCGGTCTTGCCACGGTGGGATTCGATGCGGAAATCGTCGGGCAGCTTGACGTCGACGCTGAGGTCCTCGCCGAGCTTCTTGCCGACCAGGTGCTGCTCGGCGTCCTTGTAGGGGAACGTGCCGCCGCCGATCTCGATGACGTAGGCGACGCCGGAGAGCCCCTTCACGGGTTCGCCGTCGACGGAGCCGGACCAGTTGGTTTCGACCAAATCGCCCTGCTGGATCAAGTCCCGGCCTTCGACGGGGGCGACCTTGGCCTGCCCCTCGCGCAGGCGCGCCAACTCCTTGTCGACGTCGACGTCGCTGACCGTGTAGGTCGTCTTCTTGAGCTTCACGCCCTTCATCACCTTGAGCTCGATGACCGGCTTGATCTCGACCTTGGCGGAGTAGGCGAAGTCCATGCCGGCGATCAGCTGCGACGGCGCCTCGATGGTGGGGTTCGCCACCGGTGAGATCGAATGCGACTTGATGGCTTCGCGGAAGCTGTTGTTGACGACGCGCTCGAGCACCTGTTGCTCGGTGTCGTTCTTGTAGAACTGCTCGAGCACTTGGCGCGGGACCTTGCCGGGGCGAAAGCCCTTGATGCGCACCTTGAGGTTGAGCTCGCGATAGGCCTTGTCGAGCTCCTTCGCGACCTGGTCGCCGGGAACCACGATCGAAAGCTGGCGCTCAACGGAAGACAGCTCTTTGAGCTCGGAGCGGATCTGCAGGGCCATGACGTCCTCGTCGCAGTGTTGATGTCCGAGGCGCGCGCGCCCGGGAGTTGGACTCGCGTCTTTGTCGACTCGTCGTCGCCGCGCAAGACCATGTTTTCTGCCCGTGTGCCGCTGAAGCGTCGATGTGCGCCCATGCCCCACGTCAACCATGGTGATCGCTCGCTGCGTCGTCGTCGGAGCGGCGCTAGAATCACCGTGGATGACCCAAGCGGAGCCGCTGCTGGAGCTGTTGCTGCGGCGCCCAGAACCCAAAGCGGGGCTGGTCGTTGGCGTCGTCGTTGCGATCGCCTTCCATCTCGCCGTCATCCCCGGCAGCGCGGTCCTGCCGGTGCGCCCGATCGGGCAACGAGGTGGGGCCCACGGGGTCATGGCGTTGTCGTCGCCGTCGAAGGCGCAGCGGCGCCTTGAAGTCAGCATCCAATCGACGCCGCGGCTGGAAAAGCCTCTGGTCAAACCCGAGGAGCTCGACCCGGCGGGTCAGGTCGTGTCGTTGCCGGCGAAAAAGGAGCAGCGTCCGCTGGCGGCGGACTTCCTCGCCGAGAGCGATCAAAGCAGCGAGCGCGAGACCCGCGCGCGCATCACGGGAGTGACAGAGAACCACACCCGCACACCCTCGGCAGGATCGAGGCAGCAGGCAGCCCTGGCCAGCGAGGCGTCGTCGTCGTCGAAGGCCCTGATCGCCGATTCCAAGCAGCAGGGGGGCCCAAACGGCGACGGCGGGTCCACCAGCGGGGACGCGCTGCTGTGGGACAGCCCCGATCCCGGTGGCGGTGCTCCCAAACTGGCGTTGGAGATCCCCAAGATCCCAAAGACGCGGGCCACGGAGCTGCCCGAGAGCAGCGAGGGACAGATTCCGCGCCAGCGCGAGCAGGCGGGGCTCGACGGCAACAGCGAGCGCTTGCGCCTCGTGATGGGTCGTGAGCGCGCCGAGCTGCGAGATCGCGGACAAGGCGAAGGCGCTGGCGGCGTCGGACGCATGGGCGGCAGCGGCGACGAGGGGGCGCCGGGTCGCCTCAGCATTCCGTCCGTGGCCGAGATCGAGCGCATGGCCGGGCTCCCCGCCAACGATCACCTGCTCCTCGAAGAAGACGACGAGACCAGCCTCAATGCCTTTCAATGGCGACATGCGACCTATTTCAACCGTGTCGCCGACGCGATCCGCCGGGTCTGGGTCGGCGGCGAGGTGCTGGGGCAAAACGATCCCGATGGACGCGTCTTCGGCTTCGAAGATCGGCTGACCATGGTGCAGGTCACCGTCGACACCTCGGGCAACGTCGTCGACCTCGTCGTGCAGGAGACGTCGGGGGCGGGTCCCCTCGACGACGAAGCCTTGCGCTCTTTCCGGGTGGCCGGTCCCTTTCCGAACCCGCCCGAGGCCTTGTTCAAGGGCCGCGATCGCTTCTCCTTCTCCTTCGGTTTTTCGGTCAACTACAACCGCAGCAACCTCGACCTCAACTGGCGTCCTTATTGAGCGCTTCATGGACAAAGGCCGCTGTCACCCCGCGGATGAAGAGCTCTTTGTGGCGGCTGGACGCTCCCCGCACGATCTCCACGCTCGATCGCGGCACCCCGAGGAATTCGGCGACGACGACGACGACGCGGGCGTTGGCTTTGCCGTCTTCGGGGGCCGCGGTGACGCGCACGATGATCGCGCCGTCTTTGAGGGTGACGCCCTCTTTGGCGGATTTGGGTTTGGCCGCGATCACCAGGCGGACGCCGCCGTCGACGTCTTTGGCGCTCACCAACCCGCCGGGACCGAGCCGTGCAGGCAGCTGATGGTGTGTGGTGCCGTCAACGACGACGGCAGCGCGGTGGCTGGATCGTCGGCGCGCTCGTGGTGGCTCGCCGGTACGCCTTCGGTGGTCGACCAGCTGGGTTCGTCGCCGGCGCGCAGGCTGTGGAGACCAGACTGCAAGGGTCCGATCACAAAGGTGTGGCCGGCGGCGCGGCAGCCGAAAAAGCGCGTGAAGGCGCGGGCGAAGGCCTGACCGCGCGGGCGTCCAAAGGTGGCGCAGGTGCGAAACCAAAAGAGGGTGTCTTCGCCGCGCACGCGTTGGCGCAGGGCGATGAGATCGTTGAGGCGCGGGTGCCCGGGATCGAAGGCGCTGACGTCGAGGACGTCGTCGGCGATGAGCACGCGACCGAACAGGCCGTGCCCCCAATACTGCACGCTGTCGATGCGCGCGCGCGGACGCACCGAGCACAGCCAGGCCAGGGCGTCCTCCCAGGAGGTGGCTCCGAAGACGTCGTCGACCGGGGCGGGGTGCCGGCGGTAGAGCGTGCTGCCGATCTTCCACGACGCCGTCAGCAGCGGCTGGAGGCGCGCCTTGCCCTGCCCCGTGGCGTCGTAGACCAGCAGGTGCATCAGTGGGGGGTGATGACGACGGTGCCGGTGCCGCCGCCTTGCAGAGCCTGCACGAGGAAGTAGCCGCCGATGCCCGCGCCCGCGAGGACGACGATGGCGCCGCCGATGGCGCTGCCGACGATGAGACCGGTGGGGGCTCCTTCAGTCTCGTCGGGCTCTTCGACCTTGGTGTCGATGGACTTGACCTTGATCTTGGCCCCGTCGACGGCGCTGGGAGCATCACCAGAGGTGACGTCGTCGATGACTTTGACGGTGGCGGGCAGGTTGGCGCTGCGATCGCTCTTGCTAGGGATGTCGTCGTCGTCGAGGCCGGCCGACGGCAGGGTGGCGCGGCCCTCTTTCACCGGCTCGCGGGCGCGGGTCGGCGGCTCGTCGTCGTCGAGGGCGGAGTGGTCGACCACGGGCGGCTCTTTCTTGGGCTCCTTTTTCGGTGCCTCGCGCGGTGAAACGGGCTCACCGGTGAGGATGTCGTCGTCGTCGACAGCAGCCTTCTTGCCCTCTTTCTTCGGCTCTTTCTTCGGCTCGTCCTGGTTGGGCTCTTCCTTCTTCCCCTCTTCCTTGGGCTCCTCTTTCTTCGTCTCCTTTTTGGGCTCCTTCTTGGGCTCTTTCTTGGGTTCCTTCTTGGGTTCCTTCTTGGGTTTCTCGGCGAGGTCGGCGTCGCCGTCGGGCATGTCGTCGTCGTCGGCTTGGGCCAGGGGCGCAAAGAGCAGCGCGGCGGCGATCAGGAGCTGCTTGGCGATCATGGCGACACCCCGGCGGCCTGGGCGGGCGTCTGGGGATCGGCGAAGACCTCGGCCGTCTCCAGGGCCCCCGCGCTGCCGGTGCCGCCGACGAGCAGGATGGTGCCGTCGCCGACGTCGGTGGCGCTGAGCCCGGCCCGGGGCTCGCGCAGGGTGCGAGCGACGCCGCCGACGCTGATGGGCTGCACCTTCAGCTCGGCCTCGACGTAGAAGTCGATGACGTCGACGGGTGTGAAGTCGATGTCGCCGAAGTCGGCGGGCACCTCGAAGCCGCCGGCGATGAGGGCGCGCGCCTCGCCCGGCAACGCCGCCGCCGCGGCCAAAAAGCGGGCACCGCTCAGGTTCATCTTGGGCTCCCCGGGAAAGCCCGAAGTGGTGCCCGAAGGTCCGCAGTCGTCGGCGTCGGCACCCAAGTCGAAGACGAAGACGGCGCTGCCTTCTTGCTCGGCATCGAGGACGCCTGAGAAGGTGCCGTCGACGGCGCGGTTGAGTCCGCCGGCGGCGATCACGCGCACGGGGCTGTATTGGGCTGTGGCGGCGAAGAAGAGGTTGCGGGCCTCGGTGGTGCCGCAGGTGTCGAGCAAGGCGAATTGGGAGCCCCCCGGCTCGAGGAATTCGAGTTGGAAACCGTTGTTGGTGACGTCGACGGAGCCGCCCCAGAGGAACACGCCCTCCGGATCGATGGCGAAGGCTGTGTGCCCAGCGCGGGCTCGGGCCATGGGCGGTCCTGGCTGGCACGACACCGGGTCGCCACCGCACACCGTCGTCGTCGCCAGCGCGTTTCCGAGGTCGTTGCGCGGATTGCCACGAGCCGGGATGCCGCCGGTGAGCAGCGCCTCGCCCGTGAGCAGGGTCGCCGCCGCCGCAAACACCCGGGCGCCGTTGGGATCGGTGCCGGCGGGCTGGAACGACTTCTGCGCGGGGTCGTAAACCTCGACGGTGTCGTTGGGCGACGTGGGATCGATGGGGAAGGGGTCAAGACCCGGGTCGACGGCGTGAAACACCGCCGTGCGGGTGCCGCCCGCGATGACGACGCGGCCGTCTTTGAGCTTGGTGGCGGTGTGGAACATGCGCGGCGTGATGAGCGGACCCACCGCCGTAAAGACGCCGGTCTGGGGATCGTACAGGGCCGCCGACGTCGACGCCGACGCTTCTTTGCGGAAACAGCCGCCGCACTGGCTCGAGGCATCGACCAACTCTTGGGCGCCGCCGACGACGAGGACCTTGCCGTCGTCGAGCACGGTGGCGGTGTGGAACACGCGCTTTTCGAGGGAGGTGGAGCGGGTGCAGGTGACGTCGGCGACCTTGGCCAGCAGGATTTCGACGGGGGTCTCGACGCCCGCCTTCACCACCGTGGGACGGCTGATGCCGCGCCACGCCGGCGAGCCTCCCACGATGCCGAAGAGGGCGATGATGCGATCGAGGCCGGCGGGGACGTCGACGCTGACCTCCTCCTCTCCGTCGGCGACGATGGGGGTTTCGATGCCCGGGCCTGTGATCGTGGCCTGCAGTGCCGTGACTTCGGTGGCAAACTCGGCCGTCGCCGGGGTCGTCGGACAAGGCCCTTCGAGAGGGAGCTGCAGGCTGTGGGCGGTGATGGCGGGCCCCGTGGGGGGAGCACAGGCCGCCAGGGCCAAGGCGAGCCCGAAAGGCAGAGCCCACCGGTCGAATCTCAAGCTGCGCATTCTGCCGTGGTTCCACACAGAAACGACGTCGACAACGGGCGTCTTGATGAGCACAGATCCCTCCCCAGTCCGCCAGCAGCCAAGAGAACCTCAACGCGGCAGACCAGGCGGAGATCTAACGACCTCGTGGCTCAAAAGCCCGACGACGATGCTGCCGCTTTCTGGGATTTCCAGCCCTGGCGCAGCTCGATGCGCGATTCGCCGCCCGACGACGGCGCCACGAACCACGCGCTCCCCACCCGGCGGGATTGGGCTCCTTTGGCGGGGACGAAGCTCGGCAGCCCAATGCCCCGTTTGACTTGGCCGTAGCGCACGCCGCGCACCTCGAGGGCTTGGGAGGACAAGCGGGTCATGCGGTAGCGCTCGGCTTCGACGCCATCGACGAAGGCGGTGCACCACGCGGGCTGCAGCTTGAAGGCGAGCAAAGCCAGCAGCAGCAAGAGTCCGAGGAGGGCCGCGCCGAGCAAGAGGACCTGGAGCTTTCCATCGTTGTTGACGACGGCGACGACGGGGAAGCGGGCTTTGACCTCGGCTTCGGTGCGGCTGGTGAAAATGGTCGGCAGCGACGACGCGCCGTAAACGCGCTCGCGCTCGCCGGGTGGCACCACCAGCGAGGCGCGCACGTCGGTGACCTGGGCGGTCATCGCGCCTTCGACGAGCAGGGCATCGGTGAAGGCGACGTCGGCCATCTGCGAAAGGCTGGTGGGAGCAACGACGACGGCGGGGAGCAGCAGGCGCACTTGCAGCTTTTGTTCGCCGGCCGGATCGAGGGGACCCAGCTGAAAACGCCCGACGTCGTCGACCGCGGCGGTGGCAGCGGTTGCTTTCACTTGTCCGGTGCAGATGGCCCCGGCCCAGGGCAGGCGCTTGGCCTCCTCTTTCTTGTGGGGGAGCAGGGTCTGCGATGTCAGCGTCAAGAAGGCGGAGTCGATGCGCTCGTGGCGCAAGTGGTTCTTGACGACGAGGGTGGCCACGCAGGGGATGACGTCGCCGAATTCGGCGGAGCGTTTGCAGCGCAGAGGCTGAAGCAAGCCCTGTGCACTCTTTTCGAAGGAGACGCTGACAGCGTCGAGGTCCATCGGCTTGAGACGCAGGGGCACGCCCTGGATGTCGGCCTTGCTCGCACCCGCATGGTCGGCGGTGAGGGCTTTGAGCTGGTCGTTCCACAGCAGGCCGTCGGCTGTGGGAGGTCCATCGGAGAGGTGGCCGCCCGACAGGCGGTCGACCTCGTCACCGTCGGCGCGGGCCCTGGAGCTGACTTGCAGCGCGTAGATGAAAAGTGAGGAGCCACAGAGCCAGGTGCAGGTCTCGGCGTCGTGCACGGGATAGGCGTAGACCAGCTGCAGCCGCGGCTCGCTCTTCAGGTACTCGTAGAAGGCGAGGTTGCGCTGGGCGTCTTCGGCGGAGACGCCGCCTCCCGATTGGTCCGCGATGTTGTCGGTGACGATCCAGACCAGGCCTTCGTCGTGGGAGGGGTCAGAAAGCAGGGCGTCGACGGCGGTGCGCAGAGCCGGCTCGAGGTGGGTCTCGTTGGCGTTGGCGCCCGTGGCCTTGAACGGATCGACCGGGACCTGCTCGAAGAGCTCGCCCAAGGTCGCCGGCGACGTTGACGACAGCAGCCAAGGGAAGGTCAGCGTCACAGGCGCCGGCTCGGCTTCAAGACGCGCCAGCGTCTTGATCATCGATACTTTGCCCTGGTCGAAGGTGAACAGCCCCTTGTTGAAGAGCAGAGCGCGCATCTCGATCTGGGCCCCCGGGGGAGCAGCGGCGTCGACGAGGGAGCCGAGAAATCTCTGAAAAGCGGGGTCGCCGTAGAAGTAGGGCTGGCCGTTTCTGCGGGTGCCGATGGCGCGGCAGGTGGAGGAGCACCCGCTCGCGGCGGGTCGGTCGTAGCCGCCGAACATCGAGCCGGAGTAGTCGAGCAAGAGCACCGCGCGCAGCGGACGGGCGCCGGTGTGGGCATCCCCGGCCAAGCGACCCCCAGCAGTGGGATCAGCCGGCTTCGTCGTCGTCGTCACCCGCACCCGGGCGTCGGTTTGCACCTGCTGGGGTCCCTGAGGCTCATCGGGACAGCGCGGCGGCGGCGACTTCGCACAGCTGGCCAAGAGCGGGAGCAGGAAAAGCCCGGCCAGTGCCCCGCATCGCGCCAATGGTCCCCAGACCCGGCCGAAACGGCCACCCTCTCCCGAGGACCAGCGAAGCCGATGAAGCAGGATGCAGGCGCGGCGAGTGGTCATTTCCATAATCACGGAACCATCAAAGTGGCGTTGGTGCGGCGGGGCACCAGCCGCGCTTTGTGCAGCTGCCCGCCCTGGGCGAAGAAGACGTCGCGGCCGACGACGGCGAAGGTGCGGTCATAGAAGGCGGGTCGGGTTTCTTTGGGGCCAGGATCCAAGAAGCGCTCGGGGTTGTCGTCGACGAAGGACCAGGGTGGCAATGCGCGCAACCACAAACCTTGGCGGTCTTGCGAGAGGTAGCCGGCGGGGGTCATGATCGGGGGCGCGATGGGGGCGCGCGCCAAGACGCTGTCGCTGGCGTTGGACTTGAGCGCCCGAGTGTAGGCCGCCGTGCTGCGCTCGGTGGCGAGCAGGAAGAGCTGGCCGGCCATGGCTTTGCCCACCGAGGCCACCCGCGTGGCGGCGCCGACGCAGAGGGCCCGCAGGGCGCCGATGTCTTTGGCTTCGAGCAGTGGCTCCCACGACCATTCCGCACCCGAGAGCACGCGCGTGAGGGGCACGCGCCACACCCTCAAGCCATCGGCGTCGTCGGCGAGCCAGAGCTCGCTCTCTCCTTTGGCGTCGTGCGCGATGAGCAAGAGCGCCCGTTCCTGCGGGACCAGCCTCAGCATCTCCTGCGGGAGAAACACCTGCGGTGCACCGGGGGCGTCGACGTCGACGACGTGGATGTGCCCGAGCCGGCTCACCCACACCACCAGGCGGCGGACGTCGTCGTAGACGGGCGGGCGCGCGATGTCGCCGGCGGGCAGACGCTGCTGCACCTCACCCGCCTGCAAACCATCGGCACAGACGACGACGACAACGCCGGCGTCCACGCCTTCTGGTCCGACGATGGCCTGCACCAAGAAGGCGCGGGGGGGGCGGTCGCCGCACAGCAGGGGAGCCCCAATCCACTGCCCGGTTTCTGCGGGGAGCTCGCAAAACAAGCGCCCGGCCGACGTCGCCGCCGCCGACGAGCGCGGGAAAATCGCCGGGGCCAAATCGCGGATCAACACCGTGCGATCGCTGCCGAGCACCAGCGTCGTTCCCTGCAGCGCGGGAGGCAGGCGCACCGCCCGGGCATGGTCGTCGTCTTCGAGGTCGACGCCGGGCCAGGAAATGGCGTGGGCCAGCAGGGGGGCGCCGTTGTCGGGATTGAACAAGCCCACGAGACCGCCAGCGGTGACGACGACGACCACACCTTTCCACACACTCACCGAAGTGACGATTTCGTCGGGGCGGACGCCGTCGTCGTTGCCCAAGCGGGCCTGGCTCCATTGCTTCTCGAGGTCCCAGGCGACGTCGCGACCGGGCTCTCCATAGAGCAGGCCCCGGGCATCGCGGACCGAACCCGTGCGTCTTGCGCTGCCGTTTTGCCCCGCCCAATCCAGGAGCGAGGCCTCCACCAAGCGCTGCCCCGTGGTCGAGCAACACACGAGCTGGGGACGGCGGGCGACGAAGACGGCGCGGGCTCCCTGTCCCTCGCCGACGTCGACGCGCACGAGCTCGAAGGCCCGGCCGCAGAAGGCGCACAGGCAGGCTTCGCGGTCCTCATCTGGGACGACGGGGGACGGGGCCTCGCAGTGGGGGCAAAAGAGCGGGCGCGTGAAGCGGTCGTTTTCGGCGTCCCAGCTGCGGGCGTTCACGTGCCACCTCCGACGACGACCAGGGCTGGCTCTTTCAGACGACGTCCCTGCTCGACACGGCCAAAGCGCTGCACGTCGACGACGACGTCTTTGGGACCGCTGCCCCTTTCGACCAGCTGGTGACGACGGGGATCGAAGAGGGTCACAAAGGGCCGCGGCACCTCAAAGGTGAAGAGGCCCAACGAGAGCAAGGCGGGGCCAAGGTCTTCTTCGACGACGGCAGCGACGGCGTCTCCGAGGTCTTTCAGGTCATCGTTGTTCGCGTCGGCGTCGGCAAAGCGCGCGCGGGCCGCGGGGCCCAAGAAGCTCGCGAGGACATCGCACAGCGGCAGCAGATCGGGCTCGATGAAGCGCGACACCAGCAGCGAAACCGTGGGCGCGTCGTCGACGTCGACGAGGTCTTCGAGGCGTCGTCCGGTGGCCCGACACAAGCGCCGCACGTGATCAAGAGCGGGGTCCACTGACGCCGTCGACGACGACAACACCCGGTGCAGCGCCAACAAGGGCGAGAGCAGCGCCGCGCCGCCAGCCTGTGCTCCGGTCTGCCGGCGCAAGGCTGGGGGGCCGGACATCAGCAGGGTGTCGCGCTCTTGGCGTGCGGTCTGGAGGCGGGTGCTCATCCGATCCTCCTCGCTTCAACAGTTTCAGAATTGAAAATCGCGAGAATCTTCCCTTCGGAAACGACCTCGACACGGACCTCGGTGGCGCCTTCACGCGGACACACGACCTCGAAAGCGGGCGCCCCCGTTTGGTAAAGGACGAGGCGCTGCACGGGATCGCCAAACGAGAGCTGGGCAGTGGCCGGAAGGGGGGCACCAGCTTCGAGGCCTTTGACGTCGACGAGCAAGGGGCCGCGCCGCACCTGCAACGACGCCGACAACGCCGTCTGCGAGCGCCTCTTCACCTTGAGCCAGCCGCCGCCACCGCGCCGGCTGTCGCCCAAAATCGCGGCACCCTGGGCCACACAGCGCTTGACGTCGAAGGCGGGGACGCGACCGGGCTCGACGACGAAGGGAGGAGGCGTCGCGCCGCGCGTGCTCAGGATGCGGGCCAGCACGGCCTTGCGCAGCGCCGGAATGCGCGAGGTCTGGCCGGTGAAGAGCACCGTGGTGATGTCGGCCATGACCCAACCTGCCGAGGCGACAACGGGGTCGACGAGTGCTGCGGCTTTGCCCAAGGGCTCGTGCATCATCTTCTCGAAGGCATCGCGGGTCAGGGTGACCTCGACACGGCCTTTGGGCGAGCGGCCCGGCCAATCTTCGAGCGAGGCCACCCACAGCGCTTGCGGGTCGTCGGACAGGGTCTTCTTGATGCGCTCGGCGGCGCGCAGCACGTCGCTGGCCTTGTGAAAGATGGCGCGGGCGCTGCGGGCCTGCTCTCCGGTGGGAGCCTCGCCGCGCGCCCGACGCCACGCCTCGTAGCTCGGATAATACAGTGCCCGCACCAAGGCGTCGACGTCGACGACGGCGCCTTCGGGTCGCTTCTGTAATTCCTTCAGCAGCCAGCTGGCCAGGGTGCGGTCGACGTCGGTGCCGCCGAAGCGGGGATCGCCTCCATTGGCCAACAGGGTGACCTCGACGTCGCCCTGCCCGGGCTCGAGGCGAAAGCGCTTCAGCCCCCTGACCTGCACGGCAGCGACATCGCAGGTGCCGCCGCCGGCGTCGAAGCAGAGGATGCGTTCGTCGTCGACCAGGGGCACTTCGCTGGGGGGCAGCGAGGCCGCCAGGTAGACCCAGGCCAGGGTCGCTGCCAGGGCTTCGTCGACACATCGTTCAGTTTTAAAATTAGCGAAATGTGGGAAGTCGTCCGCGAGCTGGCAGGCACGGGCGGCGGTGTGCAGGGCCTTCACCATGGCATCGTCGACGCCGACGGGATGAGAGAAGACCGCGTGGCGGAAGCGCACCCCCGTGTCGACGAGCCCAAGCTCGCCCAGAAAAGAGAGAGGCAGGGCGCGCAGGCCGTCTTCGGAGCGCCTTTTGATCTCGACGAACAAGCGCGCGAGCAGCTCCGGCGTGCTGCGCTTTTGCACCCGCACGGGCCCTTGCGAGCCGACGCCGCTTTCGTCGACGAAGTTCCAATCGGTATCGGGGGCCCGGGCCACCACGCTCTTCAGCTGGCGCACGAGGTTGGTGAAGTTCTGCGGGGCGGCGTTTTCGGCGGCGGCGCCAAAGAGAAAACCATCCACCGACGACGACGACGACGTCCCGGTGAAAAAGAGCAGGGAGGCCAGGGCTTCGCGCCCGCTCTCGCGATCCAGGGGCAAAGCGTGCAGGGTGCCCGAAGGGCCGTGAAAGACGCTCACCGAGGTGTTGGAGGTGCCGAAGTCGACCCCCAAAGTCGCTTCGTCGAGGGTGCGGGTGCGGCCCAGCTCGGCGGTGAGGGTGACGTCGATGCGGCGTTGGCCGGGGTCGGGCTGCCAGCCATCGTGCTGCAGCGTCAGCGTTTTCTCGCCCCAGGGCTGCTCGAGGGCCTTCGTCGACCGCGCTTCGGGCTCGACGAGGAGCTGCAGGCTGTGGGTCGCGCCGGGTGGCACGAGCACGCTTTGATCGTCGATCACGCGCACCCAGGGGCCCGTGTCGTCGTCGCTCAAGGTGGCGCGCTCGAGACGCACGGCGCTGTGGCCGGGGTTTTTCACCGTCAACAGCGCGCGCCGCGGGCGACCACCGGTGTGCACGACGGGCACGTCGACGACGACGAGGGTGGGGCCCCGAGCGACCAGTCCGTCGACCTGCGCGACCCGGGTGCTGCCGTCGTCGAAGGAGCAACGCAGCTCGGCGCCGAAAGCGCGCGCTCCGTCGAATCCGGCGTCCGCGATGTGAGGGTCTTGCAGACGCAGCACGATGTCGTGGCGGCCGCCGGGTGGGAGCTCGATCGGCAAGGACTGGGGCGCGAGGCGGAGCACCGGGGCGTCCCGGGGCGTCAGGACGACGTCCGTGAGCCGCAACGCGTGGCCACCGTCATTTTCGCAAACGACGACATGTTGCAGGCCGCCACCCTCAAGGCGCTCGATGGGCACGAAGCGGAAGCGTGCATGTTGGGGGTGCAAAGCCGCGCGGCCGCCGATGGCCAGCTCGATGGCCAGCACCCGGCGCAGGGCGAGGCTGCGCTCCTCGTCGTAGCGAATGAGGCTGGTCACCAAAGGAACGACGACGCGCCCGGGGTTTTCGGCGCTGCTCTGGCCTGGCAGCGGCAGGCGCGCGGCGTCGACGGAGAAATGCACCGGCACCGCGCCGCCTGCGGGGACGGCGACGGCGACGTCGAGCTGAGGCAAGCCCACGAGCCAGGGCGGAACAGACCGAGCATCAATGCGGCGCAGCACGAAGGCGCCGTCGACGACGCCGTGGTTCTCCACCGACACCGTGACCGAGGTGGTGTCGAGGCCGACGCGTTGGCGCGCGTCTTTGACGACGAGGCGAGCCAGGGACACACCGCAAGCACCGCAGGCGTCGTCGAGGGCGCGGCAGAGGGTCGCGCAGGAAGGGCAGGCCACGGTCATGGCAGGACCTCGTCGCCGGGATCGTCCCAGGCGACGACGACGACGCTGCCGTGGCGGACCGGACCATCGAGCCGGACCCGCGATCCGCGGGCGCTGAGGAGGAGGGCAGCGACGTCGATGCCATCGCCGTCAACGGCGATGGACAAATCGCGGAAGCGGGTTGGCAGCTCCACATCTCTCGGTTCTGAAACCATCGATGTGAGGACAACTTGCGGAAGGGGGGCCGGCTCGTCGACGTCGGGAAGGGCGACGTCGAAATCGCCGGCGTTGCGCACACCTCCCACCGCGCGGGGTGCCGGGGCCATGTCGGTGGGGGCCAGGCTCAACAGGTCGCTGCCGTCGTCGACGCGGTGCAGCCATGAGGCCCCCAGGCTTTCGACGGCGACGCCGCGGGCCCGCAGGGCGCCTTGGAGTCCGGCCCGCGCGTGAGACTCGCCGCCCACGAGCCCGACGACGTCGCCGGCGCCGACGTCGAAGCCTGCGAGCTTCTCGCTCCACCAGGAATCGCGGAGGGCGGGGAGGCGGAGCTCGAGGTTCACACGCACCAGAGCCTGACGTTGCTTTTCCTGCAGCGCGCGCAGCGTCGTCGCCAACGCGCGTGCCTTGTCGGACACATCGGGGCCGAGCTGGGCCAGCTTCGACGTCGACGACGACAGGGGCGGCACCAGCTCGCTTCCGCTCAAGCCCACCACCGCTGGAGCCCCAGCCACGCCCCTGGCCCTGCGCAAGGCGCGCTCGATGCGTTGGACGAACCAGGCCCGGCCGACGTCGTCGAAGCCCTTGGTGAACGCTTCTTGGCCCTCGGGTCCCGCGGCTTCGACGAAGAAGGCGGCGACGTCGTGGCACAAACCCGCGGCCAGCATGGCTCGGTGTCCGGCGTCGGCGATGGTCTTCCACGAGGGCGATCCGATGAGGGCGGCGTCGTCGAGCAGCAACACACGGCTGTGGGCGGGGTGCGGTTTGGCCTCGAAGTCGATGATGCGGATGCCCTGGGTCTCGCACGCCGACAGCAAGGCGGCGAAGCGCAGGTGGGTTCGGACTTGGGGCGTCACCGCCAACGTCGACGTCGTCAGCTGCTGCGCGAAGGCCAGGAGCAGGGCCGGCAGCGGGGCGGTCTCGGGCCGCGTCGCGGTGGCCGCGATGTCGGGCAAGCGGCGACAGAGGGCCGCGATGCGACGGGCCTGACCCGGGACCTCCACCAAAGAAAGCAGACGAGCGACGTCGACGCCTTCGTTGCCCTCTGGGCCCGCGATGGGCCGGAGGGTGACGGGGTCGAACAGGCGAGGGGCCTCTTCGAGGCGCACACGCAAGCCCCCAAAGAGAGAGGGCACCTCGCGGGCGACGAGGACGCGTTCTGGCAGCAGGGCGGTGACGCTCACGACGTCAACCTCAGGCCAAGACGTCGTTCAACACGAGCTCCTGGCCGCGCCCGGGCCCCACGCCAACGATCGAGAGGCGTACGCCGAGGGACTCCTGCACAAAGCCCAGATAGCGCCGCGCCGCGGGCGGCAGGTCGTCGAGAGAGGCGATGCGCTCGGGCACGCCGTCGAAACCGGGGAAGGTCTGGTAGACCGGCACCACTTTGTTGAGCGTGCGCACGTCGTGGGGGAAGTTCTTCAAGCGCACGCCGTCGACGTCGTAGGCCGTGGCCACTTTGATGTCACCAAAGCCCGCCAGCACGTCGAGCTTGGTGATGGCGAGGTCCGTGACTCCGTTGATGCGCACCGCGTACTTCAAGGCCACCAGATCGAGCCAGCCCGTGCGCCGCGGTCGTCCCGTCGTCGCGCCGAACTCGCCGCCTTTCTGGCGCAACGCCTCGCCTTGAGCGTCGGTGAGCTCGGTGGGAAAGGGTCCTTCGCCGACGCGGGTCGAGTAGGCCTTCAGGACCGCCAGCACGCGACCGAGCAGATTGGGGCCGACGCCGGAGCCGACGGAGGCATGGGCCGCCAGACAATTCGACGACGTCACGAAGGGGTAGGTGCCGTGATCGAGATCGAGCAGCGCGCCCTGGGCTCCCTCGAAGAGCACGCGTTTGCCAGCGGCGTGGGCCTCCGCGATGCGCGCGCCGGCGTCGTCGACGCAGGGCTTCAGCTTCTGTCCTTGCTCGCGCAGGCGCGCGATCATGTGCTCGAGCTCCTCGCCGCGGTAGACCTCGCCGTCGAGGGCTTCGAGCACGCTGTTGGCGTACATGACGCCGTGGCGCACGAATTCCGCGACGCGATCGGGCTCGACCAGATCGTGCACCCGCAGCCCGCGCCGCGCCGCCTTGTCCTCATAGGCCGGGCCGATGCCGCGACCCGTCGTGCCGATCTTGCGCGTGCCCTTGGCCGCTTCGCGGGCTTTGTCGACCCGCTTGTGGAAAGGAAGGATGACGTGGGCCTGGTCGGCAATGACGAGGCGCGGTCCGCCAGCGCCGGCGCCGAGATCGAGGAGGCCGCGCGCGCTCAGCATCTCCATCTCTTGCAGGAGCACCTCGGGATCGATCACGCACCCGGGTCCGATGACGCAGAGCTTGTCTTTGTGCAGCACGCCCGAAGGCACCAAATGCAGGATGGTGGTGACGCCGTCGACGACGACGGTGTGTCCGGCGTTGTTGCCGCCGTGGAAGCGGACGACGACGTCGGCCTGTTCTGAGAGCCGGTCGACGATGCGGCCCTTGCCTTCGTCGCCCCACTGCGCCCCGATGCATACGGCATTGCTCACGTCGTCGACTCCCGGTCCGGTGTGGCCCTGTGCGCGCAAGGTGTGGCTGTTCTGGGAAACGATGACAAGGCCGCCGGACCAGGGCCGTCGTCAGAATTTCCCGTTGTCGTTCTTGCGTTCGCTGCGGGGCGGGATGGTCTCGACGACGTCCCAGTGTTCGGCGATCTTGCCGCCAGCGACGCGGAACAGATCGTAGAAGGCCGTCGAGCGCCCGTCGACCTTGCCTTGGCTCATGGCCAACACGAAATTGCCCTCGCCGAGCACCTGGTGGATGCCCTGGTAGCGGGGCAGCGTCCGCAGAGCGGCCGTGAGCGACGCCGTGCCGTCGGCGCGCGTCGGGTTGTGCTCGACCAAACGATCGCCGTCGAAGTAGTGTGAAATATTGTCCAACTTTCCATGAACGAGAACATCGTCGACGTAGCTCTTGATCAGGATCTTGTTGGCCTCAGTCTTATCAAGATCTTCCAGGGAGAACGGACCGTCGGTCATGGTGTGGCCGCTCGGCGTATCGCCGGGCACGTCCTGCAGATTGTCCCAGTGCTCGACGACCTTTCCGGCCTGAAAGCGGAAGACGTCGATGGTCGCCTTGGGCCCAAACAGATAGGCGGAGCTGTGGGTGACGACGGTGTCGCCGTCCTGAAAAACACGCAGGGGCCTCATCTTGATCAGAGGACCCGGCATCACTTTTAGAATGCTGATGAGGTTCTTCAATCCAGCAGGTCCGCCCTCGGCGGCGAGGTTGTGCTGGATGTAGTGTTCGGCGTCGTAGGCCTGAAAGGGCGCTTCGTCGCCGGTCTCGAAGGCGGCCAACAGGGCGACGGCGGTGCGTTTTTCGGGGGTGCACGCCAGCACCGGATCTTGGGCAGTGGCCGTCGGCGCCGTCGTCGCGCACGAGGTGGCGATGACCAGCGCGAGGGAGCAGTGGCGGTGGGCTTGGGACATGCGGTGGAGATCCCCCGACCCGCCGTCGACGTCAAGACGCAGAGGGGGCTGACGTTTGTGGACCCCGCAGCCACCCCTTGCGCGCTGGCGCTGACGACGTCATCTGAGCCCTCATGCGCCGCATCGAGCTTCAAAAGACCTGGCACTTCGAGGCGGCCCGTCGCCTGACGGGGCTCCCTGCCGATCACCGGTGCGCACGGCTGCACGGATCGAGCTTCACCGTCGAAGTCACCGTCGAAGCCCCCATCGACAACGCCACCGGCTGGGTCATCGACTTCGATGTCATGGAACGGGTGTGGCAGCCGGTGCACGATCAGCTCGATCATCGCTTGCTCAACGACGTCGACGGCTTGGCGAATCCCACCACCGAGCACATCGCGCTGTGGCTCCTGCAGCGGCTGAGCTTTGAGGGCGCCAAGGTGCGACGGGTGTCTGTGGCCGAATTGCCCACGGCCAAGGTCACCGTCTACGCATGACACCCGGCAAGAGCTCCCGCGCACTCGAGGACGAGGAGCTCAAGGCCCTGCTCGCCCGGGTCCGACAAGTGGAGCTGCGGGCCAAGAAGAAGTCGTCGGCGTCGACGACGGGGGCCTGGCATTCTCGTTACAAGGGTCGGGGCATGGCCTTCTCCGAGAGCCGGGCCTTCGCCGACGGTGACGATCCGCGGCACGTCGATTGGCGCGCCACCGCGCGCACGGGCGAGCTCTATGTGAAGCAATTCGTCGAAGAGCGGGAGCTCACGCTGCTGCTCGTCGTCGACATCTCGGGCTCGATGACCACCGGTTCGCGCGCCCGGCTGCGTCGACAGCTCGCCGCCGAAGTGAGCGCCGTGCTCGCCCTCTCGGCGTCGAAGAACCAGGACAAGGTCGGACTCGTGGCCTTCACCGACGTCCCCGAGCGGCTGGTGCAACCAGGCAAGGGCCGGCCCCACACCTTGAGGGTCATCCGCGACGTGCTCGCGCTGCGCCCGCGATCGTTGAAGACGGCGTTGGCCCCTGCTCTCGAGGTCGCGGGTCATTTGGTGCGCCAGCGCTCCATCATCGTCGTCGTCAGCGACTTCGTCGGCGTCGCCCTGCCGCTCGATCGCCTGCGCGCGCTCGCCCTGCGCCACGATGTCGCCGTCGTCGAAATCCGCGATCCCCTCGATCACACCTTGCCCGACGTCGGCCTCCTCAGCGTGCGCGACGCCGAGAGCGGCCGGCAGACCCTCGTCGACACCTCTGATGCCCGCGTGGTCTCGGCCTTTCGCGATCGGCATCTGCAGACCGTGAAGAGGAGGGAGAGCGAGCTGCAGCGCGCCGGCGTCGATCACGTCGTCGTGGGAATGGGCGACGACGACGCCTTGTTGCCCCTGCTTCGTTTCCTGCGGCAGCGATCCCGGAGGATGTCGTGACGCCTTGGATGGGCCTGTTGCTGCTGGCGAGTGCTGCCGACGTCGTTGACGCCGGCCCCCGTCCCGTCGAAGTCCCCGCTCTCGTCGACGCTGGCGCTCCTTCGCCCTACACGCTCAACGCTCATCTCGAGCCCGACCCGGTGGCCTTCGGCGGCGCCGTCGACCTCGTCGTCTCGTTGATGAGACCCGCGCGCATTCACGTGAGCGTGCCCGAGGAGATCGAGCCGAGCGAGACCTTGCCGCGCACCGGCGACCTTCGGCGGGAAGCGCGCGAGCTGCCGGGTGATCGCGTCCAGGAGACGCTGCGCTTTTCCTTTCTCGCCCTCGACGTCAAAGAGCTGAAGACCCCGGCCTTCGTACTCAAGGCCGAAGAAGACGGCGCCGTGCTCGAGGTTCCCGCCCTTCCCGTCCGCGTGCAGGTCGAGCCCCTCATCGACAACGTCGACGGTGGCGTCCCACCAGGGACCCTCGTCGTCGACGCTGCTGCAGACCATTTGACCTACCGCGTGGCCGACCAGCGCCCGTGGATCGCCCTCGTCGTCGTCGTCGTCGTCGTCGTCGTCGGGCTGTTGGTCCGCTTTTTCTTGGGCCGTCGTCGTCGACGAGAAGCAGCACGCGGTCCGCCGCCCGTGCCCCCCCGCCCCGCCCACGAAGTCGCCCTCGAACGGCTCGCCGCCTTGATGCCCCTGCTTCAGCAGGGAGAGGTGACCGCGTTCGTCGAGAAGATGATGGACGAGGTCTTGCGCGATTACCTCGCGGCCCGCTTCGCTCTGGCCGCCGGCACGCGCACAACGCGAGAGATCGTCGGCGACCTCCTCGGCGTCGTGAGCGCCCATCTCGACGTCGCCTTGGTCGAAAAGGTGGGCCAAGACGCCGACCTCGTGAAATTTGCCCGCGCCCACCTCGCCGCTGACCAAGCCCACGCCATGGCCGGGCGTGTGCGCGCGCTGATCGTCGCCACCGCCGCGGCAGGTGAACCGGGAGCGAAGCCATGAACGGGCTCCACTCGGTCTGGATCGCGTTGAACGCCAACGGTGTGCGCAGCATCGAGCTCGAGCACCGCTGGTGGTTGCTGGGCCTGATCCCCATCGCTGCCGTCGTCGTCGTCGCCTTCTTTCTCGATCGGGCGCGTCCCACGCTGCGTTTTGCCCGCGGCGACGAAGCCCATGCCCTGCCCCGCGGAGCCGGTGCTGCTGCCCGCACGATCTCGATGGTGCTCGTCGCGGTGGCGGCGCTGCTCGTGACTGTGGCGCTGTCTGGTCCCTTCGTGCGCGGAGAGCCCGATGCGGCGACGTCGGAAGGCATCGACATCGTCGTCGCCCTCGACGTCTCTGGGTCCATGCGGGCCGCGGATTTCAGGCCCAAGGATCGGATCTCCGTCGCCAAAGAAGTCATTCGCGATCATGTGCTCTCGCGCCCGCGCGATCGCGTCGGCCTCGTCGTCTTCGCCGGCGAAGCCTTCACCCAGGCGCCCCTGACCCATGACAAAGCGCTGCTCGCGACCGTGCTCGACGGCGTCCGCAGCGGCGTCATCGCCGACGGAACGGCCATCGGTGACGGCTTGGCTTTGGCCTTGGCCCGCTTGGAGACATCCAAAGCCAAAACCAAGACCGTGATCCTCTTGAGCGACGGCGACAACAATGCGGGGCAGCTCGCTCCCGAGACCTCGCTCTCGATGGCCAAGGAGCTGTCGATCAAGGTCTTCACGATCCTGGTCGGCAAGGGCGGGCGCGTCCCCTTCCCCGACGGCGTCGACATCTTTGGGGCGCCTCGTTTTGTCACCGTTGACATGCCGGTGAATCCAGCGCTGTTGAAGCAGATCGCCCGCGATACTGGCGCCAGCTTTTTTCAAGCAACCGATAAGAAATCGCTAGAAACCAGCTTTCAAAAGATATTGGAAGCTCTCGACAGGAGCGTGCTCGAGGGCACGCCATCGGTGCGAAAACCGCTGCCGCTGGGCGTGCTGCTGTTCTTCCCTGCGTTCGTTCTGCTCGTTGCCGCTGCGATTTTGCGACTGACACGGGGCTCCATCGTGCCCTGAGCAATGCTGGAAAATCGACAAACGATGCCCCTGGGCCCTCCCCGAAAAAAACTGTGGTGAAACGCGCGCCCTCCCCCACGCACGTCCCAACGCGTCAGGGGCATAGCGGCCCTGACGACGTTGACGTCCACCAGAAACGGCCTCCGCAGGCCGTTCCCCTGCCGGTCCGTGCCTCACGCTCGTGAGTCACCCGGCCTCGCCTTTCCTTGTGCGTCTTCGTCGCGGCCCGGACCGCGGAAACACGCTCTCCCTTGGGTGGCCAGCCCCCTCACAGCCCTTTGCTCCGCCGGCGGACATCCCAAGCGATGTGCCAGGGCGCCAAGGCGGGAGAGCGCGACAGACGAGCTCGGAGAGATCGAGATCGTTCCAAACCTCATCTCTCCGACGATGTTGGCATCTCTGCAGATTCGCTCAGCGCAGGGTCAGCACGCACGCGACCAGCACCACGGCCAGTCCAATGAAGCCGACGATGACCTGGTCTCGATCAATGCGAACCCGCTCCATCAGCCGATCCACCGCAGCCTTGGCATCCGACGACGAAGCCTTCGCCGCCAGCTGTCGCACCAAAGAAAAGTTGCCGACGTCGAACGCGGTCTGGATGCGCGCTGCCTCCGCATCGGCCGCAGCGGTCGCAGGGACTGGTTGGTCACCGGCGCTCGCGGACGACGACCCGGACTTCTTCTTCTTTGCCATGAGCCTGTCCTGCTTCACGGAGCGGGTTGTCGCAAGCGCCCTGAAACCACCGTGCCCAAGGGTCTGGCCGTCAACCAGATGCGGGGATCGGGATCCGCAGCGGCGTCGACGTCGAACAAGGAGACGTCGAAGAACATGCCTGGGGTCAGCGCGCCGTCGTGTCGTTCGAGGTTGACCGCCCACGCCGCACCCCGAGCGAAGGCTTGCAGAGCCTGGCCCGTGGTGAGCTTCTGGTCCGGCGCAAAGCCACCGGTCGGGTTTCCCTGGTGATCCTGGCGTGTGATGGCAGCGTAGATGCCCCAGGCTGGTCGCACGTCTTCGACGGGAGCATCCGATCCGAAGGCCAGATCCGCGCCGCTGTCGACGACGCTCTTCCAGGCGTACGCGCCCTTGAGCCGTTCCTTCCCCACGCGGGCTTCGGCCCAGCGCATGTCGCTGGTCGCATGTGTGGGCTGCATCGACGCGGTGATGCGCGGGACATAAAGGCGCGCGATGTCGTCGACGGCCAGCACCTGGGCATGCTCGAGCCGATCGCGGATGTCGACGACGTGGTGCTTGGTGAGCAGATCGATCACGGTGCGGTTCGCCCGATCGCCGATGGCATGCACGGCGGCTTGGTACCCCTTGGCGTGCACCCGTTCGATGCGGGCCTCGAGCACAGCGGGCTCGGTCACCAGCAATCCGCGGTTCTTCGGGTCGTCGGCGTAGTCCTCGAGCAAGGCTGCGCCCCGCGAACCCAGGGCGCCGTCGGCGTACAATTTTACGCCCATGAAATACAACATTTCAGAGTTCTTTACGCTACCGAGAAAGTCGTAGGCTGCGTCTTCGGCACCGTCGAGGTACACAAAAACCCGCACCGGTAACTGACCATCCTGATCGAGCTTTAACAACATCTTGGCCGAGGCCACGCTCATGCCCATGTCGTGAACAGCCACCAGGCCAGCGTCGGCGCACGCGCGCAGCCCGGCCACCAGCCAGCGCTCGCGATCGGCGTCGGTGGGGGCGGGTAGATGGGCCGCAACCAGGTCCATCGCGTTGTCGACGAGGACGCCGGTGGGTTCGCCTTTGTCGTCGCGCAGGATGCGGCCACCGACGGGATCGAGGGTGGCCTTGGTGATGCCTGCTTTGTCGAGCAGCGCCTTGTTCAGCAGTGCCGCGTGGCCGTCGACGCGCGTCAGGTAGACCGGCACGTTCGCCGCTCCCTCGAGGTCCCTCCACGTCGGAAACAGCTTCCGAGGAAAGCGGGATTGATCCCAACCGCGACCCTTGATGAGGGTGAAGGCCGGGTGCTGCTTGGCGAAGGCGGCAACGCCCGCTTTGAGCTGCGCTGGCGACGATGTCGTCGTCAGGTCCAGATCTTCGTGTCCTTGCCCGATGCCTTCGATGTGCAGATGCGCATCGTGAAGCCCCGCGACGGCCAGGGCGCCGGGCAAGGTTACGGTCTTGTAGGGGTTGGGGTTGGGAATGGCGCGCAGCAGGGCCCGCACGCGACCAAATTCGTCCGCCAGCACCATGCGCGCTTCGGGAACGAAGTCTTCGCCCGTCACAAAGCGTGGTCCGATGTAGGCGGTGAGCTGCTTGCCGATCGGAATGACGGGATGGGGCTCAGGGCGGGTGCGGGCGTCGATGACCTCTGGCGGCCTGACGGCGAGCTCCGAGAACGTTGCCTCGACGGGACCACTGGGCGCCGGGAGCGAAGGGCCCGGTGCGCAGGCGACAAGGGCGAGGGCGAAGGCAATGCAGCGCATCCCTCCGCCTACCACGAGCAACGCAAGACGCAGACCCGAACCTGCATGCCAAGCAGGGCAAAGGGCGCGTTCCACGACGAGCAGCAAGTTGACCCGCCGTCGGCGCCGCCGGTAGTTTGGCCGTTGGTGTTCAAGACGCGCCAGCGTCTGGAACCATCGAAGCTTCAAGACGCAGAGGCGTCCTGAATGGAGATCCTCGGCGCCCCTGGCGCGTTGGGATCGTCGTGGGCGTCTCGCCGAGGCGCGCGTCCGGTGGTCGGGTTTGGCTGAGGTTTGGGGAGCCGCGCATGAAGTTCGAGTGCGACAGCTGCCACGCGCAGTACATGATTGCCGACGAGAAGGTCACCAAGAAGGGTGTCAAGGTCAAGTGCAAGCGCTGCAGCCACACCATCATCGTGCGTCCCGCCAAGGTTGAAGCCGCCGCTGCCGTCGCCCCCAAGGTCGAGGTCCGAGTCGAGCAGGCGGAGCGCAGCAAGGTCGCCGCCACCGACGCCCCACCCAACCTCGATGCGACGTCACCCGGCGAGCCGGCCCACATCCAGAAGTCGGCTCCAGAGGTCACAGGTCCGTCCCGCCCCGCGCCCGTATCGATGATGGCGACGGAGCTGCAGCTGGGTGCCGCCGCCGGCGTAGGCCCGGCATCCAGCAACGCCGACCTCACCCTGGCGGGCGCGGTGGTGCCCCCGACGGAGCACGCTCCTCCGGCGGTTCCGAGCTCCGAGTCTGGTTCCCAAGAGGAAAAAACCGTCGTCCAGGCCGCGCCGCCGCCGCCGCCGCCGGAACCTGCCGTCGCGGTTGCCCCCCCTGCGCCTCCGCCTGCAGCCAAAGGCGAATCCAGCATCGGCGACGCCCTCGACGACCAACTGGCCGGCGCGTTCAATCAAATGTTCGATGGCAGCGCCCGGCCCGGTCTCGACGCGCTCAGCGGCCTCGCCGGCCTGAACGACTCCAGCAGCGAGGGGGAAGAGCAACGAGGTCCCACCCGTGTCCTCGACCTCGACGCCATGAATGCGCTGCGGCAGGCCACCGCCGCGCCGACGTCGGTGGTGGATCGCGATGCCCTCGATTCCCTGCGCAAAGATCTCTCCCCCCAACGCGACGAAAGCAGCGGCCTGTGGGACGACAAAAAGGCGCTGAAGGCCAAAGCCGAAGCCGAAGGCGACGACGGCCGCGCCGAAGCCGTCTGGCACGCCGCCATCGACGACGAAGACGTGGGGCCCTTGACCCTGGCCGAGCTCGGACGCCAGATCGAGGCCGGACGCGTCGACCGCGATGCGCTCGTGTGGAAATCCGGCATGGAAAACTGGCTGCCCGCCGGCGAAATACACGACGTCAAAGCCCTCTTTGATCGCGTTCCGATGCCAAAGATCGCGGGCGACGACCCCAAGAAAACGAAGAACGGCAAAGCCAATTTCGACGTCGGCGCTCCCATTGATGACCTGAAGGGGGGCTCGCCCTTCGACGCCGCGCCCCCCATGGATGAAGGCAGCGATCCGTCGTGGCGGCCCCACGGCCTCACCGATGTGTACCAGGCAGCCAACCTTGCCGAGGCGGCGGGCGGCGGCATGGGGCTCATCGGCGGCAACGCCGGCATGTCGGCCCGCGGCGGAGGCCCCTCGGCGCCCCCCGTTCCCTCGGAGCCCGAATGGAGGCCGTCGGCGTCGTCGGCGTTGGCCAGCCTGGTCAACGACGAGATCGACCGCATCAGCAAGGGTCCCCTGCCCGCCGACGACGACGACCTCAATTCCCCCCGACCTGCCGACGACGCCTCCATCTCTGGCGGGGCGCCCTTTTCGAACCTCGCCGGCGCCGATCTCGATGCTGGCCCCGAGGTCAGCGATTCAACGCGTGGGCGCTCCCACCAGCACCAAAACGGCTTCGACAATCAATTTGGGCAGCAGCCCTCCTTTGCTCCCCAAGCGGTCCAACCTGCCCGGCCGGTGTGGTTGAACATCGGTGTGGCGGCCATCGCCGTCGTGTTGCTGGGGATGGGCAGCCTCGTCACCTACAAAGTCGTTTTTGCGACGCCGCAGCCCCAGCAGGTCCTGATGATCGGGCCCGATGGGCGTCCGATTCAGCCAGGCGCGCAGCTGCCGCCGGTGGCTGTGCCTGTGCCCGTGGCCGTGCCCCCTCCGGCCAGTCCAGCCGTCGTTGCCATCGCCCCCGCCGCCATCCCGGCGCTGGTGCCGGTCGTCGATCCAGCGGTTGCGCCCGTGGCGGTAGCCGTCCTTGCCCCAGGCGAAGAGACGGCCGCCAAAGAGCCGCCCAAAGGCCCGAAAATCGCCGCCGTGAAGACGCCACCGCGGCCGCCGAAAGAGCCGCCGAAGGAGCCTGATCCGCCGGTTGTGGTTCGGGAGCCCCCAAAGGTCACGCCCAAGGGCTGCGATCCGGTGCTCGATTTCGACTGCAAGCCGGGCGGCAAGGTCGTCGAGCCGCCCAAAGCGAGCAAGGAGACGCTCGAGAAGTCCGACATCCTCCCCATCGTTCGTGACGCTCTGCCCAAGGTGAAGGCCTGTGGAGCGAAGTTCAAGGCCACGGGCTCCGTCAAGATGAGCTGGAAGATCGACAAGGGCGGCAAGCCCCAAGACGTCGCCGTCGCCGATCCCAAATTCGGTGGCACCCCCGTCGGCGCCTGCGTCACCGCCGTGGTGAAGGGCATGAAGTTCCCCGCCTACTCCGGCAAATCGCCGCCTCCCGTGAGCATTCCGCTGCCGCTGCAGTGATGAGCGCAGAGCGGGGGATCGCGTGCGCCCACTGAGCCTGTGGGGCCTCGAGCAGGTTCGCTTGATCCTGCGCGGCGGCTCCGTCGTCGACTGGTACCGCTTGCGCTTCGAATCCCCCGACGAGGTCCGGGCCTTCCTGGCGCTGCAGGGCGGCGACGTCGACGACCCTGTGGACTTGGCGCGCCTGGACCGACTCCGCGCCGCAGCCGCCTGCTATCTGGGTGACGAGCATGGCTACCGCATCCCCGCCGAGCTCTTGACCTGTGGAGCCGTCGATCTCCTTCTCTACGCCTCGGAAAAGCGCGGACGACGACGGGATCGCTTCTTTGCCTGCTTGCTGCTCAAGGTGATGCACATCGTTCATCACATCGAGGCCCGCGAGCTGCGCTACCGCCTGCCCCTCTCCCAGGCCGGCATCTTCGATCTCCTCGTCGACAAGGTCGACAGGTTCGCCGACGACCTGCGCGGCGAGGGCTTCCCGCTGGTGCGCTACACGGGTGGCCAGAAGTCGACGACGTCGTTGCTGACCAAGCTCTTGGTGAAAAAAGAGCACCACGCCGCCGCCATTCACGATCGGGTGCGCTTTCGCTTCGTCGTCGGCGCGCCCATCGACCTCGTGGACCTGCTGGGCCGCATGACCGAGCACCTCTTCCCCTTCAACTATGTCGCTCCCGCGCAGACAGTGAACCAGCTGATCAATTTCACGGCCTTCGTCGAAAGCCACGCCGCCTACCGCGCCTGCGCCCCTGAGCTGCAACTCGAGCTCGGCCAGGAGGAGCAGTCGCTGCGCCCCCTCAACGAATTCTCGGGACCCAGCTACGCCGTGATCAACTTCGTCGTCGACATGCCGCTGCGGGTGCCCGAGGAAGTGCTGTTGAAGGTCCCCCACGACGACGAAGACCTGGGCCGCGTGGTCTTCGCCCTCGCCGAGTTCCAGTTGGTCGACGAGTTGGCCGACGTGCAAAACGAGCAGGGCGAGAACCGGCACGAGCGCTACCGCGCGCGCCAGTTGTCCATCGTTCGCGAGCGCCTCGAGCGCGGGAAGCGCTCCGTCAAAGACGATGGCTGAGCCGACCCGCCCGGGCCTGATGCCGCTGCGGCTGGCCTGCGCCGCGCCAACGGCTTAAACCAGGAAGTACGTTGAGCGGTTTGCCAAAGAAAAGACCCGCGAGAAAACTCGCGGATCTCATCCCGCGTCCGCTTGATGTTCGACCGCGTTCCGAGATGGGAAAGACGCGGATGATGCGCGTGAAGCGCGCCCGCGGAACGCGGAGTTGGTGGGGCCCCGCGTCCGGCTCCGCCGGCGCGGGGGGAGGTCTGCACCAGACCTCCCAGAAGAGCATCCCCGACGGCGATGAACGAGACCGCTCCGCGGTCGAAGTTCAGCGAGATCGGGGATCAGTACACTCATCGCGGAGCTAGCTCACGAATGAGCGGATCGTTATCCGCCAGATTGCTTGAACACAAAGGGGTAACTGACGACGACGATGCCGCCGCCCTTCGGCTTGGGAAAGATCCAGGTCTTGATCTTGGTGGCAAGACAGCTCTCGACGTTGGCGTTGTTCATCTGCGACTCCGTCTTCGCCGACTGCGTGACTTTGCCTTCGCCGTTGATGATCCACTTCATCATGATTTTCCCATAGATGCCCGGTGTGCGGGTGAGCTCCTTCTCATAGCAGTATTTAATCTGGCTGGCGTGTTCGCGAACGATGCGTTGAATGATCTCGCGATCGAGCGAGCCAAGAATCACCGGCGTTCCCTGCGTCATCGTCACGTCGCGGTCGGTCTTGTTGCCGAGTCCGCCTTCGGCGCCGCCGTAGCCTGTCTCGCCGCTGCCGCGGCCGCGCGTGCCGATGCGGCCTGTGCCCAGGGTGCCGATGCCGACGCCGCCGCCGCCCGGTCCACCCCCGCGCAACCCCAGCCCGCCAGTGCCGTAGCCTGAAGCGACCTTCGCGCCGTCGATGCCTCCCAGGGCTGCTTCGAGGGCGCCGCCGCTGGCCTCGCCGCCAAAGAGCTGGGCGATGCCTTCGCTGCCTTTGTCGCCGAACAAGGCCGTGAGCTTGCTGGCCACCACCTGCTCGTCGGTGGGTTTGTCCTTGGCCTTCAGAGCAGCCTTGCCCTGGTCCTTCTTCGGGTCGGCTTTCTTGTCACCCGCCTTGCCCGCGTCTTTGGCCGCAGCGGCCTTCTCCGCCTTGGGACCTTTGAGGCGCTGCAAAAAAGAGTTGTCCTTCGGCGGCGGCTTCAAGATCAGGGTCTGGAACTTCGTCGGATTGGTGAGGAGGTCGTCGTCGAGGGAGTCCATGCCGACGGGCATCAGCCCCACCGCCGCCACCATGGCCGACGCCGCAAACAAGGTCACCACCGCGGTGTTGGCCCACAGGATGTCGAAGAAGGGCAACACGGGCACCAAGCGCGACTTGGGAACGACCCGCACCTGAATGGTGTGGTAGCCGACACCGATCGACACCACGGTGTCGTCGGTGAGAGGCAGGGCCATGGCGTCGCCGTCGGACTGCGCGCCGGAGGCCGACAGGGGGGCACTGCTGTCGCCGCGGGTCACGTTGCCGCTCATGCCCTCTTGAAAGCGCACCTTCCATCCGGTGCCCGCTCCCGACGTCAACAGGTTGTAGCTGCTGCCTTCGAGGGGGACGAAGAGCGCGTCCCCCTTCTTCTTGCCGATGGAAAAGGTGCTGGCGTTCTTGATGCGTTTGACGTCGGTGACGCTCCCGCCCCAACTCAGCGTGACTTCGACATACCGGTTCTCGGGCGTGATCGAGTCCTCGGGAATCGGCGGCAGCGGGGGCAAGATCGACACCCGTTCCACCGGCGGGCGAGGAGGCGCCGACGTCTTCTTCGCCAGGGCCGCTGCTTTGCGCGCGAGCACTGCCGGAGCTGAGGGGGGCACCAAGGTGGGCGGCGTCATCGGCGCGGGGCCGGCGACCGGCGGCTGGGGCCCCAGGGAGTTGAGGGCGACGTCGACGCCATCGCTGTTAAACACGTCGGTGCTGGGGGCAGACGGCGCACCGTTTGGTCCGAGGGTCGCCGACAGCTCTTTGCGCAGGGCGGACACATCGGTCTCGCCCGAGTGAAAGACCGCGGCCCCGTTGCTGGCGCCGGGCGGCGGCGGCGGCGGAATGTCGGGGAGTTGGCTGCCGGCGTCGGTGAGCATCGGAGGGGGGGCGACGACGGCGCCGCCTCCTTTGAGCGCGGCGATTTCGACCTCGTCGAGCACGATCACCAGGCGCGAGTCGCCCAGCCCGATCTCGTCGCCATGCTTGAGGCGAACCCGCGAGACCTTCTCGCCATTGACCCGGGTGCCTTCGGCGGATCCCATGTCGATGATGGCTGCTTCTTTGTTGTCGGCGACTTCGATGACGGCGTGGATGCGGCTGACCTTTGGATCCTCCAGACGCAGGTGCGCCGAGGCCAGTCGACCTATCTTGATGATGTCGCGCTCGAAGACCTGCGTGTCCACGAGCTCAGTGCCCTTGTGGATGCGGATTCCGATCGGCCTCGCCATGGTTGCTCCTCAAACAATCGTTCTTCGTCGTGGCGAAGAACCACCAGGATGCGGGCGCCAAACGCGCTCCCCTTCTGCTCCGACCGCGCCGCCGCTCGTCGGGTTCCACGCTCCGGCTTAGAGGTCGGCCACCGACGAGAGCACTTCCCGTCGGAAGTCAGTCCGGATGCGGATCAAGCTCTTGTGCCGCATCTTTTTGCGCACTTCGAGATATTGGCCATCGGGCGTCTTCAGATCACCTTCGATGGTGTCGTCTTCGAAGTTGATGACCGTCTTGCGCTGGTAGGACACGCCGCCTTCGGTGGTGGTGCCCTCATCCTTGTCCTGGGCCAGCAAGGGTAAGGCAAGGCCGCTGAGGGCGACGACGACGAACAACAGGACGCTGGGGCGTTGGGGCACGGGTCTCTCCTGGGTTGTCGCTGGTCGACACTAGCAGCGGCGCTGGCCTCGGTCGCAAGCGGGGACCGTCGACGGCTGCCCTGCGCAACGCAGCGCGTCAGTCGTCGTAGAACTTGTCGTCGTCGGGCTTGGCGGGCTTGGTGGGCTTCTTGTCGTCGTCGTCGGGTTTCTTTTTCTTCGGGGGCTTTTTCTTCAGTGCCTTCTTGGCGACCGAATCCGCATCCGCGACGACGGCGGGGGCATCGGCGGGGGGGGCCTCGGGCGTCGCCGTCGCAGGAGGCGTCGCGTTTGGATCATCGCTCGGCGGCGGCGGCGCGTTCTTGGCCGCCTCTTCGGCGATTTTGGCGTCGGCTGCGGCCTTTTGGGCGGCGGCAGCTTCTTGCACGGCGGCTTCGGCGAGGAGCCGCTTTTCCTCGGCCTTGGACATCACGAGGGTCTTGGCTTCCTCGAGGAGCCCATCGGCCTCCTTGATCGGCGCCGACGTTTTGGCGAGATAGCTCTCGAGCGACTTCTGCGCGTCCTCGGGCTTGTCGAGGTGGCGCAGCTCGAGCACGCCCAGGTTCAACGAGGCCTGTGCGAAGGTGGCGTCGAGAGCGATGGCGTGCTTGTAGGCGGTCCTGGCGTCGTCGAAGCGGCCGAATCCCTTGTAGGCCAACCCCAGGTCGTTTTGGATGCTCGCGCTTTTGGGCTCGAGCTTCGCCAGGGCTTCGAGCTGCAAGGCGGCGGTTTTCCAGTCCCGGTTGGAGAGCGCCATGTCGGCCAGCGCGACCCGGGCGTCGACGTGCTCGTTGTCCTTCTCGATCACCCGCGTGAGCAGCGAGCGGGCCAAAGCGACATCTTTTTCGTCGAGGGCGACGATGGCGAGGGCGAAGTTGAGCTCGGCGTCGTCGGGGCTCAGCTTGGCCCCCCGCAGGGCGATCAAGCGCGCGAGCTGTGGGCGTTTCTCTTCGGCATAGAGCCGGGCCAGCAGCCGGTAGGCCGCGAGGGATTGGGCGTCGAACTGCAGCGCTTCGCGGGCCAACTTGGACGCGAGCTTGGCGTCGCCCTCGCCGCGGGCGAGGGAGGCCATGCGCAGCCGTGCGCTGACGGCTTCGGGGTGCTTCTCGATGATCTCGTTGTAGAGCGTTCGTGCGGCGTCGACCTGCCCTGATTTTTCCAGCAACAAACCAAGATTGTTGGCGGCGAGATCGAGGGTCGGGTCGATGTCAAGAGCCTCGCGGTAGACACGTTTAGCGTCATCGAGTCGACCCTCTTTTTCATATAATACACCCGCGTTGTAGCGCGCGAGCGCGAATTGGGGATCGGCCTTGGCGGCGCTCTCGAAGGCCCCGCGGGCGGAGCCGACGTCTTTGCCTCCCGACGACTTGTAGGAGTCGGCGCCGCGGGCGAAGGCGACGCGAGCCTCCTCGTTGGTGACCACTTCTGCCGTCGTGCCATTGGCGTCGACGGCGACGGCGTCGCGCTTCGCCTCGCTGGTGGTGCCGCAGGCGAACCCCGTGCTCATCAAGGTCGCGAGGCCCAAGTGCTTGGCGCTTCGGAACGCGTGCGGCATCACCCACCTCCGGCAAGATCACTGGCGGACAGCTCGACGGTGTCGTCTTTTTTCGCCGGAGCTTCGGTGCGCGGCGGCGGCGGCGGCTCCGATCCCGGTTCGACCTTGGGCTTCTCGCCGGGCTTGGGCAGCTCGAGCACGAGACCGCGTCCCTGCTCGACCCGCTCGCGCACGACGACGAGAGGGGTGCGCTGGTCCGACGAATTCTTCGGGTATTGGTTGGGGCGGTTCTCCTCGAGATAGCCGAGGCAACGGCGCGTCCACTCGTTGAAGACCGCGAGCTCGGCGGACTTGTCGAGGCACAAGACCATGGTCTGGGCCGCCTCTTCTTCGATGGGCAGCGTCATCTCTTCGAGTCGATCCTTGAAAAGTTGGCGCTGCTCTTCGGTGGCCAGGGCCTTGGGCGGAGGCACCTCTTTGATGATCTTCACCAGGTTGGCGCCGGCCTCGCCGATGCGAAAGAGCGAGGCCACCGCCCACTCGGGGGACTTGAGCTGCACGACCTCGGTGTAGGCCTTCACGACGGCGTTTCTGGCGGCGATCTTCTGGTCCCGCGTCTTCTTGAATTCGGCGGGGTTGTCGGCCTTGGTGATCTTGACCTCCTTGTATTTCTCCAAGACGAGGTCGGCGTTGCGGAAGGCCACCAAAGCCAAGGGGTCGCCGACGTCGTCGACGGGCTTGCCTGACTTCTGGTAGCTCTTGGCTTGCTCGACGAGATCGCGGTAGGCCCGATCGAGGTCGTTCTTGGGCGCCTTCGATTTCTCGAGAAGGCGATAAGCTTTGTATTGTGAATTCAAAGCCTTGACGGGATCTTTCTTTCTCCAGGCTTCGGCGAAGTCGGAGTAGGCCTTGACCGCGTTCTTGAGGTTGCCGCTCTGCTCCCACGCCGTGGCAATGGAGAAATTCACGTCTTCGTAGTCAGCGGCATTCTTGAAGGTCTTGAGGTAGAGCTCGCGATCTTCGACTGCTTTCTTCGTGTCATTTGTTCCGTGGCGATAGATGGATGCATTATACAGTGCATCCTTGGCGCGCGCGTCCGTCGGATATTGCTCGACGAAGCGTTCGAGCCAAGTCGCTGCGTCTCGGTAGGACACGATCTGTTCGAACGAAGCCGCGATCGCGAAGATCTGATCTGGCACCAACGGCGACTCTTTGTAGGTGTTCACCAGCTTCTGTCGCACCTTGATGGCCCGATCGAGCTGGCCCGCGCGGGTGAACATGGCGGCGGCGTTGGCCAGGCCTTTGTCGGCGAGCAGCGACTTGGGAAATTCCTCGGAGAAGGCGAGGTAGCGCTTGGCGGCTTCTTCCCATTGCCTCTTCTTTTCAAAGTCCGAGATGAGCTTGAAGGTCGATTCCTCGAGCACCTTGAGCAAGGTCTCGTGAAACTCCTTGGACTTCATGAGGCCCGCGTTGCGCGAGAAGGTGCGGGCGGCGCCGTTGAGGCCCGACCAGTCCTCTTGGATGTTGAAGGTGTCGAGCACGAGGTTCGCCGCCTGCTCGGCGCGTGGGTGCTCGCTGTGGGCCTCGGTGAAGTCCATGAAGCGCGGCGTGGACTCCTTGAAGTAGTTGTAGTCGTAGAGCGTGCGCGCGACCTTGTACGCCACCTCGAGACTGAGCTTCCCTTTTGGGTAATTATTTAGATAGTTATTGCACGCCGCAATATACTTCTTTTTCAGCTCCGGAATTGGCTTCTCTTTCAGGGCGTCGGCGGGGTTGACGGCGACCTGTGGTCCCTTCTTGTTGGCGCGATCATAGTCCTTGATGACCTCATCGTAGGAGCGGACCGCTTCTTCGGCAGCGGGCTCGGCCCACTTGCCCTTGGGGTCTTGCAGGTAGACCTTGACGTATTGTTCGCCGGCGATCTCGTACTTCTCAAGCCTGTAGAGGAGCTCGGCGTAGAAGAAGCGCATTTCATACGATTCTTTTCGCTCAGGAAAGAGCTCGAGATAGTCGCCATACAGCTCGTAGCTGTATTCGAAGGTCTGCATGTCCAGGGTCTTTTTGGCCTCGGTGTGCCACGTGGTCGCCAGGTAGCGCAGCGTGTTGTCCGAGATGTCGTCGGCGTTTTGCAGATCGCTGGCGATGACCTCTTTTTTGGGGTCGCCGTCTTTGGTGTTGGCAAGCACGGCGCGCACGCGCTTGAACTCGTTCACGAGCTTGCGGGCTTGGCCGACGACTTGTTTCTTCTCGCCGATGCGGCTCGCGAGCTTGACGATCTTGCCCTGGAAGATGGGGTTGCGCGTTGCCTCTGGCGTCATGTCCATGAGGGTCTTGAAGGTGATGATGGCGTCGCGGTCCTTGCCGTCGCCGTAGTAGATATCCGCGAGGCGCTCGAGCATGCCGCGGTGCTCGGCGCCGTCGGCGATGGCCTTGAACTCCGCCGGGGCGTTGGCGCCGCTGCCGTATTGCGCGTAGGCCAGCACGTAGTCTTTGCGGGCTTCTTTGGCCAAGCCAATGCGTCGCTCGCCCAGGATTGAACCATTCACCTGGCTGTAGAGCACCACCTCTTTGAACTTCTCAGCAGCTCGATCGTGGCGCGCGAGATTGTAATAGCACCAACCCTGCTTGTACGTGGCATAGCCAAAGACGGCGGAGTCCTGGTTGGCGGCGGCTTTGATGTAGGCGTCGAGGGCCTTCTGCACGTCGCGCTCGTCATCGGGTGCGACCAGGAAGTAGTACTCGCCAAAGGCCAGCCAGGCGTCGGCGATGTATTGGTTCTTGGGGTGGTCCTTAATTAATTTTCGATAGACCACGAGGGCTTGCTTATAATCCTGTCGGTCCCAATAGGCCTGACCCATCATATATAGAACGTCAGGGAGTCGCTCGAATTTCTTATATTTCTTGTCAATCTCCTCAAAGAGCTTGATCGCACCGTCGCCCCAGGTCTTTTGCTTGGCGAGCAGCTGCTCCTTCTTTTCGGTCACCGCCATCATCTTGGCGTCGTCACCCTTGGACAACGCTGCCGCCAACTGGTCGTCCATGCGGTTGGCCTCGAAGAACCAGAACTGGGCCTCCTCGAGAAAGAGCTCGGCCTTTTGGAACAAGAGATCGGGACGTTCGGCTTCGGAGACTTCGCCTTTCAGAATCTCTTCGAGAGTGTCGAGGAGCTCTTTGCGCTTGCCCTGGACCTTCTGCTCCTGCTGCTGGCGGAAGTCCTCGTAGTCCAGGGTGGGCTCGGCGACGGCCTCGACTTTTTCTCGGGCCGTCTCGGTGACGACGGTGGGCACGCGAGCTTCACGCTCTTTGCGCGCGCGCTCGGCTTCGGCGGCGGCGGCGGCGTCGCCCTTGCTGCTGCCCTTCTCGACGGGAGCGATGGGCGTGTCGGGCACGGGGGCGACCGGCGTCGGACGTCGCTCTTCTTCCTGCGCTGACGACGACGAAGGCAAGAGGACGCCGGCGGCGAGCATGCCCAGCGCCAGCGGCCGGAGCGCCGAGAGGGGGCCGCGGGGCCGAAGCTCAAGCTGGGCCGCCCGGCCTGAGGGCAAAGAATGTTTCATGGAGTCCTCAATCGCCCGTAATGGTGGTCTCGGCAGGGGGTCGGCACCCCTTCGTCAATGTGTATTGGTAGGTCCCGAGCTCATCGCGCCAATACTCGCCTTCGAAGGGCCAATAGAGGCGTTCGTCGTCGGTGGCCGTGGTGTAGCCGTACCTTTCGATCTCGACGGTCTGGTTTTGGTTCGTCATCGACGCCTCGATGGTCTCTTTCTCCATCTTGGCGATCTCGAACTGAATGCGGACCAGCTTCGACGAGAGCTCCTTGAGGAAGGTGCGCTCGGCCTCGAGCTTGTCGCGCAAGAGGGTGCCGGCGCTGGTCACCAACTCGGCCCGGCGTGCATCGAGGGACTTCACCAGCTCGGTGTGAACGGCGCCGCCACCAAAGGGAGCTCCCAGCGCCATGATCTGGGCCTTTTCTTCGTCGACTTCGGCAATGGCAGCGCGAAAGCCGGCCACGCGCTTGTCCGACAAGGCCAGCCGCAGCAAGCGCGCCGTCAGCGCAATGGAGCGGGCGGCGTCGTCTTTGCCTTCGGCGACCTTCTTCTCCAAAGCCGTGAGCTCCTCGAAGAGCTGCTCGGCGGTCTTTGACGTCGACGGCGCCCCTTCCTTGCCCTCGGTCGTATCTGCACCCACGGCGCCCTCGCCCTTGGCCACCGCCGTCGGCTGTCCCACCAGCGCATCGAGCTCGGCCAGCACGCCGCCGTAATTCTGCTTGAACTCGCCGAGGAAGGCGCGCGCCTCCGGATAGCGGCAATTTTCGTAGAACGTAATCGCCTTCAGGATCGAGGATTCCGGGTAGTATTCATCCAGAAAAAACGGCGACTGAAGGGTCACCAGGTTGCCGAGGCCCTTCTCATATTCGCCAAGACGGAAGTGAGCCCACGAGGACTCGAACACCGCTTCGAGCCACTGCTCGGAGTCGCGGCTGATCCGATCGTAGTAGAAGATAGCATAGCGAAATTGTTCGAATTGATAGTGAATACGAGCCAATGAAAAGAACGCCATCTCGCGCAGCTTGGTGTATTCCTGGGCCTTCTCGGCGTCGCCGGCGGCGCGAGGGTTGGTCAGGCGCACGACGCCGCGAAAGGCCTTCACGGCGGGATCGAACTCACCGCGCGCGAACTGGATGAGGCCTTTGAGGTAGAGGGCCTGGGCGTAGCTCGCGTACTTCTTGTCGTCGACGCGCTTGATTGCTTTGAGGGCGGCTTCGAGGGACTCCTCGGCGTTTTTGGGGTTCTCGACTTTGTGACCCTTGTTCTTGGCCGGCGCCTTGGGCACCTTCTTGACCTCGACCTTGGGCTCCTCAGTCGCGTCCGTCGTCGACGTCGTGGCTTCCTTTTGGTCCTTCTTGGCGTCCTTCTTGTCTTTGTCCTTCTTCTTTTTCTCCTTCTTTTCTTTCTTGGCCTTCTCTTTGGGCGTCGGCGGCGGGTCTTTGTCCGAGAAGTCGAAGCCGAATCCGTCGTCGTCGCCACCACCGAGATCGTCGGCGGAGAAATCGAGTCCGCCTTCATCTTTGGGTGGCTCTTTCTTCTCGTCTTTGGGCGGGTCTTTCTTGTCGTCCTTGGGCTCTTTGTCGCCGAGATCATCCATGCCGATGTCGAGGGTGCTGTCGTCGGGCTCGGCGGGCTTGGCTGCTGCGGGCGGCGGCTCCTCGGTCTGCTCGACCTCGACGCCCTTGGCCCCTTGGTTCAGCGCCAACAAGAAGTAGAAGCGCGCCAGCGAATAGGAGAGCTCGTTTTGCTGCTCGGCCGGAATGTCTTCGGCCTTGGCGTACATCGAGACCATCTGCAGCGCGGCCAGCTCGTCCTTCATTTTTTTAGAGATAAAAAACAACCAGTTTCGCGCCTGAGAATAGTATTCGTGCTTAGGTCCTGCGTCGAGAATCAGTTGGTATCGATTGAGCGAGGCATGATAGGCGCCCATGCGATACAAGGTCTTGGCGAGGTCATATTCGGCCTCGGCGTGAAAGCGCTTTTGCCCCTTGTCGCCGAGGATGCCCTCGAGCTCCGCCAATGCTTCGCCGAAGCGTTCCTGCGAGAGCAAATCCTTGGCCTTGTCCATGCGCGCGGTGTCGGTGTCCTTGACGCCCTCCTCGACGATGTCGAAGGAGAAGCCGTCGCCCTCCTGGGCATGCACAGGCAAGGCGAGGCCGGGCCCCAACAAGAGGGTGGCGCTGGCGACGCCGGCGCACAGGCGCGTCAGGGCGGTTAGGACGTGGGATCGCAACATTTCGTCGGCCTCAACCGTTCTTGTTCACGCGGGCGGCTTCGTATTGATAATCGAAATCGAAGGGAAAATAGATTCCAATACCGACGCTGACGAACATTAGATTCTGCAACGTCGAAATGTCCGCCTTGTCTTGCGGATAAATATAATCGCGGACGTCGCCGCGCAGAACGAGCCAGCGAAAGAGGAAGACGCGAGCGCCGACGCCGACGTCCATGGTGGGGTGCACCACGTCGGCGCCGTTGTCGAAGGTCGCGCCGACGCCGGCGGACAAGAAGCCGTCAAAATTGATGATCGAATCGCCCAGCAGGGCCACTTTCCCGTACAGAGGCGAAAACGTGAGGCCGACGTCGGCGAGGGCGAAGGGCTTGTTGTCGGCGTTGATCAGCGCCAGCGATTCGCGCAGCTGATCGACGGGGTCGAGCTTTTGTACCAAAAAGGGCGGGATGTAGCCGCCGCCGATCTCCAGGGCGAAGGCGTCGTTGAGGTGCCAGGCGAGGCGCCCGGAGAAGGCGAAGCTGCGAAAGAACGAGTCGTTGACCGTCATCATCACGTTGGGTTGCAGCTCGAAGCGCCCTGACTTCAAGAAGGTCTTCCTTGAAACGGCCTTGATGCGGTCCTGCAGCGTGAGGTCGATGCCTTCGTCGGTGGCGGTCTTGCCGCTGGCGGGGGCCTCGGCGGGGGCAGCTTCGTCGGCGGGGGGCGTTGCGGCGGCTGCCGCCGGCTCAGGCTCCTGCAGGCTGAGCTCGGCCGCGTCGTCTTGCGCACGAAGGCCCGACGAAAAGCTGACAAGAGCGGCGACGACGACGGCTTGGGGGTACCGGTGCTTCATCTCAGTCCTTCGCCCCAAGGGTCTCGTTGGAGTAGTCGAAGTCGAGCGGAAAATAGAGGCCGACGCCGACGTTGAGCATCAGCAGGTTGCCGAAGGCGACGCCGTCGCTGCTGTCGGCCGGGTAGAGATAGTCGCGGACGTCGACGCGAGCGACAATGAACCGGTTCAGGAACAGGCGCGAGCCAATGCCGACCTCGAGGCCCGGGTGCACCACCGACGGCCCCGAATCGATGACGGCGGCGAGCCCCGCCGACAAGAACGTGTCGAAGTGACCCACCAGCTCAGAAGCGAGGGCCACCTTGCCGTACAGAGGCGAGAAGGTGACGCCACCGTCGGCGTAGCCGTAGAGGGTCGCCGCCAACTTTCCCTGGTCCTGCTGATCCTTGAGGCCGGCGGCGACGTCGGCCGGTTCGACGTTCAGGGCGCGAAAAATGTCGAGGGGTTCTTGAAACACCGCTCCAGCGCCGCCGACGTCGATCGAGAACTCTTCCGAGAGGTGGTAGCTGCCGCGGGCCCCCACGGTCCAGGCGCGAAAGAAAGGGTCGTTGGTCGAGACGCCGGCGAGCGGGTTCAGCTCGAAGCGCCCTTGTTTCAAAAACGTCCGGCGGCTGACGGCGCGGATGCGCTCCTGCAGGGTCTTGCCCGTGCCAGCGTCGACGTTTTCGGCGTCGCTTTGGGCCCCTGCCTCGGCGGCAATGTCGGCGTCAACAGCGGGGGCGGCGGCTCCTTTGGCGGCGGACTTGGGGGCCGGTTCCGCAGCGGCCCCAGCAGGCGGCGGCGCCGCAGCGGCCTGGGCGAGAGCCCCGCTGGGCACACTGCACAGCGCGATCGCTATCACTTGCCAACGCATCGATTCTCCGCCTCTCACTGGAAACCCAACGTGCAACTGCTCGGAGCGGCCTTCGGTTTAGCACCTTCGCTCAAAGCCAAACAAGCCGACGTCGTCGACGAAGGGCGACAGAGTGCCCGCTCTCCACCTGGACCCTCGAGCGTGCTAACCATGGCCTCATGCGTGTGGCCCTGTTCGCTCTCTTGGTGGCGGCCGCCGGCTGTGAGCCGGAGATTGGCCAACCCTGCGACCCCAACGAAGCCGAGGTTCTCGACAAGGTCAAGATCGCCGATGGCTCCGGCAGCGACCTGGTCAGAGACGTCTCTTTCGACACCTGCTCGACGGCCCTGTGCGCGTCTACCGATGGCAGCCGGCCCTACTGCACCAAGCAGTGCGAGAGCGACATCGAATGCGCCGAAGCCGGCGACGGCTTCAGCTGCCAGCAGATCGTCCAGTTCGGCATCCTCGCCTGCCAGGACTTCACCCCCGCCGACGAATGCGACGACGACGGCTTCCCCTGCGACTGCCTCGACGCCGACGGGCAGCCCTCGGACCAACCGCTCAAGTATTGCGCGGCCTCGCCGGCCGTCATTGACGCCCGCGACGTCGAGTTTGGCCGCCCCAAGTTCAAAGCCCCCTGAGCTTGCGTGCTGAGCACCCGGGTCCGTCGGGCCTTGCAACCCTTGTGGAACGCCTTCGACGACGTCGCTGCCGTCTTCTTGCCGGGCTGCGTGCTCGCCGTGTCTGGCGGTCCCGACTCCCGCGCCTTGCTCGAGGCCTTTGCCACCTGGGACCAACGACCACCCACCGTCGTCGTCGCCACGGTCGATCACGGGCGGCGGCCTGGCTCGAGCGCCGAGGCACACGCCGTGGGCCTTTGTGCCCACCGTCTGGGCCTGGAGCATCGAATCGTCCTCGTCACCCCGGTTGCTGGCGACGAGCAGAGCCTGCGGCGCGCCCGCTACGCCGCCCTACACGAGGTGGCCCGCGAGCGCGGGATCGCCGCCATCGCCACCGCCCACCACCGCGGCGACGTCGCTGAAGGCCTGCTGCTGCACCTGGCGGGGCGCGGGGGAGGGCGGGGGGGGCGCGCTCCGCACGTCGTCGAACACCGTCAGGGACGTCGATTGGTGCGGCCGTTTATCGCCCTGCCCAAATCACACTTGCTCGACGCCCTCGCAGCCCTCGACATCCAAGACGTCGTCGTCGACGAAGACGATGCCGCCGGCCTCAACGCTCGGGCGCTGGTCCGCCAGCGTTTGCTCGCCCCCCTGCAGGAGCACCGGGCCGACGTCGAAGCCGCCCTGGCCCGCCACGCCCGCCACCGGGCCGAAGACGACGACGTCATCGAAGCCCTGATCCCCAAAGACGACGTCGTCGACGCCTCTTTGGCTCCGGCTTTGTTGCGGCGGTGGCTCCTGCGGCAGGTGGGGCGGGTCGTCACCGATCCCCGCACGGCGCCCGCCGCCATCGACGACGTGCTGAGGCTTTGTGCCCTGGGCCGGGCGGGGCGGGTCGATCTGCGAGGCAGCCGGGCCGAGATCTGGCACCAGCGGGAACGAGGCCTGGTGGTTGCCGTCGTCGTTGGTGCGGGGCAGTCTGACCGACGCTAGCTTTCCGTCGCAACGTCCATGGTTAGGCTTCATCTGTTCGTGACTCGCCCCTTTTTTCCGCCAGACTCCCGCTGCCCTCTTTTTTTTCGCCCCTCCTCTTTCCCTGGTGACCTGCGTTCCGAAGCGCCGCAGCGCGTCGGAACGCAGAGCCTGCAACAGTACTTCCGACGCCAGCGTCGGAGGCGATGAGTACGCGTTCTGGCTTCTTGGTCCTGACGACGTGTTGATGTCCAAGACGCTGGCGCGTCTTGAAACGCAGGTGATTTCGTGAAGCAACAGCACAAGACGCTCCTGGTATGGCTCGCCTTTCTCGTCGTCATCGTCGTCATTTGGGGCGCCTATTCCAAGACGACGCAGAAGCACGACGAAGCCAAGTTCGGCGAGCTGATCGTCGCCATCGACAAGGGCGACGTACAAGAGGTGCGTCTGCACGAGACCGCCAAGGGCCTCGAGCTGGCCGGGACCTACAAGAGCGGCACCAAGTTCGTGTCCCTGGGCGTCGTCGACGCCAGCGGTGACCTGCTGAAGAAGCTCGAGTCGGCCCAGAAGACAGCGGGCACCTCGTACATCATCGAGCCCAAAGACGACGGCGCCATCTGGATCATCCTCGTGCAGTGGCTGCCGATGGTGCTCATCGTCGTGCTCTTCCTCTTCTTCATCCGACAGGTGCAGTCCGGCGGCGGCAAGGCCATGAGCTTTGGCAAGAGCCGCGCGCGCTTGATGAACGAGAGCCAGAACAAGGTCACCTTCCAAGACGTCGCTGGCGTCGACGAATCCAAGTTCGAGCTCGAAGAGATCGTGCAGTTCCTGAAGGACCCCAAGAAATTCACGCGCCTCGGCGGACGCATTCCCAAGGGCGTACTGCTGATGGGGCCGCCCGGCACCGGCAAGACCTTGCTGGCCCGTGCCGTCGCCGGAGAAGCAGGCGTGCCCTTCTTCAGCATCGCGGGTTCGGACTTCGTCGAGATGTTCGTCGGCGTCGGCGCCAGCCGGGTGCGCGACCTGTTCGAACAGGGAAAAAAGAACGCGCCCTGCATCATCTTCATCGACGAGATCGACGCCGTCGGCCGCCACCGCGGTGCTGGCATGGGCGGCGGACACGACGAGCGCGAGCAGACGCTGAACCAGCTGCTGGTCGAGATGGACGGCTTTGAGTCCTCCGAAGGCGTCATCATCGTCGCCGCCACCAACCGTCCTGATGTGCTCGATCCCGCCATCTTGCGGCCCGGTCGCTTCGATCGACGCATCGTGGTCCCGCGCCCCGACGTCACCGGCCGTGAACAGATCTTCCGCGTGCACACCCGCAAGGTCCCCCTGGCCACCGACGTCGACGTCGAAATCCTGGCCCGCATGACCCCGGGCATGAGCGGGGCTGACATCGAGAACCTCGTCAACGAAGCGGCCTTGGTCGCCGCGCGGCGCGAGGGCAACAAAGTGGTGATGCAAGACTTCGAGTCCGCGCGCGACAAGATCACCATGGGCAACGAACGCCGCTCGCTGGTGATGACGGCCCAGGAGCTCGAGGGCACGGCCTACCACGAAGCCGGTCACGCCCTTGTCGGCCTCATGCTCTTTGGCGACCTGGGTTCAGGGGAGAGGGGCAAGGGCGACAAAGACGCGCTGCCCATCCACAAGGTCACCATCATCCCGCGCGGTGCAGCGCTGGGGCTCACGGCCTTCCTCCCCGACGACCGCAAGTCGCTGTCCCGCAAGTTCGCCGAGAACCAGATCGCCATGGCCATGGGTGGACGCGTGGCCGACGAGCTCCTGCGCGACGTCGACGCCGGCGCTTCTTCGGACATCGACCGGGCCACCGATCTGGCGCGCTCGATGGTCACCGAGTGGGGCATGAGCGAGAAGCTCGGGCCGCTGAATTTTTCGTCGAGCCGCGGCGAAGTCTTTCTGGGACGTGACTTCAACCAGTCGCAGCAATATTCGGAAGAGACCGCACGCACCATCGACAGCGAGGTGCGCCGCATCGTCCTCGAGCAATACGCCCGCGCCAAGGCCATCATCGAAGGCAACATCGACAAGCTCCACGCCATTGCGAAGGCCTTGCTCGAGTACGAGACCCTCGACGCTCCCGATCTGCAGGCGCTCATGCACGGCAAGACCATGACCCGCACCAAGCCCACCATCCGCATCAAGACGCGGGAGCAGCTCGAGGACGAGCGCAAGAAGCGTGAGCCGCCGACACCGGGCATCGTCCTGGCGCCACCGGAACCAGCAACCTGATCCCAAGCCCCAGCCCGCCTCGGTGGGCGCGGTTTTTTCGCGGCTCCGTCGTCGTCAACGGGTGCGAACGGGCTCGTCGTGCTGTGCCGCCGGTGCATCGGCGGCCGCACGATCCCAAAAGGCAAAGACGACGGCGCCGACGAGAAAGAGGCCGGCGACGGCGTGGTTCCACTTCGGCGTCTCCTTCAACCACAAGACGGCGAAGACGACAAAGACCGCGAGTGTGATCACCTCCTGCATCAGCTTGAGCTGAAAAGCGCTGAAGGTCCCATGGCCCCATCGATTGGCGGGCACTTGCAAACAATATTCGACGAAAGCAATACCCCAAGAAACCAGAATCACCTTCCAAAGATCAACCTCTTTGAAACGCAGATGACCATACCAAGCCATGGTCATGAAGACGTTGCTGGCGATGAGGAGCCCCACCGTCTTCATCGGAAGACCTTGCCAAGCGAATACTCGTGAAGACCAGGTTTCTCGTGGTCCATATGGATACCTTCAACCAAATACCCCTGGCGTAACTTAATAATAATCATGGGAATGTTGGTAATCAAAATCGTCGACATGATCTTGCTGAACCCCGCGGCCCGCACCTCGGCCTCGATGGCGCGGGAAATCGCAGCGCCAAGCCCCTGCTGGCGGTGGCGGGGGTCGACGACGGTCTTGACGCTCTCGGCAAGGAAGCGGGTACGCGGCACATAGGCGGTGGCGCCGACGACGTCGTTGGCTGCGTTTTGGGCCCAAAAGAAGCGGTAGTGCCCGTGCTTGATGCCCGCGCGCGCCAAGGGCAGCTCGCTGGGATAGTGACGGTTGACGAAGGAGACGACGGCGTCGACGGCGTCATCGTCGTTGGCATCAAGGGCCACCAGGCGCACGGCGTTGTTTGCGGGCAAGGTCTGGTCACTCATGGAGCTCAGCATGCGACGACGACGGGTATGCGCTCAACCCTCGACGACGACGACCTCCTGCTCCACACTGCAAAGACGCCAGAGCGCGGAGGATCCATGGGTGCGCCAGTCTTCAACATCGTCTTCGGGCTCGCCTGCATCGCCGGCGGCGCCAGCGGGAAGCTCTCCTTGATGGGCACCCAGAGCAGCGGGGCCTTGGTCGTCGCTGGCTGCGTTGCCAGCGCCATTGGCATCTACCAAGTGTGGCGTCGGCAGACGCGATGAGCGCGGGCACAGCGCTGGTGACGGGTGCGTCGTCGGGGATCGGCCTTGCCATCGCTCGATCCCTGGCAACGCGGGGCTTCGATCTGGTGCTGGTCGCGCGGCGCGAGGATCGTTTGCAGGCCCTCGCCCATGAGCTCTCGGCCGCGGCCAGCATCACAGTCACCGTCGTCGCTGCCGACCTGGCAACGCCCGAGGGCACCGACGTCGTCGTCGAAGCTGTGGGCGATCGAGAGATCGATGTCGTCGTCAACAACGCCGGTGCTGGCTGGATTGGACTCTTTCACCAGGCCCCCGCAGCGCGCCAGCTCGAGATCGTCGACATCAATTGCCGCGCCCTCGTCGCCCTCACGCGGGCCTTCTTGCCCGGCATGATCGCTCGCGGTCGGGGCCACGTCGTCCAGATCGCATCCGTCGGCGGCTTCATGCCCGGGCCGCGAGCGGCGACCTACTATGCCTCGAAGGCTTTCGTCGTCAGCCACAGCGAGGCCCTGCGGCACGAGCTCGAGGACACCGGCGTCGCCATCACGCTGGTCTGTCCGGGACCCGTGGCGACGGAATTTCAGCGCAGCTCGGGCGTGAAAGGCACGATGGGAGGAGCCGCAGCCATGAGCGACGTCGACGTCGCCGAAGCCAGCGTCGAAGGCATGCTGCAGCGCCGCTTTCTGGTGGTGCCTGGTGCTCCCAATCGGCTGCTGATCGCGCTCACGCGGGTGCTGCCTCGTCGGCTCGCCGCCGCCCTCGTCGACCGCCTCCAGAAAAAGCGCCTCGCCGCCGAGCCGCAGTAGCCCATGCGCTTCTTGGGTCTTTGTCTGATCCTTGGTGCGGGCCTGTCAGCGCGGGCCCAGGTCGCCGTCGCCGTCACCCTGCCCGACAACAACCCCGCCCATCGCGAGGTTGCCGCTGGCCTGGTCGAGGCCGTCGACGACGTCTGGCTGATGTTGGAGCCCCAGCTCGATCCCGTCGACGTCGCTGTGTGCCAGACCGAATCCGCCTGCCTCTTGGGGCACGCCCTGGCCCGCCATGCCTCCCACCTCTTGGTCATCGGCGTTGCCGGCCTCGGGGTCCGCGACTACGTCGTGTCCGTTCAGCTCTACGACGCCCATGGCACCAAGCTCGTCGACGAGAACAGCGTCGAAAGCGCCAGCCCCAACCCCGCCGACGTCGGCGCCGCCCTCGCTGTGAAGCTGCTGCCCTGGGCCGGTGTGCCCCCCGCCAGGGCTCTGGTGCCCCCTCCTCCCCCTGGCCCATCGGCCTTGGGGCTCACCGGAATGGCGCTGGTCGCCGGCAGCGGCGTCGTCGGCGTTGGCCTCACCATCGCTGCGGTATCCGTGAAGCCGTCGGTGGCGCTGCAGACCAGCGTCGTCGTCGGATCGGCGCTGGCGGTGGTCTTGGGTGCGGCCGGAGCAGCCTGCGTCGTCGTCGACGCCCTCTAGCTACAGCTAGCGGGCGCCTGGCATCGCGAAGGGGGAGCCCGACGCCCCGCCGATGCCACCGGTGGGGCCTCCGGCCGTGAGTTGCGCTCTCACTGTGGCCACGCCGTTGAGAGCGCGCGCAAAGGCGACGACCGCCTCGAGAGTCTCGACCTCGTCCACCCGGCGCCGACGGCGAAACAACACCACCAGCGCCTGCGTCGACGTCACGTTGATGCTCTTCAGGTTGGTGAGCTGATCGAGGCGGTGCAGGGTCTTGCGCACCACAGGGTCGCTCATGATCGTGGCGGCCAGGGCTTCGTCGTCGCTGGTGATGCGGAAGGAGTGGTCAACGTCGCCGAAGCCGGTGCGAACACCCAGCGGACTGAGGCCGGGTTGGATGGTGAGGCCCATCCTTCCGCCGAGCAGGCAACCTGGCACCGCCACGCGCCAACCGGCAGCGACGATCTCCAGCACATAGTCCCGAGTCTGCAGGGCGCGGCCACCGGTCAAGAGCCGCTGCCCGCCCAGCGCGGTCGCCAGCCGGTCGAGCTGTCCGAGCCGAAGAGCATAAGTAACTGATAATACGACGCAAACAAGAAGAGAGACGCCGAGCTCGATCATTTGTGGGTGCGCTGTTTCAAGAAGGTGAGGAGGCGGGACTCGAGGTCTACAGGCACCTGCTGCAGCAGGTGGGCGCGGACGGCCTCGGGCGCGAAGCGGTACTGCTTCAAGAAGGCCAGACACGGGGCGCATTGGGACATGTGTCCATCGACGGCGCTCTTCACCTCGGCAGGCAATTGGTCGTCGACGTACTCGCCCAGGAGCTCGACCAGGCGGCCGCAGTCGACGGAGTGGTGGTCGTCGTGGCTCACGCGCACCTCAAGGGCTGGAAGACATGGCATCGGCTCATGGCGGCGGCTTTCCGCGCAGTCGCTCGTCGAGGAGAGTGCGCAGCAGCAAGCGCGTGCGGTGCAAGCGGCTCTTCACGGCCGACACCGTGGTGCCAAAGGTCCGCGCCAGCTCGTCATGAGAAGCGTCGTCGAGGGAGCGCAGCAGCAGCAGGGCCCGCTCTTCCTCGGGCAAAGCCGCCAGCGCATCGTGCAGGGCCTCTTGCACCTCGTGGGCGGCGGCGGCTTCGTCGGGGCGACGGGCCCACAACGTCAAGGCATCGAAGGGGCTTGTCCCCTCGGAGCGCGCCCGCGCGCGGGCCATCGAAGGCTCGAGATCGGCGAGGTCGCCGACGGCTTCGGGTCGCTTCTTGCGCAGCTTCATCAACGCGTGGTTGCTGGCCACGCGGAAAATCCACGTCGAGAAACGGGCCTCGCCGCGGAAACCGTCGAGGTGCTCGAAGGCCGACAAGAAGGTCTCTTGCACGACCTCTTCGGCTTCGGCGGGATTTTTCACGATGCCGAGGGCGACGGCGAAGACGCGGCGCTGGTGCTTGCGAACCAGGGCCTCGAAGGCCACGTAGTCGCCGATGCGCGCGCGCTCGACCAGAGGCTCGTCCTCGTCGCCCGCAGCTGCCCCGCTGGGCTCGATCTCGGGAGGTACGGGCACCGCCAATTGCATCGCGCCTCTCTACGAACCCATCACCAAGACTGCCACCCCGACGGCCAAACCGATAACCGCGACCACGGCGCCACCGATGAGGGCGATCTCGAAGGCACCCAGACCCCGGGGCTCTTGGGCGTCGTCTTCGTCGTCTTCGAAGGCGTCGGGCTCGGGTCCGCCGGCGTCGTCGGAGCCCTTGCGGTCGCCGTCGGCGCGGGTGCCTTGGACGCGCGAGGGTGGGTCGGAAGGTTCGCCGGTGTTGGTCTCCACATCGGGTCCGGGGCCCTCGTCGTTGTCGTCGTCGTCCTGATCCTCTTGGGACGGGTCGCTCTCGATCCCGGTCAGGGCGTCGGCGAAGGCCGGGATGTCGTCGAGCTTGCCGATGAATTTGGCGGAGGGGTCGATGAAGGTCAGTTTCACGGCGCCGAGCAGGATTTCGTCGGCGTCGCGCAGGGCGGTGGCCTTGGCGATCTTGCGGTCGTTGATCAGCACACCATTCTTGCTGCCGGCGTCTTCGACGGTGATCTCGTTCCAGTCTCGGCGAATGATGCCGTGGCGTCGCGAAATGTTGGCGTCGTTGATCTGGAAGTCACAGTCGTTGCCGCGGCCGATGACGGCCTCGCTGACGTCGACGCCGATGTCGAAGCGCTTGCCCTCGTCGGGTCCGTTCATGACCCGCACATAAGGAACGTCGGCGGCGTCTTTGCCGATGGAGGCGAGCACCTCTTCGACCATCTTGCGGGCGAGGTGCGCGGTCTTTTCCGCCGAGTAATCCGGCGACGAGGTCTCGGCGTTTTGGAAGGTCAGCTTGAAATGAATGAGGTCGATGACGTCGCCACTGCGCAGCAGCTTCTTGCCGCCGGCGCCGAGGGGTTTGCCGTTGTGCTTGGTGCCGTGGGTGGACTTGAGATCCTCGAGATACCATTCGTCGCCGTCGCGGAAGAACACGCAGTGTTTGCGGCTCACCGTCGACAACGGCACCTGGATTTCGTTTTCCTGATCGCGGCCGACGCAGATGCGCTCGTCCTCGAATTCGTATTCGAACTCCCGGGGGTCTTTTCCCGGGATGCTCATGACGACCTGCAGCTTCACGGGCACAGCCAGTTCCTAGCCCAGCGTCCGGACCAGCACAAAGTACCGATGTTTGAGCCGCCGGCACGGCGCAAAGGGCTGCCTGGTTTGGTGCCAGCGGGGCGAAGCATCGGCGCTTCGAACCGCCGGCGCGGCTGATCGTCTTTCGCGGTCGCTGCCCCTCGGGCACGGGCATCGCTCGCCCTGTCTCGAAAGTTGCTCTGTGATGCGCTCTTTGCGAACGTCCGGCAGCTTGAGGGATCGGCCGGCGTCCGTCGGCTCGGGTGAGGAACGCGCGAGTGTCGTACACGATTGTCATCACGGAAAAGGGCGGCAAGCCACGCGCAGAGGCGTTCGATCAGCACGAGCTCACCATCGGACGCGTCCAGGGCAACGACATCGTTCTTCCCAAGGGCAACATCTCCAAGCGGCACTCGCGCATCGTGTTGCGCGACGGCAAGTTCATCATCGTCGACCTGAAATCGACCAACGGCACCTACGTCAACGGCAAACGCATCAGCTCGCCCCAGGTGCTGAAAGAAGCCGACAAAGTCTACATCGGCGACTTCACGCTCACCCTTGAAGGCCAAGAGGGGCTCGTCGACGGCGCACCGGCCGCCCCACCTCCCAGCAACGGAGCCCCTGCCAACGGCGCCAAGAACGGAGCACCAGCAGCCCCCGTCGACGACGACGAAGACGGGCTGTGGGGACGCGAAGACGACAAAGCCGCCGTCGAAGACGAGCCGATGGTGCCACCGGTCAAGCGGGCGTTGACGCCGCTGCCCACGCAGCCCCGACCTGAGCCCCCAAAGCCGGAACCGCGGGTTGAGGCTCGTGTCGATCCGAAGCCGGAGCCGCGGGTTGATCCCAAGCCAGAGCCTCGTGCCGATGCGCGTCCCGAACGTCGACCGGAACCGCGGGCGGAGAAGCCCCGGCCCGCCGCCCGTCGGCAGGATTTCCAGATCGAGCTGCCGCCACTGGTCGCGTTGCACGGACGCGGCGCGGTGTTTCTCTCGGTCACCAAGGCCCTGGCCGGCGACGGCGGCTTGCCTCCCGACGACGACACCACGCTGGATCGCGCGCGCTCCGCCGCCGAGAAGACCCTGAACGCGCTCTCCAAGAAGTTCGGCGGCGCCAGCACCGATGGCTGGCCGCTGCAGATCGCCAAGGAGGTGTGCGGCACCGGGCCCCTCGGCGACCTGCTCGAAGACCCAAACGTCGTCGAAGTCTTCGTCAACGGCCCTCACCAGATTCTCGTGAGGCGGGCGCCCGACAGCTCGTCGGTGGGGATCGCCTTGGTCCCAGCGCCGAGCTTCTTCTCGTCGGACGAAGCCGTTGCCCTGGTGGTTCGGCGCATCATGCACGCCGCTGGGGTGAAGTTCGACGCCGACCATCCCATCGCTGAGGCGCGGCTCCCCGACGGCACGCGCATCAACGCCGTTCACCACGCGGCCGCCGTTCGGGGTCCCCTGGTCACCATCTCGCGCTCGAGCACACGCAACGCCACCCTCGACGAGCTCGTCGCCGAGACGATGATGTCGAAGAACATGGCCGAGTTTCTCGAGCTGTGTGTGCGGGCGCGTCGCAACGTGTGCGTCTGCGGCGGGCCTGGCGCTCAGATCGGCACGGTGATGTCCGCCATGGCCAGCACCATCGCCGACGACGAGCGCATCGTCGTCGTCGAGCAGGTCGCGCGCCTCCGGCTGCAGCAGCCCCACGTCGTGACCCTCGAGCCGCGGCCCCTCAAGGGCGGGCCGTCGGCGGCAACGGTGCGCGATCTCGTGGGCAACGCCCTGCGCATGCGTCCCAACCGGGTCATCGTGCACGAGGTCACCAGCTCCGAGGCCCACGACCTCTTCGTGGCCATGGGCGGACGCCAAGACGGCACGCTGTTCACGACCTACGCGGCGACGACGCGGGACTGTCTTGATCGCCTCGAGACCTTGATCTCCATGGCGGGACTCGATGTGCAAAGTCGCGTCGTGCGCGAGCAGATCGCCTCGAGCCTCGACGTCATCGCCACCGTCACCCGCTTCGCCGACGGCAGCTCGCGCGTCACCCAGATCAGCGAAGTCACCGGCGTCGAAGTCGACCTCGTCACCACGCAGGATCTCTTCACCTTCAAGCGCGAGGGCTTCGACGACGGCGGCGCGGTCATGGGGCGCTTTCAGGCGACCGGAACCCCGCCCCGCTTCTACGAAGAGCTGCAACGGCGCGGCGACAGCGTGAACCTGGCCATCTTCCGCGACTGAGTGCGGTCTCAGTCCTTCTTCTTCGCCCACTCTTTGACTTCGGCCACATCCGCGCGTTTGACGGTGCCACCCTTGGGGCGCGCCACGGGCACAGGAAGAGTCGGCGGGGCCACTGGGGCAGCGTCGACGACGGCGGGGGGCTGGACCACCGCCACAGGGGCCGGAGGGCGGATCGCCACCGGGGTCGGCGGCGGCGCTGGCAGCTCGGGCGGCTCGGCGCAGGCCGCCAGGGCAACGACGGCGAGCGAGAGGGCGGTGGGCAGCGGCCTGGGCATCAGAGGCTCCGGATGGCGGCAGGGGATCCGTTGGCGTCGACGCCGTCGAGATGGGCACGAGCGCGCAACGCTTCGATGAGGGGGCCAACAACGACCTGTGTGGCGATGCCGGAAAGCAGCACCGTGGCAAAAGGCACCATCCAAAACGCAGCGGCACCGTCGACGGAGCTCAGGAGCACCCTGCCGTAAACGCCAACGACGAGCGGCGCGAGTCCCACGGCCCAGGCTACGACCAGCCCGCGGGATCGGATGCCGCTGTCGTCGAGCGCTAGGGCGACGACTCGAGCCGTCCGAAAAATGAGGATCGGCACCCCGATCATGCTCACAACGGTGCACGCAAACAGCGAGGGCAGAAAACGAGATTGCGGCGCTGGTCCGCCGAGGGCGTGAGCCGCGCGCTGCACACTCCAGAAAAAGACGACGAGAACAAGAGCGACGAGCAGCGAGAGAAACAGCCCACAGCAAAGATGCGTCATGCCGTCGATCCAGCGGCCGACGATCTTCGCCTCGAAATCATCGCCCCAACGGCCAGGCTTGGGTCGTTCGACCAACCCAAGCACCAGCCACTGAACGTTGTTGGCGACCATCAACATGAGCGCGGCCACCTGCAGCGCGCGCAGGCCTCGTGCGGAGGAAAGCGTTGGCAAGGTCATGGCGACTCCATGGCTGGAGGTGGTGACGTCGTCTGAGGTCCAGTCAACGACGTCGACAGCGCTGGCTTCACAGATTGTGTCAACGGACCTCGAGCATAGCTGGTCTTGAGCTCGTTCCAGGCCAGGCGGGCCGTCTCGCGCGCGAGGGTGCGGGCTTCGTCGGCTCCGGTGGCGCCGTTGATCCCGATGGGAAAGCTCGACGACCACGTGGCCCGCGCTGGAGCCCGGCTGATCACGCTCTGGCGCCAGAGCACGCGGCCGTCGTCGTCGACGAGGAGCAGGGTGCAGCGGTCGTAGGCCCAGGTGCTGATGCCGATGTCCAGGCGATCGCGCGCCAGCCACCACTCGTGGCGAATGACCACCGCAGCATCGACGTGCAGGTCGCGGGCGAGCACACCGAGCGCCAGCGGGGCCCGGGGGTCGTCGACGTCGACGGCCAGCATCTTGTCGGCCTGCGACCACTCCTCGATGGGCAGGGCCTCGGGCAGCAGGTCGTATTTCTTCGAACGCATCGCGAGGGCGGCGGGGACGAGGGCGCTGCGACCTGGCTCTCCAAACAGCTCTTCGAGCTGGGCCTCAGTGTCTGCCATCGACATCTCGATGACCTCTTCGCCGAGGGAGCCATCCAGCAGCACGGGCACGAAATCAGTCTGCTGCACCACGATCTCGCGCCGAGCGTGGAGGCTCACCAAAGCCACCCGATCGACGTCGTAGGCGGCCGGCAAGAGCGTCGTGCTCGCGCAACCGACCGTGAGACCCAGGGCGACGACAGCAGAGCGCACGCGAGGATGGTAGCGTTTGCGCGCCATCCTTCGAGGTTCCCATGCAATTCGCCGTCGTCGCCGTCGTCGTCGCCCTTGGGTCCATGCCTGCTGGCAAGCCTGCCAAACCGGCGCCCAAGCCCGAGCCTGTGGCCGCCCCCATCGAGCTCAAGTCCCTGCCGCCCGTGGAATCCATCGACGGGGCCGGCGCCCTCGATGAGCCGCGCAAGGTGGCTGAGGCCTACCTCAAAGCCCTGGAGGGCAAGGGCGACGGCACGGCCCGCAACTATCTGCTCGGCGGCGTCACGCTCACGGCCACCGACTTCACCATCCCCAACTGGAAGATCAAGAAGCGCGACGTCGGCCGCATCGAAGAGCTCGAGGTCGACGGCGCCCTCGAAGCCATGCACGAGCTCGAACGCAAAGGCGCAGAAGCCCTGAACAGCGTCGTCGTCAGCGAGGACAATTCCGTAGCGCTGACCCAGGAGCAAGCCAACAAGATGCTCGAGCCGACGAAGATCCAGGCGCAGAAGTTCATGGATGCGTACCCTCTTTTCGCCTACGTCGCTCGCGCGCGAAAAGATGTCTTTTGGCATCCAGAAAACCCGTGGTTGAAAGAGGCAAAGAAGCTGGGCAAGGGCGGCACCTATAAGCTCGAAGTGCACCGCTTCACCATCGAAGAGAAGGACCCTAGTGGCGGCGCGCCCCGCATCTGGCCGCTGCGCGTGCTCCGAGTGACGACGAAGAACTATGATTCCAAGTGGAAGATTCTCCCAGCCTCGGATTGGGATCCAAATTATTGAGCAGCTGCGATTCCATATGAAAAAGGAGCTGCACCTTCGGTGCATCAAGACCGTCCTCTTTCTCGTGGTTTTGGTGCTCGGCAGCGGATGCGCCACGATCGCTGGCAACGGGAGCAAGGGCTTGGTCGTCGTCGTCGACGGACGCGAGGTGCACACGGGCCCGGCAGCATTCACGGTGCGCACCACCAGCGCCCACCAAGACACGGCCAACGTCGTGCTGGTGCCTGGCGTGGGAGAGATCCTCGTCGAGGACCACCGCTGCCGCTTCGTGCGTGCCGACGGCGGCGTCTCGGTGTTGTCGATCTCCGAGCGGCCCGGGCCCTGCGCCGAGCTGCAGGGTGAGCAGCTTTGCTTCGACCACATCGCCTTCGTCAGCGGCGGCGGCGTCGACGTCGACGGCTGTGCCACACGCAACGAGCTCTTTTTGGACCGCGTCGGCGACGACATCGGCAGTGGCGGCATCGCACCGCGGACCTTGATCGAGCGCTGCGTTCCCATCCCGGCAACAGACCCAGACTACGTGCGCGTCGAAGAGATCAACGTCGACGGCATCGCCAACCCCTGGCGGGATCTGCGCTTTCGCTTCGACGGCGACGGCTTCGGCGTCTGCTTCCTCTCGGGAAAGCGCGGGACCTACCGGCTGCAGCTTCGGGTCGAAGAAGGTCAGCAGGCCGAGCCCCGTGACGTCGTCGTCGTCGGCGCTCTGGGCGATCTCTGATCAGGTTTGCTTGATCCACGTCGACACCAACCAAGCGACCGCGTCGGGAGCGGTGCGCAGAGAACGATCGATGGTCCTGACCGTGGCGTCTGGCGCGCATCGATCGGCGGCCCAGGCGCGTGCCCACAGGACCCAATTGGAGAGCTCATAGCGGTGCAGGAGGGGCGCAAACGGGTGGTCAGCGCAGCGCTCGAGCACGTGCAAGCCCGCCGCTGCGTCGGTGCAAGCCAACAGGCCGGTGGCGACGTCGAAGAGCAAGGCCCGCAGGTCTTCGAACGCGCGCTCTGGCTCGTGGGCGACCCGGCGCAGCAGCGCCTCGAAGTCGTGCTCGGACAGGCCCGCAGCGCTGGCCGACTCCGCCATGGCGGGCACCTGGCTCTCGAGAAAGAGCGAGCGCGAGGATCGTTTGCGCTTGCGGGCCAGGAGCCGGCCCAAGACATAGACGTCGAAGGCGCTTGCGATGGCCTCTCCGGCAAAGAGCGCGTCGGCGCAAAGAGGCGCTCCCGGAGCCGATGCAAAGGCGCGCACCGCGAGGTGGTGCCAGGCCACATGGGCGACGACGTCGGCGGCGATGTGCGCGTCGGGAAGCACGTCGCCGCCGTCCCCACCCCAAAACGTCAGATTGAGCAGCAGCGCGCGATCCCAGCGTGGTGCCGCCCCCCGCGGGAGCACGCGAAAGCGATAGCCATCGCGCAGCAAGATCGCCTTCAAAGCCCCGTAGACCGGAACGTCGACAAAGGCCGCTTCGTCGTCGACGACCAGCTGATCCAGCGTCTGCAGCGTCAACGTCGCCGTCATCTCTCCCTCAGCCCGCGTGGATTTCGACGCGCGACGCGCCCCCACCCATCGGAACGATCCGCACTTGGGAGCCGATGCGTTCGACGAGCAGAGGCACGTGCGAGATCACCCCGATCTGCCGTCCGGTCTGTCGCAGGGCATCGAAGGCCGACAGGGCGACGTCGAGGGTGTCGGCGTCGAGGGCCGAAAAGCCCTCGTCGATGAACAAGCTCTCGACCCGCCCGCGCGCGCCCTCGTTGGCCGACAAGCTCGAGAGGCCCAGCGCCAAGGCCAGGGACACCAGAAAAGACTCCCCCCCCGACAAAGTCGATGTCGATCGCACTTCGTCGGCGCTGTCGAGGTCGACGACGACCAGCTCAAGATCATGCCTCGCCGCCGTCGTCGCCACCCGCTGCAGCCGGTAGCGCGGCGCCAAGATTTTGAGGTGTTCGTTGGCGTGCACGACGAGAGCGTCGAGCGTGAGACCCTGCGCAAACTGCCGGAAGCGGGCGCCGTCGGCGGATCCGATGACTGCAGCCAGCTCCCACCACACCCGAGCGCTTTGGCGGTGGGCCAAGATGGCATCGTCGACGACGGCAGCTTGGGCGGCGAGGAGGGCGTCGTGCTGCAGGCCCGCGCGCAAGAGCGCGTGGTGTTCCCGGGCGCTCGAGGCGGCGCTGCGTGCGACCGCCGCCTCGAGCTCCAAAGCAGCAAGATCGCTGACCGGCCCGGGGGTGAGCCGCGAAAGCCGCTCCGCAAGCACGGCCCCCGCCGTCGACGACGATGACTGCGCGGCGGCCAGGGCGTGCGCCGCATCGCTGTCCCCCGCGCGAGCGTCAGCGCAGGCGCGATCCAGCTCTGCTTCGACGATGGCGACCTCGCCCCCCAACACTCCAGCGCGCGCCGTGCGCAGCTCCAGCGCGCGGGACTCCAGATCGGCCACCAGCGCGGATGACGACGACAACGCCGCCGCGCAGGCCTCGGATCGCGCGAGGGCGCCCGCGTGCTCTTGGCTGAGACGAGCGAGCTCTTTCAGGGTCGCCACGTGGATGTCGCGGGCCCGCAGGTAGCGCTTGGCCTCGCCCACCAGCACCGTCTTGCGCCGACGTGGATCGCGGAGGTCGGCCTCGGGCACATGCAATCCGCGCAAAGCGGCTTCGACGTCGACGACCACGGCCTGTTTCGCAGCCAGGGCCGCGCATTGAAATGCATGATCGCGGGCGAGATCGTCGGCGCGGGTTTGCGCTTCATCGAGGGCTCGACGGGCCTGCACGGCAGCTCGATCCTGCGCCCGCAGCCCATCGACGACGCCGATCGACCACCCCGCCAGCACAGGTGGCTGGGGCGCAGGCAGCCCTTGCAGACGGGCCCGGGCGTCGGCGAGACGGGACACGCTCCGTTGCCGCGCCGCCTCGAGCGCAGCGATGCGCTGGTCTTCGTCGTCGACGACGCCGTGCCAGGGGGCGCCCGCGCTCCAGGGATGCTCGACCGATCCGCACAAGGGACAGGGTTCGCCATCTTCGAGCAGCGCCCGCTCTTGCGTCTTGCTGAGCGCGCGCACCAGCCGCTCGCGCACCTGATGGGCGACGACGAGATCCTGTCCCAGGCCCACCTGCCGGGCGGCTTCGACGTCGACGACGTCGGCCAACAGGCCGGCCAGCACCGTGTCGAGACAACGCCCCACCAGCTGCGCAGGCCGAAGGGGCACCAAGCCCGCGAGCACCTGCGTCCGGGCGGCGACGTCGACGTCGGCCTCGGCCTTGTCTCGTGCGGCGGCGGCAACCATGGCCTCGGCTCCCTCGACCTCCAAGCGAGCGCGCTCGAGGCGCTCCAGACCAAGGACCACAGCATCGATGACGTCGACGAAGGCAGCCGTGTCGTCGTTCATCTCTGCTCGTGCTGCATCTTGCCGCCCTTGGGTCTCTTTGAGCTGCTGCCGCAACGCCTCGAGTTCGGCCTGGGCGCGCTGGTGACCAGCCTCGGCCTGCCGCCAAGCAGACACCGCTGTCGACGTCGACAACGCCTCGATGCGGGCGTCGAGCTGGCGGGCGGCTTCGAGTGCGGGGCGCGCCCGGTCGGCGGCGGCAAGGGCGACGGCGGCGGCGTCCCCCGCGCGCTTCTTGCGCTCGGAGGCGGCGGCGGCGGTGGCTTGGGCGTGGTGCACCGCGCGCATCGCCTCGTCGATGGCGCGGACCAAGGCCCCCCGCGCGCGGCCAGCGTCGACCTGTGCGGCCAAGAGCGCGGCGGCGTCTTCGGCGCTGCCGGCAACGATGGACGCAGCCTGTGCATCGGCCTCCCGCTGCCCGCGCAAGTCGGCGTCGAGCACGCGCAAGGCCGCGCGCCGTTGCACCAAGAGGGTCTCGTCGTCGCGCAGCGTTCGAGCTCGCTCATGGGCGGCAATGCTCAGGCGTGAGTACAGCGCCGTCCCGGTCACTTTCTCGAGCAGCGCCCCCCGTTCGTTGGGCCGGGCCTGCAGGAAACCCTGAAACCCGCCCTGCGCGAGCAGCACCGATCGGCACAGCTCGTCGAAGCTCAAGCCCAGCCGCGCCTGCACCTGCGCGCGCACCTCGCTGTTGGTGTCGCCGATGCGCAACCCGCTGATGACGTCGACGAGGGATTGCTTCTCGGCTTGCAGCCGCTGCACGCCGTTCTTGCGCCGCCCGCGTTTGACCTCCCACCGCGCGCGGTACAGACGGCCGTCGACGCCGCTGAAGTCGACCTCGGCGTAAGAGAGCGTGGATCCCCGACGCACCAAGGTTCGGGGATCGTTGCTCTTCAATTCGTCCTCGTCAGCGCCGCCCACCAGCGCCCCGCCGACCCCGCTCAAGCGCGGTGTACGCCCATACAAGCCCAGGCAGAGCGCATCCAAGAGCGTGCTCTTTCCTGCGCCGACGGGTCCATGGATCGCAAAGAGCCCCAGCCCCGACAGCGGCGGACGATCGAGCTCGAGCGCGAACTCGCCTTGCAGGCTGGCCAGATCGCAACCGCGGATCGCCACCACGCGCATCAGGCCACCTCCAAGCGATCGCGAGCGGCGTCGTCGTCGACAAAGGACCGCAGCGCGGCCAAGATCTCAGGGGGCGCGTCGTCGTCGAATTGCCGCCGGTACAGGGCCTGAAACACCGCTGTCGGCGAGAGCTCGGCCAGGGCGGTGACTTCGACGCCGACGGCGCGGGTCGCATCGCCCAAGGCGCCGCCGTCGCCGACGGTGGCGCGATCGACCCGCACCAGTCGCACCGCTTTACCAGCCAGCGCGTCGTCGATTTGCGCTCGCAGCGCGGGAACCGGCTTGTCCAGCCGCACCCGTACCTCGAGGAAGGGTCTCTGCCAGAGCGGTCGCTCAGAAACCTCGAGGGCCCGCAAGCGATCCAAGACGTCGTCGAGAGGCGCCCCGGCACTGGGCACGCGGAGAAAATCCACCACCCGCGGCGTCGCCCGCACGCGCGTGGAAACCCGCGCCCCAACGACGTCGACGACGACGACGCCGTGCTGGTAGTCCCGCTCGGCCATCGACAGGGGCAGCGGCGAGCCCGGGTAGCGCGCGACGCCGAGGACCTGGGCCAGGTGCAGGTGCCCCAGGGCCGCGTAGACGACGCCCGCGTCGTCGAACAACGAGGAAGGCAAGGCGTGCCGTCCGCCAAAGAGCGGTCGCTCCGACGACAAGCTCATGCGAGCGCCTTGCACCTCGCAGTGCGCCATCAACACCAAGGGCACTCCGGGAAACGCCGCCCGCGCCGCCTCGACCACGCGACCCACGATGGTGCGAGTCCCTTGCACGACGACGTCCGCCAGCCCCGCCCCCTCGGCGTCGCGCACGCTCACCGCCGAAAGCTCGGGCGCGCGCAGAAAGGGGAGAGCACAAGCAACCACCGCGACGTCGCCGCCGGCATCCCGCAGGGGCACGACCGACGCGCCCGGCACCACCACGCCGTCGTCGTCGCGGGGCAAGCCGCCCCGCATCGTCACCGACAAGGCCTCGAGCACCGGTCGGGGGGCATCGAGGCGAGCGGCTGCATCGTGGTTGCCGCCGATGACGACGACCTGCAGCTGCGGACGACGACGGTGCACCTCCGCCAGGAACGAAAAAAATTGCCGTTGCGCGCTCGCAGGCGGATTGCCCTGGTCGTAGACGTCGCCGCACACCAAGAGCGCGTCCGCCCCTTCGTCATCGACGACGTCGGTCAGCCAATTCAAGAAGAGCTCGTGCTCTTGCTCGCGGCTGTGCCCCGCGAGGGTGTGGCCCAGATGCCAGTCCGCTGTGTGAATCAAGCGCATGCGTGGCCCCCAGGCGATGCACCGAACGAGGCCGCGATTTTGTGCAGCCGACGATGATGGCGACGTCCCAACGGCTCGCCGCCAAGCCGCGCCAGCACCAACACGTCATTGTGAGATCTGCGCATGCGCTTCTTTGCCGATCGTTCCAGACGCTCGACCACCCTGGGCCGCATCGCGGCGCGAAGCAACACGGAGCCGGCATCGCGGCGCCGCAGCAAGACTCCCCTTGCCGCCCACCGTCGGGGCGTTTAACGGTGCTGCACCATGACCGCATTTCTCGTCGTCCTGCACATCCTCGTGTGCGCGTTTCTCATCCTCTTCGTTCTCTTGCAGCCAGGAGCCCGTGGCGGCGTCGGCGCGGCTTTCGGCGGTGCCGGCGGTGCAACGGTCTTCGGCGGACGAGGCGCGAACACCTTCCTGGCCAAGCTCACTGCTGCGGCCGCCGTGGTGTTCATGCTGACGAGCATCTCGCTCTCGTACTTCGGCTCGTCCAGCAAGAGCATCATGTCCGGTCGCATTGCTCCGGCAGCGACCACCGACACCAAGGATGCGGCGGAGAAAGACCAGGCCGCCGACAAGGCTGCCC
>JAHFED010000066.1 GCA_023248635.1 Myxococcales bacterium
TTTGGATGTTCAAGACGCTGGCGCGTCTTGAAGTTTTGGATGTTCAAGACGCTGGCGCGTCTTGAAGTTCGCTCAAGCGCGCGCAAAGCGGAATTGGGTGGGGGCCCGGCTCCGCCGGCGTGGGGGCGTGGGGCGGGTCTGCAACAGACCCTCCAGGAAGAACATCCCCGACCTCGGTGAACGAAGTTCAGCGAGATCGGGTATCAATCGAACCAACCCTGCAGCCATTCTTCTTCGGTCTCTCTGTCGGTGAAGGTCAGAGCCCGGCGCAGGTCGGGCAGCTGCACCTGCCAATAGTCGCGCGAGAAAGGGATGCCGTCGCCGTCTTCGCCTTCGAGCCGGCAAAAGCGCAGGCGTTCGACGACCAGGCTGCCATCGACGACGACAGGTACCTGCAGCAAGCGCACGGGCCAGGGCCAACGCACCAGAAAACGTCCATCGGCGCCGGGATCCATAGACGACGAAGGCAGCGGCACCGACAAGGTACACATGCGCTCGGGCAGCAGGGCGCGTGAGATCTGCAGGCAGCCCGCGACGTCGTCACCGTGCTCGGCGCGCAGCTCGGCCATCAAGGCCGACAGAGCATGGGGGGTGGCGTCGGGCTCGCGAAAAGCATCGTGTTGTCGACGTCGTCCATCGACCAGTCGGCTCACGCGCAGGTTCAGGCGTTCGACGGGCCCGGGCACGCCAGTGACCTCGAGGCGTACCATCAACGCGCTCCACAGCGCGCGGGCCTGCACCAGGGGAGCGGGGAATTCCTGGCTCACGGCGAAGGGGGGCAGGTGACGTCCACTCAGGGTCAACACCACGCCGGCGACCTGGGTGTCTCTGGCCAAGGCCCGCCGACACACGCGCTCACACAGCGGACGCAGCACGAAGCCCAAGGGCTCGAGGGTAACGATGGCGTCGTCGACGTCGACGTCTTCGTGGATGTGCTCGGGCGGTCGTAGGGGCGTGAGGGGATCGTCGACAAGGGCCAGCAGGCGCAGCACCGAACGCGCCTGTTGAAACAAATGCGCCGCGGCTCCGGCGGGCACCAGTCGCTTCAGATCGCTCACGCTGCCCACGCCCAAAGACAGCAGCGATTCGGCGACGTCGACGTCGAGACCGAGGCTTTCGATGCCCACCTTCGCAAGGGCGCGCTCGGCCTGGGACGCGTTGACCTGCACCCGTGAGGGAGCGTTTGCCAAGGTCGACAGGTGACGCGCCAACACCAGCGACAAACGTTTGCCCGGGCTGCCGACGACGACGACACCGGCCTGTCCTGCTTGGAGCAGGTCGCGCTCGATGGCCAGCAAGAGCGTGGGAGTGGGTTGGGTCATGCCCGTGAGATCCAAAGCGATGGACATTGGGGGCAGGGGTTCGACGCAGGGCGAGTGGCGCAGCATCAGCTCACACAAAGACAAGAGCTCCTGGTGCAAACGGCTGCGACGAACGACGGCGACGGCGAGACCGGGCACCAAGCGTTGGGCATCGATTACCCGCTGTGCTGGCCGCACCCCCTGCAGGCCCAGGGCGACGTCGGCGTCGATGATGCGGTGCACGTTGCGCAGTGTGAAGCTCTCACCCTTTTCCGAGCGCTCATCGTCGACGACGACCACTGAAGGAGCGCGCACGCTCGGCAAGCAAGTCAGCGCCAGGTGCGGCAGGTGCACGACGGCGACGACGCGGGTCATGGGCGGGGCTCGGAAAAGAAGAGCTCGACGGGGCTGAGTGGACGTTGCCAGGGGAGGCTGCCGCGTCGTCCATGGCGGTGACGTTCGATGTCGACGTCCACACCCGCTGCGGCAGGGTGCAAGCGGGCCCGCACGGCGGTGGGCAAGGGTTGTCGCCGTCGGGCGTCTTCGTGGGTCAAGAGGAACACCGTCGACGCCGACGCTTCGGCTGCCAGGGTGAAGCGCCGCACGGGCAGGCCATCGAGATCGTGGAGAGCGGTGGCGTCGACGACGACGGCGCAGAACACGCCGGTCTTCAACACGCGCACGCTGGTGCGCGCCAAAGACTTCAGCGGTGGGGTCACCACCAACAAGCGCTCGAGGGGAATGCCCAGGCCCGCCACCGCTGGGGCAAACAAAGAGCGGCCCGGATCGATCACGCAAAGCCAAGCCGCCGCAGTCGACGTCGACCGACGCTGGGCCAGCACCACGCTCGCGCACGACAAGGCCAGGCTCAAAGCACCGAGGCCTGGTTGGCCCACCAGCTCGACGACGCCGCCGGCCACCACCAAGGACTCGCGCAAGGCCGGCGGCAAGGAGCGGCGGCCAGGTGATGCGTCGTGGTCGACGGCTTCGCTGCTGACCTCCGCCGGCGCACGGCCCAGGGCCAAGGCCAAAGACGAACCCTTGCTCTGCAGCAGGGTCGCCAACACCGACGCCGGATCGGGATGCTTCATGCTTGCCTCCGATCAATGAAACGAGCGGGCCTTGCCGTATTGATGTTCAAGACGCGGGCGCGTCTTGAAAGGAAACTCGAGCTGCACGCGATCGCTGGCGCCCAGCTCAGCGACGACGACGACGACGTCTTTGGCGATGAAGTGCACCACGATGCCTTCGCGTTCGACGACGCCGCGAAACAACAGAAACGACGCGGTGACCACCGCGACCCGCCAGCGATCGAAGTCGCGCCCCCAGACGACGACGTTGGTGGTGCCGGTCTCGTCTTCGAGAGTGACGAAGCAGGTGCCGTCGGCGGTACCCGGGCGTTGACGACCAATCACCAAGCCCGCCGTGGTCGCGCGCGAGCCGCTTTTGACGTCGTGGATCTCCTTGGCCGTCAGCAGCTTCTCGCTCTTGAGCGTGGCCATCAGTCCCGGGCGCACATGCTTCATCGGATGGTCCTCGAGGGAGAAACCGGTGTGCGCATAATCGAGCAACAACAATTCAGATGAGTTGGCGACCGGTAGGGCGTCGCCGACGTCGTCGTCGCGGGTGTGCTGCAACAAGGGCAAACGCGGGGTCATGCTGTTCCAAATGGCAGCACGGCGGTGGGCGCTGACGACGTCGAAGGCCCCTGCTTTGGCCAGAGCTTGCTGGGATTTGCGATCGAGAGCGCAGCGCCGGGACACATCGCTGACGTCGACGAAGACGCCGCGGGCCTGTCGCTCCTGCACCAGCGCTTGGCCGCACGCGGCGCCGAGGCCCTTCACCAGACGCAAGCCCAGGCGCAGCGCGAGCCCATGGCTTGGCCGCCCGGCCTGAGGGCAAAGAACTTTGCCGCGCTCGAGGGTGCAGTCCCAGTCGGAGTGGTTGAGGGTCAGCGGCAAGACGTCGACGTCGTGGGCCTTGAGGTCGCTGATGATCTGGGCCGGCGCGTAAAAGCCCATGGGCTGCGAGTTGATGAGTGCTGCCGCGAAGGCCGCGGGGTGGTGCACCTTCAACCAGGCTGAGGCGTAGACGAGCTTGGCGAAGCTGGCCGCGTGGCTCTCGGGAAAACCGTATTCGCCGAAGCCTTTGATCTGCTCGAAGAGCCGGGCCGCGAATTCGTCGCTGATGCCTTTGTCGCGAAATCCGGCCAGCAAACGTTCGCGGTGGCGCTCGAGGCGACCGGTCTTCTTCCAGGCGGCCATGTCGCGGCGCAATTGGTCGGCGTCGCCGGCGCCGTAGCCCGCTCCCGTCATGGCGATGCGCATCACCTGTTCTTGAAAAAGGGGCACACCCAAGGTGCGTTCGAGGAAGGGCCGCAGGCACTCGTGCGGCATCGTCGGCGCTTCTGTGCCATCGCGACGACGCAGGTAGGGGTGCACCATGTCGCCCTGGATGGGTCCGGGCCGCACGATCGCGACCTGCACCACGAGGTCGTAGAAGGTGCGGGGCTTCAAGCGCGGCAACATCGCCATCTGCGCTCGGCTCTCGACCTGAAAGACACCGACGGAGTCGCCGCGGCCCAAGGCGTCGTAGACGACGGGGTCTTCGTCGGGGATGGTGTGCAGCTCGATGCTGGGTCCACCGTGCAGGGCAATGAGCTCGAAGCTCTTGCGAATGCAGGTGAGCATGCCCAGACCCAACACATCCATCTTGAAAAAGCCCAAAGCATCAACGTCGTCTTTGTCCCAGGGGATCACGGTGCGCAGGGCCATGCGCGCGGGCTCAACGGGGGCCACGGTGGTGATGGGATCGCGGGTGAGCACGAAGCCGCCGACGTGGATGCCGAGGTGGCGGGGGTGTCCGCTCAGGCGTTCGGCGTAGCGCAGGGTCTCGCGCACCTGCTCGACATCGACACCGAGGGAGAGCAGCTCGGCATGCAAGGTGGCTGGATTGGCGTGAGACAAGAGGCCCGAGATCGTCGACGTCACGGTCTCTGTGAGGCCAAAGACCTTGCCCACTTCGCGCACACTGCTCTTGCCGCGAAAGGCGATGACCTCGGCGACCATGGCGGCGTGGTTACGTCCCCAGCGCTGGTAGACGGCCTGGATGACTTCCTCGCGGCGCTCGTGCTCGAAGTCGACGTCGATGTCGGGGGGCTCGCCCCGCTCTTTGCTCAAGAAGCGCTCGAACAAGAGCCCCATCTTCACGGGGTCGATGCTGGTGATGCCGAGGCAGTAGCAGACGACGCTGTTGGCGGCGGACCCGCGTCCCTGGCAGAGGATTTTCAGCTCACGGGCGATGGCCACGATGGATTGCACGGTCAGAAAATAGGGAGCGACATCCATCTCGCTGATGGTGGCGAGCTCCTTAAGCAATTGGGCCACGACGTCGTCGGGGAGCACCGCGCCGTAGCGCTCTTGGGCTCCGATCTTCACCAGTCGCAGCAAGCGATCGTTGGCCGTTTCTCCACCGCTTGCTTCGTCGGGAAAGCCGTAGCGCAGCTCGCGCAATTGAAAGGTGCAGGCGTCGGCGACATCGACGGAGCGGGCCAGGGCTGCTGGGTGATCGGCGAACAAGCGGGCCATGTCGGCGGCGTCGCGCACGTGGGCTTCGCCGTTGGGCAGCAGGCGTTGTCCGGCGCTGTCGAGGCGCAAGCCCTGGCGAATGCAGGTGAGCACGTCGTGCAAACGCTTGTCGCTGCGCTCGGCGAGAAAGACCCGCGACGTCGCCACCAAAGGGATCGACAAGCGGGCGGACTGCCGCTCGCTCCAGGCGGTGCGCGGGCCGTCTTCGGGCGTGAGGTGCCGGTAGATGCCCAGGGAGCAGCGCGCACCGAAGGCCTCTTTGACGTCGTCCAAACGGTGCGCAGCAAAGGGCGGCAACACCAAGGCCCACAAGCCGGCGGCGCGGGCGCAGACGTCGCGCAGCACGATTTGCAACTCGCCTTTTTCGAGCCCCTCGCGCGCGGCGGTGAGCAAGAGACACAAGTTGCTGTAGCCCTCGTGGGTGGCCGCGTGCAGCACGAGGGGGCCCTCGGGCAACCACAGCTCGCAGCCGACGATGCAGCGCACCGAGAGCTCGCGCGCCCGCACATCGGCTCGCACCACGCCGGCAAGAGTGGCGAGGTCGGTGATCGCAAAGGCCGACGACGCCACCGCCGCTGCCCGCTCGGCCAACTCTTCGGGCAACGCGGCCCCCGGCCAGCCCCGGGCCCCTTCTTCTTCGACGACGCCAGCGATGGAGATGCCCGAAAAAGCGCTGCGCGCGCACAGCTCCACGAACGACGACGACGCCGCCGCCGCCGTCGCCGCCGACGACGACGACGACGACGACGACGACGACGACGCGGTACGCAGGGGGATCAGCTTGCCCACCAAGGGAGTCTGAACATATGTTCAGGTTGTGGCCAGTGAGGATCTGCGAAAGGCCCCCGATGACTGCCCGCAGGCAGCATGGGTAGGAATTCGGCCATGCATCTTCTGACCGCCCTGCCGCCGAGCGATCGCGCCGACCACTGGCACCGCTATGTGAAGTACCTGCATGAGCGCAACGGAGCGCCGGATTTCACCCGTCAGCGTTTTGTCGAACGTGAGCGCTATTTCAACAACATCGATGCCAAGCCGGTTCGCCGCAGCGGTCCGCCGGTGGTTGATCAGGTGGTGTTCAGCCGCAACCAGGCTTTGAGCGCACCGGAGCCGGGTCTCGACGACAAAACGCTCTGGGCTCTGTGCACCGCCAACATCAACCGCGTCGAAGATTGGGGCGTTCGCTATGGCATCGCCCTGAAGACCAAGCAGGGGCTTTATCACGAAACGTCAGATCAAGATCCCTATCATCTCATCGATCTCGAAGAGAATTATCATACGAGGATGTTGCGCGACGCGCTCGAGACCCTGGGCCTGCGCATGGACGATCATCCGCCGCGCCCCCGATCGCAGGCCCTGGTGCGGGCCATGGTGCGCATGCCGCGTGCGGTCTCGAACATGATGATCCTGGCAGCCGAAGTCGGCGGCGTCGTCGGCTTCCAGCTCTTGTTGGTCAAGGCGCGGGAGTTGTTTGGCGATCAGCCCGAGCCCCTCGCGCGCATCGAGTCGCTCTTCAAAGAGATCATCATCGACGAGATCGGGCACATCCGCTTCTTGCGCAGCCAGCTCTCGTCGGCGCAGATGATGTTGACCCGACTCATGCTGCCCATGGTCACGCGCAGCTTCTTGCAGGACCTGCCCGAGGTGGTCGCGCTCTTCGGCCGCGACACCTATCTGCGCGCTATCGACGACCTGCTGGCCCACAACGAGATCGCCATCGACGACGGCGACGCTCATCCTCTCGATCGTTTCTTCCACCCGATTCAGCAGCAGCATCTGTCGACGTCGCCGGCCTGAGTGCTGCTATCGGTGTCTGGATGCCTGGCATCCGCGCCCGAAAAGATGCAACGACTATAACGCGCGCAAGGCTCCAATGATCGCTAAATTGCTAATCGCCTTCGTGGCGGTCGAGCATGTTTATTTTCTCGTGCTTGAGATGTTTCTTTGGAATAAGGATATTGGGCGGAAGACCTTCCGCCTCAGCCAAGAGTTTGCAGACGCGTCGCTGGGACTGGCGCGGAACCAGGGGCTGTACAACGGCTTTCTGGCGGCGGGACTCGTGTGGGCCTTGTTCGCGGCCGAGGAGCAATCGCTCTCGCTGCGGACCTTTTTCCTCTCGTGCGTGGTTGTTTGGAGGGCTCACGGTGTCCCGGCAGATCGTGGTCGTGCAGGCGGTGTCCGCCGCGATCGCGCTGGCAGTGGTGTGGCTCCAGCGTTGATCGATTTACTTCGTTGTTCGACGCTGAGCAAAACTGCTATATAGGCAATGTCAATTAAGCTAATCTGGATTGGATGATAGGTTCTTGGTATGGCCTGGATCGACAGTGTCTGGCCAGCATTCTCAGCGGTGGCGCAGCGACGACCAAAGCACCACCGCGACCAATGAGGGGCCGAGGCAGGCGATGCCCACGAGGGCGACGTCGAGTCCGCCCAGCAAGCGTGGTCCGTTCCAAAGCAGGGCTTCAAAGATCGTCACCACGGCGTCGCAGCTGAGGGCGCCCGCCAACAAGAAGTGCAGCCAGCGTCGTCGAGCGCGACGGGTCACGCGGCGCGCCAGCCAAAAGAGTGCCGGGACGAGAGCGACGTCGAAGGCGACCCAGGCGTGTTGCAGGGTGCGGGAGGGAAAGAAGCGCGAGTCGATGAGGGCCAGACCGATGACCCAAGGCACGAGCAGAGCCGCCACCGCCCGCAGCAGGGGAGGCGGACCGCGCAAGGCGCTCTTCAAACCGAAGCTCACCAGGCTGCCGCCCGCAAACGCACGCAACGCGCGCAGAGTGCCCAACACGGGGCCTTGGTGCGGATGCTCGACGAGGACGCGGCGCCAGTGTTTGGGCTTCAGCTTCTTCTTGAAGTCGGCGAGCCCCTGAAAATCGAAGAGCCCGCGCGTGCTGCGACGCACGATGTCCAAAGCGCGCGGCACGCGGCCAAAGAGGGGTGCCAGGCCGAGGGTCGCGTGAGTGGCGCCGTCGTTTTTGAGAGCGGTGAAGGCGGCGTCGACGAGGAGCTCGGCCGTGCCATTGGGTGCATCGCGTTTGCGCAGCACGTGCTCGAGCAGCCACGACGACGACGACCCAGAGAAAGGCTCGGACACATTGGCGCCCACCGGGCGTGCCGAGACCAAGCCGACGACATCGTCGCCAAGCTGAGCCACCACGAAGGCGCGCGTTGGCAGGTCCGCAAAGGGTTCGACGGCGGCGGCGTAGGACATCGGCGCCATGTGACGGGTGCGCAGCCAACCTTGCACCAGAAGATCGGCGCGACGGCGGAGCTCGGTGCCAGGAGCGAGGGCGCTGGCACCGACACGCTCGGCGACGACCCCCTTGGTCTGGGCGCGCCGCAGTTGGGCGCGCAGGCTCTTGTTGGCGGCGACAATGGCGGGCCACTGCGCGAGCTCCCACCACGGCTGTTCGCCAACGACGTAGGCGTCGGCAGGAACGGGGGCGTCATCGTCGAGCTCCCGACCAAAGGTGAAGGCTGGCATCGCCGGGCCAGCCTAACCCCGCGATCGAAAAAGTTGACGGTCGCCTGGCTTGGTCTTTTCGACGGGGGCGTCGTTGCGTCCTCGGTGAAGCCAGAGAGGCTGCCCCTGCGGCGCGCCTAGCCCCCATCGACCCCTCATCAGGGAAGGGGACACTGCGCCAGGCTCGATCAACCATTTCGATCGCGGGTCAATCGTCGCCGTCGTCGCCGCCGCGTCCACCGCCCCCGTGTCCGCCGCGGGCCTCCCGAATCATACGCATGGTGTCTTTCATGACCTCGGGCAGGGCGAGCATCACCTTGGCCTGCTCCGTCGGCGTGAGGAACTTCGCGGTGTCGTCGAGGAGTTGCTGCACCTGCTCCTCTTGCTGTGATTGATCGGCGACGACTTTGATTTGCGCCTTCAAGGCCGCATCCGATCCCTTGCTCTCGACGAGGTCCCGCAGTTTGTCGAGCTCGGCCTTCTTGCCTTGGCGCGCTTGCTGTTTGCGCTCCATGTGGGCCTTGAGCGCGGTGCTCAGTTGGAGCGACTTCTTTTCGTCGAGACCGGCGCGGGACGAGAGCTCGACGGTGAGGAAGGTCTGGATCTTCTGCTGCACCCGCGCGCGCAGCTCACCCCGGCGTTCACCCCTCTCACCCCGTCGAGACGGCGCTTCGGGGACGCCGGGCGGCGGCGGCGGCGGCGGCGGTGCGGCCATCACGGCAGAGGCGGAGGCGAGAGCGAGGAGGAGAGCGAGACGGGTCTTCACAGCGGGCTCCACAAGCAAGAGGTCGGCTCAGAGGCGGAGGGCGCGATCGAGGGCGGCTTCGACGTCGAGCAGCTCTCTCTCGCTCGACCCCTCAAGACCGGGGATCGCAAAGGACTCGGGAGCAGGAGCATCGCTTTCGCCCACCAGCGCATGCAGGGTGCTGTCATCGAGGGCATCGACGTCGACGTCAACGTCGATGATGAGCTCCTCTTCAGCCAGGGCCTGCCACGTCTGGGCCGAGATGCGCGCGGGTGTGGCGCTTGGTCCCCCCAGCGCGACGACGACCACTGCAGCACCGGCCAAAGCGGGAGCCGCGAGCCAGACCAACGAGAAACGTCGACGGCGGGCAGCGACGTCGCCCACCACGGCCCGGGCAAAGGCCTCGTCGGAGCGTCGCCCGACCCCATCAGGAGCACGCAAGGCGGGGAGGTCGTCGTGGCTCATGGGTCACCTTTGAGCAAAAGCAGCAGCTTCTTTTTCGCGAGAGAGAAGGACATGCGCGCGTTGGCCTCGCTGATGCCCAATGCGGCCCCGACGTCGGCGAAGTCCAGGCCGCCGACTGCCCGCAGCTGAACGACCTCGCGTTGGCGCGTGGGCAGCGCGTTGACGGCCTGCAGCAGATGTTGGTGTTCGTCGTGGTCGGCGACCGCGTCGTCTGGTCGGGGTGCGTGTTGGGCCAGGGCTCCGCGGGCCACGAGATCGCTCTGGCTGGCCCCGGCGACGATCTCGCTGCGCCTTCTGCCATCGCGGCGGCGGTTCTTGGCGAGATTGAGAGCGATGCGTGTCATCCAGCCGGCGACGCTGCCCGTGCCCAAAAACAAGAAGCGTCGCGTCACGGCCCGCACCAAAGCTTCCTGGGCGACGTCGTCGGCTTCGTCGCGGTCCCTCAGCACCGAGATGGCCACCCGGAACAAGCGCGGGCGCATCTGCACGCACAGGGAAGCAAGGGCGTCGTCGTCGCCGTCGCGGGCCCGATCAAAGAGTGCACGCAACGCGTCATCGGCGGCGCCGTCGTCTGCCCGGGGCACCGCCACGTCGCTCGAGAGGGCCATCACCACCACGCTCCCACGACCCGCCAGCCAAGTGCGGCGCAAAGTGCTCGGTGTTTCAGCCGGCAAGCAGAGAGATCATTTCCAGGCCCGAAATCATCTCCCCGCATCGAGAATCATCTCTCCACACGAATAATTATCTCCCTCGGAATCTATTCATTGACACATTTTCAAAATGGAGTTAGCAGGGCCCCTCCCTAAAGGGCGGGGGGCGGGTGGTGGGGGTTATTTTGATAATGATTCTCATTCTCGAGCGATCTGTCCGCTGAGCGAGCAACCCGGACGGTCAAAGACTCGCGTTGGGATCGAGCTCGATCACCGTCCACCCATCGCCGCCGTCATCGAGGGAACCGGAATTGTGGGCCTTCACGTAGCGGCTGCCGCTCAACCAGCTGCGCAACGCCTTCTTCAGCGCCCCCCCGCCGTGACCGTGCAGCAAGTAGCCCGTGCTGCGGTTCTCGCGCAGCAACTTGTCGAGAAAGGCCTCGAGCAGCTCGACAGCTTCGTCAGCGCGCTGTCCCCGGACATCGAGGGCATTGTCACTGCTGCGCGGCTCGGGTCCCACCAGCGTCGTCGTCGTCGTCGCCGCCTTCTTCTTCGACGTCTCGGCTTTGGCTGCACGGCCCAGGGCCCGCTCGAAGGGGTCGCGACCAGCACGGCGCAGCTGGCTGATGTCGGTGCGGGTGCGAACGGCACCGCGGGCCACAGTGATCTCGTCGCCATCAATGTCGACGACGGTGAGCCTCACGCCAGGCATGGAGACGACTTCGACGACGTCGCCGGTGCTGACCTTGATTGGTGCCTGCGCGGTGTGACCCTCGGATTTGGCAGCGAGCTCGGCTTGCACCTCATCGTCGAGCTTCTTCAGAGCATGGGCGGCGGCGTTGAGGGCGCGGGGGTCGCCGGACCTAGCGCTCTCGATGGCCGCAGCGATCTCCCGACGTGCGCTCTGCAGCTCGTCGGCAAAGGCCTTCTTTCCTTCTCGTCTCAAACGCGTGCGCTCGGCTTCGACGTCGACGAAACGCTTCTCGAGCTTGGCGCTCTCTTGCTCGAGTGTGCGCTGCTTCACCGCCGACTCCTCGAGGCGCGCCTGCAACTCTTGCTTCTGCTCGCCGAGCACGCGCAAGAGTCCCTGCAGCTCTTTTTCATCGGGCGCGAGCAAGGCTTCGGCGCGGCTCACCGTCGAGGAGGCCAGGCCAAAGCGGCGGGCAGCGTCGAGGGCGTTGCTGGCACCGACTTCGTCGAGCGTGAGCACGAAGGTGGGCCGTCCTTCGGAATCGATGCCCACCGACGCATTCTTGAAGCGTTTCTTGTCCGCGAGGCCCAGGGCCTTCAAGCGATCGTAGTGGGTGGTGACGACGACGACGGCGCCCTTGTGCACCAGGTCTTCGAGCACGGCCTGCCCGAGCGCCGCACCCTGGGCGGGGTCGGTGCCGCTCATCAGCTCGTCGAGCAGGACCAAGACGGGACCAGCCGCAGCCGGGATGGCCGCGACGTCGTTGACGATGCCTGTGATTGCGCTGAGGTGGCCCGAAAAGCTCGAGAAGCCACCTTGCAGGCTCTGGTCGTCGCCGATGCTGACCGCGATGCCTGACCAGCACGGCACCACGCCGCCGTCGACAGAGACGGGGATGCCCGCGCGGGCCATCAAGGACAAGAGCCCGAGGGCCTTGAGGGCGACGGTCTTGCCGCCGGCGTTGGGACCGCTGATCACCAGACAGCGGGCTCCGTCGAGGCGCAGGTCGTTGGGTGTCACCGGCCGCGTGCCGGTCTGCGTGCTCATCCAGGCCAGCAGCGGATGACGCGCCCGGCGCAGATCGAGCGTGGCCGGTCCCTCGTGGTGCGCAGCGTCGACGTCGACGACGACGCCGTCGATGGCTGCCGCGAAGGCCCCGCGGGCAAAGGAGGCCTCGAGCAGTCCGGCGATCTTGAGATCGGCGGCGAGGCGGGGCGCGAGCTCATCGATCTCCAGCGAGAGTTCTTGCAGGATGCGCTGCTCTTCTTCGACGACTTCGGCGCGCGCGATCTTGATGCGGTTGCCGAGCTGCAAGAGGGCGCGCGGTTCGATGAAGACGGTTTGGTGCGTCTGGCTGGCGTCGTGAACGATGCCGTCGACGCGTCCTTGGAACTCGCTCTTCACCGGCAGCACGTAGCGATCGTTGCGAAGGGTGAAGTTACGATCCCGCAGCAAGTCGGCGTCGCCGTAGTCGCGCACCAGATCGATGAGTTTCTCTTGGGCCTCGGCGCGCAACCCCCGCACCCGCCCACGCCGCAGCGAGAGCTCGGGGCTGGCGTCGTCAGTGAGCTGGGCGCTCTCGTCAAATGATCGAAACACCCGCCGGGCGAAGCGCCTCTCGTCGGCGATCTGCTCAGCGAGGGTCACGAGCTCTTTGGCCTCGTCGCCTTGAAACACGATGACGTCTTTGAGCCGGCCCAGGGCGTCGATGGTGCGCGCAACGTCGAGGATGTCGGCGGCGGCCAGGATCACGCCCTTGGCAGAAGCGTCGACGATGTGCCGGACCTCGCGCAGCCCGCCGAAGTCGGGGGCCACTTTGCGTCGCACCGCCGACCGCGCCTCCATCGCCGTGGTGGTGCGACGGTCGAGGGTCTCGCGCCCGCGTGGAAAAAGATCGTCGTCGAGCGCTTCTTTTCCGAAGGGTGTGCGCGTCAGCGCGCGCAGGAGCGTCTGCACCTCGCGAAAGCCGAGGTCGACGAGCGCGCGATCCGAGACGCGCAGAGGAGGAAGGGAGGAGCTCATGGAACGCAGGTTTGTTGCAAAGGTGTCGACGTGGGTGAAGAGGGGTCGCCGCCGACTCGAACCACTTGGTCGCCCGGCCTGAGGGCAGAGAATTTCCTGGGCGAACCAGGGACCTGGGCGCGCGAGATCGCCCCACCAGGGCACCAAAGCGGCCGGCGGCAGGCACGTCGCGAGGTCCGGGCGCGGCCGCTGGCGGCACAAGGACTGCACATCGACGTCGGCATGAACACGTCATCATCCCCTGCTGCCGTCGTCGTCGTCGTCCTCACCGCCACCGCCCTAGGCGTCGGCTGTCAGACCTCGCATTCGATGAAGGAGGTTGCTCGTGCGCACGCCGCGGAGCAGCTGCCCATGACCGAAAAAAAACCGGCGGCCCAGCCCCAAGCCAACGCGCTCTACTTCGAGACCAATGGGTCTCAGCTCGACGAAAATTCGATGGACCTCCTCGACCAATATGGCCGCATGCTCGTGGCCGATCCGAAGATGACGATCACCATCAGCGGCCACACCGACGAGCGCGGTTCGACGGAGTTCAACCTCGCCCTCGGCGACGCACGCGCTCGCGCCGCACGCTCCTATCTGATGAATCTGGGTGTCCAGCGCCACCAGATCCACACCCTCACGCTGGGCGAAGAGCGACCCGCCGTCGTCGGCGACGACGAAGAGGCCTGGGCGAAGAACCGCCGCGACGAGATGGCGCTCACCGTCGAGTAGACCGACCCGCAGGCCATGCGGGGCGGTCGGCCTCGGGTGCCGGAAGGCGCTGGCGACGTCAGAACATGAAGCCAAGGCCGACGTCGGCCTGGGCTTCGTCGAAACCGAGCCGGCGGTTGCGGGCCTGTACATCGGCCTTTACCACCACCTGCTGGATGGGTCGGTAGCTGAGTCCGACGGTGAGTTCTTTCACCGACAAAGCCGGGTCGCGCTCGAAGCCCTCCGGCACTTCGGCGTGGCCGTCGTAGAACTCCAGGCGCGCAAAGGGCAGGAGCTGTTGCTCGGTAACGGCGAGGGGACGGAGCACGTCGTAGGCGAGCTCGAGCTCGGCGCCGATGGTGCGCTGGGGCAGCGACTCGTTCGATCCCGCTTTCACGGGAAACAGCAAGCTGCCGTCGGCGTGGCGGGCTTGCATCAGATCCCCCGCGTTGGGCAGGTGAAAGCCCCCGATCAACGCGCGGGCTTCAAAGCCAGAGCGCCGCACACGGGCATCCAGGGTCCAGGCATACAGCGGCAGCACCAAGGGCAGCACGTCGCCGTTGACGTCGAAGAAGGACTGCGCACCCAGCATCGAGCCGCCGAGCTCGCTGGCGATGCCGCTGGCACCGACAAGGAAGCCCAGAGCGGGCTCGAGCTCCAAGCGTCCGCTCAATTGCAGGGTCTGCGCGGGGGCGCGGCCGCCGTTGCTGCGGGCGCCGTTGAACCCGCCGGCGGCGAGCCCTTCGGGATCGAGCCCCGTCGTCATATAGCCCTCGTAGTGCAGCCCGGGCACGGGTTCGCCGACGACGCCGACGCCCAGCTCGCGCCAGGTGCTGGGGATGATGGCGCCTTCTTCGACGCGCGGCCGTTCGACGCCGTGAAAAACGGGTGGCTCGTGCCATTGGTTGATGATGCCGATGGGCACGATGAGGAGGCCCCCGCGCAGCGCGAGCAGATCGCGGTCGCTGGCCTTCCAGAGCGACCATTCCAAGAAGCCCTGCTCGATCTCGACGGAGCCGACGCAGGTGCGACAGGCGACGGCATTTTCCCATTCGAGCTCGCCGTAGAAGCGCAGGTCCGCGGCGGGACCGCTCTCGGCAAAAGTGTGGGCCACAAAGAGCACGAAGCGCCGCACCGTCGCCGAATACGCCGGCGCGTTGAGCGCCTCGCCCTGGGGACCAGGACCCACCGAGAGCGCCGTCGCGTTGAACTGGCCATAGCCGCCGACGACGGTGTGGCCGGCCCGCAAGCGTCCGTCTTGCAGGCCGCGCAAGAGCACCTGATCGTCGACGTCACGGCCCAGCCCGATCCCTGCTGGCAGCGTGGGGAGGGTCTGCTCCTCCAAAGGCAAGTCGAGACGGGGCCCGGGCGCAGGAGCGGCGAGCGCCAACCAGCACATCAGGTGGATCACAGCCCCGCCCCCAGCAAGCTCGCGTCGATGTGGTCCAGTCGCAGGGCCGTGGAATTCACGAAATCGTTGCCGGCGGCGGCCTCGTGGCAGGCGTTGCAGGTCAGTCCCTCGTCGTCGCAGACCTCGCCCGCCGGGCAACCGTAGCTCTCCCCGTCGGGCGGATTCGCGCCGCGCCACACCAAGACGGGATCGGCGTCGCCATTGGGGATGCGGATCTCGAACCACTCCCAGCCGCGGGCGCCGTCGTCGTTGAACGCGCCGCCGCGCTTCACCATGGCGTGCACGTCGCTGCCTGCAGCGCCGCTGCCTTCGCCGCCGGCACCGGTCTTCACGATGATGGTGCCAACGGGAAACACCACGGCACCCTCATCGGGCGGCGCGTTCAAGTAGGCGGTGCGCACCGGCGCCTCGTGGGGAGCCTCGGCCGCCGCGTTGCCGACGTCGACGTGGGCCCAAGACAGGAAGCCGGCGAAGTCTTCTTGGGTGGCGACGAATTCGGCCGCATCGCTGGCATCGAGCTGGTGATCCAAGAACACGAAACAGCCACCCCAAAACGGGAGCAGAAGCACCAGCAGCAGCGGCGAAGCCAGGCGCATCACCGCACGACGTCGACGACGAATTTGGCTTCGAGGGTCGCGATGATGGCGGCGCTGTCGAAGGTGTCGATCCAGGCCGCGGTGGTGTCGGCGAGGGCGATGGCCAGGGGGGTGCGCAGGGCGTCGGCGGTGACGCTGTCACCTTCGGCACGCAACAGGCGCTCGAGGGGGCGAAAGAAACCGTCGAGCTCGACCAGCTTGACGCGGGCGCTGCCTTGCAGATCGACGTCGCCAGGGGTGGCCAGCAGCTCGGCCTGCAGCTCACCGATTTCCGTGGCCTCGTGACCAGCGGAGAGCGCCAACACCTGGCGCATGGCGGTGTCGATGTCGTCGATGATGGTGCTGAGCTCGGGATCGTTGCGCGCATCAATGGCGTCGGTGTCGAGCTCGGCCAGCCGGGTGGCCAGCACGCAGCTGCCCTCGGCCAAGGACTGGAAGATCGAAGCCTCGAAAGCGGTGCCGTTGTCGTCGTCGCGCCTCTTGGCCACCGCGGCGATGCTCTGCACGCCATCGAGATCGTTGTCGACGGCGGCGCCGTAGTCGCCGAAGGCCTCGTCCCAGCTCGCGGCCTGTCCCTGCACCAGGCCGTGAAAGACCGAGAGGAAAAAGAACTCGGTCATCGCTTTGTCGATGCTCTCGGTGGCGAGCTCGGCTTCGAGGGCTGTGGTGGCGGCGGCGCCAGCGCTCAGAGCCGCGTCGATGCGCGCATCGATGCCGTCGCCGACGAGAGGGGCGTTGTCGAGATGATCGTCCGTGCGTCCCTGCACCGTCGCCGACATGGCTCCGGCGTCGGCGTAGATGGCGGCGGCCGCCTCGAACTTGGTGGCTGCTGCGGCGGGGGTCTCGACGGCCGCTTCAAGCAGGGTCTTCATTTGGGTGAAGCCGGCGACGCGCACGTCTTGCTGGGCGTGGTTTTCGACGTCGAAGGCCGTGTAGTCCGCCCCCTCACACTGGAGGACCGGGGGATCCTCGGTGGGGATCACGTTTTCGACACAGGCGGCCAGCGCGATCGGCGGGATGATGGAGGTGATGAAGTTGAGAACGTTTCTCATTCTCAATGGGTACCACGAACCGCTGTGCAGGACAACGGTCTTCCCCAACCTGGCGACAGGGCTTCCCAACGCCCCAACGGGCCGCTCGCCGGGCCGAGCGAGGCAAAGGCAGCCGCTCGGCGGACGTGGCCGACCCCGTGCACACGGCAAAGCCCATGACCGTCACCACCCTCGTCGCCCTCCTGTCTTTTTGCGCCGCAGTGCTGAGCTTGCCTGTGTGGCTGTACCTCTTTGTGCTCACTGCTCTCTCGTGGCGAACGAGGCCGCCGCCGCCCGATGCGACCCGGCGCCTGGTCTGCGTGGTGCCCGCCCACAACGAAGAAGGCGGCATCGCCGCAACCGTTCACAGCCTCCTGCAGGCGAGCTACGCCCCAGTGCTCCGTCGCGTGTTGGTGGTGGCCGACAACTGCACAGACGCCACAGCACAACGTGCGCGCGCGGCAGGTGCTGTCGTGTTCGTTCGCAACAACCTCGATCGCCGCGGCAAAGGAGCCGCACTACAAGCAGGGTTCGCCCGGGTGTTGAGCGATCCCTTCGCCGAGGGGATCATCGTCGTCGACGCTGACACCGTCGTCGCTGACAACCTCTGGCAGGCGGTGTCTGCGCGCTTGGCCGCCGGCGCGCAGGCGGTGCAGGTGAGCAACCTGGTCCGAAATCCCGAGGCCGGCTGGCGCCCCCGGCTGCAGGCGGTGGCGATGGCGATGATCAACGGCGTGCGTTCGCTGGGGCGTGAGCGGCTCGGGCTTTCAGTTGGGCTGCGTGGCACCGGCATGGCCTTCGCCCGACAGACGTTGGAGCGGGTGCCCCATGCCATCGACGGCGTCGTCGAAGACGTCGAATACGGTGTGCACCTGGGCTTCGCGGGCATTCGCGTCGCTTTTGCGCCCGAGACGTGGATCAAATCGGATGCGCCCGTGCGGGCCGGCATTGCCTTGGACCAACGTCGACGTTGGGAGGGCGGCCGCTTCGCTCTGATGCGCGTGCTCTTGCCACGCGTCTGTCGCGCAGCGTTGCAGCAGCGCAGCGGCGTGCTGATCGATCTGGCCCTCGATCTGGCCCTCCCCCCCCTGTCCTATCCGGCCGTCGTCCTCGTCGGCGGCGCCTTGTTCGAGGTGCTGCACATCGCCAGCGCGGGGACGCCGTCGGTCGCTGCTCCCCTGTGGGCCTTCTGCGCCCTCGCGCTGGTGCTCTACGCCCTGCGCGGCGTCGCCCTCTCGGGCACCGGCCTGCGCGGCCTCGCCACCCTCGCCACCGCCCCAGCCTTCGTCGCCTGGAAGCTCGTCGTCGCCCGTCCTTGGCAGCAGAACAAAACCTGGGTGCGCACCCAGCGTCCCGGCGAAGGCCCTTGGCCCCGCGCCCGCGCCGCCGGCCGGTAGCTTTTCCGGGCGCGAGGCGGTGCCGTTGACGACGTCGACCACGTCGGAGACAGAGCAGCATGCTCGCCGCTCGCGCTCTTCGCTTTGCCCACGGTTCGCGCACCATCCTCGACGACGCCACCATCGTCGTCGACGACGCGGACCGCGCCGCCCTGGTAGGGGACAACGGCGCTGGCAAGTCCACCTTGCTGGCCATTCTCGCGGGCTTGCAAAAAGCCGACGACGGCGGCGTCGAACGGGGACGGGGCCAGACCCTTGCCCTGTTGTCCCAAGAGCCCCAGCTCGACGCCCGCCTCACCGCCCGCGAGGTGGCCGAGTCCACCGGTCGCGAGCCCTGGGAGGTCGACGAAGCCCTGTCCCGCCTCGGCGTCGTCGATGCCGATAGGCCAGTCTCGAGCCTCTCAGGCGGCCAGCGACGCCGGGTCGACCTCGCCCGCACCCTGCTGCTGCGGTCCGACATCCTGCTGCTCGACGAGCCCACCAATCACCTCGACAAAGCCGCCATCGCCTGGCTGGTGGAGAGGCTGAAGACCCACCGCGGGCCGGTCATCATCGTCAGCCATGATCGCCAGTTCCTCGACGAGACCTGCACTCGGGTCATCGAGCTCGCGCGCGGCAAGCTGCACGGCTACGCGCCGCCCGGCGACGACAACACCACGCTCACCATCTCCTTCATCGAGCAGAAGATCTTGCGCGACGACATCACGGTGCGCACCCAGCACAAGAAGGAACGCCTGTGGTTGCGCGAGCTCGCCTGGCTGCGGGCCGGCACCCCCGCGCGCACCACCAAGCAGACCGCGCGCATCGATCGAGCTGGAGAGCTGCAGACCTTCGTCGAAGAAGAAGCGGTCGCCATCCGCAAGCAGAAAAAGAACGTCGAGATCGAGGGCGTGACCTCCAAGCGCCTGGGCAAGAGCATCTTCGAGCTCAACAAGGTCACCCTGGCGCGCGGCGGCCGCACGCTCTTTGCCGATCTCGATCTCATCGTCACCAAGGGCCAGCGCTGGGGCGTCGTCGGCGACAACGGGGCCGGCAAGACCTCATTGTTGCTCGCGCTGATGACTGCAGCGGGAGACAGTGCTGCGTTGATTGCTTCCGACGCTGGCGCGCCGGAAGAACAGCAAGTGACGCCGTCGTCGGGGATGATCACGGCCGGCCTCAACACGAAGATAGCGGTCTTCGATCAGCACCGCGCGACTCTCGATCCCGAGATGACCCTCGAGCAGACCTTGTCGGCGGAGAACGACCACGTCTTCGTCAACGACGCCCGCATCCACGTCTCGAGCTACCTCGAGCGCTTCTTGTTCGACGGCTCGGATCGCAAGCGCCGCGTGAAGACCCTCTCGGGCGGAGAGCAGAACCGCCTGGTGTTTGCGCGTCTGTTTCTCGGCGACGCCAACGTGCTGCTGCTCGACGAACCCACCAACGACCTCGACGTCACCACCCTGGGCGTGCTCGAGGAGGCCCTCGTCTCTCATCCGGGCTGCGCTTTCCTCGTGTCCCACGACCGCCGTTTTCTCGATCGGGTGGCGACGGGCATCTTGGCCTTCGAGCGCGACGCCAAAGATCCCGACGGCCCCGCCACTGTGACGCCAGTGATCGGCGACTGGACCCACTACGAACGCACCCAGGCCGCCCGCTTGCAGGAGCGCTCCCTGTCGACGTCGGCGTCGTCTTCGTCGGCCAGCACCGCCAAGATCGCGGGGGCAGTGGCTGTGGCCAAGAAGAAGCGCTCCTACAAAGAGGAGCAAGAGTTCCTCGGCATGGAGTCCCTGATCCACGACAAAGAGGCGCGCCGCGAGCACCTGCGCAGCCAGCTCATCGACCCCGAGGTGTTCAAGAGCGACGTCAAGAAGGCCGACGCCATGGCCAAAGAGCTCGCCGCCCTCGACGTCGAAATCGACCGGCTGTACGCGCGTTGGCAGCTGCTCTCTGACCTGCCGGCCATGTGAGCAAAATGAGCCAGACTGCTCTCGAACACCGCGACGCTACCGGCGTCTTCGTGCAAACCAGCCAGGGTGATGTGCACGTCGTCGTCGACGGCGACCCTGCCCTGCCCGCGGTGTGCTGCGTGCATGGGCTGCCGGGATCGGTCTGGGATCTTCGCGCCCTCGCTGGCGAGTTGGCGGCGCGCGGCCTGTGCTCGGTGCGCGTTGATGCCCCCGGCTTTGGTCGATCGCCGCCCGGCAAGAGCCTGTTGACGTCGCCGGAGTTGAGGGCTGCCTTGCTCGTCGAGGTCATGCTGGGCCTCGGGCACCGCCGCTGGGCGCTGGTCGGCCACTCCTTTGGCGGCACCGCGGTCTTGGCGACGGCGGCCCTCTACGCCGACCGCGTCACGGCCCTCGCGTTGATCAACAGCGTCGGAATCACCCGCCACCGGGGCCTCGCGATCCCGCACGAGATCACGCGCCAGGCCCGGCACCTGGTCAAGCTCCCCGTCGTCGGCCCGCGGGTGGTGAAGGTGGTGCAGCAGGGCTATGCGCGACTGGGCATCCGCGCCGAGGACGTGGGCGACGACGACGTCGTGGTGCACGCTCAACTGGTCGGCGGCCTCGATTTCGCCGATCTGCGCTCCTTTGCCGGCCGCGTCCGGGCGCCTGCGCTGGTGGTCTCTGCCGCCGATGACCGCGTCGTCGAACCCGCCGTCGCCTTCGCCCTGGCCCGCGCCTTGGCGTCGACGACGCTGACCTCCCACCGGCACCGCCACACGGGCGGACATGCGCTGCAGAAACACGACGCCCCCGCGATCGCTTCGTGGCTGCAGGCTCGTCTACAGTCCCCCTGATGAAGAGGGAGACCGTCAGCTGCGGCGTGCTCTTGTTCCAGGAAAGTCCGCGTCGGGCGTTCTTGGTGCTCTACCGCGACGACGGTTCACCAGACCTGCCCAAGGGCCGCAAAGAAAAAGGCGAGAGCGACGAGGAGACCGCGCTGCGTGAGCTCCTCGAAGAGACCGGCATCCCGCCCTCGCGCGTGCGCCTGACGCAGGGCTTCGTCTACGAAAACTCCTATCCGACCAAGGTCAAGAAGTCCGGCGACGCCGTGAAAAAGACCGTGCGCGTGTTCCACGGCGTCGTCGATGGCCCCGTTGTCGTCGACGTCAGCGACCACGCCGACTACGCCTGGGTGCCGGTGCGCGAGCCCGAGCCTCCGTTGCGCGGGCACGAGCACACCTTCCGAGAAAACCCCACCATCCTGGGCGCCTTGCGGGCCTGGGAAGACCAGGAGCGATGATGACCAGTCCCACCGCACAATCTCTGTCGGCCATCGATCAACAAAAGAAGCGCGCCGCCGACTACGCAGTCGCAAAGGTCGAGACCGGCATGAAGGTGGGCCTGGGGACCGGCAGCACCGCTCGTTTCGCGGTCGCCGCTCTGGGCGAACGCGTGCGCAAAGAGGGGCTCAAGGTGAAGTGCATCCCCACCTCCGAGGCCACCCGCAAGCAAGCCGAAGAAGAAGGCATCGCCGTCGTCGGCTTCGATCAGATCGATCGCCTCGATCTCTGCTTCGACGGCGCCGACGAAGCCGACCCCAAGCTGAACCTCACCAAGGGCGGCGGCGGAGCCCTCCTGCGTGAGAAGGTAGTAGCCTTTACGTCGGCGAAGTTTTACTGCATTGTAGATGAAGCGAAGTTGGTTGATAAGCTATACGCTTTTCCACTACCATTGGAGGTGATTCCATTTGCACTGAAGGTGGTCGAACGTGAGGTCGCCGCCCTCGGAGGCCAGGGCACACTGCGTCAAAAAGAGGGCAAGACCTATGTGACCGACAATGGACTATGGATCCTCGATTGTCGTTTTCCCCCCATCGAAGATCCGCCGCTCTTGGCCAAGGCATTTGCGTCCATCCCCGGTATCGCCGAGCACGGCCTCTTTTGCGGCATGGTGTACGAGCTCGTGGTTGGTACCAACGAAGGCATCAAGGTTCTGAAGCCCCAGAGCTGATCCTGGCGCCGTGCCCGCGCGGTCGATCGGGCCGGCGTGCGAAACGGCTCACCCACCGAGATGAAGCGCTCGACCTCGAGGCCGTTGACCGCGCCCCCATCCCGCGCGGCAGCGGCACGCTTTTTCCAAGAGCACCGGCATTCCGATCAGGAGGCTGGGATGCCGACGACGATGATGACGACGACGGAGCGGGGGTTGGTGTTGGTCGGTCTGCCTTGGGCGCAGCGACTGCGGGCTCTCTTGCGCTACGCCGTGCTCGCGCCGAGCAACCACAACGCGCAGCCGTGGAAGGTGCGCATCGACGACAACGTCCTCGAGCTCTTCCCCGATCGCAGTCGCTCGACTCCCGTCGTCGACCCCGATGATCGACAGCTTGCAATCTCCTGCGGCGCCTTCCTCTTTCACCTGCGCGTCGCGGCCCGCCACTTCGGCTGGGACACCAAGATCACGTTGTTGCCCCGCATGGAGCCACCGCCGGTGCTCCAGCTCGGGGTCGATCGCGCCGTCGCCCGGGTCGTCTTTTTCGATCAGGAAGAGTTCGACCAACACTCGGAGCGCCTTTTTCAGGCCATTCCCGCCCGCCGCACCTGGCGGCTGCGCTTCGCCGACGCCGTCGTCGACGACGTCGCCGTCGCTCGCTTGTGCAGTGCAGTGGCGGTCGAAGGCGCCCATCTCAAGATCGTCACCGATCAACGCCGCCGTCGGGCTCTCGCCAGCATGGTGGCCAACGCCGACGAAGCCCAGTGGTCAGACGGCGCGTTTCGCCAGGAGCTGGCCGCATGGTGCCACCCCGGCGGCGGCGACCGCCGGGACGGACTGCCCGGGCAGTCGCTGGGGCAGGGCGACATCGTGTCGTTCGTCGCTCCGTTGATCGTGCGCACCTTCGACCTCGGCGCATCGCGCGCAGCCCACGACGAGGAATTGGCCCGGGGGTCTCCGTTGCTGGCGGTCATCGTCACCGACGGCGACGGCGAGGTCGATTGGCTCACCGCCGGGCAGGCCCTCGATCGCCTCTTGCTCACGGCGGCGAGCGAAGGGCTCGCTGCGTCCTTCCTCAACCAGTGCATCGAGGTGCCGGTGCTGCGTCGTTGCGTGGCCGATCTACTGGGGACCACCGGGGCGCCGCAGATCTTGCTCCGCATCGGTCGTCCCCAGGGGAGGACGCCGATGCCGACGCCGCGTCGCCCCGTCGAGGAGTTCATCCTCGAGCCGGGCAGCATCTTCGAAGCCAAGCGCCGCGGCGTGTTCAACGACGCCGCCGACGTTCGCCGCAGCATCGACGATCTGCGCGCGCACATGCACGTCGCCGCCGCTGAGGGGCAGGAGCAATGGCGTCACGCCCAGGCGCGTTTCCAGGAGCTCCAGCGCGTGCTCCGGAAGCTCGAGGCCCGGGCCGCCGAGCCCCTCGTCGAGCTGCTGTCGTCGGCGGAGGGCCTCATCAAGGACGTGCGCACAGCCCTCGAGAAGCTCCGCCCTCATCGTGGAGGCAGCGCCCACGTTCAGGACGCGCCAGCGTCTTGAACATCAAAACTTCAGGACGCGCCAGCGTCTTGAACATCAAGACTTCAACCATGACAGCACCGGGAGGAGACCCATGTTGATCCGCGATGTGATGACCACGAACCCGATCACCGCCCGTCCCTGGTCCACCATTGGCCAGGTCGCCGAGACGTTGTTGCGCGAGGACATCCGCCACCTGCCCATCGTCGATGCCGGCGCCGTCGTCGGTGTCATTTCAGATCGAGACGTGCGGCAGTTCATGCGCGACACGCTCTTCTCCGACTCGCCCCAGGCCCAGCGGCACTTGGGCGCGCCGGTCACCAGCATCATGTCCACCGATGTCATCGACGCCGCCGCCGATGACGACGTCGACGTGGCCATCGAGCGCATGGTGGAGCACAAGATTGGCGCGGTGCCCGTCGTCGACGGCGACGGCGTGCTGGTCGGTATCCTCAGCACCCACGACGTGCTCAGGGTCGCGCTCGGACGGCTGTAGGCCGCGTGCTGGCCGCTTGGGTCTGCCCATCGCCGCCGTGGTCGCTGCTTGCTCGACGTCGCTCCGCGCTGGCGCTGATGGCCGACGGATCTCAACAAGAGGGCGGACGACGACGGTTGAGCGCCGCCAGCGTGCTGACGATGTCGTCGCGGTGGCTGCCGCCCGGTCCCCGCCGGGGCGCGCGAGCCATGTCGCCGAGCGAGATGACCCCGATCAGGCAGCCAGAGCCGTCAACGACGGGCAAGCGGTGCACCTGCCCCTGGCACATGAGCTCTTCCGCGCGCTCGAGGCGTTCGTCGTCGGAGACGACCACGGGCTTGGTCGTCATTGCGTCCATGGCGCGCAGTTGCCCGAGGGGCACCCCGCGGCGCCAGGCGCAGACCGCGACGTCGCCATCGGTGAGGATGCCGACGACGACGTCGCCGTCGACGACGGGGAGGAAGCCACAGCCCTTGCGCCACATGAGGCCCACAGCCTCATCGAGGTGCGTTTGCGGGGAGCAGCGAACGACGTCGCGCTTCATCAAGTCGTGGATGCGCATGCGTTTCCGTGTGCGAGGCCCGTGCCGCCGTGAGGGCCCCTCGGCCGCGTCGCCGCCACCGCCCCCCAAGGGTTGCGAGCCCCCGCGCTCAGGGACCTGTGCGATTTCGAGCGAGCGCGGTCGCGTCCGACAGTCGCGCAGCGTCTGGATGCGGAACCGGCCGCAGCGTGCAGCTGTCGTTGTGGGGTGTCAGCATCGGGGTCGTCGTGACGCGCTTGCTTCTGCTTCTGGGTGTGACGGCTGCCATGCTGTGCCTCGCGGCGCTGCCCTTCTGCATCGTCGACGAGGGACCCGCCCCGCAGATCAGCGCCGTCCCCGTCGCGGCCCCGAGCCCCGCGGGGGTGGTGCAGCGCTTCGCTTGGTTGCAACAGCTGGCCGACGTCGAGCTCCTCGCCGTCGATCGCCCCGACCCCACCCCAGCCGCCATGGACGCCCTCGACAGCGCCGTCGCTGTCGGCGTCACCCGCTGCGCACCGGAAATCTTCGGCTTCGACCGGGCTTGGGTGGGCCAGCTCCAACCCGACTGGGCGGCCCTCAAGCCCAACCTGCGCCCCAGCTGGGACGCCTGGCAGGCCATCGATGGCGTGGGCTTCGACATCGCCCTGGCCCGCTCCTGCGCTGAGATCATGGGCCGCGCCGACTGCACCACGGTGGGGCAAGAGTGGGAGGCCTGCACAGCGCCCTTTCACGGAACGGTCGGCGAAGGCGGCGCCTGCGACGTCGACGACCAGTGCCTCTCCGATGTGTGCGTCGACGGCGCCTGCATCGCTCCCAACGACTGCGAAGACGACGACGATTGTCCCCCAGGCATGGCTTGCACCGGTGAGGGCTGGTTCTTCACCTGCACCGAGCGCCTGCCCGGCGACGAGGAGCAGGAAGCGAAGGACATGTTCGATCGCCTGGCGCGCGCCTCCGCCGACTTCGAGAATTACAAAAAGCGGGTCGGCCGCGAAAAAGACGACGCCAGCAAATTCGAGCCCAAAGACGCTGACGACGAAGTCCAGCCCGACCCTCTGCACCAAGACGAGGACGAAGGCTGCCTGTGCGACGCCGAGCGCGACGGCAAAGCCTGCCTCGAGGAGGGTTGCGTGCGGGCCGTCGTCGTCGACGTCGGCGCCCGCTGCGACGAGCTCCACCTGTGCCGGGGCGTGCTGGCTTCGTCCATGTGCATCGAAGGACGCTGCGCCAGGGCTTTCGACGTCGGCCACGCCTGTGAGACGCACGAGCAATGCAAAGACGATTTGCGCTGCCTCGATCAGGCATGCGAGCCGCCCCGCCACGCCGGGGTTGCCTGCGACGACGACGACGCCTGCGCCTTTGGTCTCAGCTGCGTGAACGAGGGCGGCGACGACATCGACGACGAGGGACGGGTCTGTGGGCTCGGTCTCCTCCCCACCCCGCGACCCCGTCCGCCGATCTTCATCGACTTTTCCACATCGGGCCCGCTCTTCGAGTAGCGAGGGCGCCATCCCCATCGGCGTGTCTACTGACAGATGCCGATGGTGGGGTCGGTGGCGTCGACGCCCTGACAAGCACCCGAGTCGCAAGCAGGCGCCCCGCCCCCGCTGGCCAGGCACCATTGGGCACAGACGCCGCCGACATTCTCGACGGGCGCGCAGGTGAAGCCCGCCAAGCAACCATTGAGGACGTCGCAGGTCAGGCCCTGGCCAAAGGTCCCTGGCACGGTGCAAATGGCGCGGGCGGAGACTGCTCCTTCGTCGGGGGGGGACGCGCAGGCCTGTCCGGCGACACAGGTGCAATCGCTGCCGAGGTCGAAGCAGTCGACGGGGTTGCACTGCACGCGGCACAAGCCGCTGCGCCCGCCGTTGAGCCCTTCTTCGATGCACAGGCCGCGGGTGTTGTTGGCGAGGCAGTCGGAGTCGCTGGAGCAGGTGCCCTCCTGGCAAAAGGGAGGCAGCTCTTCGATGCCCAGATCGAAGCAGCGCAGGTCGGCCCCACAAGTGAAGTCGTCGTTGCAGGGACGTCGGCAGCGCAATCCCGTGTCAGCGAGGTCGCGCAAGGCACAGTCCATCACGTGCTCGGGAGCGATGTCGTCGCCGCAGCGACCGCCGAAGACGTCGGCGCACACGCCCTCATCGGCGCACTCGCCGCTGGCCACGCAGACCTCGCCCTCTTGCTTGAAGCCGGCCTTCACGCAGCGCTCGACGCCGTCGCTGGCCTCGACGCAGACGAAGTCATCGAGGCAGCGCGCGCTGCCGTCGTCGGGACCGCACACCAGGTTCTCTTCGTTGCTGTTGGCAAAAAAAAGCACGGTGCACGACGTTGACAACGCTGCGATCAGCGCAACGAAGGCATGAGAGAGGCGAGCGAAAAAAATGCTCATCGACCTGGCTCCATCACGTCTTGCAGGGCCGACTGTTCGGCGTAGCCGTTGACCAGCAGCAAGGCTCCAGTGGCCAGCATGCCGCTGCCAAGGAGGACGCCCACGTCGGCGCCGACGGCGGTGAACAGCCAGGTGCTCTTGATTTCCTCGAGCTGGGGATCGGTCTGCGCGCGCGAGTGGAAGGCCTCGTTTTGGTTGAGCGTCACCACCCCGAGCGCGATGCCCGTGGCCAGGGGCACGATGGCAGTCCCCACCGTCACCCAGCCTGCGATGACCAGGCCCGGCGTCTCCACCTCTTCGGCCTGGCCGGGCAAGCGCGAGGGTCCGCGCCGCAGGTCCGGCTCGATCTTTTTCGGCGGGGCCTCGACGTTGCCGAGGTTCTGTCCCTGCAGGAAGCGCTCGCGCACGAAGGTCGCGGCGTCTCTGTCGAAGAAATTGCTGTCAATGCTCAGGCTCTTTTGTCCCTTGCGCAGGGTGCCGCCGGAGACGCCGTCGACGTAGAAGCCGCTGATGTTGGCGATGGGTCCTTGCACCTCGACCAGCGTGAGCAGCACCCGATCGACCTTCAAAAAGCGCACGACGTCGGCAAGGTTTTGGCTGTTGTCGGGGTTGCGCGCGAGACGGCCGAGCAGCTCGTCGAGCTGGGCAAAGCCCGTGGTCGGCTTCAGCGCCGCTTGGGCCGTGGCATCGCTGCCTTTCTTGACGTCGACGGCGCCGCCCCAGGCCCGATAGCCCTCGCGGTAGACCCGCACGAAGTGACGTCCCGCGGGGACGTCGAGCGTGAGCGGGGCTGCGCCGCGGGGAACGCCGTCGACCCAGACCTCGGCAGCACCGGTGGTCGCGTAGACGGTGAGTTGGCCCATGGGGGGCGAACGCCAGCCTTTGACGACGTCGTCGAAGACCTTCTTGGCCCGCGGTGGTGCTTCGGCGGCGATGCGAAAGCCTGGGTCGAGGGCCAAGGCTTTTTCGAAGGACTGTCGGGCCGCGGCGGTCTCGCCCTGCAGCGCGAAGGTCGTCGCCTGCTTCTCCAGCGTGTTGATCACCTCGTTGATGTTGGTGAGACCGGCAGCGCCTTGCTCCCAGGCGACCATCGAGGTGGCGAAGGCGTCGGCGGCGACGGGGAGGTCGACCATCGAGAGCGCGAGATCCGCTTTGTCTTTCAGCCGCCGGGCCTCGGTGAGGCGCGCGCCAGCGGGGGGCGCATCGGTGCCGTCGAGCAGGGCCTCGAGATTGACCACCGTCAGCGTGGGATCGCTGGCGACGGCGTCGCGGGCGGCGCTGGCCACCTGCACCGCCGCCCGGGCCGCGCCGCTGTCGACGGCGATGGCCACCGATACCGTCAGCAGCCCGTCTTCGGCGCGCGCGGCGGCGGCGATGAACGACAACGCGATGAAGAGGGAAAAGGTCGTTCGCACGACGTCAACGTACCACTGAGCTGGTGTGCGGCGTCCAGAGTTCCGCCGGTCCCCTTGGTCACTCCAGCTCGTTTCGCGCTGCGCGACGGGTCCTGTCGGGGAAGGGTGGTGCGCTGGGGCGGCGCTGCGGGTCGACCTCGCTGGCTCAGGGCACCCGCTCGTTTGCGCAAAAGGCACGCCCGCTGCACTTCGACAAAGAACGTCGGATGTGGCGCCGGAAGAACGGAGCACCCATGACGCGCGCGCTTTGGTCGGGAAACATCAGCTTCGGCCTCGTGCAGATCCCCGTTGGCCTGCACAGCGCCGAGCAGATGAGCGAAGAGCTCCCCCTCACCCTCCTCGACGTCCGCGACCGTGCACCGGTGGGCTACCGGCATGTGAACAAGGCCACCGGCGTCGAGGTGCCCAAAGAGATGCGGGTGCGCGGCTACGAGGTCGCCAAGAACCAATACGTCGTCCTGACCGAGGCCGACTTCCGCGCCGCCAACGTCAAGGCCACCGAAACCATCGAGATCCACAGCTTCGTCGACGTCGACGAAGTCCCGCTGCTGCGCCTGGAGCGTCCCTATTGGTTGAACCCGCAAAAGAAAGGGCAAAAGCCCTACGTGCTGCTGCGCCAGGCCCTGCAGCGGAGCGCCAAGGTCGCCCTGGCCACCATCGTGCTGCGGGCGCGCCAACACCTGGGCCTGGTGCTTCCTGTCGGCGAGGCGTTGGCGCTGCAGCTCCTGCGCTACGACAACGAGCTGGTCGACGCCCACGAGCTGGGCATCCCACAGGGCCTCGAGGGCGTCGTCGTCAAACCTGCCGAGATCGAGATGGCAGCGAAGCTGGTCGAAGGCATGGCGGCACCCTTCGACACCCATCTGTTCAAAGACACCTACCAGGACGATCTCCGCGCCGTCATCGCGGCCCGCCGAGCCCATCCCGAGGCTGCCCCTGAGGTGCCAAAGAAGGTGGCCAAGCCTGCCGCCGACGTCGTCGACTTGATGAGCTTGCTGCAGCGCAGCGTCCAAGAGCACGCGGGGGACAAAGACAGCCCGTCGCCGGCGCCGAAGAAAGCGATCCGTCCCCGTCGTACCCGCACGCTCGCCTCCCCGCGTCGCACCCGCGGGAGCGGTTGAGGAGCATGGGATGCCTGCATCGCTGGGCACCTATCGAAAGAAGAGGGATTTCCGCAAGACCGCCGAACCCCGCGGCGACGACTATGACGTCGTCGCGGCCACCGGCCTGCCGCGCTTCGTGGTGCAAAAACACGCTGCCCGGCGCTTGCATTACGACCTCCGGCTCGAGATCGATGGTGTGTTGAAGAGCTGGGCTCTGCCGCGCGGACCGAGCCTGGATCCCGCGCACCGTCGCCTCGCGGTCGAGGTCGAAGACCATCCCCTCGACTACCTCGCCTTCGAAGGCACCATCCCGGCGGGCGAGTACGGCGGCGGCACCGTGATGGTCTGGGACCAAGGATCCTTCTCCGTCGACGGCGACGCCCTGGAGGGGTGGCAAGCGGGTCGTCTCACGCTCACCCTCGCGGGGCAGAAATTGCGCGGGCGTTTTCGTCTGGTGCGCATGCCGCACCGGGACAACGAGAAGCACAACTCCTGGCTCTTGATGCACGGGCGCGACGCCCACGCCGTCGACGGCGGCGACGTCGACCACCTCCCGGCCACCAGCGCAAAGACGGGCCGAGCCCTCGATGAGATCGCCCGCGCCAACGACGCCGTGTGGCGCTCGGATCGAGCTGCCGCCCGCGCAACGAACAGCGAAGCGCGGCCTTCGCCCAGCAGGGCCCGTGGGCCCGCGCCAGCGGAGAGAACGACGAAGGAGGCGAAGAAGACGACGGCGAAGAAGACGACGGCGACGAAGAAGACGACAGCGAGGACAGCACGAACCACGAGCGCGTCGCGCGCTCGGCCCCCCAGCCTCCCGACATCGGGGAGCCAGGAGGCCGCTGATGCCGGCGACGCTTTGGTTGCTGGGGTGCGCATCTCGAATCCGCAGCGTCGGGTCTTTGCCGACAGTGAGCTCACCAAGCGCGATGTGGCCCGCTACCTCGAAGCCGTGGCACCGCTCTTGTTGCCCCATGTGCGGGCTCGGCCCTTGTCCGTCGTGCGCTGTCCCCAGGGCAGCCGCAGCCCTTGCTTCTTTCAAAAGCACCCCAGCAAAGGAATGCCGAGCGGCATCCACGCTGTGGACGTCGACGGCGACGACCAATCCTGGCTCAGCGTCGACGACGTCGCTGGTCTGGTGGGCCTGGCGCAGATGGGCATGCTCGAGCTTCATCCCTGGGGATCGTTGCCCGGCTCTCCCGAGCAGCCGGGTCGCCTCGTGATGGATCTCGATCCTGCCGAGGGCGTGCCTTGGTCGCAGGTGAGAGAGGGCGCCGAGGCGCTGCGGGTGCTGCTGCAGGAGCGAGGCCTGCGATCCTTCTTGCTCTCGACCGGCGGCAAAGGAGTGCACGTCATCGCCCCGCTCGATGGCCGCGCCAGCTGGGAGGAGGTCCGGGGCTTCGCTCGCGACGTCGCCGAAGGGGTGTCGAGCGCAGCCCCCGCGCGCTTCACGGCCAATCCCCGCAAGGCGGCGCGCGTCGGCCGCATCTTCATCGATCACCTGCGCAACGGTCGGGGCTCGACGGCGGTGGCGCCTTTTTCCCCGCGCGCGCGGGCCGGGGCGCCGGTCGCAGTTCCCTTGGGATGGCAAGAGCTCGACGACGCCGTCACCATCACCCTGCTGACCTTGCCGGAGCGCCTGCGTTTTGCCGATCCCTGGGCCGACTTCTTCGCCGTGAAACAAGGCCTGCCTGCCCACCGCAGCGAAGCTGAAGCCCCAGGCCTGAGCCGAGACCTTCGCCGCCGAGGGTCGGAAGTCCCGGCCTGAGGCTGGTATCGCGCCGACGCGGATGTAGGGAAGCGTAGGCAGCCAGAGGCTCCTGCCCAGCGTTGGCTGTGGCATCGGTGAACGGCGAGACTGCGCCGCGTGTCTGTCCGCGTCGTCCCGTCACAACTCATCCCAAGTCCAGTTGAAGTTCGCTCAGGCGCGGGGAGCGCGCGCGAAGCGGAGTTGGGTGGGGCCCCACCGTCCGGCTTCGCCGGCGTGGGGAGGGTCTGCATCAGACCCTCCAGGAA
>JAHFED010000009.1:0-69397 GCA_023248635.1 Myxococcales bacterium
TGCCGATGGCCGCGCCCTGATCGTGCGCCAGTTGGCCGGCCGCGCGCGCATGCTGACCGAGCTCGCCTCCGGCGCCTCCGCCATCAGCGGCGAGAGGGCGACGACGGCGTCGAACCCGCAAGGCCTGATCGGCTGCGACCTCTCGGGTCCACCGTGGGGCAGCGCCATCCGCAACGTGATCGCGCACTGGTCCGGGATCAAGGCCGCGGCGAACATCCAGCAGCCGACGCAGCCGCTCACTGTCCTCTGCGCCGGCGGCATCGCCACGACGACGGTGATGCGCTGGCGCCTGTGGAACCGCCCCTACGAGAGCCTCGGCCAGGGCGGGGTGGCGCCGCACTCCCGCGGCCTCGTCGCCATCCGCGCACACAACAGCGACGCTTCGACGCCGACGCTCTCGGTGTCGGCGCGGAACGCGACGTTGGGCCAGGGGTTCGGCGAAGGTCAGGGCCCGGCGACGAAGACGATCTCGGGCGGCGCAACGGAGACCGCCTACGACTACGGCACGGGCTTCTGGGTCGACCTGGCGCCCGGCTGGAACAACGTCGAGCTGCTCTTCACCCACGCCACATCAGGCGACACCGTCACGATCGACAGCGTGTGCATCTACCAGTGGGCGAAGAGGAGCCACTGAGGCACACTCGCTAAGTCCGCAGCACGTCGACGCGAGTCGAAGGACGCCCTCAAGGGTTCGTTGCCTGGCCCCGAGAAATCGGGGCTCTCTTTTTTGAGAGAGCTATTCCTCCGGTGTCGGCGAGGGGAGCAGCTTGGGAAGGAACGGGAGGGCCTTCACGTCGCGCTCGGCGAAGTAGGCCTGCGCCTTTTGCGGCACCCACGTTTCATGGAAGTACTTCCGGAAGTCGGCAAGCACGGCGTTCGGGTAGAGCTTTGGATGGACGACGCGCCCGTCGCCGTATAGGTGCCGGTAGGTGGCCAGCGCATCGGTGTCGAGCCCCTTTACGTCGCGGAGCCACTTGCAGAACATTCGGCCCGCGGAGATGTCGGGCACCATGTCGTCAGGGAGGACGTACCCGGCAGCCTCAAGCGGTGCGATCAGCGCGAAAATCATCTCATTCAGCATTGAAAAATGGGTCGACGGGATCTCCCCGCGGTTCGCGATATAGCGCTGAATGTGGTACGGAAGATTTACCGGCTTTGCCTTGCCGCTGGACCACTCTCTTACCCATTGCGAGACGGCCACGGCGAACTTTGGTGAACACCATTGTCCAAGGTTGATCGCAACGTCAGGGTGGACCCACGTGCCCTGCAAATCCGCGCGGCCGCCTTTCACTGCGATGACCAGGCCCGTTATGGGAATTCCCATAACGCTCGAAAGCTCTTTTAGGAACTCCTCGGTTGTCTTCAGCCGTGCATAGTCAGCAAACAGCTTCCCAACCGCCTTACACATGGCTGTGGCGTTGACGTATCCGTCAAGTGCCCGTTGGTGAATGAGATCAGGGCCGACGGTGTGAACAATCAGTGAAAGCTCTAGCTGCATGTGGCTCCCGGCCTCTCGTGATCACCCTAAGGGTGCGACATTGCTGACGTTTCCCTGAAAAACGGGCGATCTCGTGATCACCCTCTCTCAACCAATTCGCCGCAACGCAATGCGGCGGGCAGGCAAAACAAGCTCAGACTCCGCCGATCCGCATCCGCTTGTCGCCGAAGCGCGCCACCACCTCGAGCTCGCCGCCGAGCCCTTCGACGTACCGCCGAATCGTCGAGAGCCTGCTGTCGACGGTGCCGCTCTCGATCTTCGAGATGTCGCCCTGTCGAATCCCACTGGCCTCTGAGAGCTGCACCTGCGTCTTGCCCGCGAGCCGTCGCGCTTCGCCCAGCGACACGGTCAACTCATTGTTCTTCGCCTGGTCGAGTGTCCGCGGCCGCGGGAGGTGGTGCGCCAGTGCGTAGACAAACTCCGAGGCGATATCGAGATCGCCGGGCCAGCACACCGCGCCGCCTTCGACGAAGGCCCGGGCAAACAGCGCGTCGTCTTTAAGCGCGGCGAGCATGCCGGTCAGGTGTTCCTTCATCGGTGCCACGCCGGACGTCCCATCCGAAAAATCCAAGGCGAGGGCGAAGTCGGGGAGGGCGGCAACGTTCTTCACTTTGATCATGGAAGTCACTCCTGGAACCTGGTCCATGTGTGGTTGAGCATCTCGCGGTTCGCCGCGATCCACTGCTTCGCCTCGTCCAGCACGCGCGCGGGAACGACGCCTTCGAGCACGGCGCCGTCGGCGATCGCTACGAGAGCTTCGTCGTCGGCGTGTTCGACGTGGACATGCGGCGGGCTGTGGTCCTTGAAGTACATCTTGATCTTGAACCCATTCCCGCGGTGCATGGTCGGCATGCAGGAAGTATAGGCCACGACAGATATTGCGTCAAGCAGATATCTACGACCACGGGTCAGGGGGCTGGATCACGGGCACCCCTGGTCCAGCATCCAGAGCTGCTGAGCGTCAGAAGTCGAGGTCGGTGGGGCCCGGCTCGGTCACGGTGGGCACGTCCTTCGCTTTCGGGGCGCGGCGGCGAGGAGCGGTGTCTGCTGCTTGCGCAGCTTTTGGTTCGGTGACGGGTGGCGCGTACAACTCATCGAGCGCCATGCCCGCTGCACGAAGACCAGCGGCACCAGCCACGAGTTCGATCAGCCCCACGACTCCCACGATGCCGACGGGGAGCAGCACCTGCTCGGGTTTCACCGTTGGGCCGATCACGAGACTGACGCCTGCGCCGGCGACCGCGCCTGTGAGCGTGACTGCACCAACGGCGACGAACCCACCTCCAATGGCCGCATGCTGCGTGGCGAGGCCTTGTTTGCTGGTCGCACAGCTCGAGGCGAGCACGACGACGACGACAATCCACAGCTTCATGGAACCCCCGGGCGCCGACTACGTCGTCGACGACGATGTGGCTACTGGGGAGTTGGCGTTGATGGGGCGGGCTGCCAGTCGGCGGGCAGTCCGAGAAGCCGAAGAACGTAGTCGAGGGTGTCGGCGTCGATCTCGCTGCGATCCAAGAACCAACCATTGACGGTTGTTGCGTTGGTCTTGTCGCCCGCGAGAGCGAAGAACCTCACCAAATCAGCCTGCGTCACGTCGGCGGCCTCAAGCGCAGCGACGAATCGCAGGTGCCGACGACGGCGCCCCTCCTTCTTGGCTTCACTGAGAGTCACTGCGCCGAGCATCAGTGGAGCTTAGCCCTGGCAGGTATCGCCCGCTGAATATTCACGTGACGTGGGTCACGTGAATACTTCTTGCCGAATATTCGAAGGCGAATAGATTACATGGACAGAAAGGGACAACAGCGGCCAGGAGAGGACAGAAGAGGAAATAGCGGACAGCGGAAAGCTTTCTTCTTTCAAGGACTTATCACTGGACGAGCAGTCCCAAGAAAGGACACCATGGACACGCCGGAGGAGGGAACGATGCAGCCGAAGTTGTGGAGGGAGGGCGGCATTTGGTGGTTTCAGGAGACGCCTGACGCCCGGCCCGTTGCTTGCCGCGACTTCAAGGACGGCCTCGAGCGCGGCGTGCAGGCGTGGGCCTACCGCCAGTACGACCAACTCGGCTGGGGCGACTTGGCGGTGGCCAATGTTTGAACCCACCCATCCCGACGAGCGCAGCCCAATGCGCCGCGACGACGTCTGCGCCTGCTGCGACGTCGCCTTCGGCCACACCCTCACCTGCGCCAGCCGCGACCTGGAAGAGGGTGAAATCGAGGCCTTGACGCAGTGCGCTGCCGAAGAGCCCCAAACACCCGGATCAAGGCGTTTTTCGCCGAGAACCCGACAGGCGTATGTCGTACGTCCCGCCAAGGTAAGAGAGCTGAACAAAGGTTCAGCCAGTGGGGTGGCGGCATGAGCATCCAACACCGCGACGACTTCATCCGGCAGGCCGTGGCTCAAGGTCTGCGGCTCCATCATGACGGCCGCCTGATCCACCCGTCCGGCCATCTTGAGCCGCGACGCTCCCGTGCGAAACGCCGGGGCTACTGGAAAAGCACCGTCACGCTCAACGGCGAGGCCCAGGTCTTCCCGACCGCTCGACTGACCTGCTGGTTGACGTGCGGGGAGCCTCCGTCCTCAGACATCGTCGTTGATCACATCAGCGGCAACACCCGCGACGATCGGCCTCGGAATCTTCGTTGGGTCACGGCATCGGAAAACGTCCTCAACGTTGCGCCGGTAACACGCGAGCGCCGCGTCGCTCATGCGGCCCAACTGAAGCCCGCCCACGTCCTCACGGCGAAGCAGGTGCAGCAGGTTCGTGATGCCCTGGCTGTCGGGTTCACCCGCGTTGCCGTCGCCCGACACTTTGGAATCAGCCCCGCCGTCATCCGCGGCGTTGCTGGCGGCACTGTTGGGGATGGCGTCCCACACATGCCTGTCTCAATGGTCCGTCCCGTCGACGCCCTCCCGGCCGGCCTCCGCCTCGTGGCCATGGGAGGTGCAGCATGAACGCTCCGATCACGCCCAGCCTCTACACCCTCGCCGTCGAGTTCGAAGAGCTTAACGCATTGCTGGACAGCTTCGACGTCGCCGGCCTCGACAGCGCCGCCGTCGCCGAAGCCCTCGCCGCCCGGATCGCCGAGCTCGACGGCCACGCCGCCGTGAAGCTCGAGAACGTCGGCCGCTTCATCCGCAGCCAGGAGATGGTCTCTCTGGCAGCCACCAACGAAGCTGAGCGCCTCCGCTCCCGTGCCGCTGTCGCCGATCGCAAGGTCGCCCGCCTGCGCGCTGCTGTGCTGCAGCTGCTCCAATCGGCGGGCACCCGAACCATCCACACCGCGACGTTCACATTTGCCGAGACGGCCAACGGCGGCGCAACCCCGGTGATCGTCGACGACGTCGACCCCTGCGAGGCCGCGGCCTTCGAGCCCGAGCTCGTCATCACAACCACAAGCATCAACACCGCCGCCGTGCGCAAGCGCCTCGAGGCTGGGCAGACGCTCGCCTGGGCCCGCCTTGCTCCCCGTGGCACCCACCTCAGGATTCGGTGAACGTATGGCCTTCGTAAAAGCAACAAAGAAAAAATCGAAAGCTCGCGTTGCCCTCCTTGGGCCCAGCGGTGCCGGCAAGACCTTCTCGGCGCTCGCCATCGGAAAGCACCTCGGCAGCAAGATCGCCGTCATCGACACCGAGCGCGGGTCCGCGTCGAAGTACGCCGACGACGTTGCTGTGTTTGACGTCTGCGAACTCGAGACTTTCGAGCCACAGAAATACATCGACAAACTCCACGAGGCCGCGGCGGAGGGTTACGACGTCATCATCGTGGACAGCCTCTCGCATGCCTGGATGGGCGGCGGCGGCATCCTCGACCAGAAGGACAAGAAGGGCGGGAACGGCTTCGACGCCTGGCGCACGCTGACCCCTCAGCACAACGCTCTCGTCGAAGCGATCCTCGCTTACCCGGGCCACGTCATCGCGACGATGCGATCGAAGATGGAGTACGTCCAAGAGAAGGGCGCCAATGGCAAGACCGTCATCCGCAAAGTCGGCATGGCGCCCGTGCAGCGCGACGGCATGGAATACGAGTTCGACGTCATCGGCGAACTCGACGTCGACCACTGCCTGCATGTCACGAAGAGCCGCTGCAACGCGCTCGCCGACCAGATGATCCGCAAGCCCGGCGCGGACCTCGCAAAAGCCCTGCTTGCCTGGCTCGACCAGGGGGAAGCCGTCGCCGCACCCGTCGTCGTCGCGCCTCCGCCCAGTGGGAACGCGTCCTCTTCCGGTGACGGCGAGAAGCAGTCCCCGAAGAAGCTGCCGCCAAGCATGACCGCCGTGCTCGACCTCGCTGAGGCGATCTGTGCCGCACAAGACGCCGACGTTCTCTCTTGGGCGATGGACACGATCGAAGCCGTGTGCGGCGACAGCGAGAAGTTGCCTGGTCGGCTGAAGGCACTGATCGAAGAGCGCGCCGCGCAGCTCGCCGATGCCGAGTGGGCTGGCAGCGAGAACGAGAAGAAGGGCGCCGCCTGGCTGCGCGCTGAGATCGAGAAGCGAACGGAACAGGCGAAGGCCGCAGCGTGATGGAGACGGCGATGACCGACGGCGAAGTGCTCAAGTCCACGGCTGAAGTCGCACTGCAGATCAGTGCGAGTTCGAAGACCGTTACGCGGATGGCAAAACGCAAAGGGGTACGTCCGCTGCGCCTCGGTCGTGAGTTGCGTTGGACCCAGGTCATGGTCGCCGCGCTCGTCGCAGACGACACCGTGCCCGCCCCCGCCCCCGACAAGTAACCCCTCCGCGCGCGGATCCCCCTCCGTGCGCCAGCGCCTCTCCCGCGAGCGACAGCGCGGGGCTTTTTCTTCGACGACGACCAATTTCACCGGAGCCACGACGTGACCGAAGAACGCCGCGCCGAAATCGAGAACGCCTGTCTTGGCGCCGACAGCCTGGTGCTGCCCGTCGACGACGTGCGCGACCTCCTCGCGGCGTCGCGGCCTCGTCGCAGCTACGAGCAGCTCGATCGTCGACTGCAGCAGCTCGAGGGAGCACGCGACGATGCCTCGCCCAAGGATGAATCCCTTTTGGACTTGGAGAGCCTGTGACCATTCCCTTGCTCACGGTGAAGCGCGTCGCCGAGCTGCTCACGTTGTCGGAGCGTACGGTGCGTGACCTCATCGACCGCGGTGAACTCGCGGCCACGCGTGTCGGCAGCCGCAAGTGGGCGGTCTCAGAGGCCACCCTCGACGCCTATGTCGCGGCGCGCACCAGCAAGGGCAACGTCGTCACCCTCGCAGCGACGCGGGGCAACCGATGATCCTCAAGCGCGGCGACGTCTTCTACGTCGACTTCATCGACGGCCGCGGCAAGCGGCAACGGAAGGCCACGACCGCGACGACGAAGGCGCAGGCCAAGCGTCTCGAGGACGAGCTCAAGGTGCGCGCTGAGCGCCAGCGCCTGGGGCTCGAGGCCCATGACCGCAATCCCGAGAAGCACACGGTCGGCAGCCTCGTTGCGTGGCACCTCGACAACCTCGCCAGCACCGCCAATGGAGCGCGGCTGCGCCTCACCCTCGAAGCCCACATCGTCGGCGACTTTGCCGAGATGCAGATCGACCGTGTCGACGACGGCGACGTCAAGGCGTTCCTCGACACCTTCTCTCGCACACCGCTGCGCGCCACGGGCAAGGCTCCGTCGTCGTCGTCGGTGAACCGCCTGCGCGCCTACCTCTCGGGCGTCTTCTCCGCGGCGAAGGCCAGCAAGCTGCTCATCGGCGAGAACCCCGTGAAGGGGACGAAGCAGCGCAAGGTCGAGACGCCGGCGCCGCGCGCCCTGCCCGCCGAAGTCGTGCTTCCCTTGCTCGCCCACGCCACCCCGTCGTGGCGCGTCGTCATCGGGCTCGCCGTCTACGCCGGCCTGCGCCGCAGCGAGATCGCACGGTTGAAGTGGTCGAGCGTCGACCTCGTCGTCGGTGTCATCTACGTCAGCGGCACCAAGGCGAAGAAGGCCCGCGTCGTCCCGATCCATGACCAGCTGATGCCCCTGCTCGTGGCGGCCAAGGGCGGTGACGTCGTCGTCGAAGTCGCGAACATCCACAACAGCGCCCGCGAAGTGCGCAGGCTGCTTGCTGCTGCCGGTGTCGTCGTCGACGACGGCGTGGACGCGTGCTTCCATTCGCTTCGGCACACCTGGTCGTCGCAATGGGTGGCCTGCGGTGCGCCCAGCGACCTCGTCGAGTGGGTTGGCTGGGGGCCACGCGCGGGCTCGGTCATGCAGACCGATTACCTGAAGCAACCGATCGCCCGCCTGCGCGCTGAGATGGCGAAGCTGTCATGGCCGACGTCGTCGACCAACGTGGCGGCGATGGCGGCCGGTGATCTCGCATGAAGATCACTGTCGTCGGCCTCAGTGAGGCGAAAAAACTGATCCCCGAAGGCGGCTTCGACGCGTGCGTGTCGATCGCCGACCCGGACAGCACGTCGCGACCGAAAAACCGCCACCTGATCCCGCTCGTCCTCGACCTCGACTTCTCCGACGTCGGCATTACAGGTGACTTCCCGCCTGTGCCTGAAGACGCCCGGCGGTTGGTGTTCTTCCTGCGTCGCATCGTGGAGATCGGCTGCACCAACGTCGTGATCCACTGCTTCGCCGGCATCTCTCGGTCGACGGCGGCGGCCCTGGCGTTGCTCGCTCTGGTTCACGGCAAGGACGCAGATCTGGCGGGGCTGCTCCTCGAGATCCGCCCCCAGGCCTTCCCCAACGAGCACTTCGCCAGCCTGCTTGATGACGAGATCGGGTGGCGTACCCGGCCACTCAGCGCCGCCGCCACCAAGCTCCGGGCGGACTCAACAGCCCCAATTCTTCTCCTCGACCTCGCAGCACGCGGTGGTGACCGATGAATTCCACGACCCACCAGAGCCCCATCGCTCCCAGTATCCACCAAAAACAAAAGGCCCCTTGCGGAGCCCTTTGTCGTCGTGGTGCCGAAGGAGGGAATCGAACCCTCACACCCTCGCGGATACCGGATTTTGAGTCCGGCGCGTCTACCAATTCCACCACTTCGGCGTGCAGGTCGACGTCACCACCCTGGGGCGACGCTGTCAACGCAGAGCTTTGGTGAAGATGCAAAACCCGGCCGCGACGTCGACGTCAGCCGCCGCACTTTTTCAAGTAGAGGCTGTCAGCCTTGGCCTTCCAGCTCGAGTCGGCTGGCGCTCGATCGGCCACGCGATCGAGGAGGCTGCAGCCCGTGTCGTTGTCTTTGGAGCGAAAGGCGTCGATGGCGCGCTCGAACTGCGCCTTCGCCTCGGCCTCGGACAGCCCCTTCGACTTCGATGCCTTCGAGCGGGGCTTGGGCTTGGGCTTGGCCCGCGGCGGATCACGTTGGGGCGCAGCAGGAGCCGGAGCAGCCGCGGGTGGGCTGGCCTCAACGACAGGTGCCGACGCGGGCGCCACGGGGGCTGGGGGCGCGGTGGTCTCCAGCGTCCGCGCAGGGGGCAGCTGTTGGCTGGCGGCGGCCAGCGCGGCGCTGAGCTTGAGGTCTGCGTCGTGTTGGTACGTCGTCGCCATCACGTCGTTGGGCTTCACCTGCAGTGCTGCGACGGCGTACTCGCGCACCGCCAGCCAGTCGGCGCGTGCATAGGCGTCCTGTGCGCGGCGCACCGCGGTGCTGTACTCGGCCTCGCGCTCTGCCGCGGCAGCGACGGCGGCGACGGGTTCCTTCTCGGGAGCTGGGCCCTCGTCCTTGAAGAAAATCGCCCAGAAGCCCAGAGCAATTCCCCCAACGACGACGACGACGGCGGCGCTCAAGAGCACGGACTTTACAAAGGACCCACCGCGCGACCCCGACTCCGAAAACTCTTCGACCACGGAGCCGTCAGCCGAGTCCAGCGCCGTCCCCACCGGAGCCATCGATCGCTGCGGCATCGCCGACGGCACACGGGATCGTTGTCTGGCGGGTGCGGCGGGTGCCTCGTTGCGGCCGCCGCCGCCGCCCTGGAGCGAATGATCGGCGGGCACCACTGCCGACAAGGGCAGGTTGGTGAAGGTCTCGTTCCACAAGCGATCGTTTTTGGGCTGCTTCTCTTGCGCGTCGCGCGGACGGGCGTCGGCGCTGCGGATCGCGCGCGTCTTCGCAGCGTGGCCGTCGTCGAGCTCTGGGGAATCGTCGGCACCAAAGCGCAGGCGCGCCGAGAGATCCCTGGCCAACTCGTCAGCGGCGGCCACCACCCGGGCCTGGGCGTCGTCGCGATTTGGCTCGACCGGAGGCGCGCTGCGACCGGGTTCGGCAAACACCAGCATCGAGCCCCCGATCTCGATGGTGTCGCCGTGGCGCAGCTCGACCTCGCCGGCACGCTTGCCGTTGACCCGCGTGCCGTTGCCCGAACCCAGATCGACCAGGCGGACCCGGCGGCCGTCGACGTCGATGCGCAGGTGTTTGCGGCTGGCGGCGATGTCTTTGAGCACCAGCTCGTTTTCGCGGCCACGCCCTACGGTGAAGCTGCCCTTGCCCAAGCTCAAGACGACGCCGGTCTCGGGTCCGCGAACACACGACAACGTCGGTTGGGAGGCCGAGGCGTTCGGCCCACCCGGCTTGAGTGCGGTGCTCGTGTCTTTGGGCCCCTGGGGCTCAGGGGCTCGTCCCTCTTCTCGTCGACGATCGGCGGCTCTGGCGTTCTTGGGGTCGCCCTTTGCGCCCTTGGCACCGTTTTGGTTTTGGGCAGGGCGCTCCACGCGCTCCGAGGGCGCGGGGTCGACGAACAAGCCGCCCATCTCGTTGGACTCGTCAGCGGGCGCTGCGCGCTTGCTGGCCTGAACACGCCCCTGACGCTGCGCCTGGGCGCGCTTGTCATCTCGGGGAGCCTTGTCCTGAGCCAGAGCACACCTCAGCCGTTCTGGCGATCAGAACGAAGCACGAGGCTAGCGGGTTTGTTCTGGTGCAGCCCCTTTCGAGACGCGCACCGCCTCCGCGGATGTAGGGAGAGCTGCCACGAAGGCCACACGCGCATCTGCGCGGGAGATCAAGGGCGCCAAGGCTGCGCGCAAGGCCGGCCAGTCGTCGACGCTGACGCGAGCTCCGAGCCGCCGGAGGCTGCGCTCCCACAAGAGGGCGCCGTCCTCCACCGACGACGTCTGCTGGAGGTGCACCGGGCCGGCGATCAGATCGACGCTCTCGGGGAGCTCGACAAAGCTCGCCCGCTGGGGCAGCCGCAGCCGCACCACCAGGTTCTCGCTCTCGGGCAACACGCGCAGCGGGCGTTGGCGTTCGGCGACACGCACCAACGAGGGCAAGGGCGTGCCGGCTTGAAAGGCGGCGGCGGCCCCGCCGGCGAACAGATGCTCGAAGCGCACGGTCCCGGACCCCGCCACCGGCACCTCGATGTCACCGACGAAAGCCAGCGGAGCCCCGGCGCTGTCGAGTCCGGGCAAGGTGACACGCGCGACTTGCACGCCGGGGAGGCTCCCGGCCAATGCCCCTTCCAGCATCTGCGCGAGTTGGGCCATCGTCGCCTGGCGCAACGAGGGACGCACTGCTTCGGCGACCGATGCAGGCAGGCGCAGCGCCATGAATCCCCGCAATACGTCGTCGTCGCCGAGGGCCAGATCGATGTGCAAGGTCGTCGGCGTCTGGTCGATGACCTCGTCGGGCATCACCCCGCGCAGTCCGGTGGCGAGATCGAGGGTCTCTGCCCCCGCAAAGGTCTCGGGCAGGCGATCAAGGACGGCGGCGGCGTCGTTGAACCAGGCCACATGCCCCTTGCCGTCGACGACGACGTTGCAGGCGATGGATCCGAAGCTCGTGCGGTGCGGCGTGCTCAGGGGGACCGCGAGGGGCGCGTGGACCGCGAGCACATGCACCTCGAGTCCGGCGGCCCTGGTGAGGGCGACAAAGAGGGGCAGGCGCTGGCCCGCGCCCGTCGCGAGCACGCTGATGGCGTCGGCCGGGGAATTCTGCGGCGTGATTTCGGCCGCGACGAAGCGAAAGAGCCGGCCCAATTTGTCGTCGGAGGAGCCGCGTCCGGCGATCTCGATGGCGGCGCGCTCGAGCCAGGGATCGATGCGCGAACGCTCGGCCAGGTCGCCCCGGCGGCTCCGGCGGAAGAAACTGTCGTCGACGTTGACGACGACGCCGACTTGGGGCTCCACCTCTTCGCGCTCGACGGTGAAGGGCTCATCGAGCAGTGGCGGAGCGGCCATGGAAAAGACCGACAGCGTGCTCTCGACGCCGCCTTCGACTTCTTTGCTTTGCACCGGAGGCGGCGCGCCGTTTTTGTGCACCAGCTCGATGGGCAGCCGCTGTGCCAACGACGTCGGGATGGACACCAAATAGCGGCGCATCACCGCGGGCGTGCTCTGCACCAAGGAGCGCAGCTCCCAAAAGCCGCCGCCCGTGAGCGCTGCGTCGGCGCTCACCGAGAGCCACTCGACGATGTCGCCGGGCGCAAGCTGGGGCAAAGAGATGTCGTCGACGTTGTCGTGGTGCTCGGCCTCGACGACGCGCCCATCGGCCTTCACCACACGCAGGCGCAGCAGTCGCTCGCCCGACGCCGGCCGCAGCTCGCCGAAGCCATCGAGGGCTTCTTTGCTGCGCAGCTCGACAATCCAATGGCGGATGACGAGGCTGGTTCCGTCGGGGGCGAAGCGGCGCTCGAGATCGTCCTGCAAGAAGACGGTCGCAAAACCAGGATAGGGCTCGGCACTGCCGCGACGGGCCGCGACGACGTCATCACCTCGCTGTTGGCGCCCGCTCCAGGGCACCGGCTGGCCCATGGCATCGCGCCACACCATCGCGTCGAGATCGACGCTCTCGCTCATCGCCGGCACCGCACCCCCCGCCAGCATGGCCACGCGAGCGCGGCGCAAGCGCAGGGGACGTTCATCGGGGTGGCGCGCGATGGCTGCGTCGAGGAGCTTGACGGCCTCCGCCGGGTCGTCGAGCTCGGCCAGGTCCAACCAGCGTTCGAGCACGTCGTCGTCGCCGTCGTCGAGCCGCTTGCGCAACGCCTCCCGCGCGCCGGAGGTCCCGCCCAACGACAAAGATCGGCGGACGGATTGGTCGAAGTTGCGCCGGGCCTGTCGGTCGACGAGCGCCGCAGCTCGACTCAGTTGCCCAGCCGCCCGCAAAGCGGGGACCGCGGCGTCGACGTTGTCGGAGGTTTCGCCGAGCGCCAGCAGCGCGTCTGCCGACGCCAGGGCCTCATCGACCAAATCGCGCTCGAGCAGTGCATCGATCAGGTCGCGCTGGCCGATGGCGTAGTCCGGTCGGGCGGCGACGACGGCGCGCCAGGCGGGCAGCGCGGCGTCGGGGTTCGCGACCACAGCGAGGCGCGCGCGCGCGCGCAGGGCCACGGGTTGATCGGGCCACGCTGACAACACGCGATCCCACAAGGGCGCAGCCAGGGCCGCCGACAAGCGCTCGGGCAGGGCATCGTCTTCGACCGTCTGCGCAGCGATCACCAAGGCCGGGATCGACCACCCCCACGTCTGCAACAGCTGCCGCGCCAGGACCCGTTCGTCGTCGACGGTCTGCCCGTGGCCGGCCCGTGCCAGCACATGGCGAAAAATCGCTGTGACCAGCTGGTCCGCGCTGTGGGCATCGGGCGACGGCGGCAAAGGAAGGGCCTGCAGCACGCCGTCGAAATCGTCGCGGACCTGGGCCCCGGCGGTGCGTCCCCAGCGCTGCTTGGGTACGGCCGTCAGCGCCGGCAGGCCGTCGGCGTCGACGACGGCGATGCGAACGCCGGCTCCGCGCTCGAAGGAGAGCACTTCGATGCGGTGCAGCCCGGCGTTCAAGCTCAGCGGCAGACGCTCGAGCTCAGCCCCGACGGCCCCGTTTTCGCGCACCAGCACCGAACGGCCGTCGACGTAGACCTCCAGCGGCCCGCTGGCGCGCACCGCGAGCAACACGTCTTTCGCCGCCGACAGGCCGCGCACGCTGACGCGCCACCAGCCATCGAGGCCGCGGTGCGACGGCGTGAGGACGCCGGCGCCGCTGGTGCTGCGATCGACGACGTCCACCAGGCGAAAGCCGCCGTGTTTTCTCAGCGGCGCTCGGTTGAAGGGCGAGGTGGAGAAGCTCTCGTCGGCGTCGAACCAGGGACCTTCGGCGGTGCCGCTGGACGCGTACAGCGGATGGGCGGCCAGGGTCTGACGGGTGGCGTCGTCGACGGCGGCCGTGCGTCGAGCGTCGTCGACGACGAGGGCGAGGTCGGCGCACGACAACGAACCGGCCTGCACCCGCGCAGCTGCGCAGGCCGCGACGATGTCCTTGGTCTTGTCGACAAAGAGGTTGCGGCCTTCATCGGGAATGGACCCCAGATGGCGGGCGATGACGCGCACCACGGCGGGGGCTCGCGCATCTTGTGGCTGCTGGGTGACAAAGGCCAAACAGCGGCCCAGTACCGCGCCGTAGTCGCGCCGCACATCGGCCTGCAGACATGCAACGGCGTCGTCGTCGAGGTGATCGAGCTGCCCGCGGGCAAAGGCGATGGCCGAGGCAGTGCCCCCCAGGTCTGCCGGCGCTTTGGCAGCGCCGTCGATCCGCGGCACGCGCCAGGCCAGCAGGTCGGCGACGGTGGGCAAGCGTTCGACGGCGGGTGCCGTGTAGTCGCGTTCGAGCGCGTCACGGGAGAGTCCGGTCCGCCTCGCCACGCAGGCCGCGACGACGACGACGACGACGACCAAGAGACCGAGCTGGCGACCCCGCCGGAGAATTGCCGACATCACGCGCCGCCCGTCTTCACGATCCGCAGCGTGCGTTTCATCAACTTGTCAGCGGCGAGGGCGTCGCGGCGGAAGGCGTCGTAGTCGTCGAGGCCCACACGCCTCACGACGATCGCGGTGTCTTCGTCGACGACGAATCCGTCTTTGGTGCGGGTGATGATCTGCGTGAAGTGCACTTGCTGGCCATTGACGACGCCGCCTTCGGGGAGCTCGGCGAGCTCAAAGCCGCGGGGCAACACGTAGCGCATCACGTTTCTCGTCCGCCAAGGATGGTCGAAGAAAAGGGGATAGCGACGGGTCGACTGCTCGGCGTAGTTGCCGGCGAGATCGTGCGGATAGAGCGAAAGGGGCATGACCAAGGTGCCGTCGGCTTCGATGCCGGCGCGCTTGGGGAGCACAGCCTGGAAACGGTAGCGGGTCTCCTCCTCGTCAAGGGCGAGGCTCGAGACGTCGATGGCAGCAACGGCGGCACCAGCGATGGAGCTCGAGAGTTGTCGCTCGAGGGTCTCTTTTCGCGTCGCAGGATCGGCGAAGGTGCGGCGCTGATCGGCGTTGTGGAAGCCGTGAAAACGCTCGGTGCCGTCGACGACGAGAGCGCCATCGGGTTGCAGCGTCAGCACGTAGTCCGAGGTGTTCAGATTGGTTTCGGCGGGGCCCACCGGGATGGTGACCAAGCGGCTGTCCTTGCCGTCGACGATCAAGCTCAACGCGCCCTGATCCGACGTCGGCAGCTCATGCCAGCCGGAGTGCTCGGCGGTGCCATCGAGGAAGAGATCGAGTGAGGGCACGTAGGCGATGGCGTGGTTGAAGGCCCACATTGACGGCGGCGCGCTGCCCTCGTGACCGAGCTGGATGGTGCGCACCAGGGCCAGGTGGGCTTCGATGCCCTCGGCGCGCAGTAGGGCCACCAACAACGACGCCTTGTCTTTGCAATCTCCGAAACGACGACGGTGGACCTCGCTGACGGGGTAGGGACGCCAGCCGTGGATGCCGAGTTCGATGCCGACATAGCGGGTCTGGGTGACGACGTACTCGTAGGTGCGACGCACCAGCTCGGGCTCGGACTTCGCCGACGCCCTCAGCTCTTGCACCACGCGCTTGAGATCGTCGTCGAGACGCAGCTGATCGCGCAACAGATCTTCGTACCAAACACCCAACGCGCCCCAGCTCTGGTAGGTCGAGAGCGAGAGGTAGCGGCCGACCTCGAGCCAGGGCGGCATGCCGGATTCGCCGTCGACGCCAGCGACGTCGTTGGCGGTGAAGTCGTAGACGCGCACGTCTTTCTCTTCGCTGATCACCGGCTCAGGGGCCCCGCGTCCACCCCAGTACAAGGGTCGCGACAGCGGAGCTTCGACGACGGCTCGGAACTGCTTCGATGGATAGCGTCCTTGAAAGGGCTCGAGGTCGCCAAAGAAGTCGCCGAAGAGATTCTGCAGGCCGGTGGCTTCTTTGCGGATGCGCACGTGCAGGACGTCGCCGTTGTCGATGGTCGAAAACACCACGGTCTTGGCGCGGGCGTCGGAGTAGGCGCCGTTTTCCTTGCCGTCTTGTCCTCGATCGAGGATGCGGGTGGCCGGCTCGTGGCGGCCGTCGCGGGTCACCCTTTCAGCAACGAGCACCTCGACCTGCTCGCGGCCCCCCGAGTAGCCGAAGTTGAAGGTGCGAAAACCCGCCGCGCGCTTGGCATCGTGCACGACGACGACGGTGTCTTCGAGGCTGCGCACTTGGCCATTTTCGAAAAAGCGCGTCGCAATGGTGCGGTTGTGCACATGGGCACCAAGCTCCAGGGCTCCCGCCGGCAAGGGACCCCGGGCGGCGCTGACATCGAAGCTGGGCAACCAGCGAACCAGGGCGTCGTCGTCGTCGTCGTCGAGGGCCCGTACCACCCGCTGCAGCTCGCCGTCTTCGGGGGCCCGCTCCTGGGCCTGACGCATCAACGCCTTCGCCTGCGCCCGATCGCCCTTGATCAGTGCCAGGCGAGCCCCGAGCACCAGCGGCTCCGGACGTTCGGGGAAGAGCGCGCGCCTCTCGTTCACGAGCGCCTCAGGGGCACTGGTTTTCCCAAGCCGCTCGTCGACGCCATTGCTCCCGCCGTCTTGCAGGGTCAGCAAGAGGCGCTCCGCCAGCGAATGGTTCGCCGGCGACAGCCGCAGCCGAAGCCGAAGCAAGTCGATGAGCTCTGCGCGGGCGGCTGACGATGTCGCGAGATCGCCGAGTTGGTTTGCCAGGAGCTCACCGCGAGCCACGGCGAAGGCAGCTGCATCGCGCCGTCCCCGCCGGAGCAACGCAATTGCGCCCTCATGATCGCCGCGATCATCGAGGACATCGGCAGCCAAGCGCAGCAAGCGCGGCGACGACGTCGACGACGCCGCTTGCAGGATCTCGGCGTCGATGATGGCACCGAGTGTGTTCCGACGCCGCTCGTGCTCGAAGCGGTCGGCCCGGTAGATCACCGACTCAGGCATCAGGGCCACCGCCGCGGCATGCAAACGCGAAGCCTCGGCCGCATCCCCGAGGTCAGCGCGCAGACTGGCCAAGGCCGACAGCGGCGACGACGACGTCGGATCCTCCTGGGCCGCGGCCTGAAACCAACCCCGCGCGGCGGTCTTGTCGCGACCTTCGATCTCTTTGCCGAGGCGCACTTCGGCGGAAGCCTTCTCCGCCGCCGACGCGGCTCGGTCGACGAGAGCGGCCAGGATCTGCTGCAGCGACGTCGGCCGCGCCCGGTGATCGAAGGCGCGTGTCCGCTGGGCCAGGGCCGCCGAAGCCCGCAAGCGCTCGAGCGGCCCGTCCGCAGCGGGAACAGCCACCGCCAGGGTCGCCGTCGTCGTCGTCGTCGCCTTCGTCGTCGTCGCGGGCACGTCTTTCATGTCGGTCGACCAGCCAAGCTTCGGCAGCGCCTGCCCGTCGGGAGCTGTCACGCGGACATCCACAATGCCGGCACGCGCCAACACGCCGAGCTCGAGGACGATGAGATTCTTGCCGGGCAAGAGCGAGACCAAGGCCGCGTTCTGGTCAAATCCAAAGGGACGATCCACGTCGTCCTTGAGCACCTCGACGCCATTGACGAGCACGCGCAGCTGCCCAGAGCTCCCCAGTCGCAACGCCGCCGGTCCACCATTTTTGACCTCGAGCACCGCCGAGCACAGCGCCCGCACCTCGCGCCGCGCCACAAAGCGGCTGCCGACGTCGAAACCGCCCCGTGCCTCGCGGGGCACGTGCTGCCAGCGCACAGTCCGATCGAGGCCGACGACGTCCTGCTCCCACGTCGCTGCGACGTCGTCGGCGGCGGTGGGCTGACCGAATCCGCCGCCGCCGGTGTTGGCGAAGGGCCCAACGCAGCTCAGGGAGAGCGGGTGACCCAAGGCATCGAGGTCGGCGTCGGCGGTGGCGCCGGCGTTGGCGGCATCGACGGCGCGTTGGCGGCGGGCCAGGGCGCTGGCGAGGGGGCTCTTGGCTTTCTTGACGACGTCGTCGACGAAGGCATCGCGAGCGGCCGGGTTTTCATCATGCTCGAAGAGGGCCAGGGCCCGCGCTACCCCACCCGAGGCCAAGAGCGGATCGGCGCTCGTCAGAGCCAGGGCTGCGCTGGCGGCCCGCTCCTGCTGCAAAAAGGCGCTCTGCGCTGCGGCGGCGCCGGCGAAAACCACAGACCAAAGAGCGAGGCAGACGACGACGGGCCGCAACATCGGCGCGTTCTAACAGCTTCCCTCGGGGCGCAAGCGTTGGCAGTGTCCCCCGTGGGCGCGTAGCTCAGCGGCAGAGCATGTCCTTTACACGGACGAGGTCGCAGGTTCGAACCCTGTCGCGCCCACCACCAGCGCCGTGCCAACGGCGCTGCACTTCTGGCGCGCGAGCGCCTGAGGGATCAACACAGTCGTGGCGAGCATGTCCAACTGTCCCCGCTGCGCTGACCTTGCTTTGACGCCTGGCCTTGGCTCGGTGGGCGAAGACGTGTGCTCGCGCTGCGGCGGGCGCTTCCTGCCTCCCGAGATCACCGACCGCGTCGTCGTCGACGAATTGGGGATGGAGCGGGAGATCTTGCGTGAGGTGGCCGAGCTCTTCTCGGGGCTCAAGCTGCCCTGCCCCGGCTGCCGCGGCCTGATGCGACCGCTGCGTTTGCGCGGGGTGCACGTCGACCTCTGCTTTGGCTGCGGCGGGTTGTGGCTCGACTCCGGCGAGCTGGAGGCCTTGAGCAGCGGACGCCACGCCGAGGTCCGCGGACCACCCATCGAGCGCGACGTCGTCACCCTGCCCATCTTGATCGGCCAGGAGACCCGCGCGCTCGCCAAGCTGGGGCGCGGCACGCTCGTGGTCTTGCTCGACGAGCTCGAGACTCCTCCGCGGTCGGCGCTGGCCCGGGCCTTCGCCCGCACCGACGGCCTCACCGACGTCGACGCCCAACTGCTGGCCAGCCATTGCCACGGGGTCGTCGCCGAAGCGTTGTCCAAGCGCGGCGCCCACGAGCTGGAGGCGATCTTGGCCCACGAGGGCATCGACGCCACCGTGGTCGCCGACAGCGTGCTGCGCCTGCCCGCGGCGATCCAATGCAATGACGTCGACGTCGACAGCTCGGGGATCCTGGCCCGCCTGCACACGGGGCCACCGTTGGTGATCCCCTGGGCCCAGGTCGGCTCCGTCGTCGGTGGGATGGTGCACCGCGAACGCCTCGAGCCCCGCAGCTCCTCAAACGCGCTGACCCGCACGGGCCGGGCCTGGGTAGGCGCGCAGCAACACGAGCTGGAGCACGAGCTGATCAGCAGCGACGACGTCGTGATCGATGTGTTGCACCTCGGCCAACTGCCCCGACGCCTTCGAGTGGTGCCGAGCCCCATCAAAGAGCGGAGCAACCAGTCTCGAGCGCTGTGCGACGCCGCCGCCTTGGCCGGGGTGCCTGTGGGACGCGGTCCCCGCGCACCCGATTGGCCCCATTACCGGCGCCTGCGGGAGCTCGAACGAGAAGGGGCCTGGGTGGCATGGCGCGCTGCGCGGTGGCCTCCGTCTTGAGGGGACGCCATGATTGGCGCTGGCGATGTTCGTGCAGCTCCTGCTCCTGGCGATCACGGCGGCTCCTGACGTCTCGGCGCGCGGGCTGCGTGAGCTCACGACCAACGGCGAAGTGCTCCTGCTGCCGAGACACCAGCGTCAGCCCTTCGACGCCTGGCTCTACACGCACTCGCGCGAGAGCTGCGCCGCCATCGCCGCCGGCATGATCGACGTCGAGAACTATCCCCAGCGCTTTCCCAATGTCGAGAGCGTGACGGCCACCCGCAGCGAGGGCACTGTCTCCTACGCGATGGAGCTCACGGTGACCTTGTCGCCGACCATCCGCGGCAGCGTGACCCAGACCGGACCTCGCACGCTGCGCTACAACGACGCCGAGACGAAGGCCTTCTCGATCTACGAGCTCAGCGACGACGACGACGGCTCCTGCGCGGTCCGCTACCAGATCGTCGAAGAAGCCGGGAAGAGCTCGGGCTGGGTCAGCATCATGAAGAGCCTGGAAAAGACCGCGGGCGACGCCGGCAACTACGCCGCGGCCCTCTCTTCCGCGCGCGGATTCGCCAAGCCTGAGCTGCGCCCGGTCGTGAAACGCACCCGCGCCGCCGACGACGCCCTGAGCATCCTCGCGGGACGCGGCACCGTCATCACCGTCAACCGTCGCGGCCCCAAGCCGACCTACACCTTGCGCCGCCGCATCACGACACCCTTCTCCGACGTCGCCTGGGCCATTCGCAACAAGAAGGGCTACGCCGAAAAGACACCGGTCGTGAAGGCGAGCAGCGATGGCGGAAAGACGGCCAGCTACACCATCGGCGGCTTCGGCGGACGCGTGAGCTTTCAAACCATCGTCACCGACGAGGTCGACGCCAACGGCACCCTCACCGTCGACGAGGCCGTCAGCGGCGGTGATCTCACCGCCGACAACGGCGGGTGGCACTGGCGGGTGGAGCCAGTCGACGGCGGCGTCGACGTCGAATTGGCCTTCGAAGCCGACTTCGTCGCCGGCAGCCGCCTCTTGTCGACCATGGCCGAGAGCGATCCCATCGCCCGCGAGTCCTTCATGCTGCACGTCGCGCTGGCCTTCATGAGTGACCTCGTGGGCGGCAAGAGCCTGCCGCAGTCGGCGACGACGATCGCCCGCGAGGGCTTGCGCTGACTCTCGGTCGGCGGGTCAACGCAGCCTTGCGCTCGCTGTGTGGTTGTTGCGCAAGCGCGGGCCGGTGCACGTCCATCTGGGCGCATCCCGCGGCCGTCTTTGCGTTGGCACACGTCGTGCATTGCAAAGGCTCACCAACCAGGAGTCGTCCATGTCCATCACGGCGCGCAACAACGGTTTGACCGGCAACACGGGGGCCTTCTCCCGCCCAGAGAGCACCACCGTCGCCTCGGGCCCGGCCGCCCCCTCACTTCCAGCATCGCCCGAAGTGAAGGCTGCGCCTTCGCCGGATCGTCTCGTGAAAAACGCCGGCCTCGAACGCTCGCGTGCGGCGGTGCTCGGAACCAGAGCCCCAGCTCTTCCGCCCTCGGCTCACACCGCCGGCGAAGCCAGCTCTGCCGTCGCGCCCCGGCGTGGCATTGGCCAGGAACAAGTGGCCCGAGGATTCGCGCGCGGTGTGCCGGCAGCTCAACCGAACACTGCCTGGTCGAACCAATGGAAGGACAGCCTGAGAACCGGTGGCACCGGCGGCCAGCAACAAGTCAATCCCAGGTGGGACGACCCGAAGGCCTACCCGAAGGAGGGCACGCTGGCAGCGGCTCTCTACGCCCAGAATCACAACTACACGACTTTGGGTCCGGCCCAACGAGACGCCGACCTCCAGCAGCTCAAATACCAGGTGAACAAGCAGCACGTCGGCAACTGGGCAGACGACGGCCGGGCGATGCCCTACCACATCGATCTCAAGAAGGGGGCCGACGGCCACGTCAACGCTGTCGTCGTCAAATACAAGGACCAGCAGGGCCGCGAGCAGCGGGACGTGATTCCGCTGCCCCCCTATTACCAAGACATGGGAGGTTGGCGAGACACCAAATGAGAGCGACCGGAAGCGCGCGGGGACGCCGCGACCGACATCATCAATCAAAAGCCGTCGTTGGGCGCGGGCTTTTCCTTCACCGGCATCATGCCGGGGCGGTTGGCGGCGGCGACCAGCTCCTTGACCTTGCCACCCGAGACGACGAGGTCGGGGTAGCGGGTGTGCATGAGGTTGTCGAAATGGTTGTCGAGCACGTCGAACTGTTCGACCAGCGCGAGGAAATCCGGGCGGCTGACGACGAGGACGTTGACGGGGCTCTTGGCCCGCACGCTGGCAGCGCGGGGGCTGTCGGTGAGCAGGGCCTTTTCGCCGAAGACGTCGCCGTTGGTGAAGGTGGTCACCACGATCTCGGGCTTCCCATCATGCGCAGGCTGGTAGACTTCGACCTCGCCCTTTTGGATCACGTACAGCTCGCGACCGATTTCGCCCCTCTCGATGATGATCTCTCCAGGCTCATAGTGATCGACGCGGAGCTTCTGCTTGCGCATGGTCTCGAGCTGCGTGATGTCGCGGGGGAAGAACAAGTCGAGCGTCCAGTCGAGGGTCACGCGCAGACGCCGCACGATGCCCGGCAGCTTCGAGAGGTAGACCGTCCGCCAGGCGAACCAGGCGATGAAACCCGTGAGCTTGATGCCCATCATGTCGGCGACGGCTGATCGGTTGCCCAACGACGCCAGCGAGCCCAGCGCTTTGAAGCTGAAGTTCTTTCGTTTCTCGGGCTTGCTGTCGATGACCGCGAGGATGTTGTTGGCGCAGGTCTTGGCCTGGCGAATGGCAAACTGCGCCGTCGCGGGGCACAGACCTTTGCCATCGGGTGACGGTACGCCCGCGCAGTCGCCCACCGCCCAATAGTGGGTTTGTCCCGTGCATTGCAGCTGGATGTCGGCTTCGAAGACGCCGATGCCACGGCCCTTGGTTTTGCCTTCGGCGAAGCCGTCTTCTTCGAGGATTTTCTTGACGATCGGGTTCGGGGCGTTGCCCACGGTGCAGATGAAGGTGCGCGTCGGCAGCACGGCCCCCGTCGACAGATATACCGCCTGCGGTGTCGCCGCCTTCACACGCGCATTCATGAACATCTGAATGTGGCGGTCGCGAAGATCTTTTTCAGCAGCCTTTCCAAGCGCTTCAGGCATCTCAGGCAATAGAATATCGCGCGAGTGAATCAGCATCAGCTGAATCTCGCTAGTGCTGATGTTGTGGAACGACTTGGTGCACTTGTGCAGCAGCTCGGCGAGCTCGCCGATGGTCTCGACGCCGGAGAAGCCGCCGCCGGCGACGACGAAGGTCAGCAGCGCCGACTTTTCTTTGGGGTCATCTTCGACGTCGGCAAGCTCGAGGCAGCGAAATACGTGGTTGCGCAGGCGGAAGGCGTCGGAGAGGTCCTTCATCGCCAACGCGTGCTCGGAGACGCCCGGCATCGAGCTGAAGTCCGAGACCTTGCCGAGCGCAAACACGAGGTGATCGTAGGGGACGGCGACGAGCTCTTTGCCTTCGCCTTGTGCGGCGAGGACGAGCTTCTTTTTCACGTCGACGCTCTGCACTTTGGACCAGCGGAACTGGGCCTTGGGCACGATGTCCCGGATGGGATTCACGACGTGGTTGGCGTTGACCCCGCCGGCCGCGACTTCGGGCAAGAGTGGTTGAAACACGAAGTAGTTCTCTTCGGACAAGAGCTCGACGTGCACGTCGGTCCGGCGTCCGAGCATGTCGGTCAGGTACTTCGCGCAGTAGACGCCGGCGAAGCCGCCGCCGAGGACGACGACGCGGTGCTTGACGTCCTTGAGCTTTCTCATCGTGGCGGGGTCGCCGGGGAGCGCGTGGCGGACCAACGCTTCGTCGGCCTTCTTGTCAGCAGTACCTTCCATGACGTGCTCCTCGCAGACCTGCGGCGCTCAGTGCCGATGTTTGGACCGTTGGCACGGCCCAAAACGCGTCGGCGTCTTTGACTGTGAACGGTGCGACCCGGTCTATACACCGGATCGTCCCCGCAGCTGTCGACGAGGCTTGGCCGCTCAGGGGCGCCGCAAGGCAATCAAGTGCTCGGCGCGATCGGGACCGCCGCGCCAATCGCGCCGCGGAGCCGACGACGACGCTGCCACCGCAAGCCCTGCGGCGGACGCCAGGGCCTCGAGCTGGGCGACGGCGGGCACCCGGCGCCCGGCAACGTGGCCATCGCCCAAGAGCAGCACCACCAGGCCGTCGTCGTCGAGCACCTGAGCCATGGCGCGCAACATCGCTGAGACTTCGTCGTCGAAGGCTCGGGGATCCACGCTGTTGCGGCGCGCGCCCAGCTCACCGGCACGCAGCCCCGTGTCGTCGAGCCCCAAGAACGCGAGCCGGTGGGCGTGATGGAAGGCGTAGTCGTAGGTGCCGCCGTAGGGCGGGGAGCTCAGGATCAAGCGAGTGCGCTTCACCAGCGCGGGCAAGCGGCGGGCGTCATCGACGACGAAGACGGGTCGGGGTCCGGTCAGGCCCACGCGCCGCCACAGGTTGTGTTGGCGCTCGAGCAGCTGCTGGGCCTTCTGCTGAAACAGCTCGCTCGGAAAGAAGCGACCGATCTTTTTCTGCTCCGGCTCGGCACCGGTGTCGGTGTCGCCCCGCCTCAGCGAGACCTTGGTCAAGATCGACGAAAAGACCATGGCCAAGGTCTTTCGGGCGTCGTCGTCGGCCACGGCCCCGATCTCCTCCAACAGGCCAGCGAGCTCGAGCAGCGTGTGAGGCAAGAAGGCTTGGGCGACGTCGTCGGGGACCTCGGCCCGCACCCTGACCTTGCGGCGCACGCGCTCCTTGCTGGCCTCGGTGACGGCGTCGACGGTGTCGAGCAGGCGATCGACGTCGTCGCCATCCCGCGGTCGGCAGCGCACGGCACCAATGCGGGCAGACAAAGGGTTGAGGTCGATGCCGAAGAAGCGGCGCTGGTGCAGCAGGGCCTCGAGCCCCACCGTACCCCCGCCCGAGAAGGGATCGACGACGTCGCCGTCGAAGGCATCGAGCACGATCTTGGCGATGGCCGGGTGCATGCCGGCAGGCCAAGAGTGAAAGCCATGGGGAACGTCGGCCTCGTTGGCGTCGGCGCCCATCGCTGCAGCATCAAATGCAGCAAAGAGCACGTCGGCGACGGACGGATCACCGGTCTTCGTCGTCGGCGCCTGCAGGTTGTTCTGGGCGCGCCGCATGTGGGTGGTTGTGCGCTCACGACCTTGCGAAGGCAAGCTCGTCGTCGGAGACGGTCCGGAACGCCCCCGGCGCAAGATCACCCAGCGCCACGGCGCCGACGGCGACCCGCACCAGCCTCAAGGTGGGATGGCCGACAGCGGCGGTCATGCGGCGCACCTGGCGGTTCTTGCCCTCGACGATCTGCAGCTCGATCCAGCAGTCGGCGACGGTCTTTCGAAAGCGCACGGGAGGATCGCGGGCCGGCAAGACCGGCTCCTCGATGCGCTTCACCCGCGCCGGCAAGGTGCGCTGAGCATCGAGGATGACCCCAGCACGCAAAGCCCCCAGCGCGTCGTCGTCGGGGATGCGCTCGATCTGCACCCAATAGGTCTTGCTCGCCTTGTGGCGGGGCGAAAGCAGGCGGTCGACCAAAGACTTGTCCGACGACAACAAGAGCAGGCCCTCGCTGTCGGCGTCGAGGCGGCCGATGGGCCACACATCCGAGGGCAGACCGAACTCAGCCAAGGTGCGCCAGGCACTGCCATCGGGCGTGAAGCGCGCGAGCACCCCATAGGGCTTGTGCAGAGCCAGCGTCGTCACACAGCCTCAACCAAAGCCACGCACGGTCTGCAAAACGCCAGCGACGACGTCGACGACGGCCACGATTTCTTCGCCCTGGCAGGCCAGCAGGTTGGTGCCCGCCAACGCTGTGGCTGGGCGCCGTCCCTGGCGCAGAGCAGTGGCGGTGGCTTCGTCGATCTCGACGCAGGACATGCCGCGCACGGCCTTGGGCCCGCGTCGCAAGAGCTCGGGCGAGAGCGCGGGGTCGCTCAAGGTGACGGCATCGTCGAGGGTAAAGGCCCCGCTGGCGGTGCGCCTCAACATCGACAGGTGCGACGGGCAACCCAGAGCGGCGCCGAGATCGCGCGCCAGAGAGCGCACATAGAAGCCCTTGCCGACGTCGACGCTGATCAGGGCCAAGGGAGCGCGATAGGAGAGCAGCGTCAGCTCGTGCACGACGACGTCGCGGGCTGCAACGTCGACGACCTCGCCGCGGCGGGCCTTGGCATAAAGCCGCTCACCCCCCTTTTGGATGGCGGAATGCATGGGCGGCACCTGCTTCACCGTCCCCTTCATCGAGGCCAACAGGGCGATGAGCTTCTCCTCGGTGACGACGTCGGGATCGCCGTGGGCGTCGGCCTCACTCTCGAGATCGAACGTGGGCGTCGAGAAGCCGAAGGTGACGCCGGCAATGTAGTGCTTGTCATCGCTGGTCAGAAAGCGGACCAGGCGCGTGTAGCGGCCGACGCAGACGACGACGACGCCGGAGGCCAGGGGATCGAGGGTCCCGCAGTGCCCGACCTCGCGCGTGCCGAGGACCTTGCGCAGCTTGTGCACGACGTCGAAGGAGGTGGGTCCCTCGGGCTTGTCGATGACGAGGAGTCCCTCAGGAGCTGGTACCACCTACTCTGCGTTGCCGCCGGGCATGGTGACGTCAACGGCTCCCTGCAAGTAGAGCATCGAGGCAGCGATGACGGCGTCTTTGGCGGCTTCGACGTCGGCGGCGAGCTCGACGCTGCCCGCATTCTTCGATCCTTTGCCGCCGAGAGCCGCAGCGATGGGCGTGATGGCGACGTTGCCCCGCGATCGGAAGATCACCCGCACGCGATCGGGAGCCAGCTCGCGCAGGAGCACAGCGACCTCAACGCCCTTGATGCCACGCACGTTGTTGACGAGCCCCTGCACGTGCTCTTCGACAGCACCGAGCTCGACGAGATCGGCGACCTTGACGGCGACGACGCCGACCCGACCGCAGGGCGAACGCCACAGCCCATCCAGGGCCCGACCGAGCAGGCGCACCCGGGCCTCGTCTTGGGACTCGTAGACGCGCTCGGTCATCTCCCAGGGCTCGACGCCCAGCTCGACCAGACGGGCCGCCAAGCGGAACACCCGCGCCGAGGTGTTGCCATAGCGAAAGCCCCCCGTATCGGCGACCAGCGAGGCGTAGAGGCAGCGAGCGACGTCGGCGCTGATCACGGCTCCCATTTGATCGAGCACCAACGCCACCTGCTCGCCCACCGCCGCCGCCGTGAGATCGATGTAGTTGACATCGCCAGGAGGCTGCTCGTTTTGGTGGTGATCGATCCAGCAAAAGACCCCGCGTCGGGCTTTGTCCGGAAAGCTGCGCCCCAGGCGATCGACCCGCGCAGCGTCGACGACGACAGTGGCATCGAAGGCGTCGTCGCCGCCGACGACGTCGACGACGCTGTCGCCATCGGGCAGCCACGAGAAGGCGCGCGGGTAGGGTTCATCGTTGTAGACGACGACGTCCTTGCCCATGGATCGCAGGGCGCTGGCCAGAGCCAAGGTCGATCCGACGACGTCGCCGTCGGCTCCGGTGTTGCCGCACACGAGCACCCGCTGCGCCGCGAGGAGGACCTGGGCCACCTGCCGGGCGTCGTCGACGACACCATCGGGCAAATCGCTGGTGAAACGGCCCAGGGGCTCACCGGTTCCATGCATGGGGCGGAGTGTAACCGCTTTCGACGTCGCCGGCCGACCCAGGCGGATCGACGACGAACCGTTCCAATTCGGTCGCTTCGGGTCCCTTCTCACTGACGCGGAAGCGGGCAGTCACAGAGAAGGGACCCGAAGCGACCTGCACCCTGCCCGCTGGGCGGGCTAGAAAGGCCCATGTCTGATGGCGGCACAGGCGAAAAGACCGAGGAGGCCTCGCCCCAAAAGATCAAGCAGGCCCGCGACAAAGGCCAGGTGGCGAAGTCCCAAGACGCCATCCAAGCCCTCTCGTTCGTCATCGTGTTCTCCATCGTGGCCCTGACGCTCTCGTCGACGGCGTCGAAGCTGCGGGAATTCCTCGTCGGCGCCATCGACACGGCCATGCGACGCGGCGACGACCTCCCCACCGTGCTCTCGGTGAGCTGGGAGGCCATCTTTGTCCTCGCCGAGTGCTGCTTGCCGGCCATGGGTGGCGCCTGGGTCGCCGGCTTCGTCGCCAACTACATGCAGGTCGGCCTCGTGCTCACCACCGAGCCGCTGACGCCCGACATCAAGAAAATCAATCCCGTCGACGGATTCAAGAATCTATTTTCGAAGAAGAAATTGGTCGAATCACTCAAGCAAATTCTCAAGTTCGCCGCGGTGAGCTACATCGCCTACAGCTGCCTGCGCGACGCCTCCCGCGAAGTGATCCTCGCCATCCGTGTCGACTTGTGGACGGGGGTGTACATCGGCGGTCAGATCATCGTGACCATCGCAAAGAAGATCGGGCTCCTCTTCGTCATCTTCGCTGTGGCAGACTTTTTCTGGCAGCGACACATCTTCAACAAAGACATGATGATGTCGAAGTACGACGTCAAACAGGAATACAAGCAAAGCGAGGGTGATCCTCACCAGAAGGCCGAGCGCAAGCAGCTCGCCGAAGAATTGTTGCTTCACGGCAGTCAACAAAACGTCGCCAATGCCGATGCTGTTGTGGTGAACCCAGCTCACGTCGCCGTGGCCATCAAGTACGACCGGGAAAAGGGTGGTGCCCCCCGCATCGTCGCCAAGGGCATGCGCAAGAACGCCGAAACCATCAAGGAGATCGCGCGCGAAGCCGGCGTCCCCATCCTGCGCAACGTCCCCCTCGCCCAGGCGCTGCACAAGCTCGACCTCGAAGAAGAAATCCCCGAGGAGCTCTACGAAGCCGTCGCCGAAGTCCTGAACTTCGTCTTCGAGCTGCGAGAGAAAGAGCAACAGCGCGCCGACTCCCGCAAAAAGGGCGCCAAGAACGCGGCGCCCGCCGACCCCAAGAAGCCCGCGGCCAAGGCTCTCGCCGGCGCATCCGGAAGCCCTGGAAAGGGGCCCGCAACCAAGGGTCCCCGGGGCCGATAAGCTTCCTGTCCTCTCGCCTCATCTGACCGGCTGCCCCCCAGCGGAGTCCCCATGGCCAACGAAGTCCAACAGCCGGTTCGTCGCTTCACGTGGATGACGCCCTCCGGCACCGGCGTCGGCCCCGCCGGCGGCATGACCGCCGACGAAGTCAAAATCCACCTCGGGCTCAAGCTCTCGCGCCCTGAGACCGCACCCATCGCCCAAAAGGCCCCGGTCGAGTTCATCCAGCCAACGACGTCGTCGGAGTCCCTGCGCCTGGCTGTTCCCGCTGCCGCCAACCCCTTCGCCACCCCCACGGGTCCGCGCCACGACCACATGATGGTGCGCCGGGCGCTGACCCGATCGGGCACCGACATGTCCAAGCAGTTGGTGAGCGGGCTGAAGAACCCCGTCGGCGTGTCCAAAGAAGACGCCGACCGCATGCGCGCCTCCCTCTCGCGTGAGCACTCGATGCTGGGCCTGCTCGAAAAGCTGCAGAAGATGCAGGAACAGATCTACGGCCGCATCATTGGCCACCAGGAAGCCTGAAACGTGCTGGAGGAGGCGCGAGCATGGTTCGAGGAGCTTCTGGAGCTGGAGCACAGCTTCACTGAAGAAGTTGCCCGCAGCCCAGATGGCGTCTGCAGCGAAGCGCTGAGTGACGAGATCGATGCGCAGGTAGGCCGCCGTCTGCTGCGTTTGGCCCAGTGGAAAGGCCAGCCGCCCTACCAACCGCTATCTGGGTCGGCGGTGTTTTTCCGGCCGCCGCGCTCTCCGACACCTGGCGAGCGTGTGCGGAGGCAAGTGCACGGGCAGGAGCTCCGCGAGTGCCCAGCACCCGGGCCTGTTGTTCGCTTTACGACAGGCGGGACGCACCCGACCGACGTCGCCTTCCACAACCGCATCTTCGACGTCGCCTCGATCGACGGCACCCTTCGCATCGTCGCCCAGCACCGCGTCTGCTCGCATTGTCAGGGGACAAGCCGCCGGCGCGGAACGGATGCACCGTGCGAGTTCCACAACCGGTACGCCAGCGGACGCATCACCATCGAAGAAGTCTGTGAAGGCGGACGCGTGTTTCTGGGCGGTCTGCGCCTGGGTTGATCTGCGAATCACCGAACCGCACCAACAAAAAAGGCGCCGAAAGGCGCCCTTTTTGTTGCACATAATTCCGTTCAGCCTGCCTCGAGCAACTCAGCAGGGATATCCTCGAGCAAGCCGGTATCTTCGTAAGCCGAAGAGTCCTCGACCTGCACATTGAGAAACTGGTAGTGCGGCAGGCCAGTGCCCGCGGGGATCAGCCGGCCCATGATGACGTTCTCCTTGAGACCGCGGAGATAGTCGACCTTCGACGACACCGCCGCCTCGGTGAGCACCTTGGTGGTCTCCTGGAAGGATGCGCCCGAGATGAAGCTCTCCGTCGACAACGACGCCTTGGTGATGCCGAGCAGGAGGGCCGTGGCCTTGGCCACCGCGCCGCCCGACGTCGACACACGCTCGTTTTCGGCATCGAGCACGTGCTTCTCGACCTGCTCATCGATCAAGAAGGTGGTGTCGCCCGAGTCGGTGATGCGCACGCGGCGCAGCATCTGACGGACGATGGTTTCGATGTGCTTGTCGTTGATCTTCACACCCTGGAGTCGGTAGACCTCCTGAATTTCGTCGACAAGATACTTGGCCAAGGCCTTCTCACCCAAGACACGCAAAATGTCGTGAGGATTGGCGGCACCATCCATCAGGGCTTCGCCGGCGCGGACGAAGTCGCCCTCGTGCACCGTGATGTTCTTGCCCTTGGGGATCAAGTACTCGAAGGCCTTGCCAGTGTCTGACGTAACCACGACCTTGCGCTTGCCCTTGGTGTCCTTGCCGAAGGAGACCGCGCCGTCGATGTCGCTGATGAGAGCGACGTCCTTGGGCTTGCGGGCTTCGAAGAGCTCGGCGACGCGGGGCAGACCGCCCGTGATGTCCTTGGTCTTTGATGCTTCGCGGTTGACCTTGGCGATGGCGTCGCCGGGGGCCACATCCTGGTTGTCGTCGACGAGGATGATGGCGCCCTTGGACAGCATGTAGCGCGCGACGCCTTTGCCGTCGGGGAGCGCGGTGGTGTTGCCGGCGGCGTCCTTGATCGAGATGCGGGGACGAGCCGACGCATCCTTGGTGTCGATGATGACCTTGTGGCTGATGTTGGTCAGCTCGTCGGCCTTCTCTTCCATCGTGACGCCTTCGACGAGGTCGCCGTACTTCACCTTGCCAGCGACGGCGGTCATGAGCGGCGTGGAGAAGGGGTCCCACTCCGTCAGGGTCGTGCCGGGCTTCACGCGCTGGCCGTCGGTGACTCTGATGACCGAGCCGTAGACGACCGGGTAGGTCTCGCGTTCGCGGCCGCTGTCGTCGACGATCTTCAATTCGCCTTGGCGATTCATGGCCACCAGCGCGCCGTCTTTGCGACGAACGGTCTGCAGGCTCTCGAAGCGCACGACGCCGTCGGCCTTGTTCTGGTGCTCCGACTGCTGGGCCGAGCCCGAGTGAATGCCGCCGATGTGGAACGTTCGCATCGTGAGCTGCGTGCCGGGTTCGCCGATGGACTGGGCAGCGATGACGCCGACCGCTTCGCCGACGTTGACGGCTTGACCACGTGAGAGGTCGCGGCCGTAGCACTGCACGCAGATCCCGCGGCGGGTCTGGCAGGTCAGCACGGAGCGAATCTTCACCCGGGTGATGCCGGCGTCTTCGATCTCGCGAACCTTGTCTTCATCGATCTGCTGACCGGTCGGCACGAGCACGGTGCCCGTAACGGGGTCGACGCAATCCTCGAGAGGCGTACGACCCAGGATGCGGTCGCCGATGCCTTCGATGATGTCGTTGCCTTCGATGAGCGGCGTGATCTCGATGCCGTCGATTGTCTCGCAGTCGAACTCGGTGATGATCGCATCCTGGGCGACGTCGACGAGGCGGCGGGTCAGGTAACCCGAGTTCGCCGTCTTCAGCGCCGTGTCCGCGAGTCCCTTGCGGGCACCGTGGGTCGAGTGGAAGTACTGGAGCACCGTGAGGCCTTCGCGGAAGTTCGCGGTGATGGGCGTCTCGATGATCTCGCCCGAGGGCTTGGCCATCAGTCCGCGCATACCAGCGAGCTGCTTCAGCTGCTGGCTCGAACCGCGGGCGCCCGAGTCGGCCATGATGAAGATGGGGTTGAACGAGGGCATGATCCGCTTCTCTTTGCCGTCGGGGCTCACAGCCTCGATGGTCGAGATGTTGCGCATCATTTCCTTGGAGATCTCTTCTGCAGTCTTCGACCAGATGTCGATGACTTTGTTGTAGCGCTCACCATTCGTGATGAGACCTTCAACGTACTGGTTGGTGATCTCTTCGACCTGCTCCTGCGACTTGGAGAGAATCTCCTTCTTCGCAGCCGGGATCTCCATGTGCAGCATGGCGATGGAGAGGCCAGCGCGCGTCGCCTCGGTGTACCCGAGGGTTCGGAGCCGGTCGGCCAGAATGACGGTGTCTTTCTGTCCATTGATTCGGTAGCACTTGTCGATCAGAGCTGCGAGCTCCTTCTTACCCATGACCTTATTCACAGCGCTGAAGGGCACCGACTTCGGCACCACATCATACATCATGACGCGGCCGACGGTGGTCTTCTCCAACTTGCCACTGACGCGGCATTGAACTTCAGCGTGCAGATCGACGACGCCCTGGTCGTAGGCCGAGCGCACTTCGGCGACGCCGGAGAAGATCATGCCTTCACCGCGGGCGAAGGGCTTCGCGCGGGTCACGTAGTAGCAGCCGAGCACGATGTCCTGTGAGGGCACGATGATGGGCTTGCCCGACGCGGGCGAGAGGATGTTGTTCGTCGACATCATCAGCACGCGGGCCTCGAGCTGGGCCTCGATGCTGAGCGGCACGTGAACGGCCATCTGGTCGCCGTCAAAGTCGGCGTTGAAGGCCGTGCACACCAGCGGGTGCAGCTGGATGGCTTTGCCTTCGATCAAGACCGGTTCGAAGGCCTGCATGCCGAGACGGTGCAGCGTCGGCGCGCGGTTGAGGATCACCGGGTGCTCGCGGATGACCTCGTCGAGGACGTCCCACACTTCGGGCTTTTCCTGCTCGACCATCTTCTTGGCGGACTTGATGGTCGTGACGTAGCCGCGCTCTTCGAGCTTGTTGTAGATGAAGGGCTTGAACAGCTCGAGGGCCATGATCTTGGGCAGGCCGCACTGGTGGAGCTTGAGCTCCGGTCCGACGACGATGACCGAACGACCCGAGTAGTCGACGCGCTTGCCGAGCAAGTTCTGACGGAAGCGGCCGTGCTTGCCCTTCAGCATGTCGCTGAGGGACTTGAGCGGACGCTTGTTGGGGCCGGTGATGGTCTTGCCACGACGACCGTTGTCGAAGAGGGCGTCGACGGCTTCTTGCAGCATGCGGCGCTCGTTCCGGATGATAATTTCCGGAGCGTTGAGCTCTTGCAGGCGCTTGAGGCGGTTGTTGCGGTTGATGACGCGGCGGTAGAGGTCGTTGAGGTCCGAGGTCGCGAAGCGTCCACCATCGAGGGGGACGAGGGGGCGCAGGTCCGGCGGGATGACCGGAATGACCTCGAGCATCATCCACTCGGGCTTGTTCGCCGGCTTGCCTTCGACGGGGCGGAAGCTCTCGACGACCTTCAGTCGCTTGCCCAGCTTCTTGCGCTTGGCCTCCGACGTCGCACCCGCGAGCTCGACGCGCAGCTGACGCGAGAGGTGCTCGAGACCGCGACCATCGTTGCCCGGACCGCGCTCGAGCTGCCGCAGCAACTCACGCACAGCCTCGGCACCCATGCCAGCAATGAAGGCTTCGTCGCCGTAGTCGTCGAGGGCCTTTTGGTATTTCTCCTCGGTGAGGATCTCGCCCATGGTGAAGGGCGTGGTGCCGGGATCGATGACGACGTAGGCCTCGCAGTAGAGGACCTTCTCGAGGTCCTTCATCGTCATGTCGAGCAGGTTGCCGATGCGCGAGGGCAGCGACTTGAGGAACCAGATGTGGGCGACGGGGGTCGCGAGCACGATGTGGCCGAGGCGCTCACGGCGCACCTTGGATTGGATGACTTCGACGCCGCACTTTTCGCAGACGACGCCGCGGTGCTTCATGCGCTTGTATTTGCCGCAGAGGCACTCGTAGTCCTTGATGGGCCCGAAGATCTTGGCGCAGAACAAGCCGTCGCGTTCGGGCTTGAACGTACGATAGTTGATCGTCTCAGGCTTCTTGACTTCACCGTGAGACCAATCGCGCACCTTCTCAGGCGAAGCGAGCTGGATGCGGATCGCGTTGAAGGAGAGCGGATCCTTGGGCTTCTCGAAGAAATTGAAGATGTCCTTCACGGAGAACCTCGCGGAAGTAGCTGGAAAGAAACGGGAAAAGGCGAAGAAAGGGGACGTCGTCGCGACGACGCATCTCAGGGGACGCGCCGTCGACGACGAAAGGCTCAGTAGTAGAGCGGGTCTTGGTCTTCGAGGAGCTGCACATCGAGCGCGAGGCTCTGGAGCTCCTTGATGAGCACGTTGAAGGACTCGGGAATGCCCGATTCCAACACATGCTCGCCCTTGACGATGGCCTCGTACATGCGCGTGCGGCCGACGACGTCGTCTGATTTCACCGTCAGGAATTCCTGCAGCGCGTAGGCGGCGCCGTAGGCTTCCATGGCCCACACTTCCATCTCACCGAGCCGCTGGCCGCCGAACTGCGCCTTCCCGCCGAGCGGTTGCTGGGTGACGAGCGAGTAGGGTCCGATGCTGCGGGCGTGGATCTTGTCGTCGACAAGGTGGTGCAGCTTCAGCATGTACATGGTGCCGACCGTGACCTCGGAGTCGAAGGCTTCGCCGGTGCGGCCGTCGAAGAGCACCGACTGTCCCGAGCGATCGCGTCCACCGAGCTCCAACAAGTCGCGGATCTCAGGCTCTTTGGCGCCGTCGAAGACCGGGGTGGCCATGTGCACGCCCTTCTTCAGCTTCTTCACCAAGCGGCCGAGGTCGACGTCGGAGAGGCTCTTCACGAGTTGCTTGTGCTTGCCCTCGTGCAGGGCCTTGTCGAGAATCGCCTTGATCGGGCCCGAGCCTTCGTTGGTTTCGAGCATGCGGTTCACGCGCTCGCCGATGCCCTTGGCGGCCCACCCGAGGTGGGTCTCGAGGATCTGACCGACGTTCATGCGCGAAGGCACGCCGAGCGGGTTGAGCACGATGTCGACGGGAGTGCCGTCCTGCAGGTAGGGCATGTCCTCCTGCGGAAGCACGCGCGACACCACACCCTTGTTGCCGTGACGGCCGGCCATCTTGTCGCCGGGCTGAAGCTTTCGCTTCACGGCGATGTAGACCTTGACCATCTTGATGACGCCGGGGGCGAGGCCATCGTCGCCCTTCTTCAGGCGCTCGATCTTCTCGGAGAAGGCCGTGCGCACCAGCTCGGTCTGGTCGGCCATCGTCTTGAGGACGCGGCGAACGCGATCGAGCAGGACCTCGTCGGAGATCGGGATGTCGCCGTAGTACTTCCAGTCGATGGCATCGAGCATGGCGTGGTCGAGGGTGTCGCTCTTCTTCAAGAGCACCTTGCCCTTGTCGTCGACGAGCTTGTTGGTCGTGACCTGTCCACCCAGCAGCGTGCGGACGCGCTCGAGCGCCGAGTTGCGGATGATGCGCACCTCGTCGTTTTGATCCTTGAGCAGCTTGGCTTCGTCTTCGTCTTCGATGGCTTGAGCGCGGACGTCCTTATCAATACCTTTGCGGGTAAAGACCTTGGCATCAATCACCGTACCATAAGTACCCGGGGGCATGCGCAGCGAAGTGTCGCGAACGTCGCCGGCCTTCTCGCCGAAGATGGCCCGCAGGAGCTTCTCTTCGGGAGAGAGCTGGGTCTCGCCCTTTGGGGTGATCTTGCCCACCAGGATATCGCCGGCTTTGACGTCGGCGCCGACCCGGATGATGCCGGCTTCGTCGAGGTCTTTGAGGGCTTCTTCGCCGGCGTTGGGGATGTCCCGCGTGATCTCTTCGGGTCCGAGCTTGGTGTCGCGGGCGACGGCCTCGTACTCCTCGATGTGAACCGAGGTGAAGAGATCCTCTTTCAGGATACGTTCAGAGATCAAGATCGAGTCTTCGAAGTTGTATCCCTGCCAGGGCATGAAGGCCACAGTGACGTTGCGACCGAGGGCCAGGTCACCGCACTCCGTCGACGGACCGTCAGCGACGACGTCGCCGGGCTGCACGCGATCGCCATTGCTGACGATGGGGGTCTGCGTGAAGCAGGTGGACTGGTTCGAACGCATCCACTTGTTCAGCTTGTAGATGTCGACCTGCGATCCAGCGTCGTCGACGGCGGTGGTCTCCACCCGAACAACGACTCGGGTGGCATCGACGTAGTCGACGACGCCGGCGCGCTTGGCGATGGTGCACACACCCGAGTCACGAGCGATGTGGAACTCCATGCCCGTGCCCACCAAAGGAGCATCCGAGCGCAAGAGCGGCACAGCCTGACGCTGCATGTTGGCGCCCATGAGCGCGCGGTTGGCGTCGTCGTTTTCGAGGAAGGGGATCAAGCCAGCGGCCACCGACACCAGCTGCGACGGCGAAACGTCCATCAGCGTGATGTCTTCGGGCTTCTGCATGACGGTGTCGCCGGAGTGGCGGCACTGCACGAAGGTCTCGGTGAACTGACCCTTGTCGTTGATGGGCGCGTTCGCCTGCGCGATGACGTGCTGCTCTTCCTGCAAGGCCGTGAAGTACTCGACGTCTTCGGTGACCTTGCCGTCTTTGACCTTGCGGTAGGGGGTCTCGACGAAGCCGTATTCGTTGACCTGCGCGAAGGTCGACAACGACGAGATGAGGCCGATGTTCGGACCTTCAGGCGTTTCGACCGGGCAGATGCGCCCGTAGTGCGTGGGGTGCACGTCGCGGACTTCGAAGCCGGCGCGCTCGCGGGTCAAACCGCCCGGCCCGAGGGCCGAGAGGCGACGCTTGTGCGTCACTTCCGAGAGGGGGTTCGTCTGGTCCATGAACTGCGAGAGCTGCGAGGAGCCAAAGAACTCTTTGACGACGGCGGCCACCGGCTTGTGGTTCACCAATTCTTGCGGGGTCTGGGCTTCGATCTCTTGCACGCTCATGCGCTCTTTGATCGCCCGTTCCATGCGCACGAGGCCGACGCGGAACTGGTTCTCGAGGAGCTCACCGACGGCGCGAACGCGGCGGTTGCCAAGGTGATCGATGTCGTCGACGGAGCCGCGGCCGTTGCGCAGCTCGATGAGGTACTTGACGACCTCGAGGATGTCCCGCTTGGTCAGGATGCGGTTGGTCAGGGGCTCTTCGAGGCTGAACTTGTGGTTCAGCTTCAAGCGGCCGACCTCGGACAAGTCGTAGCGCTCGGCATTGAAGAACAAGTTTTGGAAGAGGTTCTCAGCGGTCTCGACCGTCGGCGGATCGCCGGGGCGCAGGCGGCGGTAGATCTCGAGGATCGACTCTTCGCGCGAGTTGACCTTGTCGATGACGAGGGTGTCGCGCAGGAAGCTGCCGACGTTGAGGCCGTCGATGAACAGCACCTTGACCGACTCGTAGCCGGCCTTGCGCAGGTCCTCGAGCTTCTCGACGGTGAAGGCCTCGTTGGCTTCGGCGAAGACTTCGCCGGTGTCCATGTTGACGATGTCTTCGGCCGAGATGAGCCCGTTGACTTCGTCGTCGGCGAGGCTGAGGGCCTCCATGCCGGCGGCCTTCATGCGCTTGACTGCACCCGGCGTGAACTTGCGGTTCTTCTTGACGAGGATTTCCTTCGTCTCGGGATCTTTGATGTCACGTGTTGCGCGCTGGCCTTCCAACAACTCGTAGTTGATGGTTTTGGCAAACTTGCCCTTGCCCTCGAGGAGCAGGGTCTCGCTCTTGTAGTAGTAGGCGAGGAGCTCTTCGGCGGTGTAGCCGAGGGCCTTCAGCAACACCGTCGCCGGGAACTTGCGGCGGCGATCGATGCGGCAATACAAAATATCTTTGTGGTCGAACTCGAAATCGAGCCACGAACCACGATAGGGGATGATGCGTGCATTGTACAACAGCTTGCCCGACGCGTGCGTGCGGCCCTTGTCGCTGTCGAAGAAGGCACCGGGCGAGCGGTGCAGCTGGCTGACGACGACGCGCTCGGTGCCGTTGACGATGAAGGTGCCGTGCTCGGTCATCAGCGGAATCTCGCCGAAGAAGACCTCGGTCTCTTTGACGTCGCGGATGCTCTGGGTGCCGCTGACTTCGTCTTTGTCCCAGACGACGAGGCGGATGGTCACGACCATCGGCGCGGCGTAGGTCATGCCGCGCGAACGGCATTCGTCGGTGTCGTACTTGGGTTTCTGCAGCGTGTAGCTGACGAATTCCAGGCTCGCGACCTCGTTGTAGTCGCGGATCGGGAACACGGAATTGAACACGGCCTGCAGGCCGAGGTTCTCACGACGATCGGGATCGGTCGTGAGTTGGAGGAATTTCTCGTAGCTCTTTCTTTGGATGTCGATGAGGTTCGGGATCGGGACCAGAGAGCGAATCTTTGCGAAGTTCTTGCGAAGAGAGAAGTTCTGCTGAATCGCGGTGGGCATCGACAAGCCTCGACTACAAAAAAGGGTCGGCCGACAGAGCCGTCTTGGATGTTCACGACGCTGGCGCGTCTTGAAATCTGACGGCGCGACGACAAACCCCGGCTGCAATCTGGTTCGGAGTCCGCCGCCGCAGGGCGAGGGACCAACGAGACTTCCGGCCGGGGGTTGTGGCACGGGTTTTGGAAAAGCGCTTGAGTCGCTTAGGAGATCACAACCACGGTGTCAAGCACGCCTGAACGGCTGAAAAATCAAGGGCCTGCGCTCCCGTTTGCGCCGTTGGCACGGCGCAAAGTGCTTCCTGCTTTGCGCCGTTGGCACGCGCAAGGGAAGTAGCTCTGAGTGCCGCAGCGCGTGATTCCGCCGCCGCCGGGCGTTTCCGCCCGAACGGTCGCTGCACTGCGCCAGGAGTTGCCGTCGGGGTGGCGAAACAGGCTTGCGTGTTGAGCCTCCCATCGGGCACTCATTTCGTCGGGGTGCCGTCTTTGTTGAGGAACATTAGCTCGCCCAAGTTCTTGTCCTTGAGTCCGGACTCGATGGCCGTGCGGTCGCCGACGAGCACAACGACGAAGTCCTCTTTGACGATGGCTCGCTGGGCGGCCTTGTTCACGGCGTCGACGGTGACTGCGTTCACCGCTGCCAGCTGGCCCACGTAATGATCGAGGGGCAAGCCGAGAGCAAAGAGCTCCGTGGCGACGTCGACCTGCAAGGGCGGCAAGCTGAAAAGACCGGGGATCGACTTCACGAAATTCTGTTTGCCCAAGGCGAGCTCGGCCTCGGTGACGCCCCCCGTTTTCAAGGTGTCGAGCTGATCGAAGATCTCCTTCAGCGCGTCTCCCGTGGATGGAGTCTGCACGTCGGCGCCGAGGACGAAGGGACCGGCGCCCGTGCGGGGCTCGAAGGTCGAGAAGGCGCCGTAGGTCCATTGTTTTTCTTCGCGCAACTTGAGGTTGAGCCGTGAGCTGAACATGCCGCCCAGAATTTGGTTCATCACCGTCAGCGCCGGTTCGTCGGGGTCACCGACGGCGACGAGGGGACGAGCCACCCGAATCTGGGTCTGTGGAGCTCCGGCGAAATCGATCACGTAGATCTTCACTGCGGTCTTTGCCTTGGGCGAAGCGGGTGCCTTCTGCGTCTTGCCCCCGCCCTTCCATTTGCCGAAGTGTTTCTCGGCGAGGATCTTGGCCTCGTCGAGGGTCAGATCACCGGCCAACACCAGCGCCGCGCTCTTGGGTCCGGCGAAGTCGGCCCAGAACTTCTTCGCCGCAGCCTGCTTGAGCTTCTCCACCGTCGACGCGTTGCCATCGTAGGGGCGGCCGTAGGCATGATCGGCGCCGAAGACCTCGGCGAACATGACCTGAAGGGAGACGCTGTCGGGGTCGCCTTCTTTGGCTTTCAGGGCGTCGATGTGCAGCTTCTTGACGCGCTCGAAGTCCGCGGTGGCGAAGGTCGGCTTCTGCACCACCAGCGCCAGCAGCTCGAGCCCTTTGTCGACGTACTTCTTCAAGAAATCGGCTTCGACGGCCCCGGACTCCTGGCCTGCGCTGGCCTCCACGTCGCTGCCGATGTCGGCGAAGGCATTGGCCAAGCCTGCGGCGTTGAGGCTGCCGGCGCCTTCGTCGAGGACGTCGTAGGCGAGGCTCGCCAGCCCGGCTTCCTTGCCGTCGTTGACCGCGCCGGCTTTGACGACGACGGCGGCGTGGATGGTGGGGAGCGCATGATCCTCGACGAGGATCACCACCATCCCGTTTTTCAGCTCGGCTTTTTGGAAGGTCGGCAGCTTGAGCTCCGGCGCTGGTCCCGGCGTCGGACGAGCTGCCCGCCAAGGCTCCTGCGGAGCTGTACGCACGTCGTCGCCGCCACGGGCATCTTTGCTCGTGGCACAGCCAGCGACGGCGGCGACGAGCGCCAATGCACCCAACACAGCTCTGCGCGCGGAGCCAACGAAGAACGCCTGGTTCACTTGTTCTCCTTCGCTGGAGCAGACGTCGACGACGAGGTCGCGGCTTTGGGGCGGGCGATGAGGATGGCGCGTCGCTCTTTGGGCAGATGGGTCTTCAAGGCCGCCATGACGCCGTCGGCAGTGATGGCGCGATAAGCCTCGAGCTCCTTTTGGAGGGCGCCCGGATCGCCGTCGAACTGGTTGTGGTGCTGCAGCACGTCGGCGCGGACGAAGCCCATCTCCAAGCCGAACACCTGGTGGGTCTCGATCTGAGCGACGGCGCGGGCGACTTCTTCGGGCTGCACGGGGACGTCGTTGAGATAGTCGAGCTGCGACTGGATGGTATTGACGACGTCGTCGGGAACGATGCCGGGACGAACGACGACGCGAATGATGAAGGCGCTGACGTTGGCCATGGAGTTTTGCGAGACTGAGACCTCCTGGGCCTGTTCGGTCTGCACGAGCAAGGCCTCCTGCAGCTTGGAGGCGATGCCGTCGCCGAGGACCGCAGCGAGGACGTCGAGCTCTTTGTCGCCGGGTTTGCCGAGCCCGGGCGTCAACCACAGCAGCTCGACCAGCGGGACGGTGCCGACGGTTTCTTCGTGATCGATGCGCACCTCGGCCGCCAACGTCGGCGGTGTGAGGTTTCGCTTGGTCGGCTTGGGCCACTTGGGCAAGGTCTTGAAGTACTTCTCGATCAGGGCCTTCGCCGCCGCCGGGTCGAAGTCGCCGACGAGGCAAAGGGTGGCATTGCTCGGCGCGTAGTAGCGGTCGTAGAAGGCGCCGACGTCTTTGAGGCTCGCGGCGTCGAGGTCTTGCAGCGAACCGATGATCGAGCCGTAGTAGGGGTGCGTCTTGGGAAAGACGGCCTGCCAGAGCTTCTCCTCGGCGATCCCGTAAGGCACAGCCTCGGTGGATTGGCGTCGCTCGTTCTTCACGACACCGCGCTGCTCGTCGAGCTTGGCCTGCGTCATGGACTCCATGAGCCAGCCCATGCGGTCGGCTTCGAGCCAGAGGCCGAGCTCGAGCTCGTTGCGCGGCAGGGTTTCATAGTAGTTGGTCCGATCGAAGTCCGTCGATCCATTGATCGGTGCGCCGCCCGCTTCTTCGAGTAATTTGAAGTGCTTGTCTCCTTCGACATGGGCGCTTCCTTGAAACATCAAATGCTCGAAGAGATGGGCAAAGCCAGTCTTGCCAGCCTCCTCCTCGTAGGCGCCGACGTGGTACCAGACGTTGACGGTGGTGTAGGGCTGCCGATGGTCTTGGTGGAGGATGACTTCGAGGCCGTTGTCGAGCGTGTACTTCTCGAAGCCAAGGACGGGCACCGATGACGGCGGCGGCGAGGCGACGACTGCGCCGGCGGGCGTTGGTTCGCCAGCGGCCCGTGCTTCCCCTCCCCAGCCCAACAAACACACGAACACCGCGGCGACGAGCCCCTGCCCGATGACGACGACCCGCTCGGGCGGGGAAACCAACGACCCGACACGACCGGAGGATGCGGTGACCATGGAGACCTTTCGAGACGATGCGAGTCAGCGCTTGTCGATGGCGACGTAGGAGCGCGCGACCGAGCCCTGATAGATCTGGCGAGGCCGACCAATCTTGTTGGCGGGGTCTTTTTGCATCTCGCGCCAGTGCGCCATCCACCCCGGCAGGCGGCCCATGGCGAAGAGCACGGTGAACATGTTTACGGGGATGCCGATGGCTTCGTAGATGATCCCAGAATAGAAGTCGACGTTGGGGTAGAGCTTGCGGCTGATGAAGTAGTCGTCCTTCAGCGCCATCTCCTCTAGATCCTTGGCAATCTCAAGTCGTTTGGATTTGATCCCCATTTTTTGGAGGACGTCGTCGCTGGCTTTCTTGATGATCTTCGCACGCGGATCGAAGTTCTTGTAAACGCGATGACCAAAGCCCATGAGCCGGGTCGTGTCATTTCGATCTTTGGCACGATCGAGAAATTGCTTACCGGTCATTCCCTCGTTTTCGATCTTGGCCAGCATCTCGATCACGGCTTGATTGGCGCCGCCGTGCAGCGGTCCCCACAGCGCGTTGACGCCGGCGGAGATGGAGGCGAAGACGTTGCACTTCGATGAGCCGACGATGCGGACCGTCGACGTCGAACAATTCTGCTCGTGGTCGGCGTGCAGGATGAGCAGAAGGTCGAGAGCGCGGGCGATGACCGGGTCGACGTGGTACATCTCGCACGGCGTCGCAAACATCATTTGCAGGAAGTTCGATGTATAGTTGAGACCATTCTGTGGATACATGAATGGCTGACCAATCGAGTGTTTATAGCTGTAGGCCGCGATGGTCGGGAACTTGGCCAGCAAGCGGTGGGTGGAGATCTCGACCTGCCGCTCGTCGTCGGGATCGAGGCTGTCCTGGTAAAAGGTCGAGAGGGCGCCGACGACGGCGGCGCACACGGCCATCGGATGCGCGTCTTTGCGGAAGCCGGCGTAGAAGCGCTTGATGTCTTCTTGCAGCATCGTGTGGCGCGTCACGAGATGGGTGAACTCCGCGAGCTGGGTCGGGCTCGGGAGGTTGCCGTGCAACAGCAGATAGCTGACCTCGAGAAAGCTGGATTTCTCCGCCAGCTCCTCGATGGGATACCCGCGGTAGCGCAAGATGCCCAGGTCGCCGTCGATGAAGGTCACCGAGCTCTGACACGAACCGGTATTCATGAAGCCCGGGTCGATGGTGATGAGCCCAGTGGCTGTGCGGAGCTTGGCAATGTCGACGGCGATTTCGCCTTCGGTTCCTTTGATGACCGGCAGCTCGATCGTCTTGCCGCCATAGCTGAGGGTGGCTTTGTCGCTCATCGTCGTCCTCGTCGTCGCCGAAGGTTAGCGGACCTTTGCGCCGTGCCAACGGCGCAAAGCAGGAAGCACTTTGCGCCGTGCCAACGGCGCAAAGCAGGAAGCACTTGCACCGTTCCAGCGGCTCCGAGCACCACTGGCGGCGCAAACCCAAACAGGGCGCGCTGGACGCGCCGCGTTCCGGCTGCCGGCTCCGGCGCGCGAACCATAGCGTCAAGGCCCGCGCCGCGTCGAGTCAGGGCTCCTGCTCACGAGGTCGGCCGCGCCCGCCATCGCCGCCGCAGACGCCAGCGTGCCCTTCAGTTGCGTCCATCGACGCAACGAAGGCGCCCGAAACAGGGCTGGCGCCAAGGTCGCCGCCATCGGCAGCTGTTTGTGTAGAGTGTCCCGCAAATGTCGCCTGTGATTTATTGCGCCCTCGCTTTGTCCGTCATCGCCCAGCTCGCGGCCCCTGCACCTCCCCCTGACACGCACAACCATGGCACCGCCGCCGTCGACCGCCTGCGGGTCCTGGTCATGGACCTCGCCATCGAAGGCCCCGTGGACGGCGACACGGTGAAGACGCTCACGGGCATCGTGTCCGCGGAGCTCTCGGCCTACACCGACCTCGATGTCATGGCCGACGCCGATGTGCGGCGGATGCTGGAGCTGGAGGGCGACAAGCAGGCCGTCGGCTGCGGCGACACATCGTGTCTGGCGGACATCGCTGGCGCCATGGGAGCGCGGCTGGTGGTCTTTGGCTCCGTCGGCAAGCTCGGCGACACCCTTGTGCTCCACCTCAATCTCTACGATTCGCAGCGGGCCCAGAGCGTGGGGCGCCAGTTCCTCGAGGCGAAGGACGTCGCGACCCTGCCCCACCTGCTGAAGCCCACACTCCGCGCCCTCCTGGAGCGCACCTACGAGGAGCAGAGGCTCGTGTTGCCCCCCATGCCCAAGGAGGAAAAGCCGCCGCCGCCCCCGCCGCCGCCCAAGCCAACACGAGAGCCCCTGGTGCCTGCGCTGGTGCTCGGTGGAGGCGCCGTCGGCGTCGTCGGTGGCGCGCTCATGACCTACTTCGGCAGCGATCCCTATTTCATCTACACAGACCAGCTCGCGAAATTCAAAACCGCCGAGGCGGGCGGCGACGTCGCGAGCGCAGCGCTGTTGCGCGACAACAGCCTGGCGCAGGCCGACGCCTGGAACAGCTATGGCCTGGCATTGACGGCGGCAGGCGTCGTCGTCGTCGGCGGCGGCGTGGTGGCCGTCGTCGTGGGCACCTTGGGGCTGTTTGGACCTGGAGAGGACGGATGATGCGCCTGAGCTTTGCTTCTGTGATCGTCGGCGCGGGCTGCTGGGGCGCCTGCCTCGCGCCCGACGTCGACTTCGGCGCCTTCGCCAAGACTTGCGCGAGCGACGCAGAGTGCGCCGGCCTGATTTGCGATCTCAGCCTCGAGGTTCCCCGGTGCGTCTCCATCGCCGGTGAAGGTGAAGGTGAAGGTGAAGGTGAAGGCGAAGGCGAAGGCGATCCCTGCGACAGCCCCACGGAGACGGTCACGGGTGATCTCTTCGTGGATTCATCAACGCCGTTGCCCGTGCAGGTCGTGACGGGCGACATCATCGTCGACGCCGGGAGCACGACCGCCTTGGGCGCGCTGTGCCGCATCGACGGCGATCTGGTCATCACCAGCTCCCGCGTCCTGCAGGTGTCCCTGCCCGAATTGCGCTCCGTCGGAGGCAACCTCGTCATGTTCAACACCGGCGCCCCCTCCCTCTCGGCGCCGAAGCTCGCCGCGGTGGACGGCCTGCTCGGCATCGGACAATTCCGCATCAGCGACGACAACGACGAATGCGACGGCAACCCTCCCTGCCTGGCGCGGGATCGCAACGCTGCGCTGACCTCGGTGAACCTGCCTTTGCTCGACAGCGTCGGCCGCCTCCGGGTCATCGACGAGCCCTTGTTGACCGAGCTGAGCCTGCCAGCGCTGACCACCGTCGATGCCGACCTCATCATCTCCGAGAACGCGACCCTGGCCAGCGTCGACATCGCCGTGCAGGAGGTGGGACGCATCCTCGATCTCGACGGCAACGGCCTGCTCCGCACCGTGCACTTTCCGCGGCTCACGCGCGTCAGCAACGGGACCCTGCTCGACGACGACGTCATCATCACCGAGCTCAGCTACGGGTCGACGTCGCCCGGGTCCTTCGTGCTGGTGTCTGTGAGCGAGGATGCCAACGGCAACTACCAAGAAATCGAGGAGCTCGAGATTCCCTTGCTGGTGTCTGTCGAGGGGACCTTCATGGTCACAGACACCGTCATCCCGACGCTCAGCGCTCCGGCTCTCACCACCGTCGGCTCCCTCTATCTCGAGGCAAATACCGGCGTGGCCTTGGGGCACGACGGCGGGATGAACGCTGTCTCCATGCCGCTGCTCGCCTCCAATGGCGACGGCACCACCGGCATCGTCGGCGCTGGTCTGACACCGGCGCGGTCCGGCGGTACGAATTGCACCCGCGACACCAGCTTGTGCATCAGCGCCAACACCTTCCTCACATCTGTGAGCATCGGTGCTTTCGGCACTCTGGCCGGCGAGCTGACCATCCTCGAGAACTCCCAACTCACCTCGTTGTGCTTCCTCGACGGCCTGAGTGCGATCGGCACAAGTGCCACCAGCGGCGGGATGTTCATCTCCTTCAACGAGGCGCTGACCTCGCTGGCCGGTCTGTCCTCGTTGACGACGATGAATGGGCAGTTCACCGCCAACGGCAACGCCCAGTTGCCCGACTGTCAGGTCACCACACTCCTCGATGCGCTCAGCGGCGACACCAGTCCCCAACACGAGAACAACCTGCCCCCCAGCAACCCAGCCTGCCCGATCGACTCCTGCGCTGGTGAGGGCGAGGGCGAGGGCGAGTAGCCGTCGTCGACGTCATTCTCCTTCTCCTTCTCCTTCTCCTTCTCCTTCTCCTTCTCCTTCTCCTTCTCCTTCTCCTTCTCCCTCTCCTTCTCCCTCTCCTTCTCCCTCTCCTTCTCCCTCTCCTTCTCCTTCTCCTTCTCCCTCTCCTTCTCCTTCTCCTTCTCCTTCTCCTTCTCCTTCCCCTTCTCCTTCTCCGCAGACGTCTGTGCAGGGCTCGAGAAGGAGGCCGAAGGCGCAGACGTACGCGCCGCTGGACCGGTCGCACACCGCCACTGTGCCGTTGGGGACGTCAAAACAGCAGCTCGCGACGTCGGGGGCTCCGCAGACGCGATCGGCGATGTCGAGGTCGCCGCAGCCATCTTCGCCTTCGCCTTCGGCAGCGACCGGGGCGCACTCGATGGTGCAATCGGGATCGTCGCAGTCGACGTCGCCGTCGCCGTCATCGTCTTCGTCGTTGTCGCAGACTTCCGGTGGGCTGTCGCAGACCGCAGCGACGGCAGCGAACGCAAGCGCGACGAGCAAGAGAAAGGGCGGCCGGCTCTTCATGGGCGGACTCTATCCGACGGCGATGGCGCATCTCATTCCGAGGAGCGACGCGGGCACAAACCCCGGGCAAAGGGCTTGCCCCTCATCCCAAGAGAGAGCCAGCGATGAAGCGGAGCTTGCGCCGGGCTTCGAGCGCGCGCGCCTCTGGCGACGTCATCACGGCGCCGGCAATGGAGTTGGTCCAGGGATTACTCGGCGCGTCAGGACCGGCGAGGCGTTGGGCCACGCGGCGAATCACGTCCTGGGCAGTGGCAACGTTTCTGTGGAGTACCGCGACGACGGCTTCGACGGACACCGCTTCTTCGCTCTCGCGCCAGCAATCGTAGTCCGTGGCCAGCGCCAGAGTTGCGTAACTCAGCCCCGCCTCTCGGGCGAGCCGGGCCTCGGGCATGTTGGTCATGCCGATGACACTCACGCCCCAGGATCGATAGAGCAGCGACTCCGCGCGGGTCGAGAACTGCGGCCCCTCGATGCAGATGTAGGTACCCCCGTCGTGGGTGGTCGCCGCCGTCGCCCGCGCGGCCTCGAGCAGCACCCCGCGCAACACCGGACAGATCGGATCGGCGAAGCCGACGTGGCCCACGATGCCGTCGCCGAAGAAGGAGCGCGGACGGGCGACCGTGCGATCGATGAACTGGTCGACGACGACGAGATCACCGGGCGCGATCTCTTCCTTCATCGATCCCGTGGCGCTCACGGACACGACGAAGCGACAGCCCAGGTGCTTCAGGGCAGCGACGTTGGCGCGGTAGTTCACCTCGGTTGGTGTGAAGCGGTGTCCGCGGCCGTGGCGCGGCAGGAAGGCGGTCCGGCAGCCGGACAGGGTGCCAACGACGACGTCGTCGGAGGGCAGCCCCCAGGGCGTTTCGACGGAGCGTGTTTCGACGTCGGAGAGACCGGTCATGTCGTAGAGGCCAGAGCCGCCGATGATGCCGAGGAGGGGCTGTTGCTGTTCCATGACACCTCCATAGCGCGACCTTGGTGCTCGTCAGAGCCACAATTCTGTGCCCTCAGGCCGGGCGGGCGCTTGGGCGCGGGCGCGAAGCCAAGCCGAGGCAGGCCTGGCGCCAGAACCAGCGGGCCCCTACTGTGTGGCGCGACGCCATGAGGCCGGGGGACGCACGCTTCTTCGACGCCGTCGCTGCGGGGAGCGGGAGGCCCAAGGTCAATGCGCCAATGTGCTGTTTGGGGGACCGGTTCGACGCAATCAATCGAAACCGGCCTGGGCTCCCGGTCATCCAGCCAGGGCACCTCCGATGTCAAAATTCTGCGCGTCCGATCAGAACGGCGCAACCCGCCAGCAACAAATGATGGTGCTGCCTTCGCCCAGGTCGAAGCGCGGCTTCTGAACAGAGGAGGCCCCATGACACATCAGCCGCGCAGCCTTCATTCCTCTGCCTTTAGCTTGATCGAGATCATGATGGTGATCTCGATGATCGGGGTTCTGGCAGCCCTCGCGAGCTTCAATGTGCAGAAATTTGTCGGCCGCTCGCGGCAGGGTGAAGCCCGGGCCAACCTGAACAGTGCCTGGGCGGCGTCCCTTGCCTATTACTCAGAGCATGGCGACGTCGATCCCTCCAAGATTGGGTTTAAAACTAAGCCTGCGATCCCCTATTACTATTATCATCTGGAGGGGGTCGATGAGAACAACAATGGCGGGAACGCCGACATTTTGGGCTCCTCAGTCAAGGTGGAGGAGTTGATGACCCAGCTCGAAGCCCAGTTCCCAGGGGAGTTCGGCGACGACGGCGGCCAACGGCGCCTGTTCGTTGCGGCCGCCGGCAACATCGACAGCGATCCGGAGCTCGACTGTTGGATATACACTTTCGATGGCGGCCTACAAAATGCCTATGATGACGTCACCAATACCACTCATGCCATCGTTGGCCTCAACACCGGCCCGATTCTGGGGCTGACGTTTCCACCTGGTCCCACCTGACTGCCGTCCGCAAGAGCGGGGCGCGCCGCGCCTTCCTGAAACGCTCCAGTCCTGCTCGCCTCCCGTCTTCTCGGCGGTGGGGCGTCCGCATAATCCCCGATCTCGCTGAACTTCGACCGCGGAGCGGTCTCGTTCATCGCCGTCGGGGATGCTCTTCTGGGAGGTCTGGTGCAGACCTCCCCCCGCGCCGGCGGAGCCGGACGCGGGGCCCCCCACCAACTCCGCGTTCCGCGGGCGCGCTTCACGCGCATCATCCCGCGTCTTTCCATCTCGGAACGCGGTCGAACATCAAGCGGACGCGGGATAACAACACCGGCGATCTCGATACCGAACGCGGGCAACTCTGGCGCGCGAGCGGGTAGTCCATCTAACGTCGCCCATCGATGCTCAACAAAGCCGGGGACCAGCGCTTCGACGCCGTCACGCTCCCGGCGTGGCGGAGCAGCCGATCTGGGGCGGCGGGCCCGTCCACCCCACCCGGGCTCTCCCCAGAGATGAAGACGTCGACGGATCAGCGCCAGACTTCCAGTTCACCGACGGCGTTCACCTTGATCGAGGTCATGATCGTCGTCGCGATCTTGGGCATTTTGGTGGCTGTCATTGCGCCCAGCATCCAGAAGTTTTTTGCGCGCTCACGGCAGCAAGAAATCCACAGCAACATGAAAGCAGCCTGGGCTGCCGGTCTATCCTACTACGCTGAATTCGGAACCGTGAACCCGCGCAACACTGGATTTCGCACCAACCCGGCGATTCCAAGATACAGCTACCACATGGAAGGCGAGGGCGGCCTCGACGACGAGTTCGACATCATCGGCAGCTCGGCGACGACGGCGGAGTGTTTTGCCGACTTCCCGCCGGAGTTCGACGAGATGCCGGCGGACAAGCACTTCGCGATCATGGCCTGCGGCAACGTCGACGGCGACGCACGCATGGATTGGTGGGTCTACACCCACGACGGCGGGCTGCAAAACGCCTTCGACGACGTCACCGACACCGCCAAGCCCATCATTGGCCTCGACAGTGGTCCCCTGTTGCCCCCCGAGGGTCCGTGAAGAGGTCAGCGTTCACGCTTGTGGAAATCATGATCGCCCTCGCCATCGTGGGCATCCTGGCTGCCATCGCCGTACCCAACGTGAGGAACTACGTTGCCCGCTCCCGACAGAACGAGGTTCGCGTCAACCTGAAGAACATGTGGGCTGCAGGGCTCTCGTATCTTGCTGAGAATGGCACTATTGATCGTGGGCATATTATGTTTAAAACCGCCCCAGTAGTGCCCCGATATAGCTACCATATGGCCGGCAACGGTGGCCCGGCTGGCTTTATCATCCCCGGGACATCAACCACGATGGAAGACTGCTTCAATGACCATCCGCCGGAGTTCGACAGCATGGCCACCGAGCGCCATCTCTTCGTCGCCGCCTGCGGCAACATCGACAGCGACACGAACATGGATTGGTGGGTCTACACCCACGATGGTGGCCTGCAGAACGTGCGCGACGACGTCACCAACACCGCGCGCCCCATCGTCGGCCTGAATGCAGGACCCCTCGTGCCCTGACGCTGCTGTCAATCGAGCAGGGCGCGCAGTTGCTGCAGCTCCTTCGGCTCAATCTCTCGGTACTCGCCCAGACGCAGGCCGTCGCGATCGAGGGCGCCGAACTTCGTTCGCACCAGCTTCAAGACAGGATGTTGGATGCGCCAGAACATGCGCTTGATCAATCGGTTGCGACCCTCGGTGACGGTGATCTCGATCCAAGTGTTGACGCGCACCTTCTCAACGACCTCGACGTGGGCCGGTTTGGTGGGGCCGTCTTCGAGGAAGATGCCGCGGCGCAATTTGTCGAGCACCGCTTCCTGCGGCACGCCCTTGACCTTGGCCAGGTAGGTCTTGGGTACGTGGTAGCGCGGATGGGTCAGCAAGTTGGCCAGCTCGCCGTCGTTGGTCAGCAGCAGCGCGCCCTCGGCGTCGTAGTCGAGGCGACCCACTGGATAGATGCGGGCATCAGACGCGCCGCGCACGAGATCCATCACGGTGCGGCGGCCACGATCGTCCTTCGTCGTCGTCAAGAAACCAGCTGGTTTGTTCAATAAGAAATAGACCTTCGTCTGCTCGTCGGCCGGGCGCACATGCACCGAGCGGCCGTCGACGCGGACGAGGTCCTTGGCGGGATCGATCTTCGTGCCGAGCTCAGTGACGACACCGTCGTTCACGCGCACCCGACCATCGACGATCATCTGCTCCGCAGCGCGTCGAGAAGCCACGCCGGCTCGCGCCAACGCCTTCTGCAAACGCTCAGTCCCATCATCGTTCTTGCTCACTGCTACGACCTCCCGTCGTTGCTAGCGCGTACACTTTAGCCGCCATCATCGGCAGAAAAAGTACCCCTTGATAACTGTAACTATTCCGACGTCGGCTTGGGCTCCTCGTCTGGGACCTCGATCCCAAACACCAGGGTCGACGCCGTCTTGGCCACTTTCTTCGCTTCGCCGAGGGCCTTCTCGAGGGCGAGCAGGGCGTCTTCGGATTCCTCCTCGGTCTCTGTAGAGATCAAGCCCGGGCCATCTTTTTGGAAGAGGTCCATGATGACGGCGGCGGGGGCATCTTTGTCGCCGTGGTCGACGGGAGCGTCGCCGTCGAGCTCGTGCAGCTGCTTCAGCGTCGGCAGATCGTTGAGCGACTGCAGATTGAAGAAATCGAGGAAGGTCTTGCTGGTGCCGTAGAGCAGGGGCCGGCCGACGTCTTCGGCTTTGCCCAAGATGCGCACGAGCTTCTTGTCGAGCAGAGCCTTCAAGGCGCCGCCGCAGTCGACGCCGCGGATCTCTTCGATCTGCGGCTTGGTCACCGGCTGGCGGTAGGCGACGACGGAGAGGGTCTCGAGGGCAGCTCGCGAGAGCTTCTGAGGCTTGCCGACCTGCATACGCCGAATGAAGCGCGCATGGCGGCCCTGGGTGCGAAAGGTGAGACCGCCGTCGATCTCGAGCAGGCGAAAGCCCTGCCCCACGACGCGAGTCGGATCGGACCAGCGACGCAAGAGCTCGACGAAGACCTCCCGAACCTGGGCCGTCGTCGGTGGAGCGGTGCCTTCGCTGCCTTCCATGCTCGGCAGCTCCCCGGCGAGCACCTCTTTGGCCCGCGCCAAGGTGATGGGCTCGGCGGCGACGAAGCACAGGGCCTCGATGGCGCCGTAGACCCATTCCTCGACGACAAAGGGGGTGCCCACTTCTTCGACGGCCACAGGTGCGGCCTCGCGCCCGTCGTCAGCACGGGTCGCATCTTGGGTTTCTGGTGCAAGAGCAAAGGGAAGATCGATGGCCACGGCCTCGGAGACGCCAGCATCGACCAGGGCGTCGACGACGTCGTCTTCGGGCTCTGGATCTGACCCCGCGCCCCGATGCTGGTCGTGCTCGATGTCGGTCACGAGGCTGCCTCCTGTTCCTGTGCGGCCCCGCCGAACTCGTCGACCGAGGCCATCTTTTGCGAGAGCACAACGTCGTCGTCGTCGCCTCTGAGGTTTTCGTGCACCGGGAGCACCGAGATCGATGGGCCGGCCAGATCCTGACGCAGGCGAACGAGCCTGAGGCGGGCCATTTCGAGCACGGACAAGAAGGTAACGATCACGCCGCGCTTGGTCCGGGGGCCAAAGCGGTCGACGAGATCGGCGAAGCCGAAGGACTCCCGCGCCCGGTCGGCGCAGAAGATGTCGACGAGGTCGTTGATGCGCGCGCCGACGCCGATGCGCTCGATCAGTACCTCGTGCACCACGGTCTTTTGCTGCCGCCGCAAGATGCCGTCGAGCAAGCGGATGAGCTCGAGCGGGTCGACGTCGGCGAGGTTGAGGCCCTGCTCCTTGGGCTCTTCGACGATGTCGTCATATTGGGGCGGCAGTGGCGCGCGCGCGTAGACGTCGCGACCCAGCTGAGGCAGAGCGTCGAGCCGCGCCGCCGCGTCTTTGAAGCGCTGGTACTCGAGCAGGCGTCGCACCAAATCGGCGCGCGGATCGAGCTCAGGCGTGGGATCGGCGGGTCGTTCGTCCTTGGGCAACAACATCCGCGATTTGATGTGCGCCAGCTGAGCGGCCATCACGAGGAATTCGCCAGCGACGTCGAGGTTGAGCTCACGCGTGTCCGCAGGAAACACTGTATCGAGCACCCGCAGGTACTCGATGACGATCACCTTGATCGGGATGTCGAGGACGTCGAGGGCGTGCTTTTCGATGAGAAAAAGCAGCAGATCGAGGGGCCCTTCGAAGCTCTCGACGCGAATGCGCAGCAGCTCCGATTCCGGCGTCGGCAGATAGCCAGCGGCGTCCTGCTCGGTGAAGGAGCCATGGGCGTTGACGGAGAAGTCGTCGTTGCCAGCGCGCACCAGGGGCAAGGCGTCGTCGACGACGCCCCCGGTGGGCAAGGATGCTGCGGATCCGGTGGGATCCTCGAATTGCGTCATGCGTCTCCGGGCCTCACGGCCTGAGAGGGAGCAGCGCTCATAGAGCCGCCCGACGCTCGGTCAACCGGGTCAGGGCGCCGCGCGGCGGCCAGGGCAATCACCCCAGCCGCGCCCATGGCCAAAATCGCGACGCTGCCCAAACCGATGGCAGCCCAGGCGAGCTGACCAGGACCGCGGCAGTAGGCGTCGACGGCGTCGACGGCGAAGCTGCCATGACAGCGCGCGAAGCGGAGGTCAGCGACGCTGAAGGCGACGACGTAGAGCGCGAGCGCGAAGAGCAGCAGGGCCCCACCGCCAACGCCTCCGATGAGAGTGCTGCGCCGGCTCACGATCATGACTTGTGCCCCGCCAAACGTTGCCCCTGCTCCGCGTGGACCCCAGAACGCTTGGCTCGTCATAGAGTGTGGCCGCCGTCGACGACGTACACGCCGCCGGTGCAATAGCTCGCCGCATCGCCGGCCAAAAAGAGCACCATGCCCGCGATCTCCTCGATTTCAGCAACGCGCGGAATGGGCTGGATCTTGATGGTGGCGTCGACGATGGCGTCGTTGGACCAGATCGCTTCGGCGAATTTGGTGCGCACGATGCCCGGGCACACGCAGTTGCTGCGAATCGACGGCCCCCACTCCTTGGCCAACACCTTCGACAAGGAGAGCACGGCGGCCTTGGACACGCTGTAGAGGCCCAGCAGCGGCTCGGGCGAGATGCCGCCGACGGAGGAGATGAAGATCATCGATCCCTTGCCGCTCTTTTCGAGCCAGGGCCGCGCGGCCTTCGCCAGCAAGAAGGGACCTTTGACGTTGACCTGCATGATCTTGTCAAAGATGCCGCCATCGGCGTCGAGCACGGGGCCGAAAACCGGGTTGGTCGCGGCGTTGGCCACAACGATGTCGACGCCGCCGTAGACGTCGACGGCCTCCTGCACGAGCCGCTCTTGATCCGCATCGACACCAGCATGGGCGACGACTGCGTGGGCCTGGCCGCCCCGCTCGCGGATCAACGCGGCGGTGGCTTCGATCCCTTCTCTTTTGCGCGACGACACCACGACGCGCGCCCCGGCGTCGGCGAGGGCGAGGGCGATGGACTGCCCGATGCCGCGCGAAGCGCCTGTGACAAGGGCCACACGTCCAGCCAGACCAAACCGTTCCAGCGCGCTCATGTCTTCCCATCCCGCGAACGAAGCCCAAAGTCGACGGCGGTCTTCCCCGCTTCGGGCGGGAAGGAAGCACTTTGACGGCGGCTTCGCAGTCCGCCGTGCCTTGCGCCAACCGTCGCCGAACCCTAGTCAGGGTGGGTCGCGGCACGCAGAGGCCGCTGGAGTGTGAATGTCGCTGCACCTGATCACCGATCTTGTTGTCCGCCTCTCGCGCACCGGCGCCGGCTCCGTCGTCATGTGGTTCATGGTGGTGCTCTCCATCATCTCGGTCGCGGTGATGATCGAGCGTTTGATTTTCTTTGCCACCCACAAGGACAACGTCCGCGGCATCGCCGCCGAGCTCAACAAGCTGCTGCTGGCCGGCGACTACGCCAGCGCCAAGAAGCTCCTCGACAACGCCAAGGGCTTCGAGACCCGCGTGCTGCTCGCCGGGCTCGACGGCGCCCACCTCGGCAAACACGCGGTACAAGAGCTCGCTCTCTCGGCGCAGAAAATGGAGCGGCTGCGCTTCGAGCGCGGCCTGGCCTTCTTGGGCACCATCGGCAACAACGCGCCTTTCATCGGCCTCTTTGGCACGGTGCTCGAGATTGTCTCTGCCCTGTTCGAGCTCGGCACCCAATCCGGCGGCAACGTCGGCGCCGGCGCGGTCATGGCCACGCTCTCTCAAGCCCTCGCCGCCACCGCCGTCGGCCTCGTAGTCGCCATCCCCGCCGTCGCCGTCTACAACTACTTCAACCGCCGCATCAAAACCCTGCAGACCGGTGCCGAGGCCCTCGTGCACGTCCTGCTCGCTCACATGAAGGACCACCCGCTGCCGTCGACGTCTGCGCCCCCGGTCTCTCTCTCCCAGAAGCAGGCCTGACCCATGGCAGGCAAATCCGGCGGCGACTCCGACGACGTCATCAGTGACATCAATGTCACGCCACTCGTCGACATCATGTTGTGCTTGTTGGTCATCTTCATGGTCACCACGAGCTATGTCGTGGCGGACTCGCTCAAGGTCGATCTGCCAGAAGCTGCGACGGGCGACTCCACCGAGCCCTCGGTGGTGATGATCACTTTCACCGTCGAGAAAGACACCGGAGCGCGCCAGCTCTTTCTCAACGGTGAAAAGTCCGACGAGACCAAGCTGCGGGCCCACATCAAGAAGGTCAAAGCCGAGGGCAAAAAGGACCTGCAGGCGGTCATCGCCGCCGACAAGACGGCCTCCCACGGCGAAGTCATCCACCTCATCGACGTCGTCAAACAAGAGGGGATCGTCAAGTTCGCCCTCAACATCGAGTCCGGGGCCTAGGCGCTGTGTAGTCGCGAGAGGGAGCTCGATGTCGACGGCCACCGTGTTGATCCGCTCAGACGCGCCGCAGGGGCCGGTGGATCGCTCGGGCCTGCTCGGGGTGGGCTTCGCCGACGACGACGCCTTCAACTGGGGCATCTTCCTCCTCGCCTTGCTCCTCGCCCTGGGCGGTCATGGTCTGCTCGGTGTCGGGGCCGCCGCGGCGCCGCCGAAAAAACTCTCCGAGCGCATCGAGATGGCCGTGACGAGGCCGAAGCCGCCGCCGCCGCCCCCCGAGGCTCCTCCCCCGCCACCCCAAGAGGAGAAACCCAAGCCCAAACCCAAGGAGCCGCCGCCGCCGCCGAAGGAGCTGCCGCCGCCGCCGTCGAACGACAAGCCACCGCCCGAGCCGCCCGCGGAACCGGTTCCCATCGTCACCGGCATCAATCTCAACTCGGTGGTCAAGGGCAACTCTGGAATGAACGTGCGTGTGGGCAACACCACCTACGGCGATCCAAATGCCGAAAAATTCGTCGATCCATCGCAGATAAAACCATACAGCGGAGGGCAACCCGGATTCAAAGCGGCGAAGGCTTCGACCATCTCGCGCGAGATCGAAGTCGTCTGTCGCGTGAAGCCTGCCTATCCCAAAGACATCGCCGACCAGGGCATCGAAGGCGTCGTCGAGCTCTACCTCGGCGTCAACAGCACGGGCGCGCTGGTGAGCTCCAGGGTCTCACGCTCCTCCGGCAACAAGACGCTCGATGCCTTGGCCCTCGACGGCATCCAGAAATGCACCTTCAAAGCCGGAGAAGTCGACGGCCAAAAAGTGGATAGCAATCTGCGCTACAAGTTCCGCTTCGAGCTCTACGATTGAGTGACCGACGTCGGCACGCCGTGCCTGTGATCTCGACACGGGTACCGGCCGGCCGGAGACACAAGAGCTGCTGACTTCTGGGGACGCGAGCCCTAGGCTCGTCCCTTCTCTCAGGAGCCTCCATGCCCAGCATGAACGACAAGATCGGTGGAGCTGACCAGCTCGACATCGGCATGATCATCACCTCGCCCACCAAGGACAAAGACTGGCTGAAGAAGTGCGCCATCATGGGCCTGCTCATCTTGGTGCCCATCGCCGGAGCGCTGAACCTCTCGGGTTGGGTAAAGACCATCGCCGAGCGCCGCCTGGCCGGTGGCCCCGACGTTGACACGCTTCCCGAAGCCGGCCTGCACTACATCGGTCCGGGCTGGAAGTTCTTCCTCGCCTACCTGCCCCTCATGGGCATTCTGATGCTGCTGGGCATCGTGGGCGGCGGCGTCGCCGGCATCGCGATTTTCGCTGGCAAGGGAGGCGGCGGCGAGGCGGTGGCTATGGGCGTCGTGATCCTCATGTACGTCGGTCTCTTGTTCTTCGCCTTGATCATGGCCGTCGTCGGACCAGCGATCACCTTCCTTCACATCGTCGACGGTGAGCCCTACGCCTCGGTGCAGTTCAAAAAGATGTGGGAGGTCATGCAGCTCGGTGGCACCCAATACCTGCTGCTCTTCGTCGCCATCCTCGTCGCGGGCATGATCGGGCAGCTCGGCGTCATCGCCTGCTACTTCGGCATGTTCGTCACCATCCCCTTTGGTCAGGCCATGACCGGGGTTGCCATCGCCGAGTACGCCAAGCTGCTGCGCAAGACGGAGGCAAGCTTCCCCGTCGACGGCGGCACCGGGGGGACTTCGGGGCAGCCCTTTGGCGTCAAGCTCTGATCCCCGATCTCGCTGAACTTCGACCGCGGAGCGGTCTCGTTCAGCTCCGTCGGGGATGCTCTTCTGGGAGGTCTGATGCAGACCTCCCCCCACGCCGGCGGAGCCGGACGCGGGCCGCCCCACCAACGCCGCGTTCCGCGGGCGCGCTTCACGCGCATCATCCCGCGTCCCTCCCAGCTCGGAACGCGGTCGAACATCAAGCGGACCCGGGATGAGCGACACGTCCTCGCTGCCGACCCTTCATTCGAAAGGCGCCCCCCTGGGGGCGTTTTTTCGTCGGCGATGACCACATGGCGCTCTGCTTTGCGCCGTTGGCGCGGCTCGAAGTGCTTCTGCTTTACGCCCTTGGCGCGGCGCAAAGGGAGGAAAGCGGGCGATGTGTCGAGCGCCACGGCGGTGGTCTGTGCTTCCCCCAAGACAACGCGCCGCGTTGGCATCGTCTCCGTCGTTGGACCGATAAGTGTGCTGGCCGCATCACATTCTTTCTGCTTCAATCGACCCTACTGTCCGGCCGCCCGGCCCCCTGTCCATGGACTTCTGAATGACCAGAGCGCTGTCCCCCCGCCGCCTCTTGCCCGTCGGACTGCTGCTCGCCGTGGGTTGCACGGGAGGGCTCGACTGCGGCGCGGGGTGCTCCAACGACTACGTCTACGGCACCACCGCCGTCAGCGTCCCCAACGGGGTCCGTGGCGTCGACGACGGCGTGCGCATGCGCCTCTCGCAGAGCGGTCTGGATTTCCTGCAGGAGAACCTGAAGACCATCCTCATCTCCCAGTTCGACACCGTGCCCGGCGATCCCAACACCCTCGCGATCAATGTCCCGCCGCAGGTCATCAATGGCAGCAATCCGCTGGTGAACCTGGGCTTCTCCACGAGAACACCCGGTGACAACGCCGCCAATCCCAACAACGCGATCGAGACCTTCCAGACCCAGATCCTCGTCGACGTCGCCGAGCTCGAGAACCAGCTGGATTTCAATTTCGACGACGCCCAAAACGCGATCCGCCTCACCATCACGAACCTGCCCATCGGCATCAACGCCCGCGTCTACGGCGACGTCGACTTCGGCTTCGGCGTCTCCGACGCGGCCTGCAACATCTTGGGCACCAACAACGGCTTCGTGACGACGGTGTCGTTCGACATGCTCCTGCGACCCGACGTCGGCCGCGACGCCCAGTGCGACGACGCGCCGCCCAACAGCGAATGCCTGCTCGTCTCCGTCGAGCTTACCTCCTTCGACATCGGCGACATCGGTCTCGACGTGTCGAACCCGGGACCCAACGGCTCCGCCGTGTGCGGCGACAGCGTCATCGGCGAGCAGGAAGACATCGAGTGCGAAATCGGCTGCACGCTGGTGGACTTTGGCTTCGATGCGGTCGGCGCCCTCGCCGGCTTCCTGGTCGACAATCTCAACGGCCTCATCCGGCCCATCCTCGAGACCGCCATCAACAACGCCCTCGACGGCGTCGACGGCGCTCCCATCAGCGCTTCGGGTCGCTTCGATGTCGCGCAAGCGGCGCCCGGAATCCTGCCGGAGTCGGCCCTCGACCTCGGCTTCTCCGTCGGCCCCACCGGTGACGCCTTCAACGTGAACAACCCTGCCGGCGGCAGCCTGGGCATGGATCTCATCTTGAAGTCGGGCTTCGAGGCCGCTCCCGCTCTCGATCCAAACGAGCTGGCCGACGTGCCGCACCCCTGCGTTCGCCCCATCGAAGGCGCTGAATTCGCTGATCTTTTCGGCGACGGCGTACGGGGCGAGTTCGAGGTCGCCGACGCTGAGCCTCTCAACGGCACCTTCGAGGGCGCGCCCTATCACCTCGGCGCCAGCCTCGCGAAGCCCGCGCTGAACCAGGCGATGTTCGCGCTCTACAACACCGGCGCGCTCTGCTTGGAGATCAACTCGGACTCCATCAACACCCTCACCGGCGGCGCCTTCCAACTCTCCGCCGGCACGCTGGACCTCCTCACCTCGGGCAAGCTCAAGCAATTCGCCGACCCCAACGCCCCAGCGATCATCGCCATCTCGCCCTCCCAACCTCCGGTGATCAGCTACGGCGCCGGCACCGTCGACGAAGGCCACATCTTGGTCACCTGGCCCAACGTCGAAGTCAGCTTCTACGTGTTGATGTTCGAGCGCTTCGCCCGCGTGTTTGCGGTTTCTGCCGACATCTCGCTGCAGATCGCGGTGTTCAACGAGCCCGGCTCCGAGACCCTCAAGATCTCCGTCGTCGACGGCCCCAACGTCGAGAACTTCGTCGAGAACTACAACGAGCTGCTGCCCGGCGTGAACTTCACCGAGGTGCTCGAGAGCCTGATCGGTGTGGCCTTCGACGCCGCCCTCGGCGACGGCCTGGAGTTCGAATACAACATCGGCGGCGCTCTCTCTGACGCCCTCGGCATCCCGATTTTCATCGATTTTCAAGGCGTGGAGACCACACCTGCGGCCAACCGAGAGTTCCTGAACATCTACCTGTCGATGACCAACACCCAGCCGGAGCCCCGCACCATCTCGCCCATCCGCCTGCAGCTCCCCAACGAGCCGGGCACCCTGCGCATGTCCGAAGGCGAAGACGTCGAGCGCCCGAGCCGCGCCTCCATCCCCACCGGACAGGTCTTCGTCGACGTCGACGCCGGCGAAGCCGTGGATCGAGAGTTCTTTGCCCGCACCGACTTCGGCGCCTGGCGGGGTCCCTTGCGGGCCCACGGGGGTCGCATCGTCGTCAAAGACGGCAAGCTGAACCTGGCCGGCGAGCACACCATCACCGTGCGTTCGCGCATCATCGGCGAGCCCAACACCCTCGAAGCCGAAGGCACCGCCCTCACCCTCTGGATCGATCCCGCGCCGCCGACGGTGAGCCTGAAGCGTCACGGCGAAAACTTGTCTGCCCAAGGTCGCGACAACGCCACCGCCGCCGTCGACCTGCTCTACAGCTGGCAGCTCGATGATCAGGAGGCCGGCGCTTTCGCCGCCCTCGATCAGCTCTCGCTCGACGAGCTCCAGGCCGCGCGGGTCACGGTGCGTGTGCAAGATCGCGCCGGCAACATCAGCAACGCCGCTTCCATCGACGTCCGCACCGAGAAAGTGCGCCTGAAGGACGAGCGCGACGCCGAGCCTTTGTTGGCGGGTGGGTGCAGCAGCACCAACAGCAACGATGGCGTCGTCGTCGTCGCCCTGGGCCTGCTGCTCGTGCTGCGCCGCCGGCGCCTCGGGCGCTGCTGAGGAATGCGCTTCGCCGTCGTCCTGGGGCTCGCCTTCACAGCGCTGGGTGGCTGCGATTGCACGAACCAGGTCGCGGTGCCGACGACGCCGAACGAGTGCGAGGCCGATGCCGACTGCCTCAGCGGCTTCTGTCGTGATGGCTCGTGCCAAGAGGGTCTGCCCGTCGAAGGCGAGGGAGAGCCGGCGGGCGAGGGAGAAGGGGAAGGGGAAGGCGAAGGCGAAGGCGACGTCGACGACGTTTCCTTTGTCATCGCTCCGCCTTCGCTGGTGTTGCCATCGGCGGCGGTGGGAGAGAGCAGCGCGGGCAGTGCGCAGATCGTCAACACCGGCGACCGCAGCCTGGTGCTCAGCGCGGTGACGTCGTCGAATGGGGCTTTTGCTGTGCTGGCGCCGGCGCCAGGGGCTTCAATCAACGCCAGCAGCTCGGTGTCGGTGGACCTGCGCTTCACCCCCGAAAGCCCGGGAGCGGCGGCGTCGACCATCACCATCACCGGTGGCGGCGTGAGCCACACCCTCGAGGTCTCGTCGAGTGCTGCGCAGGTCATCGAAGACGGCGCCCTCATCATCTCGGCTGGGCCCGACGACGAAGGCGTGGGGCTGCCTGCTTGCGGCTGCTCGACCGCGGTGTCACCGGCCAATGTGGACATCGTTTACCAAGCCGCCACCCAAAGCTGCCGCAAGCCGGACGACATCGAGTGCGGCGTGAGCGACTCCTGCGCCCCTTGCGACCTGCAGGCCCAGGGCAGCGCTCGCTGGCGCTCGGGACGCACCGAAACCCCACGCCAGGGCGACGCCCCGTGGATCGTCGACGAGGAGATCGTGCACCAAGGCGCGGGCGACGACGGCGACTTCGTCTTTTCGGCCACCTTGGTCGACGACTGCACCACCACGGTCGCCAGCCTCGGCTCGTCGACGAACCACACCTGCTGCGCCTTCTTCGACTGCCCCGGCGATCAGGCCTGCTACCCCTATGAAGCGCCCGCCTCATGCTCGACGGATTGCCAGGCTTTCGTGAACCTCGCCGAAGCCGAAGACTGCATGGCGCGGGGTCCGGTGTTGGTGCGGGCCAAGGTCGACGTCGGCGACGCCCCGCGCGAATTCTGTCTGACCCTGAGCGTGGGCCAGAGCGCTGAGATCGCGCGCCTGCGACGAACGGCCGGCACCTTCAGCGTCAGCAGCGTCGGCGACGTCGTCGAAGTTGCTCCGGGCGCGAGCTGCTTGTGAAGGGCCTCGCCCCTGCGTCGGGCCTGCTGGTGTTGGTCTGCCTCACCGCCTGCCCCGAGGTGCCGCCGGCCTCCGCCGAAAACCACGCCCCCATCGCCCGCCTGGTGGTGCCGCAGCTCGTGGTCACCGGCAGCGCCGTCGACGTCGACGCTGCTGGTTCTGTCGACGAAGACGGCGACGCGCTCGTGTTCTCCTTCTCTTTTGGTGATGGATCGCCCGAGGTCGACGACGACGACGACGGCACCTTTGCTCATGCCTGGCTTGCTCCCGGCACCTTCAGCGTGGGGGTGGCGGTCCGCGATCCTCTGGAGCTCGAGGCGAGCGCCGAGGCCACCATCGTCGTCGTCAACGGCGTCGCCGAAGGCTGCTCCTGCGAGGCCCCCTGCTTTCCGGGCGGTGTGTGCACCGATCGGGGTTGCCTGGTATTTGCGTCCTCCGTGCCCGAGGATGCAGCGGCCTTCGACGACGTCGTTGCCTGCGAGTGATCCCCGATCTCTCTGAACTTCGACCGCGGAGCGGTCTCGTTCAGAGCCGTCGGGGATGCTCTTCTGGGAGGTCTGGTGCAGACCTCCCCCCGCGCCGGCTGAGCCGGACGCGGGGCCCCCCACCAGCTCCGCGTTCCGCGGGCGCGCTCCACGCGTCTTTCCGATTCAGAAGGTGGTCGAACATCAATCGGACGCGGGATGAGAAAGGAAAAGCGCCCCGGTGGGCGCTTCTCCCTCATGTCGAATGAGATCTGTGGCCTCAGGCCAGGCGGCCCTCGTGGCTCAATTGTCGGTGATCGGGACGTGGTTGTTGGTCGCTCCCTGCGTGACGCGGGCGCCGCGGCCCCAGTACTCGCCGCCACCACCGCCGGCCCCCTTCTGGTCTTGGTAGGCCACCACCTTGCCGTCACGGGAGGTTGGGAAACCTCCCCCGAGGGCCCGGCCGTCTTCAGCGATGCCGAGAATGGCCCAGCCATAGACCGCCTGCTCGCCCTTCTTGCCGTGGCCCACGACGTCGATTTCGCCGAGGTGGCCGCCGTCGTAGGCCGCGTTCATGCGCAGGTGGTCGCCGGCTTTGTAGACGCCGACGATCTCTTGTCCGGGATAGCTGTTGCGGCCCAACGTGACCGACGCCTTGGGGTCGGCGCTCGGCTGGAAGACGACGATGTAGTCGCTCTTGATCTGGGCGTCCTTCATGCCGTGGCCGTATTTGGCGTTGGTCTTTTCCGAGTGGGTCCACAAACCCCAGGCAATCTCGGTGCGACTTTCGCCGGGGCGCGGACCGCTGGAGACGCTGCTCCGCGCGAGGAGCTTGGCGACGCCGGGGTTCTCTTTGATGAGGGCCTCGGTCTTGGGGTTGCTCTGGCTGAGTTGCTCGAGCTGCGCGCTGGACAGACCGCCAGCGGCGGGAGCGTCACGGGTGGCGGCGATGGCGGCGGCGCCGGCGGGCTTTCGGATTTCGGTGGACATCGGGTGCTCCTGGTGTGGTGTCTCTCTAGCGCGATGGGCTCCGGTTTGGGCGATGCCGGACCCACAAACCGCGGAAGAGCGCGTGATGATGATCCCATGACCGCTGCGGGGGAGGCTTTTTGTCTTTCTCGCGCGCGATCCGCTGCGATCGCAACCACTTCGAGCACGACGCGACGCAGCACTCGTCATCAGCGTTGCAGCCCCTACGCGCGTGCTCTATCCACACGGAAGCAGGGCACTTTCAGTTTCTTCAGTTTCTGTTGAACGAACTTTTCCGCTTGCTGGTTTGCGCCGTGCCAACGGCGCAAACCAGCAAGCCGCGCACGGAGAGAGGGGCTGGGTTGCATGGGTCTTCGCTTCGCCGCCACCGATGAGCCGGTGCGTTTTTCGCCTGCCTCCCTCGCCGACGCCGCCCGCCGGATTCGGGAGCCTTGCCTGGTGGTCGAGAGCGACGACGGCGGCCGCGGCGTGGCCTTCGGCGGGACCCTGACGACGACGGCGTCCTCTGGTGTGCCGGTGCTGGGCTCTTTGCCCCCGCTTTTTCCCGAGCACCTGGGCGACCGCAGCTTCAGCGAGATCCATGGCTGCCGCTTCCCCTATGTCGTCGGCGAAATGGCCAACGGCATCGCCACCGCGCGCATGGTGGTGGCGGCCCACAAGGCAGGGCTGCTCGGCTTCTTCGGTGCCGCAGGCCTGGCTCCCGCCCGCGTCGAAGCCAACCTCGACGAGATCCAAGCCGGCATCGCCCAAAACGTCGGCGGAGGTCGCGCCGATGCCTGGGGCACGAACCTGATCCATTCGCCCCACGAGCCCGATCTCGAGATGGCCGTCGTCGACCTCTATCTGCGCCGTGGCGTGACCCGCGTTTCGGCGTCGGCCTACATGGACCTCACGCCCATGGTCGTGCGCTACGCGGCCTCGGGCTTGCGCGTCGTCGACGGACGCATCGTGCGCAGGAACCGCGTCTTCGCCAAGATCTCGCGGCCCGAGACCGCAGCCCACTTCCTGCAGCCCATGCCCTCATCGCTGTTGGAGCCGCTGGTGCGCGCGGGTCACATCAGCGCCGACGAGGCCCGGCTTGCTGCTCGCGTGCCCGCCGCCACCGACCTCACAGTCGAAGCTGACTCCGGCGGTCACACCGACAACCAAGCGCTGCCCTGCGTGTTTCCCGCGGTGAAGCAGCTGGCCTTGCAGCTCTCGCGCAAACACGAGGTACAGGCGCTCACCGGCGAACCCATCCGCGTCGGTGCTGCCGGCGGTCTGGGCACACCCGACGCCGTCGCTGCTGCCTTTGCCATGGGTGCTGCCTATGTGCTCACGGGGTCGGTGAACCAGAGCGCCGTCGAGAGCGGGCTGTCGCCGGCGGGACGCGCGCTGCTGTGTGGCGTTCGTCTCGGCGACGTCACCATGGCTCCCGCTGCCGACATGTTCGAGATGGGCGTGAAGGTGCAGGTTCTGAAGAAGGGCTCGATGTTTGCGAATCGCGCGCACAAGCTCTATGATTTGTATCGTCAATGTGCATCGCTCGAGGCGATTCCGGCCGCCGACAAGCAGAAGCTCGAGACAGAAGTGCTGCGGCAGTCCGTCGACGACGCTTGGGCAGCGACCCGCTCCTTCTTCGAGAAACGCGATCCACGTGAGATTGTGAAAGCCGAGCAGAGCCCGAAGCACAAGATGGCTTTGGTCTTTCGATCTTATTTGGGGCAAGCTTCCAAGTGGGCCATCGCGGGCGACGAAGGCCGGGCTTTGGATTTTCAGATCTGGTGTGGTCCGGCCATGGGCAGCTTCAACGCCTGGGTCGAGGGTACTTTCTTGGCGCCCGTCGAAAACCGCAGCGTCGCGCAGATCGGCTGGAACCTGCTCGAAGGCGCTGCCGTCGTCACCCGCGCGCAGCAGCTCCGCTCTTGCGGTGTGCCCGTCTCAGACGACGCCTTCCTCTTTCGCCCGCGCTTGCTCGAGGTCTGAACCATGACGATGTCCGCTCCCCCCAAGCAGCCTGTGCAACGTGAGCCCATTGCCATCGTCGGCATCGGGGGGCTCTTTCCTGGGTCCGTCGACGTCGCCGCCTTTTGGAACCATGTGCTGCGCGGCACCGATTTGATCACCGACGTGCCCAAAGACTCGCACTGGTCCGTCGAGGACTACTACGCCAAGGATGCCGGCAAGCGACCCGCCGCCGCCCTCGACAAGACCTATGCGCGCCGCGGGGCCTTCTTGCCCAAGGTTCCCTTTGAGACCTTGAAGGAGGGGATTCCGCCCTCGATGCTGGCGTCGACGGACACCGCTCAGCTTTTGGCTTTGTTGGTGGCCCGCACCGCGCTCGAAGACTGCTTCGGCGGTCCCCTCGACGTCGTCGACCGATCGCGGGTCTCCTGCATCCTCGGGGTCACCTCGGGGCAGGAGCTCTTTGGTCAGATGGCACAGCGCTTGGCCTGGCCCCAGTGGATCGCGGGCATGCGCGCCGCCGGCATCGACGAAGACGCCGCCCAAAAGGCCGCCGACGAAATCGCCAAGTGCTTCACGCCTTGGAGCGAGGCGAGCTTTCCGGGCCTGCTGGGCAACGTCGTCGCCGGCCGCATCGCCAACCGCCTCGACCTCGGTGGATCCAACGCCGTCACCGACGCCGCCTGCGCGAGCTCTTTTGCTGCCATCTCGATGGGCGTCGACGAGCTGTTGCTGGGCCGCGCCGACGTCGTGCTCACCGGCGGCGTCGACACGCTGAATGACATTTTCATGTACATGTGTTTCACCAAGACCCCGGCGCTTTCGGAGTCTGGTGAATGTCGTCCGTTTGATGCCTCCGCCGACGGCACGCTGCTGGGTGAAGGCCTGGGGATGATCGCTCTCAAACGGTTGAGCGATGCCGAGCGCGACGGCAATCCGATTTATGCCCTCATTCGCGGCATCGGCACCTCGTCGGACGGGCGCAGCAAGAGCGTCTACGCGCCGGTCAGTGCCGGCCAAGCCATGGCCTTGAAGCGCGCCTACGAAGTCGCCGGCTACGCCCCCACCACGGTGGAGCTCATCGAGGCCCACGGCACCGGAACCAAGGCCGGCGACGTCGCCGAGCTCGGCGGTTTGCAGCTGTGTTTCGACGACGTGCAATGGAAGAAGTCGGAGCGCCAATTCATCGCCCTGGGCTCGGTGAAGAGCCAGATCGGCCACACCAAATCCGCCGCTGGCGCCGCGGGCATCCTCAAGGCCGCTCTCGCGCTGCACGAGAAGGTGTTGCCGCCCACCATCAAGGTCACGACGCCGAACCCTCAGGCCAAGCTCGAGCAGAGCCCCTTTTACGTGAACAGCGAGCTGCGCCCCTGGGTGCGCGGCAGCGACCATCCTCGTCGTGCAGGCGTGTCCTCTTTCGGCTTCGGCGGCAGCAACTGGCACATCACTCTCGAGGAGTACTGCGGCACCCACCAGGCCCAACGCCTGGCCCGTCGCGACGTCGAAGTGGTGGCGCTCTCGGCGCCGTCGGCGGCGGCCCTGCAACAGCTCGCCTCGTCCCTCGACGTCGACCACGACCTCGCTGCCTTTGCCGCGCGCACCAACAAGGCGTTCTCTGCCAAGGCCGAGCACCGGGCTGCTTTCGTCGCTTCTACAGTTGATGAAGCGAAGCAGAAGCTGGTCGCTTTGAGCACGGGCAAGAGCGCGCCGGGGATCTTCTCAGGCGAAGGTGCGCGCGCGGGCCAGGTCGCCTTCGTTTTTCCGGGCCAAGGCAGCCAAAAAGTGGGCATGGGCAAGGAGCTCGCCTTGGCCTTCGACGCCGCCCGCGCGGTGTGGGACCGGGCCAGCGATGTGCTCCCCGACGTCGTCAGGGCCATGCTACCGCCGCCGGCCTTCACCGCTGACGACAAGGCCCGCCAAGACGAGCACCTGAAGCAAACCGACTTCGCCCAGCCCGCGCTCGGTGTCGCCAGCGTCGCCACCTTGCGCGTGCTCGAAGAGTTGGGCGTGCGCGCCGACCTCGCTGCGGGGCATTCGTTTGGGGAGCTGTCGGCCTTGTGCGCCGCTGGGTCTTTCGACGAGGCGACCTTGCTGCGGCTCGCGCGTCGACGCGGCGAGCTGATGAAGACGGCGTCGACCATCCCCGGCGCCATGGCCGCGATCATCGGCGACACGACCCGCTTGCCTGCGCTCTTGGCCGCGTTTGGGGGCCGCGTCGTCATCGCCAACCACAACGCGCCCGAGCAGGCCGTGATCTCCGGCGAAGCCGTCGCCGTCGACGACGCCATGGCTGCGTGCACCGCCGCTGGGCTCACCTGCAAGAAGCTCGCAGTCTCGACGGCCTTCCATTCGCCTTTGGTCGAGGCCGCCTGCGATCCCTTGCGCGCCTTCCTCGACGACCTGGCCCTTGTGCAGGCGCCGCGTTTTCCGGTCTTCGCCAACCTCAGCGCGCAGCCCTACGACGACGACGTTGGGGCTCTCAAGGCCGCGCTCGCTTCGCAGGTGCGCTCGCCGGTGCGCTTCGTCGACGAGATCCGCGCCATGCACGACGCCGGCGCCCGCATCTTTGTCGAGGTCGGTCCGGGCACCGTGCTCTCGGGGCTCATCGCGCGCATCGTGCCCGAGGCGCTGGTGGTCAGCACCGACGGAGCCAAAGGCCTGCCTGCCTTCTTTGGGGCCGTCGCTCGTTTGTGCGCTGCCGGCGTCGACGTCGAGCTTGGTCGTTTGCCCGCCGGCCGTTTGTTGCCGGCGCCGGTCGCGCCCAGCAAAACCGCGGTGCTGCTCAACGGCGCCAACGTCGGACGTCCCGCCAAGCCCGCGCCCGCGCCGCCACGTTTGGTGCCCGCTCCTGCCGCTCCCATCGCTTCTGTCATTTCTGCACATGCAGAAGTGACGAACCCTGCGCCCGTTCCGCAGACCAAGGCTCCCATCATGACGTCGACGAAGGTGCCCGCCCTCGCTGCCGCTGCGCCTCCTTCGAGTGCGTGGCTGGATGTGTTCAAGGAGGGCCAGCGTCAGACGGTGGAGGCCCATCTGGCCTTCCAAAAGTCTCTCGGTGATGGTCACAACGCCTACCTGCGCGCCTTTGAAGCAACATCGCAGGCGCTGATCGGCGCGCTCGCGGGACGCAGCACCGCGGTCCCTCTGCCCGTCGTGACGTCGACACCCGCCGCCGCAACCATGGTCGTCGCCCGTCCGGCGCCCGTCGTCGCTGCACCAGCTGCCCCGGTCGTCGTTCCCCGCCCAGCCCCCATCGCAGTCGCTGCCCCGGCATCAAATGCGCGGGCGTTGTTGTTCGCCGTCGTCGCCGACAAGACCGGCTATCCGGCCTCGGCCCTCGACGACGCCATGGGCCTGGAGAGCGATCTCGGCATCGACTCCATCAAGCGCGTGGAGATTCTCGGCGCCTTGAAAGAGCAGCTGCCGTCGGCGGCGGCCATGGATGCCCTGAAATTGGCCCAGCTCTCGACCCTCGGTGAGATCGCCCAGGCTCTGGGCGGCAGCGGCGCGACGTCGACGACGCCGACAACGTCTTCCGTTGCCAGCACGAGCATCGATGCCCGGGCGCTGCTGTTTGCCGTCGTCGCCGACAAGACCGGCTATCCCGCCTCGGCTCTCGACGACGCCATGGGCCTGGAGAGCGATCTGGGCATCGACTCCATCAAGAGGGTCGAGATCCTCGGCGCCTTGAAGGAACAGCTGCCGACGGCGGCCGCCATGGATGCCCTGAAACTCGCTCAACTCTCCACCCTGGGCGAGATCGCCGCCGCCCTCGGGGGCGCCTCGACCACGACGAACGGGGCCCGCAACGGCCACGTCGCTCAGGGTCAAAGCCCCGGACACGCCACCCGTGCACCCAGCAGCGGGCACAGCAGCGGGCACAGCAACGGGAACGTCCCCGATGCCCGCGCGCTGCTCTTCGCCGTCGTCGCCGAAAAGACCGGCTATCCCGCCTCGGCCCTCGACGACGCCATGGGTTTGGAGAGCGACCTGGGCATCGACTCGATCAAACGCGTGGAGATCCTCGGCGCCCTCAAGGAACAGCTGCCCGCCGCCGCCGCCATGGACGCTTTGAAGCTTGCGCAACTGTCTACGCTCGGAGAGATCGCCGCCGCCCTCGGGGGAGGTCCGGTCTCCGCCGCCGCAACGCCGCAGCCACCCCCTGCGACGGCGGCCGGCGGAACCTGCCCTCGCTTCGTCGTCGAGGTGGTCATCGCCGACGCTGGTTCTCCAGCGCTTCCTCGCGGCCCCGTCGGAATCGTGGTTGGCGGTGCGCGATCGCGCTTGGTCGGGGCTGAGCTGGCGGTGCGGCTGGGCGCGCGTGGCGTCGATGCCAGCGTCGTCGATGGCACGCTCACGCCTCTCGCCAACCTGGTGTTGCTGACTGCGCTCGACGCTGATGAGCACAACGCGCTCGAGATCCTCAAGTCCGGGCTGCCGCTGCTGCAGCAGGGACGCCCCTCGACCTCTCTCGTCGTCGTGACCGCCAACGGTGGGAGCTTCGGACAGGGCCCCAAGGTTTGCGACGGCGCCCTTGCTGGCGGGCTGTCTGGCTTGCTGAAGACCGCCGCGCTGGAGTGGCCCAAGGTGGCGTGCCGCGTGATCGACGTCGACAGCGCTGATGGGGCCCTGGCGCAGCGGCTCGCGGACGAGTTGTGCAGCGACGCCCAGCTCGAGATCGGCCTCGCTGCGGTGGGCCGCGTGGTCCCGGCGGTTCGGCCCGCTGCCATCCAGGCCGGAGCGGGGCGCCTGCAAAGAGGCGACGTCGTCGTCGTCAGCGGCGGCGCCCGCGGTGTCACTGCCACCTGCGTGCTGGCCCTGGCGCGCGCGACGCCCGGGCTGCGTCTGGCCTTGCTCGGTCGCACGACGCTCGCTGTGGCTGAGCCCGCCTTTGCCCGCGGCGTCGAGAGCGAGGCCGGTTTGAAAAAGGCCATCCTCGACGACGTTTCTGCGCGCGGCGCCACCATCGCCCTCAAG
>JAHFED010000009.1:69407-132082 GCA_023248635.1 Myxococcales bacterium
GAGGTGCGCAGCGTCGTCGGCGAGCTCGAGCGCAGCGACGCCGACGTCGACGTCTTTGCTTGTGATGTGCGCGACGCCGACAGCGTTGGGCGCGCTCTCGATCTCGTGCGGCAACGCTTTGGACCCGTCGCCGCCCTCGTACACGGTGCCGGGGTGCTCGCCGACAAGCGCATCGAAGACAAGACGCGCGCGCAGATCGATGCTGTCGTCGACACCAAGGTGCTCGGGCTGCAGGCCTTGTTGACGTCGACGGCGCGGGATCCGCTGCGAGCCATCGTGGCCTTCTCATCGGTGGCCGGCCGTTTCGGCAACATCGGCCAGAGCGATTACGCGATGGCCAACGAAGCCATGACCAAGCTCTTGCTGCGGGAAAAAGCCCGGCGCCCCGACGTCGTCGTCAAAGCGCTGCACTGGGGTCCCTGGGAAGGGGGCATGGTCACGCCCGCGCTCAATGCCGCCTTTGCCGCCCGCGGCATCACCCTCATCGCCCCAGGCGAGGGGGCCGCCGCCTTCGTCGACGAGCTGTCCTCGGGGGCTTCCAACGACATCGAGGTCGTGCTGGGCGCTGCTCTCTCCGTGCCCGTGTCGACGCGCGCCTCGGAGACGACCCCACGCAGCGGACCGTTTCAGCGACACATCGACGACGCCGCCTTCCCTTTCCTCATCGACCACGCGGTCAAGGGCGAAGTGGTGCTCCCCGTCGTCGTCGCGCTCGATTTGATTGCCGCCGCCGCCCTTGGTGCACGGCCGGGCCAAGTGGTGCGCCAGCTGCGGGATGTGAGAGTGATCAAAGGGGTGCGGCTGCCGCGCTTTCGCGGCGCGGGGCACGACATCGTCGTCGAGATCCACGGCGAAGGGAGTTCGCTGGCAGCGTCGTTGTTGGCCGATGGCGTGCTCTCGTATCGCGCGACCGTCGACGTCGCCGACGACACCATCGGGGTGTTGCCTCCGGTGCGGGCTGTGCCGGTGTTGGCACCGCCCTCGTTTTCCGGGCCCGTCTACCCTGCGGGGCGCCGCACGGGGCTGCTCTTTCACGGCAAGGGCTTTCAGCTCATCGAGCGTGTCGAAGGTGCCAGTGCTTTGGCCATGTCTGCTCGCGTCTCGACGACGCGGGCGGCCCTTTGGGAGGGGCGCTTCACCATCGACGCCGCTGCGCTCGATGCTGGTCTGCAGCTGGTGCTGTTGTGGGCGCGCCAGCAAACGGGCGGGGCCTTTCTGCCCACCGGGATCGGCGCCGTCGTCGTGCATCGGTCATCGCTGCTGCGGGGGGCTCTCACCTGCGTGCTTTCGGGCCACGGCGAGGTGGGGCTGCGGGCCAAGGCCGACGTCGCCTTCCTCGATGAGCAGGGCCGCGTGGCCTTCGAGATGAAGGACGTCGAGACCCACCGCCTGCCCGACGACGACGCCTTCGCCGCTGACCCCGCTGTCTTTGAGGTGCCCGCATCTCAACGCAGCGCTCCGGCCGGTGCAGCCGAGTAGGGGCCGCCGGTTGGCCTGCAACAGTTGAGCGTATGTCGAAACGAGTGAATTGATGATTCCCATCGCCGTCGTCGGCCGCGCCTGCCTCCTGCCGGGCGCCTCGAGCCCTGCTGCCTTGTGGGAGCTCGTGAAAAACGGTCGCTCGGCGGTGAGCGCGGTGCCGGAGGGTCGTTTCGGGCTGGACCCCGATCTCGTGCGCGGGACGCCGAGTCGTGCCGTCGACAAGACCTGGTCCACCCGCGGCGGCTATGTCGTCGACGACGTCAGCGGCGATTTTCCGGGGCGCGCCGACGTCGCCCTGCTCGATCCCTTGTTCCGCTGGACGCTGGGGTGCGCCCACCGCGCCTTGAGCGACGCCGGCTTCGACGAGGGAGTCCCGAAGCATCTGCGCGGTGGCACCGTGCTTGGGAACCTCTCCTTCCCCACCCAAGCCATGAGCCGGCTGGGCGAGAGCCTGGCCCTCGGCGACGCCTGGCGCACCGCCATCGGGCGCTCCGTCGGCGACCGGCGCGATCGCTTCATGAGCGGACTTCCGTCCTTGCTGGTGCAGAAGCATTTACATACGGACGCCTTCGCGTTCAGCCTCGACGCTGCATGCGCGAGCTCGCTCTACGCCATTCATCTCGGCGTCAGAGCGCTGCAGGCCGGCCGCGTCGACGTCGTCGTCGCTGGCGCCGTCAACCGTGCGGACCCCTTGTTCCTGCACGTCGGCTTCAGCGCGCTGCAAGCCCTGTCGACAGCGGGAACGCCGCGCCCCTTCGACAAAGGCGCCGACGGCTTGGTGCCCGCGGAGGGCTGCGCGCTGGTGACGCTCATGCGCCTCGATGACGCGCGCGCCGCCGGCCGACCCATTCACGCCGTGATTGTCGGCAGCGGCCTCAGCAACGACGGCCGCAGCAAGAACCTGTTGGCGCCGTCGTCGGAGGGTCAGGTGCGAGCCCTGCGCGCAGCCTGGAGGGACGCCGGCCTCGATCCCTCGACGGCCTCGCTCTTTGAGTGCCACGCCACCGGCACCCAGACCGGGGATCGCTGCGAGGTGGAGAGTCTGCAGCAGCTGCTGTCGTCGTCGTCGTCGGAGCCCGTTCCTTTGGGTTCCCTCAAGTCCAACATCGGACACTTGATCACCGCGGCAGGTGCCGCAGGGCTGTTGAAGGTGTGCGAGGCTTTTGCCCACGAGCAGCGGCCCCCCACCATCGGCGTCACCCACGCCATCGACGTCGTCGACGGCCGGCGCCTGTGCCTGCAGACCGAGCTCGGAGCGTGGCCCTCGGCAGGCGTGAGGCGCGCGGGGATCTCGGCCTTCGGCTTTGGCGGCAACGACGCTCACCTCGTGGTCGAGGAGCCGCCGCGTTCCAAGTTCGTCACTTCCGCTTTTGTGAAAGTTTCAGAAGTGCCCTTGCCGTCGTTGGCGGTCACGGCCTTGGCGGTGAGAATCGGGCCACAGAGCGCAGTGCACGCCGCCTTCGCCCAAGGGCGGCGCGCGTTACAGGACGTCGTCGTCGACACTGAGGGGGTGCGCTTTCCGCCCAACGACCTCAAGGAATGTCTGGCCCAGCAGCTCTTGGTGTTCGAGGCCGCCCGGGAGGCCACCGCTGGTGCTGCCCCCGAGGTGCTCCCGCGCGGGCGCACCGGCATCTTCATCGGCATGGGTGCCGACATCGCGGTGACCACGCCGGGGCTGCGTTTTCGCGCCGAAGATCTCTTGCAGAGGCGCACCGGCGCACCCGTCGACGCCGCCTTCTTGTCCACGCTGCGCGATCTCGCGATGCCTCCGATGGGCGCTGCGGCCGTACTGGGGTGCATGCCCAACATTCCCGCCAACCGCTTGAGCGTGCAGCTCGACGTGCGCGGACCGGCCTTCACCGTGTCGTCCGAGGAACGCTCGGGCTTGGACGCGCTGGACATCGCTCGCACGCTCATCGACGCCGGCGAGATCGACGTCGCCCTGGTCGGCGCGGTGGACGCTTGCGACGATGCCCGCCACCTCGCCTGCCAAGAAAAGAGCAAAGCCGTCGACGCCGCTGTCGTCCTCGTGGTGATGCAGCAAGAGCGGGCCAGCGCCTTGGGTTTGCCGGTGCTCGGAGTGCTCGGAGCCGCCGGCGACGACGACGTCACCCTCGGCACCGGCGACGTCGACGCCGGCCTTGGTTCGGCGCACGCCGCGTCTGGGCTGCTGGCCGTCGCCGCCGCCCTTGGATCCTTTGGTTTACAAGTTGTGGAAGTGAGCTCAGCCTTGGCAGGGGCGCCGATACGTCTGGCTGTGAGCGGCGGCGTCCGCCGCGTCCGCGACGACGTCGCTGTGCTCTTTGGCCCGGTGGGCAAGAGCGAGGCTCAACCCGCCTGGGCACGCTTTCCCGCCGTCGCCCGGGCGCTGCACAAGCTCTTTGGCGACGACGACGACGCCATGTTGGCTGGGCTCGCTGGCAGTGTCGGCTGCGAGCGCGATCTCTTTGCGGGATCGGCCACGATGCAGGCGCGCTTCGCCTTCTTGCGCGACATCTTGGGCGTGAGCGCGCGCCACCACATTGGCATCTCCTTGGGCGAGTCCAATGCACTGGTGGCCGCTGGCGCCTGGCGCGATCCGCGAGCGCTCTTTCACGACACCGTGGCCTCCCGCCTGTTCGTCGATGACGTCGCTGGACCACGGGCGGCGGCGGCTGCTTTCTGGCGTTCGCGCGGGCGACCGGAGCTGGGCGCGGCTTGGGCGACGGTGGTGGTGCGCGCCCCAAGAGCCCGCATCGAAGCCGCGCTGCGGGAGCGCGACGACGTCTTCGCCACCCTTTGGCACACCGACGACGAAGGAGAGATCGCGGGTGCACCCGCCGCCGTCGACGCCGTCGTGAAGTTGCTGGGCGTGCCAGCCATCGCGCTGCCAGACGCACCCTGCGTGCACGGGCCCGCTATCGCCACCGTCGCTGCCCGCTATCGAGCTCTGCACCATCGAGAGACCCACGCATCGGGCATGACCGTGTGGTCCCACGGCGTCGGTGAGCAGGGCGGGCCCCTCGCGCTCGAGGGGCCTGCTTGTGCGGATGCGATTTTGACGCAGGCCTCGCGCTCCGTCGACGTCCCTGCCCTGCTGCGGCAGGTGTGGAAGGCTGGCGTGCGCACCTTCGTCGACGTCACGCCCCGTGGGTTGGTGGCTGGCTGGTGTCGGCGCGTGCTGCCCGAAGCCGCCGTTGTCGCCGTCGATGGCGACCCCCGCGAGGTCGCTGCCCGCTGCGTGGAGCTCGGCCTGCTGGACGCTCGTCACTTTCAACAGTTTTGGAAGGAACGAAATGAGCCCGTCCACGCGCTGCGTGTGCGTGCTCACCGTCCACCGCAGCCCTGGCCCTCACCCCCGTCACGCACCGTCGCCGTCGAAAAGATGGGCCTGGCCCCCACCCTGCCGCGCCTCACCCGAGAGGCTCCGGCCCCGACGATGACGATGGCCCAAGCGCGAGGAGCGCAGGCAAGGGTCGAGTCGGCTCCGCGCCCAGACTCGGCGTTTCCGGCGACGTCGGCGATCTCGTCCTCGGCCGGCGATGACGCTGTCTTGGCCGCGCTGCAAGCCCAACGCGAAGCGCTGCTGCAAGCTCACCAGGGCTTCCTCGACACGGCCTCGCGTGGACACACGGCCTTCTTGGAGGCGCAGCAAGCCTTTCTCGCGGGTGTGGTCGGGCTCGACGGAAACGCGCCAGACCACCTGCAGGAGACGAGGACGAGCGCAGCGCTCGCGCCCGCAACAACACCACCACCCGCATCAGCCCCAGCGACGACGACGACGACGACGACGCTGCCTGCGGTTCTCTTCGATCGTACCCAGCTGGTCTCCCTCGCCTCGGATAACTTGTCGAAGACCCTGGGGCCGCTCTTTCAACGACAGGACGGTTTCCGACGGCAGGTGCGCATGCCGCGACCGCCGCTGCTCCTCGCCGATCGGGTGCTGTCGACGACGGCGACGCCAGGGGTCCTGGAGAAGGGCAAGAGGATCGTCACCGCCACCGATGTGCGCGCGGACGCCTGGTATCTGCACGAGGCTCGGGTCCCCGCTGGTGTATTGATCGAGACTGGTCAGGCCGATTTATTGCTAATTTCTTTGATGGGTGTCGACTTCGAAAACAAGGGCGAACGCGTCTACCGCCTCTTGGGCTGCGATCTCACCTACACCGATCATCTCCCGTTGGTCGGACAGACGTTGCACCACGACATCGTCATCGACGGCTTCGCCAGCGCCGCCATCTCAGCGACCTCCGAGGCCCGCATCTTCTTCTTCCACTCCGAGACCCGGGCAGGCGACGAAAGCGGCCCCCTTCTCTTGAGTGTGAAAAATGGACAAGCTGGTTTTTTCACCGACGAAGAATTGCTTAGCTCTGGCGGTGTGCTGTGGAAGGCCGAGGGCACCGACGTCGCCGCCGTGGACGCGCTGGCGACCGAGCCGCCGCCGCTGTTCACGACGAAGAAGACCTTGGAGCGGGCGGAGCTCGTGGCCTGGGCAGGGGGCGACGCCTTCGCCTGCTTCGGACCGGGCTTTGAGATGGCCCGAACCCATGTGCGCACACCGCGCATTGACGCGCCTCGTACTGGTATCGATGAAATCGGCAATCCCGATGGGCGTTTCATCGACCTGCTGCTCATCGATCGCGTCACAAGTCTCGACGTTGCTGGTGGTCCATGGGGTCGCGGCTATCTGCGTGCGGAGCTTGATTTGAGCGCTGATAAATGGTTCTATGATGGGCACTTCCAAGACGATCCATGCATGCCCGGCACCATCATGTTCCAGGGCTGCCTGCAGGTGGCCTCGACTTTTCTTGCGGCCTGCGGCTTCACTTTGGGCCGCGATGGCTTTCGTTTCGAGCCCCGGCGCGGAGCCGAGATGCCGCTGCGCTGCCGGGGCCAGGCGACGGCGACGTCGAAGCACATGGTCTACGAGCTCTTCGTGAAGTCCATCGTCGGCGGCAAAGAGCCCTGCTTGCGGGCCGACATCCTCGTCACCGTCGACGGGTTGAAGTCCTTGCATTGTCAGGACGTGATGCTGGCCTTGGTGGCGGACTTCCCGCTGACGTCGTCGTTGGCCTTGTCGGGCGCTCTGAAAAAACGCGACGGCGCCGACGCCATCGCTCCTCGATCCCTTGCTGCTGCAACTGTCGAAGTGCCGATCACGGGGTTTTCGTCCTTGCTCTCGACGGGCATCGGCCGGCCGGGTGCAGCCTTCCCGGGGCTCTACGACGTCTACGACGACGGCAGCGCGGTGGCCCGCTTGCCGGGGCCGCCCTACCATTTCATGTCCAACGTCGACGACGTCAGCGGGCCGCCCATGGGCTCTTTGCTGCACGGGCTCGACGCTGCCGGCACCCGGGCCACCGTGCGCTACGACCTGCCCGAGGACGCCTGGTATTTCCGCGAGGCGCAGCGATCACAGGGCGGGCGCATGCCCTTTGCGGTGCTGCTCGAGGTCGCTTTGCAGCCCTGCGGTTGGCTCTCGAGCTACGTGGGCAGCACCCGCACGTCGTCGGCGCCGCTGAAGTACCGCAACCTCGACGGCAAAGCGGTGCAACACAAGGAAGTCACGCCCCACAGTGGCGCGCTGCTGACCGACGCGAAGCTGACCAAGTCGTCGGCGTCGTCGGGGATGATCATTCAGGAGTTTTCTTTCGATGTGAAAGACAGCGGCGGCGACGACGTCTTTTCTGGCTCCACCGTCTTTGGCTTTTTTCCCGAGGACGCCTTGGCCCGCCAGGTCGGTGCCGGCAGCAGCGAGCTCGAGCGTGCACGCCTCGTCGAGCCGAGCGGCCTCGACGGCTACCCGGTGGCCTTCGCCGACCCCGCGCCGTGGCAGCGCGTCGACGTCAGCGGGCTCTCTTTGCCCGCCCGCACCGGCGCACCGACCCTGTTGATGCTCGACCGCGTCGACGCCGCCTGGCGCACCGCCCGCGGCCACCTGCGGGTGCGCACCTCCAAAGACGTCGTCGTCGACGATTGGTTCTTCAAGGCCCACTTCTTCCAGGACCCCGTACAACCCGGCTCCTTGGGCCTCGAAGCGATGGTGCAGGCCCTGCAATGGATTGCCGTCGTCGACGACGTCGCCAAGGGCATGGACCGTCCCCGCTTCCAAGCCCTGGCCCTCGGTCAGCCCCTCGTCTGGAAATACCGTGGCCAAGTGGTGCCCAAGAACAAGCTGATCCAAGTCGAGGTCGAGGTCACCGACGTCATGAGCGACGGCGACGGCGTCACGCTCATCGCCGACGGTGCTTTGTGGGTCGACGGGCTGCGCATCTACCTCACCCAGGGGCTGGCCCTTCGCGTCGTCGACGACGGTTGATCAGCCCTGTGTGCGTTGCAGCTCGACCAGCGCGGCGTAGCGACCTTGCTTCGCCACCAGCTCATCGTGGGTCCCCTCCTCGAGCACCCGCCCTTCGTGCATCAGCAAGATGCGATCGCAGCGCTCGATGGTGGAGAGGCGGTGGGCGACGACGACGGCGGTGCGCCCAGCGATGAGCTTCTCCTGGGCTTGTTGCAGACGCCGTTCGGTCTCCCGATCGACCGACGCTGTGGCCTCGTCGAGGATCAGGATGGGCGGATCGCTCACCAAAGCGCGGGTCAGGGCCAGCAACTGTCGCTCCCCCAATGACAAGCTCTGGCCGCGCTCGCTCACCACACCGTCGAGACCGCCATGCCGGGTGACGACGTCGTCGGCGCAGCAGGCGCGGGCGGCCTCGAGCAGGCGTTCGTCGCTCGCGCTCGGAGCACCAAAGCGAAGATTCTCGCGAATGGTGCCCTGAAAGAGAAAGGTGTCTTGGGGCACGGCGGTGGTGAGTCGACGCAGCGCGCGGGGATCGAAGGAGCGCACATCGACGTCGTCCACCAGGATGCGTCCGGCGGTGACATCGTAGAGGCGGGGCACGAGCTTGACGACGGTGGACTTGCCCGTGCCGGTGTGACCGACCAACGCGATGCGCTCGCCCTTTTTCACCGTGAAGGACAAGCCGCGCAGCACCGCGGGCCCGGCGTCGTAGGCGAAGTGGACGTCGTCGAAGCGCAGCTCCCTCGTGAACACGGCGTCGACGGGATGGGGGGGGGCGGTGATGGGCTCGGGTTCGTCTTCGAGCTCGACGATGCGATCGGCGGCGACCAGCGCCGACTGGATAATGGTGGTCTTGTTCGACAGCTCCCGGATCGGCAGAAAGAAGCGCCCCAGCGCGTCGACGAAGGCGATCAATACGCCCAGCGAGAGCACGCCGTCGACGTCGACACCGCTCACCCCGATGGCGTGGGCCGCACCCAGCGTGATGGCCAACGCAATGACGGAGATGGCGTCGACGAAAGCGTAGATGCCGGCATCGAGGACGATCGCCTCCTTGTTCGCCAGCGTGTAGGCGGCATTTTCCTTCTCGAGGCGGGCCGCGCTCTGCTCGACGCGGGCGAAGAGCTGAACGATGGACATCCCCGACAAGAGCTCCTGCAGGGTGGCATTCATCTGCGAAAGGGCCGTGCGCACGCGACCAAAGGCGACCTTCGATCGACGACGCACCCACTGCACCCCGATGCCCAGGGCAGGCAGCACCACCAGCGAAGCCAAAGACAATTCGACATCGACGGCGAAGAGCATCACCACGGTGCCGATCAAGTAGAGGGCGTCGCCGACCAGGCTCACCGCCCCCGACGAAAAGAGCTCGGCCACGTTCTCGGTGTCGTTGGTCACGCGCGTCATCAGCTTGCCCAGCGGCTGCTTGTCGAAGAAGGACAGGGGCAAACGCTGGAGCTTCTGAAACAAGCGCACGCGCAGCCGCCGCACTGCTCCCTGACCGAGCGCTTGCATCAAGAGGCCCTGCACGGCCTCGACGACGGCCCGTCCTGCGACGAGCAAGACGAAGACGCCGGCCCACTGGCTGACGGCGGCGACGTCGGCGCGGCGGAACCCGTCGTCCACGGCGCGTCCGATCACGAGGGGCTGCAACACCGAGAGGGCCGTCAGCGGCAGGTAGAGCCCCACCGCGAGCACAAACGCGTCGCGCTGCGGCGCCAACTCTCGCACCAGTCGCAGCAACAGTGCGCCGTCGGAACGCGCGGAGAGCTTGGGGGCAACGACCGACGTCGTCATACTCGTTTCCTCGCCAAGCGTTGCCCCTGCCCCGGGTGGTCCCCCCAGAACGTTTGGATCGTCATGCCGCATCACCGCGCAGGCGTTTGGCCAGCTCTTCGCGACGTTGCTGCTCGCCCCAGAGCGTGGCGTAGAGCCCGCCAGATGCGAGCAGCTCCTCGTGGGTGCCGCGTTCGACGCCGCGCCCTTGATCGAGGCTGATGATGAGATCGGCGACCTTCAGGGCGCTCAAGCGGTGCGACACCATGATGATCGTCGCGGCCGCCATGTGACCGCCGGCGTCGACGCCGAAGCCGCTCTGCAGCGCGCGGATGATGTTCTGCTCCGTTTCGACGTCGACGGCGGAGAGACAGTCGTCGAGGAGCAAGATGGCGGGTCGCGCGAGCAGGGCCCGCCCCAGCGCCACCCGTTGTCGTTGTCCCCCGGACAAGGTCACGCCGCGCTCGCCAACGATGGTCTGCAATCCCTGGGGAAAGCGCTCGACGTCGCGGCGCAGATCCACGAGGTCGACGACGGCTTCGACGTCGGCGTCGGTGGCGGCGGCCGCGCCAAAGACGAGGTTCTCTCTCAAAGTAGCGGAGAACAGGAAGCCATCTTCGGGCACCACGGCAACCCCACCAGGGGCCTGGCGCAGGGCACTCAGGTGCCAGTCGATGACGTCGACGTCGTCGATGCGGATCTGACCGCGCTCGACGGGGAGCTGGCGGGCGATGGCCTTGAGCAAGAGGGACTTGCCCGAACCAATTTTGCCGACGACGCCGACGAAGGATCCCGCTGGAACAGAGATCGACAGGTCATCGACCCCGCGCCGGGGCGGCGCACCGACATTCACCACGAGCCCGCTCACCTTGATGGGGCCCTGCAGGGAGTTGGCGCTGCGCCGCTGCGCGCCGTCGACGACGTCGGGGCGCGCCACCAACACCTCGTTGATGCGGCTCAAGCTGGCCTTGCCCCGTTGCCAGACCGAGAGGGTGAAGCCGAGCGCGATCATCGGCCAGGCCAGCTGCACCAGTCGGGTGTTGATCTCGACGATGTCGCCGATGGTCATGCGTCCGGCGGCAACGGCGTAGCCACCCGAGAACAAAGCCGCTGCAGTGGCAAAGGAGGCCATCAACCCCATCAGCGGCCCCATCAAGAGGCGGATGCGCGCGAGCCTCATGGAGGTGTGAAAAACACGATCATTTTTTTCGACGAAGCGGGCGACGACGAGATCCTCTTGCGAAAACGCGCGCACCACCATCTGCCCCGCGAGGCTCTCCTGCACCACCGTCGACAGCGCTCCGATGGCGTCCTGGTTTTCCCGGGTGCGGCGAAACATGCGCTTGGACACCAGCTGGGCCGCGATGATCACCAGGGGGAAGGGAAGCAAGGAAACCGCGGCCACCTTCACGTCGAGCAGGAAGAGCAAGGGCAGGGTGACGACGACGACGAGGATGCCGTTGAGGGCGTTCAAGAGCGCAAAGCCGGCCAGTAAGCGGATGTTGGTGAGATCGTTGGTGAGACGACTCATGAGATCGCCCGTCGACGAGCGCCCGAAATACGTCGACGAAAGGGTCGCCAGGTGGGCGAACAAGTCCTCGCGCAGCGCCCGCTCGACATCGCGGCCGGCGTTGAAGAGCACGAGGCGAGATTGGGTGCGCACCACGCCGCCGACCACCGCCAGCGTCACGATCAAGGCGACGACGGCGCTCAGCGAGAGGGGTGCCGTGGCGCCGCGGCCTTCGACGATGTCGATGCCGATGTTCACCAAACGCGGGACGGCGAGTGCACACAGATTCGTGAGCATCAACCACAGAAATCCGCGGGCCATCATCGGCAGCTGAGGCGAAAAGAGCATGCCGAGGGTGCGCGCCCCCGGCGACGGAGCCGTGCCCAACACCGTTGTCCCGCTCGGGCCTTCAGCCATGACTGCCACTACCACAACGAAGTGCATTGCCAGCGTGGTGCGCGTCGCCGCCATCTGGCATCGTGCTGCCCATGACCCGACGTCTCCGCAGCCTGCTGCTCACCGCCATCGGATTGGCGTCGACAAACGCCGCCCTGTCTGCCTGCGACGGCGCCAACGGCTTCGACTGTCAGTGCTTCGCCTGCGGGGACGCCATCACGCTGACCGTGTTCGACCAAGACCGCCAGCCGCTGGCGGCAGACTGGATCGCCGAGGCGTCCTTGGACGGGGAGGACGTCGACACCTCGGCCTGCGACCCGGCTCTGCGCAACGGCGTGAACAGCTGTGGCTTCGGCTTCGATCCTGGCGTGTACGAAGTGATTGTGCGCTCCCCGCAGCGAGAAAAAGAGCTCAAGGCCCGCTTTGCTGGCAACGCCGGCCAGAACTGCTGCAACTGCATCAGCGGCGAGACCGTCGACGTCGTTTTGGAGGCTCTGTGACCCTGGGCCTGATTTGCCCGTCGTGCAGCTCGACTTTTCGCGCAGGATTCACCCGCTGCAATTCCTGCGGCGTCAACCTCGTCGACCAGTCGATCTTCGACGCGCGACAGGCCGGGCGCGGCGATCCCAAGAAACTGCTGGCGGACCGGGCGACCATCGCGATCGTGCACGCGGGCTTGCCGGCCTGTCGCGAGATCGAGCGCGCCCTTCTCGACGGCGGCATCCCCTGCTTCATCGACGCCACCGCCGAAGAGGGCGAGGCGCTGGCGCCCGGAGCGTTGAAGGTCGGCGTGTTCATCGCCGAAGACGACCTCGCCCGCGCGGGCGCCCTCATGAAGTCACGCTTCGAGGAGCTGGTCGCCAAAGAAGGTGTGGGCTCATTCAAGACCGACGCCATCGACCTCAGCCTTGACGAAATTGAGTGCCCGGCGTGCGCGTTCAAGGGTGCATTGAAAGAGGGGGCCTGCGGCGACTGCGGGCTCTTCTTGGGTGCGCCGACGTAGCTGTCGGTTACTTCTTCGCGCGGTGCTGTTGGGCGTACTCGATGAAGTCCTTTGCCAGTGAGGGTCCGCAGGCGTTGACGGCGTCCTGGGCGAGCTCTTTCTCCATCGACTTGGGGATCTCGCCTTCGACCCCCGCCCCCGCCGTCGCTGAAGACGACAAGCGCAGGATGTTGCCCGGCAGCTCGACCAGGGTCATATCACATTTGACCTCGATAATTCCGTTGCCATCTTGTACGCTCTTTTTGATCGATCGGATCTTGAGCAACAATCCGAAGCCTTTGGTGACGCCACCGCGTCGAATCGAGTAGCCGACCAGCGCTTTTCTGAGCTCACCCTCGACCACGCTCTGCAGCAGCGGCACCAGCTCGGGAATGGAGCCACCAGACAGGTCTTCGACGTTGCCGACGTCGACGTTGACGATCAAGGCCTCGAGAGTGGCGATGGCCCGTCCCACGATGGCGCGGACGTCTTGGTCGGGGTCGCTTTTCAGCGGCAGCAATACGGCCAGGGCACCAGGATCTTGCAGGGAGGCGAGGCCGTCGACGGCGGCGCCGCGAACCGTCGGCTCGGGATCACGCAGCAGGGGCTCCAGCAACCCGCGGGTTTCGGGCTCGCCGCTCTTGGCGACGCCGGCGATGGCGATGATGCGCACTTTGATCGAGCTCGAGCTGAGGGCCTCTTTGAGCTTGGGCGCCACGGCGGCCAAGGCCGGCGACGTCGACAGAGTCGTCAACCACAGCGCCACGGCGAGCGCGCGGGCGAAGGAGTGCGCGCCGGACGGTGCCGGCGCCGCCTTGGGCGCCTTGACTTCAGCTCCGTTGGTTGACATGGAAATCAAACGTGGTCTCCGGCGTCCGGCCCGGCGTCGGGCGCCCTCAGTTTTGCATTGGACGGTCAAGACGTGGCGCGCCTTGAAGTTCAAGACGTCTCGAATGCTGTCACCGCGCCACTTGGAGTGTCCAATGCCCCCCCGCCCTGCCCGGCCCCGAGAGGGCGCATCGCGCAGCCCAGCGAGCACCGACGCCAAGGAGGCCCGGGCTGCGGCCGCTCGGCGCCGGACCACAGCGCTGTCGACGATGGCGAGCCCCGCCGCAGCCGTTCCGCGCGCGGCGCGCACGCCGACGACGCCGCAGAAGGACGACAAGCGCAAACAGATCCTCAAGGCGGCGGTGAAGGTCTTCGCCGAGAAGGGCTACCACGGCTGCCGCATCTCCGACGTCGCCGAGGAAGCGCAGGTCGCCTACGGCCTCGTCTACCACTACTACGGCAACAAAGATGGACTGTTGGCCGCCGTCTTCGACACCAATTGGAGTGTATTCGCCAAGGCCATCAACGACGTCGCCGAGCAACCCGGCCTGACGATGTTCGACAAGCTGCAACAGATCGTCGAGCTGGGCTTCCAGGCCTTCGAGATGTTCCCCCTCGTCGTCAAGGTCCTCGTCCTCGAGTTCGGCCGCAACTCCCGCTTGGGCGAAGCGCTCGAGAACCCCGCCGTCGCCGGCGTCTTCGCCTCCATCGCCCGGATCTTCGAGCAGGGGAAAAAGACCGGTGAGCTGTACGAAGGCATCGATCCCTACGCCATCAGTGTGCTCTTCATGGGCATGCTCGAGACCGCGTTCGTCTCCTTCGTCCTGACGGCGAACAGCTCGCGCTCGAAGGTTCAATCGCACATTACTGTCGACAATATGAAGGCGACCGTGCTCTCCATGTGTCAGCGGGCACTGCTCGGTGCGGTCAGCAAGAAATCCGCCGCCATCTGAGTCTTCACAGCCGCAAATTTACCCACATCTGCTCCGAGGAACACCATGGATTTTTCCATCAGCGCCGAACAGCACAGCCTCTATGAGGCCGCCCGGGAGCTCGGCGCCCGCGAAGTGCAGCCCTCGGTGCTCGAGCGGGACAAGTCCGAGCGCTGGGACGACGGCATCTGGAAAAAAATGGCCGCGGGCGGGCTCATCGGCGCTCCCTTCCCCGAGGAGTACGGCGGCGCCGGCCTGAGCGCCTTCGAGACCTGCCTGGTCAAAGAAGGCTTCACCTACGGCGCCCACGACGGCGGCGTCTCTTTGGCCTGGGGCGCTTCCTCGATCCTGTGCGGCGTGCCCATCTGGAAGCTCGGCACGGAAGCACACAAGAAAAGATATCTCCCGAAGATGTGCTCGGGCGAATGGATTGGTGCCTTCTGTTTGAGCGAGCCCGGATCGGGATCGGACGCCGCTTCCATGAAGACCCGCGCCGTCAAGAAAGGCGATCGATACATCCTCAACGGCACCAAAATGTGGATCACCAATGGTCCCATCGCGAATCACTTCATCGTCACGGCCGTCACCGATCCCGAAGCCCGCGCTTTTGGCATCTCGACCTTCATCGTCGACAAGAGCTTCCCGGGCTTCAAGGTGGGGCAGCACATCGAAAAGATGGGCATGAACACATCGACGACGTCGGAGATCATCTTTGAGGATTGTGAGGTTCCCGAGGAGAACCTCTTGGGCGAGCTCAACGCCGGCTTCGTCGTCACGGCCAAGCTCATCTTGGGCTGGGAGCGCAGTTGCTTGCTCGCCCCGGCGCTGGGCGGACAGCGGGCCAACTACGAGGCGGCAGCCAAGTACGCAAATGATCGCGTGCAGTTCAACCGTCCCATCTCAAAGTTTCAAGCCATTCGTCACATGATCGCCGACATGAAGATTCGCTACGAGATCGGTCGCAATCTCATTCACCGGGTGGCCTGGCATCTCGACGCCCACGGCGGCGCTGACGACGCGCCGCCCTTGCTCGAGGCGGCCATCGCCAAGGTTCAGACGTCTGAGAGCTCGCAGAAGACGGCGCGCGATACCATTCAGGTCTTCGGCGGCGTCGGCTTCACCAAAGAGTATCATGTTGAGCGCAGCTTGCGGGATTCCTTGGTGGGCACCATCGGCGCCGGCACCAGCGAGATCCAGCGCTCGATCATCGCGCGCAGCGTACTCGAGCTCGGGTTTTGAGCCTCGCCGTGAATGCCACGCAGACCACGACGTCGTCGACGATCACTTGTCCCGGCTGCCGGCACCAGGTGGTGGAGGCCATGCCCGTCGACGCCTGCGTGGTCCGCTGGACCTGTCCTTCGTGCGCGCTGACCACCAAGCCCAAGGCCGGTGACTGCTGCGTCTTCTGCTCTTACGCCGACATTCCATGCCCGCCGGTTCAGCAGAACCGCGCGTGCTGCAGGTGACCCGATGGATTTCAGCACCAGCCCCGACGACGTCGCCGCCGCCACCGCCTTCGATCGCTTCTGCCAGGAGCGCCTGGCTCCGCGGGCCAAGGCCACCGACGAGGGCCTGAGCATTCCCAAGCAGAACTGGGCCGATTTGCACGAGATGGGCTTTTTCAAAATGCACTATCCCGAGGAGGTTGGTGGTTTTGAAGTGTCATGGGAAGTGCGCGCCATGGCGCAGGAGTCCCTCGCGAAAGCGTGTGCCGCTACCTTCTTGTCGACGGGGGCGTCCATCGGACTGTTCGGCGCGCCCCTGTTCGTTTACGGCTCGAAGGAGCAGAAGGAGCGCTGGCTCACGCCACTCTTGAACAACGAGATCATCGGGTGTTTCGGCCTCACCGAGCCGGACGCGGGCACCGATGTTCAGGCGATCCGCACGAGCGCGAAGAAGACCGACAAGGGTTGGATCCTCAACGGTGAAAAGGCCCTGATCACCAACGCCCCCTGCGCCGACGTCGGCGTCATCATGGCCTACACGGACAAAGCGGCCGGCGTCGGCGGCGTCACCATGTTCGTCGTCGACCTCAAGACGCCCGGGGTGAGCCGCAGCAAGCCCTACAAAAAGATGGGCCTGCGCGGCAGCGAGACCGGCGGGCTGGTGTTTGAAGACGTCGAGCTCGGCAACGACGCCGTCGTCGGAGAGCTGGGCCAGGGCTTCATCCAGGCCATGCAGACTCTCGAGTTGGGCCGCATCGGCATGTGTCATTTCGGCATCGGCATCGCCGAGGCGGCCTACGACGCGTCGCGGAAGTACGCGACGCAACGCAAGGCCTTTGGCAAGCCCATCGCGCGCTTGCAGGCCGTGCACTTCAAGATCGCCGATATGAAGATCGAGATCGACGGCGCCCGCCTCATGGCCCGTCAGTGCGCATGGCGTAAACACCAGGGCGAGCACCTCGGCTCCATCGCGTCGGTCGCCAAGATCTACGCCACCGAGATGGCCGTGCGTGTCACCGATGCCGCAGTGCAAGTGCACGGTGGTTGGGGCTACACCGACGACAGCGTCGTCGAGCGCCTCTACCGCGACGCCCGCTTGGGACCCATCGGCGAAGGCACCAGCGAAATCCAACGCGAGCTCATCGCCCGGGATCTCCTCGATGGTTGACTCAACTTGTTTACTCGTCGCCGACGACGCCGGCACACGCACCCTCACCCTCAACCGGCCCGAAAGGAGAAACGCGCTCTCGCCCGAGCTGGTGGAGACGCTGACGTCGTCGTTGGCGGCTGCGGATCGCGATCCTGGGGTGCGCGTGGTGCTGCTGACCGGTGCCGGCGGCGGCGACAAACAGGCCTTCTGCGCGGGCGGCGACCTCGGTGGCGGCCTGCAGGGCGACGGCTTCTTCGAGCAGCACCTGGCCCGCGGATCTTTCGCCGAGCTCTTGCTGACCTTTCGCCGCATGAAGAAGCCCACCGTCGCCGCCGTAAACGGCCTGGCGCTGGGCGGTGGCTTCGGGTTGGTGCTCGCCTGCGACCTCGCCGTCGCTGCCGACGTCGCCCGCCTGGGGACGCCCGAGGTCAAGCGCGGCTTGTTTCCCATGATGATCGCCGCTCTCATCGATGAGGTCTTGCCCAAGAAAGCCGCCATGGAGCTGATGCTCCTGGGTGGCGAGGTGCAGGGCGGCCGCGCCTTGGAGCTCGGCATCGTCAACCGCGTCGTTCCCCAGGCCAACGTCGTCGACGAAGCGCGGGCCTTGGCCCTCCGGTTGGCGGGCATGTCGCCCGCGGTGTTGGCGCTGGGCAAGAGGGCCGTGACCCTGCAGCGCGACATGCCCTTCGAGCAGAAGCTCTCCTTCTTGCGCGATCAACTGACGCTCAACCTTCAGCTCGAAGACGCCGCCGAAGGCATCAGCGCCTTCCTCGAGAAACGTGACCCCGTCTGGAAAGGCCGTTGACCATGTCTGCAGATCCTTCGCCTCCCCCTCCCCGTGCTCTTGGCGCTGCTCCGACCTTCCAGCACAAGATCGACGATCTCGAGCAGCGCATCGCCGTCGTGAAGCTCATGGGCGGCGACATCGCTGTGCAGAAACAGCACGACGCCAAGAAGATGACGTGCCGTGAGCGCGTTGATTTACTCTTTGATAAGAGCGACGGTCGCTCGACTTTTCAAGAGATCATGATTCACGCACACCACACGTCGGATTCCCCGATGATGGCCGGTCGCAGCACCCCCGCCGACGGCGTCGTCTGCGGCATCGGGCAGGTCGATGGCCGTCCCGTCGCGGTCATCGCCTATGACTTTACGGTGATGGCTGGCACCATCGGACACAACACCGAAATGAAGTGTTATCGCATCCGCGAGATGGCACTGGAACGGCGCATTCCGATGGTCTGGCTGCTCGACTCCGCCGGCGCCCGCGTGCAGGAAGCAGCGACCGCCATGTTTGCCGGCTCCGGCCAGATGTTCTTCGATCAAGTGATGATGTCGGGGGTCATCCCGCAGGTCGCGGCGATGATGGGTCCCTGCGCTGCCGGCACCGCCTACGTGCCCGGCCTCGCGGACTTCGTGCCGATGGTGAAGGGGACGTCGTCGATGGCCCTGGCTGGTCCTCCTCTCGTCAAAGCCGCCACCGGTGCTGACGTCACCTCTGAAGAGCTGGGCGGCAGCAAAGTGCACTGCCGCGAGTCCGGCGTCGGCGACCTCGAGGTCAAAGATGACGCGGAGATGATCGCCACCATCAAGACCTATCTGTCGTTCTTCCCCTCCTGCTTCGACGACCCGCTGCCACGCTACCCCACCACCGACAGCCCCAACCGCCGCCTCGACGACGTCGCCACCCTGGTGCCCGACAACACCCGCGCGCCCATGGACATGCACGGCCTCATCGATCGCTTGCGCGATCAAGATGGACCGATGCTCGAAATCAAACCCAAGTGGGGCCAGGCGATCTTGTGTACGCTCATTCGTCTCGACGGCCGGCCGGTTGGCGTCGTGGCCAGCAACAGCAAATATCTCGGCGGCGTGCTCACCAACGATCCGGCAGATAAGGCCGCCAAGTTCATCGAAACCTGCGACGCCTTCGGAATCCCGCTGCTTTTCTTACAGGACGTTCCCGGGTTCATGGTCGGCGTCAAAACTGAAAAAGAAGGCATCATCCGCCACGGTGCGAAGATGCTGTTCGCCGTCTCGCGGGCCACAGTGCCCAAATTGACTGTCGTTGTCCGTAAGGGCTACGGCGCCGGATATTACGTCATGTGTGGGAAGGGATATCACCCCGATTTGATCGTCGCTTGGCCCAACGCAGAAATCTCAGTCATGGGCCCTGAAGGTGCGGTGAACATCGCCTTTCGAAAGCAGATCGAAGCCTCTGATAACCCCGACGAAGTCCGCGCCGGCCTGGTCGAGGCCTTCCGCGAGCAGATCACGCCCTACGTTCCGGCGGCCAAGGGCTACATCGACGACGTCATCGACCCCAGAGACACCCGCACCATCCTCTGCAACGCGCTGGCGACGGCGGTGCGCAAGAAGAACCCCCTGCCCCCCCGCAAGCACGCGATCATGCCGGTATGAGCAGCGGGCCCGGCACAGAGGCGTCGCCGACGTTGACGACGGCACTGCAGGCGCGCATGCAGCGGCCGCAGCGTCATCGCCTCCTGCAGGGCTATCCCGCCGTGCCGCTGATGGGTCCTGCGGTACCCCCTTGGACGCCTAACGACGACGCGGGGCGCAGTGAGCGGGGCGAGCTGCGTCGACTCTTCGACGGGACGGTGGTCGACACGCGCGCGTCGCTCGCGGCCCTCGCTCTCACGCGACCTCCATCGCCCGAGGCGCCTCACCCTGAGATCCAGGCCAGGTGGGCCGCGCTGGATAGAAAGCGCCTGGCTCGACTGGAGGACCAGGCCGCCCTGCCTTCGTTGGCCCAACCTCCGGTCGTCGCCGTCGACCCAACACGCTCTCTTATCGTCGGTGTCCTGCCGCACACCCAGTGCACGCCCCGCGTCGAGGGCTGCGGCTTTTGCACCTTCCCCCACGACGCCCCCACCGACAAACAAACCCGCGGTTTCATCGTCAACACCGTCCGAGGGGACATAGCGCACGTGCTGCAGGCCGAGAGTCTGAAGGGCCGGGCCGTCGACGCCGTCTACTTCGGCGGCGGCACCGCCAACCTCACCGCGGTCTCGGAGCTGCGCAGCCTCTTCGGCACCCTGGCTGCGTCCCTCGATCTGCGCGGGGCCGAGGTCTCGCTCGAAGGCATCCCGGCACTGTTCACAAGCTGGTTTCACGCGCCTTTAAAGATGCTGGCAGAGCTGCCTGTGCGGCGAAAACGCATCAGCATGGGCGTGCAGACCTTTGATCGCCACTTCATCGAGATGATGGGCCGACAGTCCTTCGGTGATCAGTCGTTGATCCAGCGGCTGGTCAGGAAATGCCGATCCATGGACATCGGCACTTCGGGCGATTTCTTGTTTAACCTACCCGGGCAGACACTTGAGGGCATGAGCGACGACGTCGACCGGGCTGTGGCCTGCGGCTTCGATCAGATCTGTCTCTACAATCTCGTGCTCTACAAAGGGCTCGGCACCCTCTGGTCCGAGATGCCCCTGCTCGTCGATGCGATGCCGAGCAACGACGCGGCCTGCGCGCACTGGCTCTCGCTGCGGACCCGGCTCCTGTCCGCCGGCTACGTGCAAACGACCCTCACCAATTTCGAGCGCAGCGACGTTGCCAGCGGTGAGCGCGCCTTCGTCTACGAGCGCGCGAGCTTTAGCCCCGAGCGCACCGACGGCCTGGGTTTTGGCCCCCTCTCCATCTCCACCTTCATCGACAGCCGGGCGCAGAAGGGTCTGAAACTGCTGCGTCGAAAGAACATGAGCTACAGGCCCTGGAGCGGCGACGACCTGTTCTACGTCTATGGGCCTGCCGAGCTGCGCGTTCTCTTCGTCACGCGCAGCCTGGCCAAGGCCTCCTTCTCCCGCGCCGCCTACACTTCGATGTTCCAGTCTGAGGTCCTCGACGATTTCTCTGCGTCATTTAGTGCCCTGCAAATGGCCGACCTCATCAATGGCGCTCGCAACGACGACGTCGTGTCACTCACCCCACGCGGAATGTTTTATTCAGACTCGGTGGTCGCAACCTTCGCCACCGAACAAAAGATCGCATCGGAGCGCGCTTTGGGAATGCACACCACAGCGCTGCTGGCCGAGCCGCTGCAGACCGCCGTCGACTACTACGGCATGGGTTGACCCCTTCCTTTCACGATCCCCTCACCGGAGACCCCATGAGCCTCAACGACAAAGTCATCATCACCGCGGCCCTCAGCGGCGTGCTGGCCAACCGCGACCAGTGCCCGCACATCCCCTACACCCCGGCGGAGATCGCCGACGAAGCCAAGCGCGCCTACGACGCGGGTGCTGCCGCTGTGCACATCCACGCCCGCACCGATGACGGCGCGCCCTCTTGGGAGCTCGAGACCTTTCGCAAGATCAAAGACGAGGTGCGCAAGCGCTGCCCCATCATCCTGAACTTTTCGACGGGCACCCTCGACGACGACATCAGCGCCCAAGAGGCCATCATCCGCGAGATCAAGCCCGAGATCGCAGCGCTCAACATGGGCACGATGAACTACGCGAAGTACTCGGCGAAGAGGAAGGAGTTCGTCTTCGACATGGTGTTCCCGAACACATTCGGAAAGATCGTGCGCTATCTCGACATCATGAATTCCGCCGGCGTGAAGCCCGAGCTCGAGTGCTTCGACGCCGGCCACACCAACTCCGTCTGGCCTCTTTATGATATGGGTAAACTGCTGAAGCCGACGCAGTTCTCCTTTATCATGGGAGTGCTGGGCGGACTGCCCACCAGCATCGAAGCCCTGCAACTGCAGAAGCAGACCATTCCGTCGGGGTCGACGTGGGAAGTGATCGGCATCGGCAAGGAGCAGTGGCGCTTGATCGCGTCGGCCTTGGTTCTGGGTGGCAACATTCGCGTCGGTCTCGAGGATAATTTTTATCTCCCGAGTGGCGCGATGGCGCAGTCCAATGGTGAGCTGGTCGAGTCCGCTGCTGCCCTCACCCGCCTCACGGGCCGAGAGATTGCCACCGTCGACGAAGCGCGTCGCATGCTCTCGTTGCCGATGTAGCTGCACGCGCTAGGCTCGCTCATGCGCTGGTGGGTCGTCGCCGTCGTCGTTGTCGTCGCTGGGTGCTGCAAGGGCGTGCCCCTCGAGGGTGCGTGCGAGCCCCCAGACGGCGCCGTCGTCGTCCAAAACGAAGGCTGGGAACACAAAAACGACCCCGTCGACCACGTCTATGCATCGAACCCACCCGCCTCAGGACCGCACTACCCGGTGTGGGCCGGTTGGGGCGTCCACGAAGACGTCGTCGAGCGCGGGCAGTGGGTGCACAACCTCGAGCACGGCGGCATCGTCCTGCTCATCGGTGAGAGCGCATCCACAGAGGCCGAAGCTGAGCTGCGGGCGGGTTTCGACGCCATCCCCGGCGACGACGAGTGCGGGCACAACCGCTCGCTCCTGACCGCCGATCCCCTGCTCGACGACCCGGTCGCCGTCATCGCCGCCGACACCCTCTTGGTGCCGGGGCCCTTCGACAACGGCGTGCTCGAGCGCGGGCGCGTCGTCGACTTCGCCCTCGCTTGCCGCAACCATTCGCACGAGAGCATTTGTTATTGAGCGACGAGTCGCCGTCGCAGCCGTCAGCGACCGTGGAAGGTCGGCCGGCGTTTTTCGCCGAAGGCGGCCAGCGCTTCTTTGCGGTCCTCGGTGGCCAAGGTGAGCTCGTAACAGCGCGCTTCGAGCAGCAAGCCTTCGGAGATCCCCGTCGACAAACCTCCGTCGATGGCCGCCTTGGCTGCCTCCACCGCCAGGGGTGCACAGCGCGCGATCTCGGTGGCCAAGGCGAGCGCCTGGTCGAGGGCAGCGCCGGCGTCGACGACGTGGTTGGCCAGGCCCACCTGCAGGGCGTCGTCGGCGCTCAATCGACGCGCGGTGAAAATGAGCTCCTTGGCCTTGGCGGGTCCAATGAGCCGCGGCAGGCGCTGGGTGCCGCCGGCGCCGGGGATGATGCCCAGCGCGCACTCGGTGAGGCCGACGACCGCACCTCGAGCCAGGACGCGCAGATCGCAGGCCAACGCGAGCTCGCAGCCCCCCCCGAAGGCGACGCCGTCGACGGCGGCGATGGTGGGCTGGGGCAGGCGTTCCACGAGGTCCATGATCCCGCGGATGCGCCTCAAGAAGGCCCGGACCTCGGTGGGGTTCATGGTTGCGCGCTCCTTGAGGTCGGCGCCGGCACAAAAAGCTTTGGCGTTGCCGGCGAGGATCACCGCGCGCACATCGCGGCGCACAGCGACCCTCTCGATCTCCACCCACAGCGCCTCGAGGAGCCCGCGCGAGAGCGCGTTGTGGGCCTCGGGCCGGTTCAGGCGAAGCACCAAGGCAAGCCCCTGGTCGTCGAGGTTCTTTTCTTCAATTTGCACGAGTGCGGCGGGAGCAGACATGGGCCCCAGTAGCGCTACTTCTTCAGCCGCGCCAGCCGCGCCTGGCTCCCATCGCCCGGCGATCCCTCGCCGACGAATTCACCGACAGCGCTGCGCGTGTCGGTGAATTGTTACAGGTTCATCGCCTGGCGGCGATGAATTCACCGACAGCGCTGCGCGTGTCGGTGAATTGTTACAGGTTCATCGCCTGGCGGCGATGAACTGCGCAAAGAGCTCCTCATCGGTCGGCGGCGGGGAAGCCGCCGACGTCCTGCTCGGCCCGGGCGCCGGCGAGAACTTCTCGAGCACGACGTCAGCGTCGACGGCGGCGACGGCGGCGGCGAAGAGCTCGGCGTCGCTCTTGACCACGCGGGCGGGGGGCACGGGAAGTCGAGACGACGACGACGCCGACGGCTCCTTGCGCAGCACCTGCTTGGGAAAAGGCTCCTTCTTGGTCGGCGCCTTGCGGGATGGCGACGACGACGACGACGCTGCGGGCTTCGCTTCCTGCTTCCATTTCTTCAGCTGGTCTTCGAGCGTGCCCACGACATCCCCCAGCTCAAGCGACCCGAAGCGGCCCGTGGATCAGAGATCGATGACGTCGCGATCGACGGGCGAGATGTCGACGATCTGCAGCCCACTGGGTGGCCTGCGCGACGGCGCTCCCTCCTCCGAGACGCTGGCTTGGGGGAGCTCGACCCGGGAGGACCGGATGCGCTCCTCTTCTTCTCGACGGTGGTGCTCGTCTTCGAGCTCCGAAATGATCCAAGGCGGCAACGGCACAAGCTGATTCTGCCAACCGCCCCGCCACCATCGCAAGTCCCCCGCTCGCCGCGCTAGGGTGCGCCATGCGCCTCCTTGCCGCCCTCGCCGTGGCCACGTTCGCCTTTTTCTCAAACGCCGCCGGCGCCGCCGGAGGAGGCAAGTCGCGCTCGATCCTGGTCCTGGAGCTCAAGGGCGATGCCTCGGTGGTCGATCAACCGACCCTGAACACGATCACGTCGACGGTCTCGGTGGCCGTCTCCAAACGCAAGGGCCTCAACGTGCTCACCGCGCAGGACGTCAAGAACCTCGTCGACATCGAGGCCCAAAAACAGATGTTGGGCTGCACGACCGGCTCCGAGAGCTGCCTGGCCGAGGTCGCCAATGCGATGGGCGCCGAGCTCGTGCTCTCGGGCGACGTCGGCAAACTGGGCTCGGCTTTTGTGATCAACCTGCATCTCTTCGACGCCGGCAAGGCGCGCTCCGTCGGCCGCGACACCCTCACGGTGCACGATCTCTCCGAGCTCCCACAGCTGCTCGACGCATCCATCGCCGGCCTGCTCTCACCCATCACAGGTGAGCAGGGCCTGACGTCGAAAACCGGCGGCGTGTCCATCCCCGTCGTCGACACCAGCGCTTTGAAGTCCGGCGGCCTCAAGGCCATCAACATGCAGGCCGAAAACGCGCTCGAGCTCGCCCTCGATCTCCAAGACGATCCCAACGCCGCTCCCGAGATGAAGCGCGATGCCTGGTGCAGCCTGGCCGCCGTGCCGGGCAGCAATGCTTACCTCGGACCCGCTCAAAAGGCCTGCGACGAGTGGGGCGGCTACGTCGTCGCCAACAACGAGCTGCAGACCAGCATCGCCGCCGACTACGACACCCTCGCTGGCTTCCTCAAGCTCAAGCGCAAGACCAAGGCCCAAAAGCTCGAGGCCATCGACTCCTTCCTCAAGGCCTACGCCCGGCTCGAGAGCCGTGACGAGGTCAAGAACGTGCAAGAAGCCCGACGCAAGGTGGCTGACGGCGACGACAGCGTCAATTTGCCGGCTCGCGCCAGTGCCGTGGTCGCCGATCCCAACACCTCGTCAACCACGGCGACGACGAAGGCGGACGAAGGCAGCTGCCTCGACGGCGTCGGCTGCCTGGCGCTGAACTTCGACGACAAGCCTCATCTCGGCATCGTCTTCGGCCTGCAGGTGCCGCTGGTGCTCGACTACAAAAAGGCCTTCGACTTCAAGCCGCGGGCCCCCGGCTTCGTCTTCGGCGGCCGCTTTGCCTGGGCGTTCTTCGAAGGTGGGATCAACTTCTACTTCGATCCCTTCAACGGCGTATCGAAGCTCGGCCCCGAAGACTCCGACCGCAACGGCATCGCTGACGACGTCAACTTCAACGGCATCATCGACGACGACGGCGACGGCGACAACGACGACGTCGACGACACCCCGTGCGGCGACACCAACGAGTTCTGCTTTCCCACGGAGCCACCCGATCCCAGCATCGATCCCATCACCCTCACTCATGCCTACGCCGGCCTGCAGACCTTCAACATCAGCGTCGAAGACTTCGACGTGCTGCGGCCCAGCTTCGGCGTCGACGCCTACACCACCTTCGAAGACAACGACTTCGGGGCCTATGTCGCCAACACCTTCGACGTCGGCGGTCTGGTGCAGATCCGTTTCTACCTGCGCTCCCACATCGCCGGCGCGGCTCTGGTGCCCGCGTTGAGCCTCGGCATCGACGGCAGCCTCGATTACCTCTCCCTCCTCGAGTAGGCCCGGCAAGGGTGTCGGGAGTCAGAGGCCTGCCACCAGCGGCGTCGACGGCGCGCTGCCCTCCTTGAAGGGTCCGTGCAGCGCGAGCTCGTCGCGCTCGCGCAACACCGCGACCTCCTCGTCGACGAAGAAGCGGGCGACGGCACTGCTGAAGCGCGGGTCGACGAAGCGATGGACGCTGTGGGTGATGACCGGCAGATAGCCCCGCTTGAGCTTGTGCTCACCCTGGGCCCCCGCCTCGACCAGGGTCTGTCCCTTGGCGATGGCCCGCTCGATCAGCGCGTAATAGCAAAGCTCGAAATGCAGGCCGGGGACGTCGACATCGCTGCCCCAATAACGGCCGTAGCAATGGGATCCCCGCTCGAAGCTCAGGGTCATGGCGACGATTCCGTCGACGTCGTTCTGCTTGGGATCGCGGGCGACGACGACGACGGCGCGCTCGGCCAGGGTGTCGTTCATCTCGTCGAAGAAGCGTCGGGTCAGGTAGGGACGGCCCCACTTGCGCGCGTAGATGCCGGAATAGAGCGCGTACAGCCGCGGCCACCACTCTGGCGGTACCTCGCAACCCGAGCGCAGCTCGACGACGAGGCCGCTCTCTTTCACGCGTCGACGTTCGCGGCGGATTTGTTTGCGCTCATCGTGGGAGAGGGCCTGCAAGAAGTCGTCGAAGCTGCCGTAGCCATCGTTGCGCCAGTGAAACTGCAGGCTCGCGCGGCGCAAGAACTCGGGGCGCAGGCCGGAGCTTGCAGCTTTGGGGCCGGAGGGGGGAGCGCCCCTCAACTCTGCGGCGTCGGCGAGGGCGCAGGCTTCGGCGTGGTTGCAAAAGAGCACGTGCGTCGACGAAGCACCCTCGCTTTTCTCGACGTCCAGCAGGCCCGCGACCAAGGCGCTCCGCACGTCGGGCTGGGTGTGCAGCAAGCGAGGTCCCGTCGCTGGTGTGAAAGGCACCGCGACGGTGAGCTTGGGATAATAGCGCAGCCCAAATCGTTGAGCGGCGTCGGCGATCTGCCAATCGAAGATGAACTCGCCGAAGCTGTCGCTGCGCAAAAACGCCGGGGCGGCCCCGACCAGAACCCCATCGTCCTCGACAACGACGATGCGGGGCAGCCAGCTCCTGCCCAGTGATCCCGAGCGCTCCAGGGCCCACAAGAAGGCATGCTCGACGAAGGGGTTGTGGGCACTGGCACCCGTGAGCAACGCGTCCCAAGCCTTGGCGTCGACGTCGGCGAAAGAAGGCAGGACGCGAAGGCGGCGCATCCTCAGCCCCGACCCGTGGAGGCTGGCGCTGCGCCCACGATCGACGAAGCCGCGGCCGGCTGCAGCTCCATCTCCCAGGGGCCGAGGCGGGTGGGCGCCTTCATGCAGAGGGCGAGGACGTCGAGGAAGCGACGCCGCGGCCAGTGCACGGCGCCAAAGCGCTCGAGGTGACCGGTGTGGGCCTGGCAATCCACGAGGTCGAAACGCCAGCGCATCAGGTTCGCCAACAGGGTGGCGAAGGTGATCTTCGAGGCGTCCTCGATCTTGGTGAACATGCTCTCACCGAAAAACACCGAGCCGAAGGACACGCCGTACAAGCCGCCGACGAGCTGATCGCCGTCCCAGGCTTCGATGGAGTGGGCCAAGCCCTCGTGGTGCAAGGCTGTGTACCCAGCGATCATCGCCGGCGTGATCCAGGTGCCCCGTTGCCCGGGCCTCTTGCTCTTGCCGCATTGGGCGATGACATCGACGAAGGCCGTGTCCGCCTTGATCGTCAAGGTCGTCTTGCGCATCGCCTTTCGCAACGAGCGGTGCAGATGGGCCTCGCGCGGTGTCAAGACAAAACGCGGATCAGGCGAGAACCACAAGAGAGGATATCCTCGGTGTGGCCAGGGAAAAATACCGTTCTGATACGCCTCTTTGAGGAGCGCTGGTTCAGGCGCAGCCCCAGCGCAGACGACGCCGTTGTCGTTGGCTTCGTCTGGGTCTGGAAAGAAATGCCGCTCCACCACCAGGAGTCCACCTACACTCTAAATCTACATGATCTGTATGACTACTGCATGACAATCAGACGAGCGGGTTGACCCCGCGCTGGAAAACGCACGCCGCCGCACGACGCTGGCAGCACGCAAGACCCGCCCCGGGGCACCGTGACTTCGACGTCGTTCCAGACCAGCACCACATCGCCGCTTTCGGCACCCAGGGCGGCCGCATGCAACACCAGGGGCGCCGTGAGCGACACCGGCAGGTCCACCGCGCGGCTCCCATTCACCAGGCGCGACACCATCGAAAAGCTGCGCGTCCGACAGAGGACCTCGCCGTCGCCATCTCCCTCGGGCTCAGGACGGGGCGCGCAAAGCTCGGGCGGCTGCGTCCCAAAGTGTGCGACGTCGAGGGCCTGCTCCACGTGCAGCGCGCGCTTTCTGCCCGAGCTGTCGACGCGATCGAAATCCCAAACGCGAAAGGTGGTGTCGGAAGGCTCCTGCACCTCGAGGACGACGACGCCGGCGCCGATGGCGTGCACGACTCCCGGGCTCACGTGCAGCACGTCGCCTGCGCGCACATCGACCCGGCGCATGAGCTCGTGGGGTCGACCCTGCTGCACGGCCTCCACAAAACTCTGCCGCGTGACGCCGTCGACGAAGCCGTGCAAGACCCGCCCGCCATCGGCGACGTCGACGATGAGCCAGGCCTCCTCTTTGGAGAAGGCACCGGGATGAGCGGCGGCGTATTCGTGCCCGGGGTGCACCTGCACGCTGAGATCTTCGGCGGCGTCGATGAGCTTCACCAAGATCGGGAATCGATCGGACCGGTGCGCGGTTCCGACGAGCGCGGGACCAAAACGTTGCACCAGCGCGCCCAAGGTCTGTCCCACGTGGGCCGAGCAGACAGCGTCGTCGTCGACGCTGGACTGTCCTTCGGGCAAATCGGCGACTTCCCAGGACTCACCGATGCCGATGGCCTGCGAGGGGCGGTGACCCGGCCGCGCCTTCGCCGGCAACGACGACAAGCGCGATCCACCCCACAGCTTCTCGACGAAGAAGGGCCGCATGGGCAGGGGCGGCAACGGGGTCATGGTGGGGTCGAATCCTGCGTCAGGCCTCTTGCGAGAAGCAACCAGGCGGTGTTGTGTGCGTCCGAGCAGGCTGATGAAAAAGGCCCGAGGGCGCCTTTTCAGCACCTGACAGAACGTCTTGGGTGGGGGGCCCCGATCGGGCTCCGCCCCGTCGGGGGGAGGGTCTGGCGACAGACCCTCCGGCAATACTGAAGCGGGGTGTTGGAAAAGCGCGAAGCGACTTTTTCAGCACCCTGCTGGGGGTTGCGCTCAGTGCCAGCGTTGTCGACGTCACCACGAGGCTGAAAAAACATGATCGAGGCCGCAGACATCTACAAACACTATGGAGCGCGCGCTGCTCTCGACGGCGTCAGCTTTCGCATCGCTGCTGGCGAGGTCGTGGGCTTCCTCGGGCTCAATGGAGCCGGCAAGACCACCATGCTCAAGGTGCTGTGCGGGCTGCTGCTGCCCTCCGCCGGACAAGTGCGGGTCTTCGACGTCGACGGCGTCAAGGATCCCCTGGCGCTGCGCAAGAACATCGGTTTTCTGCCCGACCGCGCCCCGCTGTACGGCGACATGACCGTGCGCGCGATGTTGAGCTACGCGGGCCGGCTCAACGGCGTCGACGGCAAACGCATCCACGGCCGCGTCGCCGAAGTCCTGGCCCTGGCGTCCTTGGAAAATGTCGCCGACGACCTCATCGAAACGCTGTCCCACGGCTACCGCCAGCGCGTCGGCATCGCCCAGGCCATCGTGCACGAGCCACGTTTGGTGGTGCTCGACGAGCCCATCTCGGGGCTCGATCCTGCCCAGATCGTGGCCATGCGCGGCCTCATCCGCGGCTTGAAGGAGAAGCACACGGTGCTCTTGTCGAGCCACATCCTCGGCGAGATCAGCCAGACCTGCGATCGCATCTTGGTGCTGCACGCGGGTCGCATCGTCGCCCAAGGCAGTGAGAACGAGCTCACGGTGGGCGGTCAGAAACGCGCGGAGATCATGGCCCGTGGCTCCCTCGCCGACGTCGAAAAAGGCGAGCTCTTGCGTGTCCCTGGTGTCACCGACGTCGAAGCCCTGCCCCTGGAAGACGGCTTGATCCGACTGCGGGCCCGTTTTGCCTCCAACGAAGTGCGCGAAGGCTTGGTGCGCTCTCTCGTCCAGGCGGGCTTCGGCATCCGCACCGTCAACGACCTTGAGAGTGACCTCGAAGCGGTGTTCTTGAAGCTCACGCGCACCGTCAACCCGGCCGAGCCCGGCCTGACCCAGAAAGGAGGCGAAGCATGAACAACGTCGCCAAGGCGCTGCTCATCGCGCGTCGTGAGCTCTCGGCCTATTTGTCGTCGATCACCGGCTGGCTCATCCTCGCCGTGGTGCTCCTTGCCGACGGACTGCTCTTCAACACCGTGGCCATGGCCGGCGAAAAGAAGTCCTTCGACGTCTTACAGGGCTTCTTCTACTTCTCCTCGGGGACCACCATGGTCGCCTCCATCTTCATCGCCATGCGCCTCTTCGCCGAAGAGCGCCAACAGGGAACCCTGGTGCTGCTGGAGACCGCGCCCATCCCCGAATACGTCGTCGTCGCCGGCAAATTTTTCGGCGCTTGGACCTTCCTGCTCTTGCTCTTGGCCCTCTCGGCCTACTTGCCGCTGCTGGTGTTGGTGAACGGCAAAGTCACCCTCGGCCACGTCGTCGCGGGCTACGCTGGCCTGATGCTGTTGGGAGCGGCGTGCATCGCCATCGGCGCCTTGGCGTCGGCAGTGTCCCCCAACCAGATCCTGGCTGCCGTGGTCTCGGGCGCCATCATCGTCGCCCTGCTCCTGGCCTGGATGTTGGCCAAGAAGATCGACGGACCCATCGGCGACGTCGTCGGCTTCCTCGATCTCTTCGATCAACACTACCGCAGCTTCTCGCGAGGGACGATCAAGCTCACCAGCGTCGTCTACTACTTGTCCCTCGCTTATGGCGCCCTGCTCGCCACCACTGCGGTGTTGACCGCGCGCCGCTGGAGGGCCTGATGACGACGTCGAAGCTCCAGCCAGGCCGTGCGAACGGCTCAAACATCAGTACCTTGCCGGTCGGCCCCAGCGCGTTGGCTGGGCTCTCGCTCTTGGGCTTGTTCGCCGGGGCGCGCCTGCTCGACGACGAAGCCCAACTTGTCTTCCTGGTGGTGGGCACGCTGCTCTCTCTGGCTGCGGCCTTGTGGCGGGGACTGCGTCTGCCGGCCCAGGGCGGCGTGCGCTCCTTGCGCGTGCGTGCTGCGGCCGCCCACGCTGCGATTTTCGGCGGTGGTCTCTTGGCCACCCTGGCCGTGCGCGCGACCCTTGACGACGACCTCGCTGCCATCACTGCTTCGCTGGCCCTCTTGGGGTGCGTGGGCGGCGGCTTCGTGCTCGGCGCGTTGGAGCTCTTGATGGCCCAGAGTCGCTCAACCGGCATCGTCGACGCCGCGCGCGTCCAACGAGCGACGTCGACGGCGGTGACCTTGGTGGCTGGGGTCGCGATGTTGGCAGGCCTCGTTTACGGCGTGAACAAACAGGACGTGCGCTTCGACCTGGCCTACGCCGCACCCACGTCGCCGTCGGGGGCCACGCTGGCGTTGCTCGACACCGCGGTCTGTGGCCCTTCGAAAGAGAAGCCCGAGCTCTTCTTGTTCTTCGAACGCGGCAGCACGGCTCTTGCCGAACTGCAGGACTACTTCGCCATCCTGCAACAAAAAGGCGCTCGCATCGAGACGCTGGATCAAGCAATGGATCCCGCGCTCTCCAAGGCCATCAAGGTCAGCAAGAACGGCTACGTCGGCTTCCGCTGCGGCGAAAAAACCGAGAGCTGGTCCGTCGGCGCCGAACGTGAAGATGCCCAAAAGAAGCTGCAAAAGCTCGACGAAGAAGTCCGCACCCGTCTGGGCAAGATTTCCCGCGATCCCGTCAACGTCTACATGACGGTGGGTCACGGCGAACGCCCCGTCGACGAGAGCGACAAGAGCGGACGCCCGGCGGCCAAGGGTCTCAAGAAATTACTCGAAGCCCAAAACGTCAAACCCAAGAAGCTCGGCGTCGGCGACGGCTTGACCTCCGCAGTGCCCGCCGACGCCGGCCTGGTGGTCGTGCTCGGACCACAGCAACCTTTCTTGCCCGAAGAAGCCCGCACCCTGGCCCTGTACGTCGACGGCGGCGGCGCCCTCGCTCTCTTCGTCGATCCCCCAACCCCCGGCGCTGTCGACGTCGGCGTCGCGGCCTCCCTGCAGCCGGTGCTCGATGCCCTCTCCCTCCGACTCGGCGGCTTCGAGGTCGTCAACGAGAAGGAATACGTGAAGCAGTCCGGCACCAAAGCCGACTTCGCCTTCGTGTTCTCCACGAGCTTTGGCTCCCACAAGTCGGTCAAGACGCTGAACGCCGCCCGCGGCAAAGCGGCGCTGCTCTTTCTGCAGGCGCAATCCATCGCTCGCTCCGACAGCGCGACGCCGGCAGGCGAGAAGAACAAAGACCTCAAGATCTCGATGATTGCGCGATCCCGGCCCGCCAGCTGGAGCGACGTCGACGGCAACCGCGCCTTCGACGAGGCCACCGAGAAGAAAGACATCCTCGACTTCGCGGCCGTGGTCGAAAAAAAGCTGGGCGAAAAGGAGGCCCGCGCCCTGGTCGCCGGCGACTCCGACGTCGTCGCCGACGCCTTGCTCAGCAACGAGGCCAACGCGATCTTCACCTACGAAGCCTTTCAGTGGCTGCTGCGCGACGACCAGGCGGCGAGTGGCGCGGTCACGGTCAGCGACGACGTCCCGATCCGTCACACCCGCGACGAAGACACGGCCTGGTTCTACGGCACCATCTTAGCGGGCCCGACGGTCGTGCTCGCGGTGGGCATTGGCTCGGTGCGGCTGCGCCGGCGGAAAAAGCCCGCAACCGCGACGACGACGAAGGAGACGCCATGACCCGCGCTGCCCTCTGGTTGCACGTGTTGCTCGGCGTCGCTGCCCTGGGCTTTGCCTGGCAGAGCGCGCACCAGGTCAAGGCGAAAAACGGCGGGCCGTCGTCGGTGGTGCTGCTGGACGCAGACAAAGGCGAAGTCGTCGATGTGCTCTACACCTGGGACAAGGGCTCGACCCACACGACCCTCGAAGGAAAAGCCAAAGCCCGCAGCGCCGTCGTCGACGTCGATCGCGAGGTCCCGGCGAAGAAAGAGACGCCGAAAAAGAAAGACCCCCACGAGCCCGACGAGGCGCCGACGGCACCCGAGCCCACGGCAACGCCCGCGGATCGTGACAAGGCCACCCTGCCCGGCGGCAAGAGCGTGTTGACTGCCATCGAAGCCCTCGAACCCTTCAAGACCAAGCGCACCCTCGGCGTCGTCGACGAAGCCAAGCTCGAAGCCATGGGGTTGAAGACGCCCCTGCGTTCCCTCGTGGTGAAGACCGCCAGGGGCAAGACCTTGACCCTCGACGTCGGCGAACAGAGCTACGGCGCCCAAGGTCGCTACGCCCGTGTGCGGGGCGACAACGTGGTCCACCTCATCGACGCTGCCATCGCCACCGGGCTCGAGGGCGGCAGCGACGCCCTGCTCGAAAAGCGCTTGCTCACGGCAGAGCTCGAGTCCATCCGCGGCTTCAGCCTCAAGGCCGGCGCTGCGACCGGCGGCTGGGTCCACGTCGACAAAGACCAGGCCACCAAGCGCTTCTTCGCCAAGAGCGATGACCTCAGCGCCAAAGACGACCCCGCCGGCAAGCTGATGACGACCTTGCGCAACCTGCGCGCCACCAAGCTCGCCAGCGCCGACACCAAGAGCACAGCCCTGGCCGCCGCCTTCGTCGTCGACGTCGACGGCCAGCCAGTGACCATCGAGATCTTCGAGCGCGGCACCGGCGACGGCCAGCTGGCGCGGGTCGGCCGCTGGGTTTTTGAGCTCAGCGCCACGCAGTCCAAAGAGCTGCTCGGCGACATCGACGCCGCCTTGGGTTCTTGAGGTCTGATGTTCAAGACGCTGGCGCGGCCTGAAGTCCTGCTTCCCAACCTCGAGAGCGTCTGGTAGCCAGCGGGCGATCATTGAACTCGACGAGATGTCGACAGGAGCGGGCCATGGCGGTGTGTGAAATTTCGGGCAAGCGGTGGATGAACGGCAGCAAGATCTCCCACTCGAACATCAAGTCGCCGAAGCGCTTCCAGGCCAACATCCAGGCCAAGCGCATCTTCGACATCGAGAGCGGCCGCTGGGTGCGCGTGAAGATCTCGACCCGCGCGCTGAAGTCGCTCAACAAGAAGAGCCTGCGCGAAGTCCTCGGCGGCTGATCAGCCTCGACGACGTCGCCAACGCCCGGCCCCGCGCCGGGCGTTTTCGTTTCTGCGCGTGAAGTTCTGATGGTTCAAGACGCTGTCGCGGCATGAATGGTCTGGACGTAGGGTGGGCTTGTCCCGCCCTACGTCGCGGCCGGGGACACGCTGGTTCTTCAAGACGCTGGCTTGAAGTTTTGATGGTCCGAGACGCTGGCGCGTCTTGAAGTCGAACCCCGAGCGCACTAGACCGACCTTGCTGCTGCGCAATCGCAAAGCCTGAACCCCGCCAGGCCCGGAAGGGAGCAACGGTAGGGTCCCCTGCGATGTGCGCAGCAGTTTTTTTTGCTCACTGTCGCCAGTTGCCGCCCAGGCAGAGATTGGGAGCCGCCGTGTCGCGCGTCGTCGTCGTCGTCGCCCTCGGGCTGGCCGCGTGTTCGGGAAACCAGCGCAAGCCCGACGGAGCCGTCGACGCCGCTCCCGCCCTTGTGGGTCGCTGGGAGTCCCCGTGTTTTGGCGTGGCCAACGAAGACGGCACCGATGGCTACGCGCGCCTCAGCTACGCTCTGACGTCGGCGACGTGGTCGAGGGAGAGTTCCGCCTTCGCCGACGACGCCTGCGCCGCGGAACTGGGCTTCGTGCACGAAGATGGCGTGTGGACCGTCGAGAAAGCACCGTCGACGCTGCCGGGTGTCTTTGAGCTGCGCTTCGACCTTCGTGGTCGCTGGGTCACCCCGCACGTCGACGGTTATGTCGCTTTTCTGCAATCCATGGACTGCGGGAAGGCGCCCTACGTCGTCGACACCCCCCAGGACATCTTCGCCGCTGGCTGTCCGAACCTCGGCCTGGAGCCCATCACCGCCTGCTCATCGGAGTACGACCTCGTCTTCGTCAACGGCGGAATCCTGCAGGTGGGGCTGAGAAGCAAAGACAAGAACCTGTGCGCGCCGGATCGCCGCCCCACCTCGCTGGGTGCGCCGGTCCTCCAGAAGAGCACGACGCCGCCGTCAAAGCCCTGGGGCAAGCAAGCGCATGCGTCTGCTGATCGCCCCTGACAAGTTCAAGGGCTCCCTCGACGCCGTCGACGTCGCTGCTGCCTTGGCGGCGGGCTGGCGGGCTGGATGGTCAGACGTGCTCGAGGTGCGCACCCTGGCTGTGGCCGACGGGGGCGAGGGAACGGCGGCGGCCATCGCTGACGCCGTCGGCGCCCTCTGGGTCTCTTGCGCGGGCCACGATGCCCTCGGGCGGCCCATCACCGCGCGCTATGCGCTGCTGCCCCAAGGTTCGTCGCCACGCAGCGCGATCATCGACGCCAGCGACAGCTGTGGCTTGATGCGCATCGAGCCGGCACTGCGCGACCCATTGCGCGCCTCGACCTTTGGCACCGGAGAGGTCCTGCGCCACGCCCTCGTCGACAGCGGCGCCGACCGCATCGTTCTCGGCATCGGTGGCAGCGCGACCAACGACGGCGGCAGCGGCCTCGCTCGAGCCCTGGGCTACGCCTTCGTCGACGCAAACGGCGCTGAGGTGCCACCCGGACCTGCGGGCCTGCGCTCCCTCGCGCGCATCGAGGAGCCCGAGCCGCCGTGCTGGCCGGAATCCTGTCGCGTCGTCGTCGCCTGCGACGTGCGCATCCCCCTGCTGGGATCGCGCGGCGCCACGGTCCTCTTTGGTCCGCAAAAGGGCCTGACCCAAGCAGCCGATCGCAGCGAAGCCGAAGCAGGCCTGCAGCGCTTCGCCGACGTCGTCGCCGCCACCTTCGGGATCGATGTGCGCGCGGTGCCCGGTGCGGGCGCCGGCGGCGGCCTCGCGTTTGGCCTGCTGTCTTTGCTCGGGGCACGCGCCGAGATCCGATCCGGCTTCGACGTCGTCGCCGAGGCCCTCGACCTCGAAGCCGCCGTTGCCTGGTCCGATCTCGTGCTCACCGGCGAGGGTCGCCTCGACGCCCAGAGCCTCGAGGGCAAAGCGCCCTGCAGCGTCGCAGCCCTGGCCCGACGGCGTGGCAAACGAGTCGTCGCCTTCGCCGGCTCCATCGACGTCGACGCTGCCCCCGCTCTGGCTGCGGTGTTCGATGAGCTCAACGAGCTGCGCGCCGTGGATCCCACCCTCTCGCAGACGGAGTGCATGGCACGGGCAGCGGAGTTGCTGTGCCTGTGCGCGACGCAAGCCGCACAACGCTGGAGCGCACGCTGTTGAGGCCCGGGGCGCTTGGGTTCGCTTCTCGCTGATGCAGGAAGGGATCAGCCGGCGCGCCGTGCTTGCTGCCAGAAACGCGCGAGCGCCGCAGTGTGCAGCGCGAACGCCAGCTCGGCGGGCGCGCGCAAAAGCACGCGGTCGCTGGTCTCTGACGTCGTGACAAAGGGGGGAAGCGCCTGACTCTCCAGTCGGGGGCCCACGCCAAAAATCAGCAGGGTGTCGCCGCCGCCGACGACGCAGAAGAGCTCGATTTCTTGGGAGGGCACCACGATGCCCGTCTCTTCGCGCAGCTCCCGTGCGGCTGCCTGCTCCCAGCTCTCGCCGAAGTCCACGTAACCGCCGGGCAAGGCGAGCTTGCCGCTGCCGGGGCCGCTGGGCCCACGCCGCACCACGATGACGCCGTCGTCGACGGGCAGGATGAGTACTGCAACGGGAACGGGGTTCCGGTAGCTGGTGGCGCCACAGGCGCAGCGGCGGGGCCACGAAGCACCAGCGACAAAGGCCGCTCCGCAATGGGAGCAATGCGCGTTCTTCACCATCCCGCAAAGGTACACTCCCGACGACGACGGCTGCGCCTGCGGTGGCCGCGCGTTAGTGCCCCGGAACCGAGGTGCCTTGATGAAATCGCGCCGCGGATTTTCGTCGAGGGCAAGGCGCGGCGGAGGGCTGGCCCTCGTGGCCAGACCAAGATGCAAGCACGCAACGATGCCATCGGCGAAAAGACCAAGCGAGTTCGCATAGAAACCTCGGTTCCAGGGCACTAGAGCTCGGGGGCTGCGCCCCCGCCCTACGCCGGCAAGCCGGACGCAGGGTCCCACCCCATCCTTGCTCCCTCCGGTCGCGAGCGCTTTCTGGCAATCAGATCAAAAGGAAAGCGTTCTAGGCTTGGTCCTTCGCAGGAGCCTCCATGATTCGAGTTGCGCTCTGGTTGTCGTGTGTGCTCGTCGCCCTGCCCTCCCTCGCGGTCGACGTCGCTGGGGTCAAGATCAAAGAGACCACCAACCTCGGAGGCCAGACGCTGGTGCTCAACGGCGCCGGCCTGCGCACCAAGGTAATCTTCAACGTCTACGTCGCCAGTCTCTATGTACCCAAGAAGGCCGCTAACCTCTCCGCCGTCCTGGCCACGGGGCCGCGGCGGGTGCAGCTGAACCTGCTGCGCACCCTCGAAGGCGACAAGCTCGTCGAGGCTTTCAACGACGGTCTCAAGGACAACAACAGCGCGGCAGAAATGACAGCGACGCAGGCCGGCCGCGCGCAAATGACCACCATCATGAAGGCCTTCGGCGAGGTCAAAGAAGGCGACGTCGTCGGGATCGATTACGTCGACGGCGCCACGACCATCAGCCTCAACGGCGTCGCCAAAGGCACCATCGCCGGCGAAGCTTTCAACCAGGCGCTGATGAGGATCTGGCTCGGCGCCCAGCCCGTACAGGCGGACCTCAAGAAAGCGCTGCTGGGGGGATAGAATCGGCCCATGGGCATCCTGATCGGTTTGGGCATCGTCTGCGCCGTCGTCGTCGTCTGGGCCTTCGTGCGCGGTTTTCGCGACGGTCCGGGCTCGATCACCTCTCCACCCCGGCGCGAGTACAACTGCAGCTGCTGCGGTTGCAGCGTGTCGACGGAGTACAACCTCGACGGCCAATGCGAGGGCTGCTGGGATCGCCACTTCAGCAACGCTTCAGAAATGTTGGACCGCGAGGACTGATCCCCGATCTCGCTGAACTTCGACCGCGGAGCGGTCTCGTTCATCTCCTTCGGGGATGCTCCTCTGGGAGGTCTGGTGCAGACCTCCCAGAGCGCCGGCGGAGCCGGACGCGGGGCCCCCACCAACTCCGCGTTCCGCGGGCGCGCTTCACGCGCATCATCCCGCGTCTTTCCCATCTCGGAACGCGGTCGAACATCAAGCGGACGCGGGATGAGGGGGCTTGGGATCATTCCTCGAAGAGGGAGGTCTGCGTCTTCTTTGGGGCTGTTTTCCCGAGGTGCTCGTAGGCCCGCGGCGTGGCCACGCGTCCGCGGGGGGTGCGCATGAGCAGGCCTTCCTGCAAGAGATAGGGCTCGTAGACATCTTCGATGGTGTTGGCTTCTTCGCCGAGGGAGGCCGCCAGCGTGTCGAGCCCCACCGGGCGGCCGTCGAACTTGTCGATGAGGGTCTCGAGCAGGCGCTTGTCCATGTCGTCGAGACCTTTGCGATCGACGCCGAGACGATCAAGAGCGTGTTGGGCGACGGTGAGTGTGATGCGGCCCTGGTGCAGCACCTCGGCGAAGTCGCGGATGCGCCGCAGCAACCGGTTGGCGATGCGCGGAGTGCCCCGGCAACGGGTCGCGATCTCGATGGCGCCGGCGTCGTCGAGATCGATCTTCAGCAGGTCCGCTGACCGAACGAGGATGGTCTGCAGATCCTCGTGGCTGTAGAAATCCAGGCGGGCCGTGAAGCCAAAGCGATCCCGCAACGGCGACGTCAACAGCCCCGTTCTGGTGGTGGCCCCGACGAGGGTGAAGGGCTTGAGATCGAGAGCGATGGATCGAGCGTGGGCGCCTTCGCCGATGAGCACATCGAAGCGAAAATCCTCCATGGCCGGGTAGAGATTCTCCTCGACGGCGGGCGTGAGGCGGTGGATCTCGTCGATAAAGAGCACGTCACCGGCACCGAGGTGGGTCACGAGGCCAGCGAGATCGCCCTTCTTTTCGATGGCCGGACCGCTGGTCTGGTGCAACACGGCCCCCATCTCGTGGGCGATGATGTGGGCCAGCGTGGTCTTTCCCAGGCCCGGTGGCCCGCAGAGCAGCACATGATCGAGGGGTTCGCCCCGACGTCGCGCCGCCTGGGCGAACACCTGCAGGTTCTCCTTCAGTGCCTTCTGGCCCACGTAGTCGGCGAAGGTCTGAGGGCGCAGCGCGTGATCGAGCTTCTGCTCCTCTGCCCCTGCTTGGCGCTGCAGCAGCCCTCGCTGGGCTGTCATTTCAAGGGAGCGGGCGGCGGCAGGGGTGCCGTGGGGGGATGGCCGGCCGGGTCGGCCAGCAAGGCCTTGGTGAGGCGCTGTGCGACGAGGGGGAGCTTGTCGAGCAGCTTCATCTGCTTGGCCGGCGTCGTCTCTTCGAGCTTCACCAGCGGCTTGTCGGAGTAGAGCGCGGCGGGATCGGCTCCTTCGGCGGTGGGACCCGCTTGCAGGGTGAGGACGGCGTCGCCACCGCGCACCACCAGCGATGCCGAGACGACGAATTTCACCAACTCCAAGCGGGCCTGCACGTTTTCGACGGCAGGGCTGGCGGTACCAATCATCGACGACGCCGCCGCGAATCCGAGGATCTGCCGCACGTCGGGGGCGCAGAGCACGTCGAAGCGCTTCTCTTTGGCCACGGCCCCACACAGCGCCGACGTCAAGGCCCCCACCTCGGCCTTGAGCTTGGGATCGCTGGCGGCGACGTCGTCGACGAAGACGAGCACGCGTTCATCGGCGGCCCGGGCGATTTGCGGGATCAGCACCAAGGCCACGAGGGCAAACACTTGGCCCGGACGGAGGGCAGCACAGTTCATCGGCCGCTCAACCCTTGCCCTTGGCCGGCGTCGTCGGCTTGGGATCTTCTTTGGCGATGTCTTTGGTTGCGGGCGCCAGGGGCGCAAGGCCGAGCTGAGCGCGGACTTCGTTTTCGAGGTTGGCCTTGAGGTCGGTGGTGTAGCCGACGTGGACGACCTTCACGTTGCCCGCGGGGTCGAGCATCAACATGTAGGGCAGGCGCTCGGCGGCGTAGCGACGAGCGACCACCTGAAAGCGATCGTGGACGACGGGAAAATGGACGCCGCTCGCCTTGGCGAGGTTGATGATCTCGTTCTTTTGTTCGTCGCCTTTGTCGATGCTCACGAGCATCACCCCCAAGCCCTGGTCCTTGTAGGCGTCGTAGAGGCGCGCGAGTTCGGGCATCTCTTTTTTGCAGGGGTCGCAGTAGGTGGCGAAGAAGCTCATGATGACGAGCTTCTTGGCCTCGTCGGGTCGGTCGCCCGTCCACTTGCCCGGACCCCACTTCACGCCCTTGGGCTGCAAGGGACCCGCCGCCACCTTGGGAGGAACGAAGTCGTTGACGACGGGGAGCACGAACTGCGGCACGTTCGTCCCCACCGCCAGGCCCTCCGATCCCGCGGCGTCGCTGGCACGGGCCGCGAAGCTACCCACCAGCGTGAGGGTGCAGACCGAGAGGACACGAACGACACCGACAACGCGCACAATGGACTCCTTCAAGACAACGGCATCTTGAAACAAAGAACTCAGGGGCGGCCGGCGACGACGTTTGCTCTGAGCGCTGACACATCGAGTGCCACCTCGCAGACGTCGCCCGTCGCCATCGTCTTCACCTTCACCGTTCGAGCAGCAATGTCGCTTGAACCGATGAGCGCCGACAAGCGCGCGCCCGACTTGTCCGCACTCTTGCGCTGGGCCCGCTCCGGGCGACCGCGGACGTCGACGACGACGCGGATCCCGCTGCCTCGGAGCTGGTAGGCCAAACGCTCACATTCCAGCCGGCCGGCGTCGTCGGCGGAAACCAGCGCGAGCTCGGGTGCATCGGCGACGGGTGCGGAGCCGACCGCCTTCATCATCAGCACCAGACGCTCGATGCCGCCGGCGAAGCCCACAGCCGGGGTGGATCGTCCGCCCAGGGCCTGCACCAGCCCGTCGTAGCGGCCGCCCGCGCACACGGTGGACTGGGCGCCGAGCCCGGCTTCGCCGACGAACTCGAAGACCGTGCGGGTGTAGTAGTCGAGCCCGCGCACGAGCATGGGGTCGATGGTGAAGGGAATGCCCAAGCGCGAAAGCCCGGCCGTGACGTCGTCGAAGTGGCCCCGGGCCGCGTCTGAGAGGAAATCGATGGGCTTGGGCGCGGCGAAGGCGATGAGCTGATCGTCCTTTGCCTTGCTGTCAAAGATGCGCAGCGGATTTTGTTGCAGACGCCGCTTGCTGTCGTCGGAGAGGCGGTCTTGCTGTTGTCCGAAATACTCGATCAATGCAGCAGTATATGCTGCGCGCTCGGCCGGGTCGCCAAGGGAATTGATCAGCAGCTTCGTCGTCGGCGCCAGGCCAAGACGGGCCAGGAGCGTGTGCACCAAGGCGATGACGGTGATGTCCATCGAGGGCTCGGCGAAGCCGAAAGCCTCGCAGCCGATCTGGTGGAATTGACGACGACGACCGGCCTGCGGCTGCTCTCGTCGGAACATGGGCCCGGTGTAGAAGACCTGTTGGAAACTGTCGGCGGCGAGCTTGCCGGCCTCGAGCAGGGCCCGCACGACGCCGGCGGTGTTCTCGGGGCGCAGGCAGACCGACTTGCCCGCGCTGTCGCGCCCGCCTTTGTCCTCGAAGGCGAACATCTCTTTGCCGACGATGTCGGTGCCTTCGCCGACGCTGCGGACAAAGAGCGCAGTCTCTTCGAGGATGGGAGTGCGGATCTCGCCGAAGCCGTAGGCCTGGAAGGTCTCTTGGGCCAGGTCCTCGATGTGCCGCCACCAGACCAGCTCCGTCTCGAAGAGGTCATCCATCCCTTTGACGGCGCGCAGCGGTTCCATGCCCCGCAGCTAGCCGACGACGACGACGACGACAAGGCGCGGCTTCATCGCGAGCGAAGCGCAGCGGAAGAACTGCCGCCCGCGAGGGCACAGGGTATTCCGGAGCCGGGATCAGGCCTTGCGGAAGCGCAGCTTGATCTCGACGTTGCCCATCTTGACGACGTCATGGTTCTTCAAGACGGCGACGTCGACCTCTTTGCCAGCGACCTCGATCGACGCGCTGCGGTTCGTTCGCTGCACGAGGACGGCGCCGCCGCTGTGCAGCAGGGTGCAATGCCACGGGCGCAGGCCGGCGGACTTGGGCAGGGCGACCTCGCAGCGGGCATCGGCGCCCACGCGCGTAATGGCCTGGTTCAGCGGAATCTGCGCGTAGGCCTTGCCCTTGAGGGTGACGTCGAGCGTCAGGGCGACGACGGCGTGGCTCAGGGCCAGCACCTTCTCGAGCTCTTCGTCACCGGGCCAAGATCCCCCTGGGCCCTGGGCCTCGGCCTTGCGGTCTGGCTTCCTGCCCGGCTCAGCGGCGGCGGCGGCGGAGGCGGCGAAGGCCATTTCGGCCTCGAGGTCTTCGTCGCCGGGGCCCACGTCGACGCCTTCGATGAGCTCGGTGCCCATGGCGTCGGACGGCGCGGCAGGACGCGGCCGGTGCTCTTTGCTGGCTCCGTCGTCGAATTCGTCGCCGAGGAAGCTGCCCTCGCCGAGGTCATCGAGATCGAGGCGGGAGGGGTCGTCGTCGACGGCCCCCTTCTTTTTCGCTTTGGGGGGGCGGCCGCGACCGCGTTCGGTCTCTTCTCCCTGGGGCTCATCTCGGTGATCGGTGAGGGGCGAACGCACCGTGGCCTGCCGGGGCCGCGCGGCAGCGACGGAGGGCACCGACCCCTGGTCGGTCTTTCGCGACGAAAGGTCGTCGGGCACCCCGCGCGCGCGCTCGTCCGTCGTCGGTGCCTGCTTGAAGTCCGCGCCGGGAAAACCCACTTCGACGTCGCCGTCTTCGAGGAAGAGCACGCCGTAGTCGTAGAAGTTCAGCAGGTCCCCGTGCCGCAGCACCCGCGATCCTTCGATGCGCTGGTTGTTGACCCAGGTGCCGTTCTGGCTGCCGAGGTCTTCGACGACGACGCCATCGTCGGACGCGTTGATCTTCGCGTGTTTGCGCGAGAGCCCGAGCAGGCTGATGACCACCTCGCACTGCTTGCTGCGTCCGACGGTGATGCCGCTGCTGGTCAGGGGATGTCGGCTGACCTCCATGCCGTTGAAGAGCAACACGAACGTGGGCTTCGGCGGCACGTACTCGACCGAGGAGGCGGCGGCGTCGAAGTCGTTGCTGCCCGTGTTGTCGTTGTCGTCGTCGTCCTTGCGCTTGGCCTCGGGTGGCTTGGTGCGGGAAGTCTCGGCGTTGGGGAAGTCCAGGTCGTCGTCGTCGTCGAGGTTGACGTCGACGTCGAGGTCCGCCTCGGGCTGGGCGGGGGTGGGCTTGCCGGACTTGGCCTTGACCGGTGTCGCCGCCGGCGGGCCCTTGTGGCCGTTGCCCGCCGCGCCATTGGCCGCGCCGTTTTGACCTGGCGGCCGCTCCACCTTGGTCGCCTTGGAGAGCACTTCAAAAACCGCAACGTAGCGCCCGAGCTCGATGCGATCGCCGGACTCGAGGGCCGACTCCTTCTCAATGCGCAGCCCGTTTTTGTGCACGCCATTTTGCGCGCCGAGGTCGACGACGACGTAGCTGTTCGCCCGCTTCTCGATGCGCGCGTGGAAGCGCGAGAGGGTGCGGTCATCGAGGACGATGTCGTTTTCGGGGTGGCGCCCCAGGCCGATCACGGCACGGGCGATTTCATGTTCGGCGAGCAGTTCGTCGCCCTTGTAGATGACCAGGCGGTTCACCCTCTCAGGTTAGGTGATCCAGCTTGCCCTCGTCGCGTTTCCGGCCCGCCGCCGGTGAGACGGCACAAGGCGGCACCCCACCAACAGCAGGCCCAGCAGAGCCCCACAGCTCCCCGGCGACGTCGACGCGCGGCTGTTTGCGCACAATGTCTGCTCAAAGCGTACAGAGGACGGATCTGGGCGATCGACGCCGAAGCACTCTCCGGCGGGCTGTCCCGCTGGGTAGATGGTGCACACAGCCGCCTCGTCGTCGGCGGCGATGTCCCGCTTGCTCAGCTCTCCCAGGGAGCTGGCCGAAAACATCGTGGCCTCTGCGGCACCGGGCTCGGAGGGCTTGGGGTGGTCGAGACCGATCACGTGCCCCAGCTCGTGGGTGAGCGTGTTTTGCAGATCGAACTGGACCACACAGCCCGCGGTGGCGGGATCGCAGGCGCTGAAGGCGAAGGAGACGTCGTTCATCTCGATGTCGGCGTCCAAGAGGCGCCCGGTCGTGGAATCGAAGGTCACGGTGGTGATGGCCAAGGCGCCGAAGTCGTGCAGCCAGCGGTCGAGGGGGTCGTCGTCGGTGTCGCCGCGAAACACGATGATGTTCTCGTTCACGTCGTCGTCGCTGCCCGCCTGCCAATCGAAACCGACGATGCGCGATGTCGTCGGAGCTCCGAGGGTGAGCTCGAGGTCGGAACAGCCCACGCCGCTCCATTGGTCGAGCCCCCGCTGCACCGCGAGGTCGATCTGGGTCTCGTCGTTTTCCGCGCCCCGGCCGCTGCGGTGCACCACGAGACTGCGCTCGCTCCAGGCCAGCGAAGGGCCCAGCGCCGGCGTGCGCGTGCACAAAAATGCCGACGCCGCCGACGACGCCACCAGGGCCACCAGGGCCAGGCGCTTCATCGCGCCACCCCCAGCGGCAATCCGTCGTCGCCGAAGGGGACGGGGTTCGATCCCTGGCTTTCGTCGAGGAGAAACACGCCGCGGTAGAAGCCGACGACGCCGCGGCTCTTGTTCGGGCTGCTCCCATCGGAGGGACCGGCAGCGGGTCCCAGGTAGAGGCGGTAGCGGACGCCGACGCTGAGCACCGGCGATCCCGCCACGCGCTGTGAGAGGCCGCCGACGTCGCCGCCCGGCAGGGCCACCAGATAAGAGCGCAGCCCGGGCCCCGCGCCGGCAACGACGACGGAGAAGGTGAAGATGCGGCGCGAAACCCAGGCGCTGTGCTGGGACACCACCTTGCCGTCGACGACGACGTCGGCCTGGTGGCGGAGCTCGGCCTCCGTCATGGGCGGCACAACCATCGCAGCCAGGATCGCAAGGATCGGGAGCATGCCGCTATGGTAGGGGCGCCCTTCGGCCGACGCCAATCCGCTCGATCGTGCGCAAAGGCGCCGGCAGAATCAGAAGAGCTCGTCGACCTTGGCGAGGAGCTTCTTGGCCTTTTTTTGCTCCAAGCGGTTCTCGGGCTCGATGGCAGGATCCACGGTCGGATCGGCTTCGATCACGCTCTTGAGCAGCTTCTCGAAGAGCTGCTTGCCATCAGCGGTGCCGTCGCCGTCTTCGTCTTTCTGCAGCTTTGGACACAAGAAATCAGCATAGAGCACCTTGTTCCCAAAGTAGTTTGGAGCCATCTGAATGGCCTTTTCAAAGTTATCCTTCGACTTGTCGAGGGAACCGCCGGCGATGCCGGCGGTCGCTGCTTCGTAGCCGCCGAAGTAACGCCAGGGCGCGGCGTAGAAGAAATTCTCGTCGAGGCTCTTGACGTGGTCCATGGTGCCCTTGAGGTCGTCTTTGTATTTGAGGCGGGTTGCAAAGCCTTTGCTGGCGGCCCATTTCCCGAGATTTGCAGCGTACCAATACATGGGCGCCACGGCGTCTTTACCCGCCAATTTAATCGCATCGACATGTTTGCTGCCGGAGGCCTTGGCGGCGGCGTATTCGGGGGCGGCGACCTTGAGGGCCTCGTTGGCCCAGTCGAGGCCCAGCTGGTACTCGGCGTCGCGAGCCTCGACGTTGTCGACCAGGGCGTAGTGGCCGTCGCCGAGGAGGAAATGGCCGCGGGCCAGCTTGGTCAGCAGCTCGGTCGACGGCGCGAGCTTCACGGCCTCTTCCCACTTGGCGAGGGCCGACTTGAGCTTGGCCTCGTCGCCCCGCTCGGCCCACAGCGCGTCCGCGGCGGCGACGAGGGCGGTCGCCTTGTCTTGTTCTTCGGCGCTGGCGCTCTTTTCGAGCTTGGTGCCGAGCTTCTCGTCATAGGTCGTGGCGCAGCCTCCGAGGGCGGCGACGACGACGACAAGGACAGCGTTCACGAACGGGCGCATGGGACCTCCAAAGAGATGTAGGTGCGCCAATACCCTGGAAGGTCGCGCCCACCAACGCTCATCTGCGGCTCAGGCGAGCGCTTTTTCGAGGGCCTCTTTCAACACCGCGCTGTCGGGGGCGGTGGCCGAGTCGAAACGCGCGAGGTACTTGCCGTCGCGGCCGACGACGAACTTGGCGAAGTTCCACTGGATCGGACCCTGTCCCTGGGTCGTGAGCCAGCGAAAGAGGGGAGCAGCGCCGTCGCCGTTGACGTCGACCTTGCTGAAGAGCTCAAAGGTGACGTCGTACTTCGTGACGCAGAAGGCCTGAATTTCGGCGTCGGTGCCAGGCTCTTGGGCACCGAACTGGTTGCAGGGGACGCCGACGACGACGAGGCCCTGCTCCTTGAACTTCTGGTGCAGCTCCTCGAGTCCTCGGTATTGGGGGGTGTAGCCGCAGCGCGAGGCGACGTTGACGACGAGAAGCACCTTGCCGCGGTGCTCGGCGAGGGACTTTTTGGACCCTGAGATGGTGGTCAGCGAGAAATCATGGGCGGTCGTCATGAGGCTTGATGCTGCTGCGCTGCTCCCTTGGCAACCGTCTTGGGGTCCCGCCGAAGGCGCCGGGATGATCGCAGCTACCTGCCCTTCGAGCCAGCGAGGATTTCTCGCACCTTGTCGGCGTCTGGCGCCGTCGGATTCAGCTCGAGGTATTTCCGGTAGTGCTTGGCGGCGTTCGCGTTTTCACGAAGACGGGCGTAGCTGATGCCGAGATTGCGGTGGATGCGGGGGTCCTTGGGGTTGACCTTCTCCAGCTCCTTCAGAATCTCGACGGCCTTCTTGTGCTCGCCTGCGAGCACCGCAGTCTGGGCCGCCTTCAGGTCGCCTTCGAAGTCGACCTCGCGTTTCTTCGGAACCGGCACCTTGGGCGGATCGATCTTGGCCAGGGGCTCGACGGCGGGCTCCTCGGGTTCAGCCACCACGGCCGCCGCCACCACAGGGGTCGGCGGAGCCGGCGTCACCGCAGGCGGCGGCGGCGGCGCAGTGGCATCGGCAGGCACCACGCCCACCACCGACTGCGGCGCCGGCTCGATGGGATCCGTCTTGGTGTCGCTGAGAGCCACGGCGATGATCAGGGCGACGACGGCGATGCCCAGCCCTGCACACACGGCGTACAGAACCACCGGACGACGGCCTGCGACGCGTGGGGCCTCGGCTTCGGGCGCGCGGTGGCGCAGCGGGCTGGTGACATTGGCGGTCTGGATGCCGTCGTCGAAGGTTTCGTCGCCGGCGGCGTCTTGCAGGCGCGCCCGCTCGATCTCGTCGGGGGACACGACGAAGCGTTCACCGATGGGCACGAAGCGCAGCTTCAGTCTTCCCAGCTCGATCACGTCGCCGTTCTTGAGCACGTGCTGCTCGACGTCGTCACCGTTGACGAGCACACCATTGGCGCTCTTGAGATCGAGGATGCGAACGCGCTCCCCTTCACGCACCAACTTGGCGTGGTTGCGCGACACGGAGCGGTGCTCGAGCACAATGTCGTTGTCGTCGGTGCGGCCGAGGACGTTCTCCATCGCTTTGAGCGCGAAGGTGCTGCCGGCAAAGATCGTGTTCAACACCACCAGCCGTGGGAAGCCGACGTCGTCAGCGGCGTTGACGGCCCGCATTTGTTCGGTTTCTTCCGCGGGCCGCTTGCGCTGGGCTGCCGCCGGCGGCGGCCCGCGCACCGGCGGCAACTCCTGCGTCTCGTCTGACAGGGGCGGCGCGGCGGCGCCCGGGCCCGGGGGAGCCAGGCCGCCGCCCAAAGGAACGTTGGCGATGGGCTGCCGGGAGGTGGGCTCGAGGTCACCCGCTGGCACGCTCGGGGGGTTCGGCGGCGCGGCGCGGGGTGGGGGGGGCGGAGGCCAGGCGTGGGCCTGCCCGAGCACGCCCACGGAGGGCGGTGGCACATGTCCCCCAGGGACCGTTTGCACCTGCAGGACGTCCAGGCGTTCGGTGTCGGCGCCGCCGAAGCCGCCGCCGTGAGCGGGCGCGTGCGGCACAGTCGCCTCTTGGGTTGCACCGACGGTGAGCGGTGCGGCGGGCGGGGGGGGATCCCACCTCTGGGTATCGCCCCCGAAGTCGTCGCCGTCGTCTTCGGCTGGCTTGACTGCTGCTGCCCTGCTGCCCACCGGACCCGACGGCGACGGCGACGCTCTGGCTGTCTGGCCGGTCCGGAGCTCGAGGTGGTAGTCGCCGATCTCGATGACGTCGCCAGCGCTGACCTGCACCTTGCCCGCGATGCGATCGCCATTGAGCTTGACCCCGTTGAAGCTCTTGAGGTCCTCGACGAGGACGCCGCCGGTGTTCTTCTCGAGCTTGGCGTGAAAGCGCGAGACGTTCCGCTCGGTGAGCCGGATGGTGTTCCCCTCTTTGCGCCCGATCGTGATGACGTCTTTGGCGAAGGGAACGACGATCTGCTTGCCAGCGTCGTCTTCGATGATGAGGCTGAAGCTCGCGGCCATTGTCGGTTCGTTTCCTCTTCGTTTCCGATTGGCCTGAGACGTGCCGATGCTGAGCCGTTGGCACGGCTCAAAACCGTGGGTCCGGCGGCATCATAGAGCGGTGGCTTTCCCGAAAGCCAAGAGGTGACTTCTGTGTCCGCTCGTCGGCGTCGCAAGGGCCCGAATTCATCGCCGCCAGGCCATGAACCCGTAGACAACGCAGCGAGAGCGCTTCGCGAGTCGGTGAATTCTCTGCCCTCAGGCCGGGCGGCCAATTGGCCGCATCCAGAAGATCACCTTTGCTGGGCAGCGAGGGGGCGCAGGACGGCCTTGCGCACCTGGTCGACGGCGGCTGCCAGCTGGGGGTCCACCGCCACCCGCTCGGATCCGCGCGCCGACGGGGGCAGATCACGGACGCCGCGGACGACGACGTCGGGAACCACGCCCTTGTCTTGGATCGATCGACCGCTGGGCGTGAAATAGCGCGCGATGGTGAGCTTGAGGCCGGCGCCGTCGTCGAGCCCGAACAGGGTCTGCACCGATCCCTTGCCGAAGGAGCGTTCGCCGACGATGACGGCGCGCTTGTGGTCTTGCAGGGCACCGGCGACGATCTCACTGGCCGAGGCCGTGTCGCCGTTGACGAGAACGGCGACGGGGTAGTTGGGCTCGGTGCCTTCTTCGTGGGCCAGATCGCGGCCCGCGCTTTTTTCGCTGCGTCCCTCGGTCGTCACGATGGTGCCCGAGACCAAAAAGCGATCCGCCACCTTGACCCCTTCGTCGAGGAGGCCACCGGGGTTGTCGCGCAAATCGAGCACCAGACCAGACAGCCCAGGAAGAGAGCGCGCCTGGGCCTGCTTGCGCAGGTCGACGATGGCGGCGGCCAGCTCCTGATCCGTGCGTTCTTGGAAGCTCGAGATGGAGACGTAGCCGATGAAGGGCGCCCCAGGGGCCTCGAAGACGTCGTGGTCGACGGCCGGCACCCGCACCTGGCGGCGCACCAGGGGCACATCGCGGGACTTGCCCCACGCAGCCCGAGAGAGGGTCAGCACCACGCGGGTTCCCGGGACCCCGCGCATCAGGCGCACCGCGTAGGGCAGCGGGGTCCCGCGGGTGTTTTCGCCGTCGACGGCCAGGATCAGGTCGCCGACCTTGAGGCCGGCGTGAGCACCGGGACCGTCCTTGTGCACATCTTCGACGACGACGACGGCGTCTTTGGCCTCACCGAGGATGCCGACTTCGATGCCCAGGCCGCCGAATTCGCCGGCGGTGTCCTCGCGCAGCTTTTCGTATTCGGCGGGGCGCAAGAAGGTGGTGTGGGGATCAAGATGGGCCAGCATGCCGTTGATGGCGTCGTAGAGCAGCTCTTGGGGATCGACGTCGTCGACGTAGCTTTGCTGCACGTAGGTGAGCACCTGGGAGAACACCCTGAGCTTCTGGTAAGCGACGTCGACGTCGGCGGCCTGGGCGCTGCTGCCAAGGGCGCTGAGGGTGACGCCGGTGATGAGACCGCAGACGAACCAACGCGCGCGCATCCCCTGTTGTACGTCGTCCAGGCGCTGCGGTGTGGTGGGGCAAGACGAGCCCGGGTTGCCCTTCGATGTCGAGCGCTGCGTGCAATGAGCCGCGAAACCGCCCTAGGCTCCGGCGGTGCTGCGTCGTCCCGGCCCCGAAGCGACCCCGAGAAATGCTGGTACCCAGCGTGAGCGCTCCGAGCGCAACCGCGTTCCCATCGGTGTCACGGGTCGGGTCTTGCTGATCGACCCCGACAGCGAAGCCGCTTCTCGAGCCGCGGATCTGCTGGCCGCCGATGGCCACGAAGTCGAGCTCGCCGTCGAGCGCCGGCCGGGCCGAGAACGGGGCTTCGACGTCGTCGTCGTCGACCCCGGCAGCACCGAGCCCGCCGCCGTCGTTTCCGAGCTGCGCCCCCCGGGGGCCCTGGGCCTGCCCGAGGTGATCGTGACCTCGGCGCTCCACGACGTCGACGCCGCCGTCGCCGCCCTGCACCGCGGCGCCTCGGATTGGTTGGTCAAGCCCGTCGCTGATGCCCGCTTGCGTCTCGCCATCGGCCGCGCCCTCGAACGCCGACGACTGCTGTCGGACAACGAGAGGCTTCGCCGCGACCTCGCCCTCTTCGCCGCGGCCCAACGGGTGCTCGAGACCCTGGATCGAGACCAGCTCGCCTCGACCGGCGCCGATGCCTTGTGCTCAGTCTCTGGAGCTGTCGCCGTCGCGCTCTGGGCCGACGACGTCAGGGCCAGCCGCGGCCTCAGCGAGAGCGAGGCTGCCGAGGTGCGACGGCTGCCTCCGCCCCTGGGCTTCGTCGAGCAAAAGACCGGCAGCGCCCTGGGGATGCCCCGCTTCGAGCACGCCTTGATCCTCGACCTGGGCGACGGCGTCAGCGCCGCGGCTCTGTTCGAGCGCTTGCCAGGACGCTCGGACGAGGAGGGGCTGCTCTTTTTGGCCCGCCAGCTGAGCACCGCGTTCAAAAACGGCCAGCGCTACAAAGACGCCGCCGACCAGGCCCTGCGCGATCCCCTCACCGGCCTGTGGAACGCCGCCGCCTTCTCCCAGGCGACGGCCCGCCTGATCGATGCCCGTCAGGCTCCCTTCTCGCTGCTTTTTCTCGACATCGATCATTTCAAGCAGGTCAACGACAAGCACGGGCATCTGGTGGGCTCGCGCGTGCTCGTCGAGATTGCCCGCGTCGTCGAAGACACCCTGCGCGAAGGCGACGTCGTCTCGCGCTATGGCGGGGACGAGCTGACGGCCCTGTTGCCAGGCGTCGACGTCGACGGCGCCTTGGTGGTGGCCGAGCGCGTGCGCGCCGCAGTCGCCGCCGCCCAATTCGCCGTCGCCCCCAAGCTCAGCGTCAGCGTCTGCGTCGGCGTCGCTGCCTACCCTTTTCACGCCGTCGACGTGCGCGGCATGCTCGATGCCGCCGATCGGGCCATGTACCGCGGCAAAGAGAGCTCCCGCAACGTCGTCATCGTAGCCACTCCCCCTCCCCCCCGGACCCCGTGATGGCTGGCCGCTTCTCGCTCCTCGGGGCTCTGCTGTGCGGACCCGTCTTTGCCCAGGCCCCATCCGCCGAGAGCGCCCCCGCACCGAGCGCCGCACCAGCGCCGGCGACGACGCCCGCGCTCGAGGACCACGAGGGGCCCTTCGTGATGGACCTGTCCATTGCCGCCGACAATCCCGACGCCGCCCCCGTCGTCACCGCCATGCTGAAGGACAACGTCGGCGTCGCCGCGGCCCTGGTGCACTGGCAGGTTGCCGGACAGCCCTGGCAAGAGACAGTCCTCGTGGGGGGCAAGGGACCGCTGCGCATTGCTCGTTTGCCCGATGGTCCCCAACGCACCGGGTTTTCCTTGTGGATCGAGGCCAAGGACGCCGCCGGCAACATCACCCGGGTGGCGTCGGAGCACTCCCCCCTCGAGGTGAAAGCCGCCGTCGAGGGCAACAGCGAGCGGATCGCGCACCAAGATGTCATCGAGCCCGTGAAGGGCGGCAGCGATCCGGTGTGGATCATGGTGGCTTTGGGGGCCGGCGTCGTCTCGACCGCGACGGCGTCGGTGGCCGCGTACGACCTCGGCCTCAACTTCAAGAAATCCGACGAAGTCTTGGTGCTTCTCGACGACGACACCATCAGCGCCAAGCGCCGCCGCGAGCTCGAGCGCACCCAGACCGAGCTGGGCCAGGTGGAGCTGCAAGACGGGGCCGTTGCCATCACCCTGGGCGCCGTCGGCGCCGCCGCCGTCGTCACGGGCGTCACCCTGCTGATCCTCGCCGCTGCCGAGCAGTAAGGACCGGCGGCGCGCCAAAGCAAGCCGGTCGGGACTATTCTCCGGCATGCCCATCACCTCCTCCGTTCGCGATCTCACCAAGGCCCTGCTGGCACAGCCCAAGCTGACCCGCGTCGACGTCGAGCCACTGCTCGCCCGCACGATGAGCGATGGCAAGCTCAGCAGCGCCGAGCGCAAGCAGATCCAGACGGTCATCGACAAGTTCTCCAGCCAGGGCGACTCCGCCGACGCCGTGAACCACCTCAAGGGATTCATGGGCATCAAGGGCGACTCGCTGCGCGCCCTGGTGCACACCTCCGAAGCCAACGACGGCGTCATCGACGCAGCCGAAGCGCGCAAGATTCTCGACGGCCTGGGCACCCAGAGCGCGAGCAATGGCAAGGCCTCGCTGCAGGCCATCCTCATCGGCAGCAAGCTCACGCCCGAAGCCAAGGCCGTCCTCAGCGGCGACGTGGGCGGCGGCGGCGGCGCGGGCGCGCTCGTCTCCCTCGGCTTGCCCAAGCTCGATGGCATCGACTACCAGCTGGCGGCCGGTGGCTATTTGACCTCGGGGAAAGCGGTCTCCTTCGACGCCGCTGGCGCCCTCGATCTCTACCGGGGCGCCGAAGCGCTCATCGCAGCCCCGGGCACGCCCTTGGCCGGACTGTCGACGGCCCAAAAGACCGGGATGCTCTCCTTCCTCGACAAGCAGTTCGCCGCCGGCAAAGACACCCACACCCTGCCTGAGGTGTCGACGCAGCGCATCCGTTCGGCCGCAGCGACGACGCTGCTCTGTCTGATCGAGGGCGCCAAGCCCGCCGACGGGGCGCTCAAGGGCGACGCCATCAAGCTCTATCTGGCCCAGGCGAAGTCCGAGCCCCTGCACGGGTTGCGCGCCTCGATGTACTTCAACCTCGACCGCCTCAAGAACGTGCTCGACCCGGCGCAAACGAAGCTGCTGGCAGATCTGAAGCCCCTCGTGGTCCCCGAGAAGCCGGCCTACGACACCTGGTTCAAGGACAATGGCAAGCGCGCGATCAACATCGAGCACTACGCTCACGATGATTGTTGGACCAACGGCGTCGACCCCGTCGCACAATACAAAGCGATGGGCTTCACCTTGGTGGACTCCAAGCCCAACGCGAAGCCACCAAGCTGGATCCTCGAGAAGACCAACAACGGCGCCCCCGGTGGCCCGGTCAGCGCCCGCGTCGAGGTCAAGCGCACTCACGACGGTATTTTCCAGAAAATGGATGATCCCAAGACGAACGTCGTATTGTACACTGGTCACTCCAACCTTGGCGGCAACGTCTCTGAAGAGCTGCGCCTGGGGCCGGAAGAGAAGTCGTCGAAGCTCATCCTGCTGGCGATGTGCCGCGGCAAGCAAAACATGGCCGAGGTCGCCAACAAGTACCCCAGCTCGCACTTCATCACGACGGACCAGCCCAGCTACTTCAGCTCCGTCATGCCCATCGCGATGAACGTCGTCGACAGCGCCCTCAACCTGCGCGACTTCGACGGCATGGCGAAGAGCGCACCTCCCATCAGCGACGCCGGCGGCGGGAAGAACTATTTCTACCCCAACGAAGAGCGGCGCTACGCCTACTACGACGTCGACAAGGACGGCCTCGTCGATGGCAAGGGTGCCAACGTCGATCGCCTCTTCAACATCTCCCTGCGTCCACCCGAGACCCGCCGCACCGACGGCGTCGTGCGCCCCAACGCGCTCAACGCCCGTGATATTGATGCCACCTGGGTCGACCATGCGACGTCGTTTTTGAACACCATTACGAGCTACCACGTCGATCATGGCGGCAATACGTCGAAGTTCGCCGCCAAGGACATGGACAACTGGAAACCCGCTGGATTCTTCGATGGCCCAGTGACCGAGAAGGTGCGCTTGTCCAAGAACGCTGACGGCACTGTCGGCGTCGCTGTCAACAAGGGTCTGAGCGATCAGTCGTGGGCCGTCGTCGGCACCATTGTCCAATATGAGGCCTGCAAGCAGGAACTCATGCAGCGCAATGGAGGCAAGCTGACCAAGGAGGACGAAGGACGCGCGATGTTGTTCGCCGGCGAATATTTGTCATACATGTATTGTTCGCTCGACGAAGCCGAAAAAGGCATCGCTGCCATCACCAAGGACTCGACCTTCTTCAAGGGTACGAGCTACCCGGACCTCGAGAAGGCCGTTGGCGCCGACGACCATGGCTACGCCACTGATGTCCAGATGAAGGCCCTGCTCAAGCTGCGGAACATCTGATCCCCGATCTCGCTGAACTTCGACCGCGGAGCGGTCTCGTTCATCGCCGTCGGGGATGCTCTTCTGGGAGGTCTGGTGCAGACCTCCCCCCACGCCGGCGGGGCCGGACGCGGGCCCCCACCAACTCCGCGTTCCGCGGGCGCGCTTCACGCGCATCATCCCGCGTCCTTCCCAACTCGGAACGCGGTCGAACATCAAGCGGACGCGGGATGAGTCTGGAGCCGGCTGATTTTGTCGGCCGCGCCGACGACATCATCCGGCTCCCGAATATTCTGTGCCCTTGCGGGCGCGCTTCTTGCGCTCGCGAGCAGCGCAAGAAGTTGTTCCGCAGCATGGGCGCCTGGCTGCGCTGCCGATAACGCCGTGAAATCAAGATCCTTTGGCCGGATCGCCCACGCGCCCGGCGAAGAGCACGTCGTTGTCCTCGTCGACGATGAAGAAAAAGAAGGGGTGGTCGGCGCGGATCTCGAGCGGCTTGTGCTCGCGCTCGCCCTCGGCCATCGCCATCAAAGCCGCGGTGCCGGCGACGGCGGTGGTGCCGGCTTCGTCGACGTCGACGACGACGCTCTGCCGCACTTCGGCGAGGCACAGCGGCATTCCGGCGGCGTGACCCATCGCCGAGAAGTCCGCTGCAGCTTTGCCGGCGCAGGCGAAGGCGCTCTTCACGCCGAGCTCTTGCAGGGACGCGCGCAGATCGAAGCTGCTGTCGACGTGGAAGCGGGGCAGCGCGAGCTTGACCTCTTGGAAACGCGTTTGCTCGATGAGGCCAGCGACGGGGCCGACGTCGACGACGCCTTGGCGCTTCTTTGGCACCACGAGCACCATGCGGTTCTTGCTGTCGTTGTAGGGGAGCACCACGACGTCGGCGTTTTTCGTGCGCGCCGCGCGGATGGTGACGTCGTCGAGGTGCATGGTGGGGACGTCGCTGGCTGCCCCTCCGTCGACGAAGAAGGGGGCGGGGCGGGCATCGGCGAAGGGGATCTGCCACTTGCCGGCAAATCGGAGCGCGTTGACGATGACGATGGCTCCCGCTGGTCCTGCTGCCAGCAGCTGGGGGATGGCGCCGCTGGTGCTGCTGCTGACGAAGGCATTCACCTGCGCGCGTGCCTGCTCGGGATCGACGCCGTCGACGATGTGGGCACCCGCTGCTTCGACGCCGGCGCGCCAGATCGGATCCAGGGTGATGCCGCGGGCGACGACGACGACGGTGGCGCCGCTGGGGGCGGCGCTGGGGACCACCGCGTCAAGCTCTTTGCGGGTGGCTCCGGCCGCGCCGTCGGCGACCAGGCGCAGGGCTCCGCCGGCGGAGAGGGGCGAGAGGGCGAGGTTGCCGCGGGGTTGTTCCTTCCCCAACGCCGAAAAAAGCGCCTGGCCAAAGCCCGCTGGTGACGGGGCCGCTGACGTCGACAGCGACAGCAACGCTGCCGTGAGAATGGGGAGGAGCCATCGATGTTGCATTCCCGAGCCTACCCGGGCTTGGGGGGGCGACGGCGACGCAGATTTCTCGCTTCCTGCCTCGCGAATGGGCGCAGCGCGACTATCCTTCGCCCATGGCCGAAGACCACAGACGCGTTGAGTCGCGACAGATCGTGGGGACGGGCATGGCCACCGATCCCCAGCGGCTGCAGGAAATCAGCGACGAACAGAGCCGGCGTGAACGCGCTTGGCGGGATGCCCCTGAGCGCGCTTTTGGTGAGGTGTTGAAGACCGCACCCGCCAAAGGAGCTCTCGTGGACGCCGTCGACGTCGACAGACCCGACGCTGACAGCGGCGAGCCAGCACCACCGGCCGAGGGGGCTCCACCGACTTCGGCCAAAGCACCGGGCGCTGCGCGGGGGATTCCCGATCCCCGCGAGCGCCAGCTGCGCGCTCTGCTGGCCGCCCGGCAGGCCGCTCCCTCGTCGTCGAAGCGTTCCCCCTCCGCCACCAGTCCGGCGCCGCTTCCCCTGGCCCCCGGCCGGCCGATCAAATGACTGCGCGCAGCAGACCCCAGCCTCTGGCCAGCGTCGTCGTCGTCCTTGGATTCTTGCTCGGGGCCTGCAACGGACCGCCCGTGATCCGTGAGGTCATCGTCGCCAACGACACCTCGAGCCCCACCGGTCCTTATGAAGTGCGGGCCACCGCCTTCTCCGACGACGGCGTGGGCTCCGCTGCCCTGCTGGTCGACGACGGCGCGGTCTTTGTCATGAACGTGAACGCCGAGGCGGCGGGCGCTCTCGATGTGCGCCTGGCGGGTGCGATCTCCGGACGCGACCTGGGGACCCGGGTGCGCTTCGCCGTCGAAGTTTGTGACCCCGCGGCGATCTGCGCCCTCGATCCCCCCGGCTTCCCCACCGAGGCCTACGAATTCGTCGTCGGCAGCGTGCCTGGCGAGCCGCGCATCGATTCACTGGCGCCGTCGTCGGGCCCGGCCAGCGGCGCTCAAGTCGTCGAGCTGCTGGGCCTCGACTTTCGCGCCGCGGTCGCTGTCGCCTTCGACGGCGTCCCTGTCCTCCACGTGGAGCGCCTGCGCGAGAACCTGCTGCGCGTGGTCACCCCGCCCCACATCGTCGGCGTCGTCGACGTCGTCGTCACCAACGAAGACGGATCCCTGGCCCGACTGACCGGGGCCTACACCTACCTGCCGGCGCCAGAGATCTTCTCGGTGACGCCAGGCATCGGCCCTGAGGAGGGCGGCACCCGCATCACCGTCGAGGGCGCGAACTTCCCCGCCGACGCCCGCGTCCTCGTCGACGGCGTTCCCTGCCGGCATCCCTTGTTCGTTTCGTCGGCGGCCCTGAGCTGCGACACGCCCCCCGGCCGCGGGGTCGTCGACGTCGCCGTGCGCGATGACGCGGGCGGCCTCGGCGTCTTTCCCGACGCGTTCACCTATGTGCCGGCACCTCAGATCGACGCCGTCACGCCCGACAGCGGCAACAGCGAAGGCGGACAGCTCATCACCATCATCGGCGCGGATTTCCAGGCAGGCGCCACCGTCGTCGTCGGCGGCCTCGTGTGCGAGGGCCTGCTGGTGTTGCCCAGCTCGATCCAGTGCACGGTGCCCGCGGGCGACCCCGGCATCGTCGACGTCGTCGTCGTCAATCCTGATGGCCAAAGCGGCATCTTGGTCGGCGGTTATGCGCAGCTCGGACCACCCGTCATTGTCGCCGTCGTGCCCGGTGAAGGGCCGGTGACCGGGGGCGACGCCTTGCATGTGCGCGTGCAGGGCGCGGGCTTGACCATCGACGACGCCGTCTTCTTCGGCGACGCCCGATCGCCACTGGTGCTCGACGCCGTCGACGACATCGAGCTGGTGGTGCAGCTGCCGCCCTCGGCCCTGCCCCTGCTCCCCGCGCCCGACAGTGGTTTCGTCGACGTCGACGTCGCCGTGCAACGCACCCGCGCCGACGACGACCGCCGCGGGGTGCTCGTCGACGGCTTTCGCTACCTGTGGCCCCCCGAGGTCACCGGCGTCAGCCCTCCCGCGGGACCCACCGTCGGCGGCACCCGCGTGATCGTCAGCGGACGCTTCTTTGCCGCGTCGACGACATTGAGCTTCGACGGCGCTCCTTGTGTCGACGTCGAATTCCTCAGCAGCACCGAGCTCGCCTGCACCACTCCACCGGGAGAAGCCGGCCTCGCCGACGTCGCCGCGGCCACCGATGTGCTGGTCGGCGTCGGTGTGGGGCTGTTCACCTATGTGCCCCCGCCCGAGGTTTCCTCCATCGAGCCCGCCGAGGGGCCGACCTTTGGTGGCGATGAGGTGACCGTGCACGGTGCCTTCTTCTCCGTGGGCGCGCTGGTGTTCATCGATGGCGCTCCCTGCAGCAACGCCGTCGTCGTCGACGACGCCACCATCAGCTGCACCACACCTCCGGGGGCGCGCGGCCCGGCCGACGTGCAGGTGCTCAACATCGACGGGCAAGAAGACACGGCGGAGGGCATCTACAGCTACGTCGGCGTCCTCGTGACGCCCGACCATGGTCTGCCGGTGGGCTTCACGCGGGTGCAGGTGCGCGCGGCAGGCATGCAAGCCGGTCTGACCGTGCGCTTCGACGACGTCGTCGCGGATTGCACCTTCCTCTCCGCACGCGAGCTCAGCTGCGAGTCACCACCGCATCTCGCCAGCGGTGGCAGCCCAGCGACCGGCCTGGTCGAGGTGCGCTTCGTCAATCCCGACGGCACCACCGACGGCGACGACGCTTTTCGGTACACGTCCTTCCGCGAGGTACCCCTCGCCATCGACAACTTCGATCGCAACGCCAACCACGTGGTGATCGTCGACGTCGACGACGACGGCGACCACGACGTGCTGGTGGCCAATGGACGCGTCGGCGGTCCCGAGCGTTCGCAGGTGTTCTTGAACCGGGGCGACTTCGACTTCGAGGCCCGCGATCTGCCCGGCACCGACTTGACCGGCACCAAGATCGACCTCGGCCGGGTCAACAACGACGACCTTCCCGACCTCGTCATCAGCGCGAGCAACGGCATCGGTGCGGTGTTGCTGCGCTCGACCGGACCCGCACAGTGGGCCGTCGTCGACCTGCCTTTGTCGGCGGAGAACAGCTCCTTCGATGCCCAGCTGGCCGACGTCGTCGGAGACCCGCGCGACGATCTCTTGGTGCTCGGCATCGGCTGCGATCCGGTGCTCGACTTCGAGCAAACGCCGGGCTGCGATCCCCTCACCTTCGGTGTCGATGCGCTCTTCGAGCAGACCGGGGTCAACGGTGGCTCGACGCTGAGCCGCCGCAACAACGTAATCCCCCACGATCAAGGCCAAGTGCACGACCACAAGATGGTGATCACCGACCTCGACGAAGACGGCGACAACGACGTCGTCGTGATCGTCAACAACGATCCCTACCAAAGCGCCCAGAACCGCGTGCTGCGCAACCGCGTCGACGAAGGCCGGGGCTTCGTCAAAGAGACCAACGCGCTGTCGACCTTGGTCGGCGACCTCTACGACATCGACGCCGGCGACATCGACAGCGACGGCGACAACGACGTCGTCACCTCCCTGTGCTTTGGGGACGGCGCCGTCTCGTCCGAGGTGGTGCTGCGCAACAACGCGGGCCAGCTCAGCCAAGACGCCAGCGCGCTGCCGACGTCGCGCCAAGACTGCTCGATTGGCGTCAAGCTGCTCGACCTCGACGATGACGGCGACCTCGATCTCAGCTGGAGCGGGTCCACCGATCCCCGCGATGATCCGCGCTTGCTCACGCACCTGTACGTCAACCGCGGCGACGGCACCTTCGTCGACGCCAGCGCCTTCGCCCCTCAGCGATCGGTGTCGATGCAAGGCAACCACCTCGACGGCGCCGACCTCGACGACGATGGCGACCTCGATCTGGTGCTGGCCGCCGGGGCTCCCTACTTCGCGAGCGATCTGCCCGGCGCGGTGCTGGTCTTCGAGCAGCGGTGAGCCTGCGCGTTGCCTACCTGTGCATGGAGAGCGTGTTCTCCGTGCGCCCCCTCGAGGCGCTGCTCGCCGCCGGGCACGACGTGCGCTTCGTCATGCGCCCCATCGGTCCCCTGGCGTCGCGCAACGAAGCCGTGCTCAAGCGCCACCGCGGCTTCGATCTGGCCATGCGCCGCTTGCTCGGCCTCAAAGACGACACCATCCACACCAACCCCCTCGCCGTCGCCGCCGACCGCGACATCCCCGCCTGGCTCTGCGGCAACGCCAACACGCCCCAGGTGCAGCAACTCTTGCGACGGGAGAAGGTGGATCTGATCGTCGTCGCCTTTTTCAATCAGCTCTTAAAACCAGCGGTGCTGGCGATCCCTGAATTGGGGGCCGTGAACTTCCACCCGTCGCTGCTGCCGGCCTACAGGGGTCCGTCGCCGCTCTTTTGGACCTACAAAGACGGCTGCGAGACCACCGGACTCACCATTCATCGAATTGCGGCCGGCGAAGACGACGGCGCGGTGCTGCGTCGCCTGCCTGCACCCCTGCCCCTGGGCAAAGCGGGCGAAGACCTCGTCGACGAACTCGCCGATCTCGCCGCCGCCCACATCGTCGCCGCCGTCGAAGACGTGGCCAAAGGAATGCCGGGCGACGCGCAAGATCCGATCGCGGCCACGCGCGCACCTCGACCCGCCGAACAAGACCTGATCATCGACGGCGCCGTCCCCGCTCGACGCCTCTTTCATTTTGCGCGTGGGGTGGGCCGCTGGAACCCCTTGTGGTGCAGCGCCGTCGGCGATCGCCTGCGCGTCCTCGACGCCGACTCCTGGGACGACAGCGCCGCCTTGCCCGGCGAGCACGCCCTCGTCGGTGACATCCTGCACCTCGGCACTGTCGATGGCATCGTCCGGCTCAAGGTCCGCCCCCTGGCCTGAAGTGCTTCGGGTCCCCTGCGATCAGGTCACCGAATGCACGGCGGCGGCGTTGATGATGATCTTCTCGAACTGTCCGCGCCCCGCCGGCGGCACCAGGGTGAAGAGGGCGGCCCCAGGAGCGTAGTCGTCGGAGTCGCCCTGGACGGCGCGTTGATCGCGGAACATCACGGTGACCGCGCGCCCCGATCCAGCTTTGGCAGGCGCGTTGTTGGCCAGATGCACAAAGACCGCCTTCACTTGCGAGATGGCGATCTCCTCGACGATGCCGGCGCCTTCGAGCTTGAATCCCAGCTCGCCACGACGAAGGGCCTTGATGCTGCCTTGCTTCTTCTCGCCGTTGAGCAGGTGCACGGTGACGCGGCGCTTGCCGATCAGCACACCGGGATCGTCCACCTCGAAGGCGACGTCCTCACCCGGCGGCGGCAACACGCGCTTGGCGTAGAGCGCAGCGAAATCATCGAGGAAGGCAAGCCCTGGCGGCACCGTCATGGAGGTGCCGCCCCCCGCCGGACCCGCAGCGACGTCGATAGCCCGGCGCACCTCGATCTCGCGGGGATCGATGGGCTTGAGCGCGCCGGCTTCGCCGACGGCAGCGATGGAGAGGCCTTCGCCGAAGTAGTCGCCGTAATACTGCTCCTGGCAGTAGTCGTTGGCCGGCGGCGTGTAGCCACCCTGGGTCTCTTTGATTTGCGCTTGCACCTCTTCGGGCGTCGTCGCTCGATCGCGCTTCCTGGTCGCCTTGAGCGCGGCCTCGGCGCGCGCCTCGGCCTCGTCGATCTCCACCTGGTTGGCGTGCGCTTTGCGGTGCCCCCAGGGATCGACCTTGGCGACGGCTTCTGACCCCATGGCCGCGTTGATCAGGCTCTCAGCATTGCCGCCGATGGCGAACTGGTCCTTCTTCGGCGTGTAGGCAGGCTTGGGCGGCGGCACCGGAGCCGCCGGCGTCGCAGGCACGGGGGCAGGAGCGGCCTGGGCCTGCGGCAGGGGCGGCGGACCCATGGTCGCGGGACGAGGCGGGGGGCGGGGCTCCGGCGGCGGCGGCGTGGGCGGTGCGGACTGCGGTGGGGCACGGGTGGGGCCCGTGGCATCGGGCTCACTGTTTTCGAGCTGGGTCTTCAGGAAAGTCTTCAGCTCCTTGCGCCGCCCCTCCTCCTCCGGCGACAGCGTTTCCCCGCCTTTCTTGCGGGCGTTCAGGGCCTTCAGCTCGCGCACAAGCGCCATCAACTGCGCAGACATGAGACCCCCGTCCATCGTCGCCGCTGGCGTTGCGATGCAGGAAGGCAATAGCGCACCGAGCAGACGACCGCTCCACCGCCCGATTGCGGGACGGCCCAGCGTCGCCCACGCTTCGACCGGTTTCTCGCTGCGGCGGAAGCGCGCAGTCACAGCGAAGCCACCCCACGCGCCGGGTGGCAGGAGGTCGATGATGACCCTGGGTTTTGGGGATTGGCATGCGCTCACAGCCGAAGGCCTAGACGCCGCCGACGACGCCCCTGGGGCGGTGCAGCTCTCCCGCGCCGATCGCTCGCTGATCGATTACCCCAAAGGCAAAAGCACGATGGTCTTTGCCTTCTATGCCGCCCGCTCCATGCGCGAAGCCTTGCGTCGCCTCTTTCACGACGAGCTCGAAGAGCCCGGCGCCCGCGGGGAGGGTCCGCTGGTGTTCCGCGCCGCCGCAGGCGGACCCGAGGTGCAAAGCTGGGCCGAGCAGCGGTACGACGATTTCGTCGAGCGCTTCGGGGCTCCGCCCATCCTCCACGCCGTCGACGACGACTGATCTTCGGCCCGCTTCCGCGTCACGAAGGAGGATCCGCCGTCGGAGGTCCTGACCTCGGTCTGGACGGCAAACGCCGCATCGAAAAAAGGGCCTTTCGGCCCTTTTTTCAGCAGCAGAACAAAGAGTCCCTGCTCACCAGCGGTCGCCACCACCGCCGCCGCCGCCGCGACCACCACGGTCGCCGCCGCCGCCGCCG
>JAHFED010000067.1 GCA_023248635.1 Myxococcales bacterium
GTGAAGGTGAAGGTGAAGGTGAAGGTGAAGGTGAAGGTGAAGGTGAAGGTGAGGGTGAGGGTGAGGGGGAAGGCGATCCTTGCGACAGCGTCGACACCGGCGACCTCGACGGCGATGAGCTCACCGATCGCGAGGAGTGCCAGTTGGGCACGGATCCGACGAACTCCTGCGATCCCTCAAACGACGGCGCCTGTGACTCCGACTTCGACGGCAAGACCTTCGACGAAGAGGAGCTGTGCGGCAGCGATCCGCTCAACCGCGACACCGACGGAGACTTCGAAGACGACGGCTCCGAGTGCCCCGCGGGGGATCGCGATAGCGACGGCGTTCCGGACGTGCGCGAGTCGGGCCAGGCCGCAGAGCTTGATCCCTGCGTGCCCAACGAACAGAGCGCTCCTTGCCAGGCCGATCCCTGCACTGACGCCGACGGCGACCTCGACCACGACGGGTTCTTGAACGGCTTCGAATGTCAGGTGGGCGATCCCAACCAGAACCGCATTCCGGCGGTGCGCGATCCCTGCGAACCGCCCAACGATGCCACGCACACCAACAACCAGTTTCTCAACTTCCCTCCTGACACCGACAACGACGGCCCCAACGACGTGACGGAAGGCCGCTGCGACCCCGGCGGCCCGCGCGACACCGACGCTGACGCCAAAGCCGACTTCAAGGATGCCGACGACGACAACGACGGCCTGACCCGCTCTCAGGAAGAAGCCATCGGCACCGAGCCTCTCGATGCCGACAGCGACAACGACGGCGTCAAGGACGGGCCCGAAGAGGCCGGCGACTTCGACGACGACGACGACGGCATCCACGACGCGCTCGAGTCGAGCCTCGGCGACACCAACAACAATGGGGTCTCCGCCCAGCTCGATCCCTGCGAGCCCGAATCCGATATCGATACCTTCAACTTCTTCTTCATCTCCCCCCAGAACTTCGACGCGGACCACGACAACTTCAACGACCTCGAGGAGGGTCGCTGCGCCGCCGGGGCCCCGCGCGACACCGATGACGACGGCGAACCCAACTACGACGACGCCGACGACGACAACGACGGCCTCAACCGCACGCAGGAGCAAAACGCTGGCAGCAACCCCCTCCTGCGCGACAGCGACGGCGATGGCGCCACCGACGGCGCGGAAGAAGACGTTCTTGTCCCTGACTCCGACGGGGACGGCATCCACGATGCGGTGGAGTCGAGCCTCGCTGATGCCAACCACAACGGTGTCTCCGCCCAGCTCGATCCCTGCGAGCCCGAATCCGACATCGATACCTTCAACTTCTTCTTCATCTCCCCTCAGAATTTCGACGCGGACCACGACAACTTCAACGACCTCGAGGAGGGCCGCTGCGACGACGGCGGCCCCCGCGACACCGACGGCGACGACGGCCCCAATCCCAACAACGATTCGTCGATCGGTCCGGACTACGACGACGTCGACGACGATGGCGACGGGCTGCCCATCGGGCGCGAACAGTTCATCGGCACCGATCGGCTGGAGCCCGACAGCGACGGCGATGGCAGCAGCGATGGCACAGAGGACAATGGTGGGGTCTTCAACGACGACGACGGCGACGGAGTGCACGACGCGCTCGACCCGAGCAACGTCGACGCCAACCACAACGGCATCCCCGCGCAGAGCGATCCCTGCGAGCCCGAGACCGATCCCAACGAGTTGATTTTCAATGAATTCCGCAACAACCCGCCCGATTCCGACAACGACGGTGCCGACGATGTCACCGAGGGGCGCTGCAACGAGGGCGCTCCGCTCAACACCGATGGCGACCTGCTATCCGACTTCACAGACAGCGACGACGACAACGACGGCCTGTCGAGCGGGCGCGAGCGGCAGCTCGACAGCGATCCCCTCGAAGCAGACACCGACGACGACGGCCTCGATGACGGAAGCGAAGAACAAGAGATCCCAAGCAATGGGTTCGGCCGCGACAGCGACGGTGACAACCGGCTCGATGTGCTGGAATCCAACCGTGCCGAGGACGATCACAACGGCAACGGCAGCTCCCCTCAGCTCGATCCCTGCGAGTGCGGCTTCTCCTCCTGCAGCAACTGTGCAAACGAGCCCGAGAGCGGGGTCGGCGACGACGGCGTCGATGACAACACGGAGTTCATGGCCGCGAGCACGCTGAGCTTTTGTTTCTTCAGCCACGTGGCGCCCGGTGCGAGCTTCGATTTCAACGACATCGACGGCGCCGGCATCGACAACGTGACTGACCTCGACAGCGACGGCGACGGCCTGCCCGACGGCTTCGACCGCCACGCGGTCAACGGCATCGAGACCGACGACGATCACGACTGCTTCCCGGACTTCCTGGACGTCGATGACACCAACCCCTGCGCTCCGGCCGACACCGGTTCGGTCAAGTGCGACGAGGGCGGAGACGCAGATCGCGATGGCATCCTCGACGAAGACGAAGAGGCGCTCGGCTCCTTCCCCGACGACGCTGACAGCGACAACGACGGCATCTGGGACACCTGGGAGATTCGTGACGCGCTCGAGCTGGAAGCGACGGGCGTTCCCAATGCCACGGACGCCGACTGCGACGGCTTGCAGAATTGGCGGGACGCCGACGCCGACAACGACGGCGTGCGCGACGGTGTCGAAGGCCGGCTCAACATCGACGGCGGAGATGGGATCCCCCGCCGCTACGTCGACGAGCTCAGCCCCGGCTGTGCGATCGGACCAGACGGTCACTGAAGCCTGGGGCTTGGTTCAACACGCTGGCGCGTCTTGACGTTCTGATGTTCAATTGAGGCCCGGGGTCGTCTTCGTCGACGTCGCGCTCAGCGGGGTTGGCCCTGCATCATCTTCTTCATCTGCTCGCGCTGCTCTGCTGTCAGGCCCTTCATGGCCTCGTCGAGTTGCTTTTGGACGGCGGGCGGCACAGCCCCCGTGCCCTCGCCCTTGGTGTAGCCAGCGGGAAGCTCGAAGGTCGACGCCGGCGGGGGCGTCTTGGTGACCTTCACCAATTGCATGCTCGTGGTGGAGCCGTCCTTCGCACTCCTGATGATCTTCGCGGGGAAGCCGTCGGCGCCCTGCTGGGCCAAGGCTTTCATCAGGCCGTCGGAGACCTTGGCTTCTTTGCCGATGGCGCGGGTGAACTGGCCGCCGTCCATCAGCTCCTTGGTGGTCCACATCTCGAGCCGCGCGCCGGTGGAAGAGGTGCCGACGACGTGGACGCAGGCGTAGCCGCTGATGGTCTCGGTGCCGATCTTTTTCATGTTCCAGGCGTCGTCATCGACGGCTTGGGTGGTGCCCGGGACCTTGGTCGACACCTCACGGTAGGTCTTTGAAGCGTCGTCGATGATCCAGACGATGTCCGGCACCCGCTTTTTCACGAGATATCGGACACTGACCTGTCCCAGGGCGCCCGCTCGGAGTTGCATCTCACTCAGCACGCCGGCGTCGCCCACCAAGATCTTCAGGGTCCCACCGCCGCCAGCCTTTTCCGCGCTGAGCTGCATTTCCAGCGTGCCAGCGAAGGCGCTCGCGCCAGCCGTGGCAGGCAAGGCCAAAAGGACAGCGACGACGACGAGTTGGAGCAATCGCATTGGGCCTCCTAGCACAGCGACAGGCCCGGATCACGGCCCGCCGGCGGCGCCAACTCAGCGCACCGACGCGTGTATGCTCCCGCGCTCACAAGGCACGGGAGCTGGTGACGTGACGATTCAGGGAGGGGGCGGCGGCAAGAAGATCCCCGGGGGCCCCACCAAGCCCCCGACGACGACGCCCACAACGACGCCCACGACGACGACGACGAAGGCTCCGGTGGCAGCGGCACCGCCGGCTCTCGACGGCTTCGAGCAGCTCACCACCGATCCCCATTTCTCGCCCCGAGCAGCCGCCGATCCGATCAGCGGAAGCAGTCCGCCGTCGGGCATCAAGGACATGGTCCGGGTCCTCGAAGACACGCGCACGCAAATCCTCGACGAGCACAAGGCCCTGCGGGAGAAGGCCCGACGTTTGGTCGCCGCCTTGGCCGAAAGCGGGTTCGAGCGCAGCCTCCTCGATCAGAAGCGCGCCGAGCTCAGCGAGCTCCGCCAGCGCCTCGCGTCGCTGCGCAAGCGCCTGCAACACATCCAGCGACGTCTGAAGACCGCCCTCGGCAAGACCGCCAAGCACGGCGACATCGACCTCAGCAAGTCCATCCAAGCCCATCTCGACAAGATGAAGAAGCTCGAGCCAGGTGTGCAGCGCGCGCTCTTGGCCTTGCTGGCCATGGAGCAGGCAGCGGGCAGCGTCGTCGACGGCGGCCTCTTGCGCTTGGTGGGCACTGCCTCCGCCGAGGCGCGCGGAGCGACCTTGGCGCAGCTCGGACCAGGCTCGGTGATCGCCCGCGCCGCCGCTGCGCTGCTTTCGGGCAGTCCGGCGCCGCCTCAAAGCGCCGACGACAACTCGGGTGAGGCTGAGGCCGGACTGAGCGGGCTGCGGGCGGTGGCCGAGACGTTGTTGGCGTCGTTCTGACATGAGCTTGCTGGTGCTCTCCGACGACGAATTGGCGCTGCTGCGCTTCACTTGCGATCTCTTCTTCGTCGACGAATCGCCGCTGCACGAGGTCGATCAGTTGGCCCGCGAGCCCGCAGACTACGCCGGCACCTACGCAGCCCTGGTCGAGCGCGGCATCATCGATCCCCACGGGTTTCGCATCACCGACGACGCTCTCAACCGCATCGCTCCGGTGACCGAGTGCGATGCACGGCTGCTGCATCTGATCGTCAACGACGACGGCAGCGTCACCCAGGAAGATCACTGGCTCCTCGACGAGATCGCCGTGGTCTACGAGCGCCAGACCACAGCAACCGGGGACCACCACCTCTTCGGGCCCGACCTCGACTCCACCGAGCTGGTGGCCCGGCTCGGGCGCCGCTTGCTGCCCCGGCGCGCAGAAGGCGAGCGCTTCGACGCCGTGCTCAGCGCCAGCGAGCTGTTGGCGACGTCGTTGCTGCTGGCGGCCGCTGACGCTCGCGCGCGACGGGCCCTTTCAGAAGAGGAGGCCCGGGCTGCTGTGTCGTCGATTCCCGCCGACGACACCGTGTTGCCGGCGGTGTCGGGTCACCTCTTGTCGGTGGGAAAAAAGAAAGACCCCAAGCGCATCGAGAGCACGCTGCGCAGCCTCATCGAGAAGAAGGTGTTGCTCCGCGATGGCGTCGGGCTGCGTCTGGCGTCGTCGTTGTTCGCGCTGCGCGGCTTCTCCTCCCGACGTCGCCACACCCTCGTTCGCACGGACTTCCGCGACGACGATTGGTTGGTGCGGGAGGTGACCCTCCTCCCTGTCGAAGGCTCCCTCTTCGTCATCGCGCCCGCGCGCGGGGGCTTTCGCGTCGCCGAGCTCGACGGCGAGAGCCTTCGGACGGTGTTGTATGACGCCACTGGTCCGCAGACGGCGCCGGAGAAGAAGCAGCCTCCCCAGCGTTTGGCGGTCTTGCTGCAAGCGCGCCGCGTCTGATCCCCGATCTCGCTGAACTCGTTCATCGAGGTCGGAGATGTTCTTTCTGGAGGGTCTGACGCAGACCCTCCCCACGCCGGGCGAAGCCGGACGGTGGGGTCCCACCCAACTCCGCTTCGCGCGCGCTCCCCGCGCCTGAGCGAACTTCAACTGGACTTGGGATGAGCGGCGAGACCTGGCGCATCTTGAGGATTTGAGTTTCGACGTTCAAGACGCCGGCGCGTCTTGATGTTCAAGACGCCGGCGCGTCTTGAAGTTCTGATGTCAAAGCGGGTCAGGAGCGACGGCCGAGGCCGACGACGAAAGTCTCGGTGCTGCCATCGCGCGTTGATTTGGGGCGGCGGATTTTCACCGTGACAAAGGCCTCTTGGCACGCCGTCACGAAGCTCTTCATGTCGCCGCCTTCGAGGACCTTGACGACGAAGCGGCCGCCGGGCCGCAGCAGTCGCACGGCCACCTCGAGAGCACGCTCGCTCAGGGCCATGCTGCGGGCTTGATCGACAGAGCGAATGCCGGTGGTGTTGGGGGCCATGTCCGAGAGCACAACGTCGACGCGGGGCAGTGCTCCAGCGGGAGAGTCCGTCAGGTCTTCGAGGGTGACGGCAAAGGCGTCGCCGACGATGGTGCGCACGTGAGGCCCAAACGCGACCTTCACGGGCAGCAGATCGATGCCGTAGCCGCGGCCGCCGGGCAGCACCCGCTCTTCGACGTACTGCATCCAGGAGCCGGGAGCGCAGCCGAGGTCGACGACGACGTCGCCCTTGTGGAGGATCCTGTAGTCGCTGTCGATCTCGTCGAGCTTGTAGATGCTGCGGGCGGCGAAGCCCTCTTTCTTTGCCTGCCGGTAGAAATGATCGTGGCGGTCGTAGCGCGCGTTGCCCTTGATGACGAAGCCAGCGGGGCTCACTGCTTTCTTGGGACTGGCCCCCGTTCTTTTGGGGGGAGAGGAGGGGCTCTTCTTCGCCGCCATCTACTTCTTCTTTTCGCAGGACACGGTGATCTGAGAGGCGTTGCCAGCGACATCGCGAGCAAAGACGCCCACGTCGCCCGTGCCTGGATCGACATCAAGGACGGCCGATCCAGTGGCGGCGCCGGCGCTGACGTCGGGGTAGGCCACGGCCGCGCCACCGACGAAGACCTGCACCTGCCCCGGCGCCACGATGTTGAGCCGGGTCCCCGAGCAGGTCGCCGACAACGACAACGACGTCGGGCGTTCGACGATCTCGGCCACGCCGGCGTCGATGAGCAGCAACCGGCCTGCCTCGAGCAAGGTGTCTCGCTCGGCAATGCGGACCACGATGCTGCCGCCGTCGACGATGGCGCGAACGCCTCCTTTGCCGTCGGCGATGAGAGACGCGTGAGCCGGACCGCCGCCGCTGTGCACCGCGATGACGCCCCCGGACTCGAGCTCGACCTCGAAAGGCTTCGCCCCCGACACCGTGTCGACGCCGAGCAGCCCGCGCGTGAGGCGCAAGCGCTGGTTCCCGATCACGAGGGTCGCGCCGTCGCCGACGGTGACGACGGCGTTGTCGAAGCGGACGCGGGCCTGGCTGAGACGCGCGACGCGCAGAGTGTCGCCGCTGTCGAGGTGCAGGTTGGGAACGACCACCAGTCTGTCGTCGTCGGTGCCCGCCTTCTTGCGCCGGGATTCAGATGCCGCTCCCTCGACCGTGCCCACAACCTCGAGGACGACGGCCTGGTGCCCGCGGTAACCCCACGGCGGGCCGCTCGTGCTCACTGCCGCCAGCGGCAGCCCAACGGCAACGAGCAACAACACCAAGCAGGCGACCAGCCGGAGCTTCACGAAACTCTTTGTGACGCGATCGCAGCGTCGACGTCAAACGGGGGTCACTTGACCCCCGAGAGCGTGACGTGTGCCGAGCCCTCAATCCGCGAAGACGACGTCGGTCTTGAGGTTCACCGATTGGGGTGGCGACAAGAGCACCACCGCGACACCAACCACTGCGCCGACGACGACGACGGCGCCCAACACTCCTCCGGCGATGATGAAGGGGAGCGAGCCAAGGTCTTCTTCGACGACGGGAGGTGCTGCTGGTCTTGGATCCAGCGGGCTGCTGGTGTCGGCACCGCGGGCTGGCAATGAGAGCAACGCGACTTCGCCAGCGGCTTTGTCCAGGGCGACGACGACGATGTCGACGCTGATGGGAAGCTCAAGCTCGACGACGTCGGCTTTTTTCACCGGCGACGAGAGCGATCCCGAGGGACCCCGCCAGGCGATCTTGGCAGCGAGGCCAGCGTCGTCGTCGACTTTGATGCGCACCGTTCGGCTGTTCTTGTCGGTCTGCTCGCTGGCGATGGAGAGCCCCAGCGGCGTCGTCCCCACCCAGCTGCCCTTGGCTTCGCGGTAGCTCGAGGTGAAGCGGGGCGAGAGCCCTTCGGGCAGCTTGGCGTCCCTGTCGATGGCGATCATCATGCGAAAGGCGTCGCGGGCGTCGTCGGCCTCGCCAATTGCCGCCGAGCACATGCCGAGCAAACGCCAGGCGTCGACGCGCTCCTTCAACGCGCCCGGCTCCAAGAGGGCTTGCTGGGACTTCTCCCGACAACGGGCGTAGTCGACGTCGACGTAGGCCTTTTGGGCGGCCTCCAGATCTGGGACCCCTGCGATCACCAAGGCCACGAGCATCAGCATCGCGGCCAGCCTACAGCGACACCCTCCTTTTCCAGACGTTCTTGTCTTGACGACGCCGCAGGAGCGGAGGAACGAAGGACATGGCTCGACGCTTTTTCCTCCTCGCTGCTTCTCTCCTCATCGCCGCTCCCTCGGCCTGGGCCCAAGATGGGTTGGTGGCCACTCCCAAAGGCGGCGACGAAGACGCCCCCGCTGAGATCATCGACGATGCCAAGGTTCCGCCGGAGCAAGACGAGGCCCTCAGGCTCTTTGGCGCCACCTGGCGCTGCAGCGGCACGTCGTCGACCGAGATGGGCGCCGATGTCCCGACGACGTTCACGATCGTCGGCAAAAAAGAGCTCGGCGGCCGCTGGCTCGTCGTCAAGACCGAGCTCTTGCCCAAGACCAAGGGCGCAAAGCCGGTGACCTCCGAAGAGATCTGGGGCTGGTCGCGGGCCAAGTCCACCCTGGTGCGCAACGGAGCGACGTCGACGGGCGGCTTCCTGACGTCGACGTCGACGGGCTGGGCTGGCGAGCGCTTCGCCTGGACGGGTTCGTCGTCGCAAAACGCCAGGCCCGCCAAAGAGAAGCTCTCCTTCGAGAAGAAATCCGACAGAGAGTTGAACGTCGAAGTCTCCCTCGGGGTCGAAGAGCTGCGCGTGGTCTTCGAGGGCGTCTGCAAAAAGTAGCGACGCTAGGACGCTAGCGTCGACGCCGCAGCAGAGCCGCCAGCGCCACGACGGAAGCAAGGGGAGCAGCGCCGCAGCCGCCGCCGGCGTCGTCGTCGACGTCGTTTTCGTAGGTGGTCTTGCTCACCCGTCCCGACGCATCTCGCGCTGAGAGTGTGAGCGTGAAGGGGGCACCGATGAGCCGCCCAAAGGGTCCGCTGGGGATGCGCACCACGGTGTCGCCATCGGCCCGCTGCCAGGCCAGCAGAGCGGCGCCCGCGGGCCGGGGCAGTCCATCGGCGAGGCGAATGACCGCGTCGTACACGAGGTCGGCAGGAGCGCTGACGTCGTCGACGCCGGGTGCCAGCACGATGAGAGTGGCGGCGTCGTCGGCCTGGCAAGCGCCTTCGGAGAGCGCGGGGGATGGATCATCGAGCACGGCGCGCACCTGGGGCTCGGCGGGTGCGGCTGCGTCGACGACGTCGTTGACGACGACAACGGTGCGTGGAGCGGCGTTGCATTCGGGACACAGGCAGCGGGGACAGGGACCAGCGACGACGTCGTAGCGGCCAGCCTCGATCTCTCTGGCGGTCTGGTAGACATGGCCCGTGCGCGCGTCCTCGACGACGTCAGCAACGGGGACCAAGGGGATCTCGGGTCCGTCGTCGTCGAGGGGGCGCAGGGCCAGCGGCAGCTCCTCGAAGGGAAAGACGATGCGCAGGGCGGGGTGCCTGGGCACACGGCTGGGCACCAACACGTCGGGGCTCGCCTCGAGCTCGCACACCAAAGGAACCAGATCGCTCTCGTCGCGATCGCGGAAAGAGCGCATGCGCAGGCGCACCACCCGTGGCTCCGAGACATTGCCGGCCAGATCGCGGGCAACGACGACGATGACGACGGCCTCTCGCAGGGTGAAGGCCACGTCGCGGCCAAAGCTCAGTGACAGGTCCTGAGCGCCAGGCCCGACCAGCTGACGCTTGAGCAGCACGGTGGGTTCGGTGCGGGCGCCGCGGCCAGCGATGGTGAACAGGGTCGGCTCCCTCGACGACAGACGCACGCTCAGGTTGTGCAGGTCGCCGCCGAAGAAGCCGCAGGCCTGCTGATCGACGATCGAGGGCAGCACGAAACCGTTCATGACCACGGCGTCATCGTCGAGCAGCGGCGCAGTCGTGTCGACGACGTCGCTGGTCGAGAAGCTCAGATCCTGGGTGCCGAAGCAGCCCTGACAGGGATTGGTCTCGGTGGGTTCGATGCGCAGGCGAAGAGCGCTGTTGGCCGGGAGCAAGCCGCCGTCGACGACGACGTGGCCATCGATCACTTGCGAAGGCAGCACCGCGCTCGAGCCTTCGAGCGAAAGCACCGCGCGCCAGAAGCCCAGGGCGACGTCGCCGACGCTGCCACCCAACACCACCTCGACGTTGCGCGGGAGGTTGGTGAGCGGGGGCGGCGAGATCAGAAAGACCGAGCCGAAGCCGGGCGCATCCCCTGCGAAAGGCGGCTGCGCAGGCGGCGGCACCGGCGTCGTGCAATCCGTGGCCCCGACGACTTTTTCGTCGGGGAATGCGGGCACGGCGAGCGCGGGGGCACAGACGAGCAGCAGGAGTAAAGATCGCATGGGCCGCACGATGCCACCTTCGGGCCAGCCCCGCCTCAGCCTTGCCGCCGCATCCGCTCCCCGATCCGACGACGTCGACCTTGCTGTCTGCTGCCTGCAGATCGCAGCAAGCAGTCCTCAGCTGCGGTGGAACTTGCGCCCGCTCTTGGCGTGCTCGACGAGCAGGTTCGCGGGGGTGAAGCGCTGGCCATACTTGGCCGCGAAGCGATCGAGGGTCGAGGCCACCAGGCCGGCGCCGACGGTGTCGAGGTAGCGGAAGGGACCGCCCGTCATCGGCGGGAAGCCGAGCCCGAACACCGCGCCGATGTCGCCGTCGACGGGGTTGTCGAGGATACCCTCTTGCAGGCACTGGACGGCTTCATTCACCATGCGCAAGAGCACGCGGTCTTGCAGCTCTTTTTTGTCGTCGACTTTCTTGCTGCCATGCCTGGTGCCGTGGGCCGAGAGGATCTCGAGGGCTCCCGGATTCAGCGGCTTGCCCTTGCTTCCGACGAGCTCAGAGAGACGGTCGCCGAAGATCGGCAGGTTCGACGCCATCTTTTTCGCCTTCGACAAGGCGTCGTGGGGCTGCTCCTTGCCGTACAAGAAGAATCCCTTGCTGGTCTTTCTGCCCAAGAATCCCTGCTTCACCATTGCGTCAAGAGCCGACGCATCGCGCTTGCCGAAGCGGGTCTCGAAGAAGGAGGCCATGTCTTTGGCGACGTGGGCGGCGACGTCGATGCCGACTTCGTCGAGGAGGGTGATGGGCCCGACGGGAAAGCCGGTCTGCCGCATGAGCAAATCGATGGTGTGGACATCGACGCCTTCGAGGGCGAGCAGCGCTGCTTCCTCCATCACCGGCCCGAGAATGCGCGTGGTGTAAAAGCCCGGCCCATCTTTGACGACGATCACGGTCTTGCCCTGCAGGATGCCGACTTCGACTGCGAGGGCTGCGGCCTGTTTGCTGGTCTTGTCGGTGACGATGACCTCGAGCAGGGGCATCTTGGGCACCGGCGAGAAGTAGTGCATGCCGACGACGTTTTCGGGGCGCTTCGAGGCTGCTGCGATCTTGGCGATGGGCAGCGCCGACGTGTTCGAGGCAAAGACGGCGTCGTCGCGCAGGTGGCCTTCGAGCTCCTTGAGCACCTTGTGCTTGACGGCGAGGTTTTCGAAGACGGCTTCGATGACGATGTCTGCGTGTTGAAAGCCCGAGTAGTCGAGCTTTGAGACGACGTTGCTGGCGATGCGCTCCCGCTCGAAGGGCAAGAGCGAGCGCGACTTCACGCGCTTGTCGAGGGCCTGCCAAATGGCCTTTTGCCCGCGGGCCAGCGACTCCGGCGACACGTCTTTCATCAAGACGCGCATCCCTTTGTTGCCGGTGACGTCGGCGATGCCCGAGCCCATGAGCCCAGCACCGAGCACGCCCACCGTCGTCGGCGCCTTCTTCGGCTTGCCGTAGCGATTCTTCTTGAGGCTGGTCTGGCCAAAGAACAAGTGCATGAGACTGTGAGCTTCGTCGGTCATGGCCAACAAACCAAAGCGTCGAGATTCGGTTTCATAACCGACATCGATACCCTTGTCGTAGCCAGCTTCGACCACATCAAGGATGGCCAATGGTGCGGGATAAAGCCCAAGGGTCTTCTCCATCACCGTGGCGCGGGCCTGGTGGAAGACGACGGCGCGACCGGCGGCGTTGTCTTCGAGGGCGGCCTCCATCATCTTGTCTTTGCCGTCGAGGCGATCGCGGCGATCGGGGCGCCGGAGCTCACCGGCAATCAAGCGACGGCAGGTGGAGATTGCGGCGTCTTCCAGGCCATACGGAATTGTGACTTGATCGACGAGTCCCATGCGCTTGGCTTTGACCGCACGGATGTTTTTACCGGTCAACATCATGTCGAGTGATGCCTGCAACCCGACCAGCCGGGGCAGCCGTTGGGTGCCGCCGCCGCCGGGGAGCAACCCCAACATCACCTCGGGCAGGCCCAGCGACGTCTTCGGCGCATCCGTGGCCAGACGCCAATGACAAGCGAGGGCGACCTCGAGGCCACCGCCCAGACACGAGCCGTGAATGGCGGCGACGACGGGTTTCTTGCCTTGCTCCATGCGCAGCAGTTGGCCCTGCAGATCGCGCGAGAGCTTCTCGACCTGCTCGGCGGTGGTGGCTCGCTGCACCATGCTGATGTCGGCGCCGGCGATGAAGTCGGCCTTGCCCGAGATGAGGACGGCGCCGAGGATCGTGGGATCCGTTTCGACGCGCCCGAAGGCCTGCTGCAAGGCGCGACCGCTGCGCTCTGACAGGGTGTTCTGCCTTTCGCCGGGCACATCGAAGGTGAGCACCGCGACGCCGTCTTTGACCTGCACGCGCACGATGTCGCCGTCTTTGCCGTCTTCTTTGTTTGCGCTCACAGGGCCTCCCGCTTTGGCAGTCTTGGTCGCCGTCGTCGCCGTCGTCGTCGTCGTCATTTCAGTGACCGCCCTTCGAGGCCGCAGGGTTTTGCAAGAGGATGGCGCTGCCGTGTCCGCCGGCCGCGCAGCCGCTGATGATGGCGTAGCGCTCGCCGCTGACCTCGAGGCGACGGGTCGCGGTGGCAATCAAGCGCCCGCCCGTGGCCCCAAAGGGATGACCGAGCGAAAGCGACCCACCCCAGGCGTTGACCCGGTCCAAAGGAATCTCGCCGACGTCGACGTCGACGCCGACCCGTTCTTTCACGAATTTCGGATCGGCCATGAGCTTGAGGTTGGCGACGACCTGGGCCGCGAAGGCCTCGTGGATCTCCCACACGCCGATGTCTTTCACCGTCAATTTGTTGCGTGCCAAGAGCTTGGGAATGGTGAGTGAAGGTCCGGCGAGGAGCTCTTCGAGAGGATCGCCAGCGGCGTACACCCAATCGCGCAAGATCGAGCGAGATGCATGACCCAATTTCTTGGCCTGCGCCGCCGACATCAAGAGCACCGCCGAGCCGCCGTCGGTCAAAAACGACGACGACGCCGCGGTGAGCAAGCCGAAGTCGCGGTCGAAGGCGGGCTTGAGCTTGCCCACGCTCTCGAGGCTGGAGTCGCCCCGCGGTCCGTCGTCGGCAGAGACGAGCTCGAAGCCAGGCGTGACGGCGATGGGCACCACTTCGTCGGCGTAGCGGCCTTCTTTCCAGGCCCGATCGGCGAGCACATGAGAGCGCACGGCGAATTCGTCGGAGTCGCGCCGGGACACGCCCACGCGCTTGGCCAGGCGCTCACAGCTCTCGCCCATGGTTTGGCCCGTCGAAAACTCCGCCGCCGACGGCACATCGGGGATCAGATCGGCCGGGTTCAACGTCGACAACACCTGCAGGTAGCCCTGGGGCCCCTTGGCCTTCTGCATCTTCACCAGCGCCTGGCGCAGGTTCTTGCTCAGGCGAATGGGCGGATCCGAGAAGGACTCCGCGCCGCCGACGACGCCGACCTCGATCCGTCCGAGCTGGATCTGATCGGCCACCGTGGTGGCGGCGACGTTGGCCGAGATGCAGGCCAGCGTCGTCGTGAACGCCGGCACGGTGAGGGGCAGCCCCGCGCCGAGCATCGCTTCGCGCGCCAGATTCGAGGTCCGCGGATCCTGGATCACCGCGCCCAAGACGACGACGTCAACGACGGCGGGATCGATGCCCGTCTTTGCGACCAGCCCTTTGATGGCCTCTCGCCCCAGCTCCCAGCTCATGAGCGAGCGGAACGCCCCGTTGCTCTTCAAGAAGGGAGTGCGGACAGCGTCGACGACGACGACATCGCGATCTGCGGGGACTGGTTGTGGGGCCATTGGGCTGCTCCTGTGGGCTCCTTCTTTGCTCTTTGCTGCGACGTGTCAAGCAGGGTTGACAGAAATGTCAACGTGCCCGCTTCCGGCGTGCCCGACAGAGAAGCCGCCTGCGCAGCGGCTCAAGGTGCTCGGCCCCGGCCGGCGGCTTGCCCCGCGCGGCTGCGACGTGCGAAATCTCGGGCGTGGCGCGTTTCACACCGAAGTCTCCCCAAGATCTCGCAATCCTCAAGGCCGGCATGTGCCCGGACTGCGGCACCGGCGTTTCGCAGGGCATGACCGCCTGCAAAGCGTGCGGACTCACGTTCGAGGGCTATGCCCACGAGCTGCCCGCCGCCCGAGCCAAAGCCCCAGCCCAGGCCCCCCAGCAGGCCCCGCCGCCCCAGGGGGCGCCTCCGCCCCAGGCGTACCAGCAGCCGCCGCAGCAGGCGTACCAGCCGCCGCCGCAGCAGCAGGCCCCGCAGCAGGCCCGTGGGCCGGCACCATCGGCGCCGCCACCTTCGCGCCCGGGGGGGCCGCGCCCTCTGGTCCTCGAAGACGTCGAGATGATGGAGCGGGGGCTGCCCGCTCACATCTATCCCCTCACTGACGCCGAAGGCCCCGACGTCACCCGCTTCGCGCCCAACCCTCTGTTGGGCTCCTGCCTGCAACGCGCGGCCATCGTGGTGATGGCCGACGCCGCCATCTGCGACGAGCCCAACGTCTTGCTGGGCCATCCCCCCGTCACCAGCCACGTCAGCCGCCAGATCCTCAACCGTCGACGCACCGAAGCCGCGCTCTTCGACGATCCCGAAGAGCTGATCCAGTCCCGCGCCGGACCGCGCTCGTCCCCCCTGCCCACCGCCGACGTCATCGCCACCGCCGGCGGAGCCTTCGCCGTCGGCGTCGCCGCCGCTTCGGTCCCCACCCCCCGCGGGGTGCCGCCGCCGAAGACGTCGGGCCAGCCCGTCCGTGCGCCCGGGATCGGCAAGCCGCTGACGCTCGAGGAGATCATGGCCATCGAGTTCCCGGTGATCGCCGTGCAACCGCACTGCGTGGCCGAGGGGCCCGACGTCTTCTACGGCAAGCCCGAGCCCCTGCTGGGGGCCTCCAAGATCCGCGGATCGAACGCCGTCATGGCCGACGCCGCCGTCACCGACGACCCGCTGGTCCTGCTCGGCTATCCACCCGTGGTGAGCCACGTGGCAAGGCTGGGCATCAACGTCAAACGCAGCCAGACCGCCATATCCGACGACGTCGCCACCCTCTTGCAGCGCAGCCCGCCCAGCGGGGCCCCCGCCCCGGCAGCGCCGCGTGCGCCCTCGGCACCGTCCTCCTCTCCAGGTGGCGCTCCGCGCACGTCACCTGCACCCGCTGCTGGCAGTGGTCGACGCGTCGACCCCGATGCCACAGCTCTGGTTGATCAAAGTGCCGTCATGGCTGCTGCTGCCGCCGTTCGGGAACAGGAAGCTGCCGAGGCTGCTCGTCGGCGCCCGGGCACTGTTGCTGGTCGCAACGGCGTTCGTTCTCTCGACGACAAATAGCGAGGGGCGGCGCTTCTTTCCGGCGACGTTTCGCAGATGGATCGCTCGCGCCGGTGGCGGCCGCGCGGCCTGAGCTTGCCGCGCGGCCTGAGCTTCCCGCGCGGCCTGAGGGCGCAGCATGGGCCGCCCGGCCTGAGGGCAGAGAACTACTTACAGGCGAGGCCGCGCAGGATCCTGGCCTTGGCCTCGGGGCCGCCGCGTTTCTCGTACTCTTCGACGGCGCTGCAGGCCGCAGCCTTGTTGCCGTCGCCCTTCATGCACAGCGCCATGTACCAAAAGGGATCGGGAAAGCTCTTGTCCTTGGTGGCGGCGTCGAAGATGCCTTTGCGGGTCGCCTCGTCGCAGGACTTGCCCGGCTTGACGTTGCCAACGACCTTGTTCAGGGCTGCCTTGGCCGCCGCGCGGTTGCCGGCCACGGGGACGACGACGACGCCGGCGTCGACCTTGGGGGGCGGGGGCGTGCGCACGCCCGCGTCCGCCTTGATGGCGACGGCAGTGCCAGCGTCGACGACCTCGGCTGCGCCAGCGTCGACGACGGGCGGCGGTTCGACGACCTTGGCGCCGGCGTCGACGACCTTGGGGACGACCATCGCGGTGCCGGCGTCGGCCACCACAACCGCCGGACCGCCAAGAATTGAATCCTTGAACGCAGCGACCGCGGCCACGGCGGCGAGCAGCACCACCACCACGCCAGCGGCCGCGATCTTCATCGCCGGACTGCCGGTCGGGCGCGGCGGCTCGGTCACCAGCGCGCTCTGGCCCGTGGGCGTCGCCGACGTCGTCGCCCGACCGGCTCCGGTGTCGACGCCGGCGCCCACACCCGTGGGCGTGCTCTGGCCGCCGACGGCGTTGGTGTTGTTGGTGTTGTTGGTGGCGTTCGTGTTGGCAGCGTTGGTGTTCGTCCCCGTCGGGATGACGTGGGCCGACGAGGGGCTGTCGAAGGGGTTGGTGCCCGGCACCACGAACCCGCCCGTCCCCGTGAAGGGCAAGCTGCGGCCAAAGGCCTCGAGGGCTTCGCCCATTTCGACGACGGTGTTGAAACGCCCGGCGGGTTCCTTCTCCATGGCTTTGAGAATGATGCGCTCGAGCTCCTCAGGAACCTGCGGGCGCTTTTGGCGCGGCGGGATCGGTTTTTCGAGGATGTGCTTGGTGACGATGCCGATGGGGGTGTCGGCGGTGAAGGGCAGCTCTCCCGTCGAGAGCTGGTACATGATCACGCCCAGCGAATAGAGGTCGGAGCGCGGGTCGAGGGCCAGCCCGCGTGCCTGCTCCGGCGACATGTACTCGGGCGTGCCGCAGACCATGCCCGCCTGCGTCAGCGCCTGTCCGCCTGTGTCTGCGGGGTCCTGAATTTTGGCGATGCCGAAGTCGAGCACCTTGACGAAGTCGCGCTGGCCGCGCCGGTCTTCGATCATGATGTTCTCGGGCTTCAAATCACGGTGGATGACGTTCATCTCGTGCGCTTCCGCCAACGCGGAGCACACCTGAATCATCACCTTGGCCACGCGGCCGGGCTCGAGCGCGCCCTCCTTCTTGAGAAGGGCAAAGAGGTCCTGGCCGTTCAGGAACTCCATGGCCATGAAGACGACGCCGCCTTCGTCTTGGCCGAAGTCGATGATCTGGATGGAGTTGGGGTGGTTCAGCCGGCTGGCGGCCCGAGCCTCCCGTTGAAAGCGCTGCACCAACTGGGGGTCATCACGAAACTGATCGTGAAGAACTTTGACGACGACGGCTTTGTCGAGCGCGAGCTGGCGGGCCTTGTAGACCTTGCCCATGCCGCCGACGCCGAGCACTTTTTCGATCTTGAATTTGCGGGCGATGATGGCGCCCAGCAGGGGGTCTTCGCCGGGAGCGACTTCGATCTTTGGTTGCTCGGCGCCGCAGTTCGGACAGAACCGCGCATCGTCCTTCAGCTCGTTCTGGCAGACAACGCAACCCTTCACGCGCGACCTCATGGCTCCCGGTCAATGAGACTGGAAGGCAGCAGAGGCTTTAGCACGACGACGGCGGCGAAGTCAGCAGCCCAGGCAGGTGCCTCGCTGTGCCCCACCTGCACGAGTGGTTGCCAGAGATCGAGACGACGACGCCCGTTTCGTGAAGCCGCCGCGAGCCCGCCCTAGCTTCCCGACGAGTCCAGGGGAACTGTCCATGCGCTGTCGACGGTTTGCGATGCTGTGCTGGGTTGCCTTCACGCCTGCTGTGCTTGCGGAGGTCCCGGGCACCTTCCTCTGCGTCGTCCAGGCGCCGCCGGAGGAGCTCTGCTTCGTCCGACCCGGGGACGGGGGCTGCGAGCACGGCGAGGTGCCATCGTTGCGCAACGATCTCGGTGGACCAGCGGGCTTCGGCAGCGGCGTGTTGGCTCTCAGTGACAACGGCTCCTCTGAAGCCATTTCCGTCACCAGCGCCTTCCCCGACGGCATCTGCCTGTTGGGAAGAAATGTCGACCACATTTTCGTGAACACCAACGGCAACATCACCATCGATGCGCCGGAGGCCAGTTTCCCTCCGACGGTGGCTCCGACGGCGGCGCAGTCAGCGGCCAACCTCTTTTTCCCCCCACAACGGATGATCGCCCCCTTTTGGGCGGACGTCGACACGCGGGGGCCTCCCCAGAACGCCCCATTCGACGCCCCCCGCTGCTCCGTGACCTCTCCGGAAAACTGCGTCTATTTCGACGTTCGTCCCAGCGGCGTCGTCGTCACCTGGCACAAGGTCGCCTTCAACACGAGCACGAACCCGCCGGTCGCAACTCTCCGCAACAATTTCCAACTGGAGCTTCGCCCCATCGCGAGCTCGAGCGACTATCTCATCATTTATCGCTACGAATCGATAGCTTGGACCAACGCAGGGTTTACGCGTCTTATTTCCGACGGTACAAGCAATGGCTTTCTTTCGATCTTCGATCGCGGCGGCCTCCGCGCGCCCTCCGGCCAGGTGGGGTTTTTCGGGCCCAACTTTTCCTCCAATTCCTTCGCCGAGTTCGCGGTGTCCCGCACCAACCGGCTTCTCGATCTGCCTCAGCTCTCCAACACCAGCCCGGGCCGGGCCGGTGGCTTCCAATTTCGCGTGCGCGGCTGCTCCGTCCCTAGGTGCGGCAACGGCCTGGACGACACGGGCGAGGCCTGCGACGACAACAATCTCCGCGACGGCGACGGCTGCAGCTCGACCTGCAAAGCCGAGGACGACGACGACGGCGATCGCGTCAGGGACGAAGATGAAGTCCTGATCGGCACGGACCCCGGCGACCCAGACAGCGACCATGACTGCGTCTTCGACGACGAAGAGATTTGTGGTCCCGTGACCGTTGCCGGTCGGTTCCGCTGTGGCTTCGGCGAGGGCGAAGGAGAGGGAGGCGGAGAAGGGGAGGGTGAGGGTGAGGGTGAGGGTGAAGGAGAAGGGGAGCCAGACAGCGACCACGACGGTCTGTCGGATGCTGACGAGCCCCTCGGTGATGCGGATGGCGATGGCACGCCCAACAACCTCGACAGCGACAGCGACGGTGACGGTGTCGACGACGGCAAGGATGGCTTCGTCGACATCGATGGCGACGGCATACTGGCCTTCCTCGACGCCGATGAGACGCAACCCGACGATGGCACCCTGCGCCTCGTCGACGGTCGACTCGAGATTTTTCTACAGGGTGAATTTGGCACAGTTTGCGACGATTTTTTCGCTAGCAATCCGGTTGGGGCCAACGTCGCCTGTCGTCAGCTCGGCTTTGCGGGGGGCTCGATCATTCACCCACCGCCCGGCAGCGGGCCGATCTGGCTCGACAATGTCCAATGCGCCGGTAACGAGGCTGCACTGTTGGGCTGCAGCCACGCCGACTTTGGTGTGAACGACTGTAACCACTTTGAGGACGTCGGTGTCCGGTGTACCGGCGGCGAAGGCGAAGGCGAAGGCGAGGGCGAGGGCGAAGGCGAGGGCGAAGGCGAGGGCGAGGGCGAAGCCCGCGACGGCGATCTGCGCCTGATAGACGGTCGGCTTGAGGTCTTCTTCCAGGGTGAGTTCGGGACCATCTGCAACGACATGTTCTTTGCAGACGCCGCCCTGGCGGCCGATATTGCTTGCCGCGAGCTCGGTTTTGACGGTGGTTCCGTGATCACGCCACCGCCAGGAATCGGACCGATCTGGCTCGACGATTTCGCCTGCTTGGGTGGCGAAGCGCAGTTGTTGGACTGCGTTCATGACGATCTCGGCGGCGAGAATTTCTGCACCCACGACGAAGACCTCGGCTTGCGCTGTGACACCTGCATCGTCGACGGCGAGCTGTCGGAGTTCATCGACAATGGCTCCGTGTTCGGCAGCACGCTGGAGGCTGCCAATGACCTCGTCGGCGCATGCGGCGGGGATGGCGGCGACGTCGTCTACGCGCTCACGCCACCTCTGAGCGGGCTACTCACCCTCAGCCTGGCGCACCCCGGCACCAACTTTGACACTGTGCTTTATGTGCGGGATGGCTGCTCGACCGGGGAACCGGACCTCAGCTGCAACGACGACTTCGGCGACGAGCTTAGCTCCGAGGTGGAGTTCCAAGCCGTGGGCGGCAGAACCTACTATGTCGTCGTCGACGGTTTCGACGGCGTCGGCGACTTCGAGATCTCGGTCAGAAGTGAACGCGCCAATGATGGCTGCGACATCGACGGCGACCTCTCGGCCTTCATCGATGCCGGCTCATTCAGGGGCAACACGGCCGGCGGCGGCGACGACTTCAGCGGCGGGTGCGGCGGGCAGGGGGCAGAGGACCTCATTTATTCGGTGACGCCGACGACAAGCGGGCTGCTGACCGTCAGCCTCGCCAACGCCGGAACGGACTACGACACCGTGCTCGACGTCCGAAACGGTTGTGCTGCCGGCGATGTCGAGCTGGTCTGCAACGATGAGGCGCGCAGCGGTTCAACCTCGGAGCTTGAGCTCCCGGTCGATGCGGGCACAACCTACTACGTCGTCGTCGACGGGTTCAACGGCGTCGGCCAATTCGAGATCTCCCTCGCGCAATTCACGGGAACGTGTGACCTCGACGGCGACCTCTCCGCCTTCATCGACAACGGCTCGTTCACCGCAAACACAGCCGGCGCTGGCGACGATATTGCGGGCGACTGCGGCGGCGGGGACGCGGAGGATCTGCTGTATGCGCTGACACCGACGCGAAATGGCCCACTCACCGTCAGCCTCGCGAACGCGGGTACCAGAATCGACACCGTGCTTTATGTGCGCACCAGCTGCTCCCCCGGCGCGGTGGATCTCGCCTGCAGCGACGACGCGAACGGCCAGCTGACGTCGGAGGTCGAGCTCGATGCCATAGCAGGCATCACCTATTTCGTCGGCGTTGACGGCTTTGACGCGAGCGGTGAGTTCGAGCTTTCCATCGGTCGCTTTCCCCCGCGTTGCCGAAACGCCATCCGCGACAGCGACGAAGGCGAAGTCGACTGCGGCGGACCCTGCGCGGCATGTCCGCCCCCTCCGCCGCCGCGCGTCGGCGATAGCGACGGCGACGGCATCATCGACGCGCTCGACGACGATGACGACGGAGACGGTACCTTGACCCGCATCGAGTTCGGGCTCGACACCGACGGCGACACCATCCCCGACTTCCTCGACCTCGACAGTGACGGCGACGGCGTCGATGACGAAGAGGAAGACCCCGGCGACAGCGATGGCGACGGCGACCGGGATGGCATCGACGACGACGACGACGACGACGGCATCCCCACCGCCCTCGAGGTCGGCGCCGAGGCCCCCAACGACAGCGATGGCGACGGCACACCCGACTACCTCGACCTCGACAGCGATGACGACGGCGTCAGCGACGAGCTGGAGGACCCGGGCGACAGCGACGGCGACGGGATCAGGGATGGCATCGACGACGACGACGACGGCGACGGCATCCCGACGGCCACCGAGGTCGGTGGCGGGGTGCCCATCGACACCGACGGCGACCACGTGCCCGATTATCTCGAGCTGGACAGCGACGACGACGGCATTGCTGACGTCATCGAAGGCTCCATCGACACCGACCAAGACGGCACCATCGATGCCCAGGATTCAGACGATGACGACGACGGCGTCTCCACCGCCGACGAGCTCGCCGGTGGCGCGGCCGACGACGACGACGACGGCGACGGCGTACCCAACTACCTCGATGCCGAGGATGGCCCCACCGAGGGCGACGACGTCAGCGAGGGCGAAGGGGAAGGTGACGAAGGCGCGAGCGAGGGCGAGGGCGAGGCCGAAGGTGACGAGGGCGAGGGTGAGCAAGGTGGCGAAGGGGAGGGCGAGGGCGGGGAGGGCAGCGTCGACGGCGAAAGCGCCACGATCTCCTGCTCGGGCTGCGCTGCTTCGGACACGCCCTTCACCCCGGCGCTGCTCGGGTTCGCGCTCATCAGCCGCAGAAGGCGTCCGTGATGACATGAGGGTGCTGTCGACCCTCGGCTTTGCGCCAAACGCGTTGCCGGGTCTGTGTGTCGAACGCCCGCCGGCCCACGGATGGCGACCCGGCACGACTCGGTGTCTGAGATCGAGACGGCGTCGCCGCCTTTTTCGCCCTGCGCCCTGCCCGCCCTAGCTTTGGCCGTGGGGTTGCGCATGAGCGCTCGAGCTATCGTCGTGGCCTGCGTCCTTCTCGCGACCTTCGGCGCCCGGGCCCAGGCCACGCTGCGCTCGGATCTCGGCGGGCCGGCCGGCTTCGGCAGCAGCTTCCTGCCGCCCAGCGAGGACGGGTCGTCCGGGCCCATTCCCGTCGGCCCGGCTTTTCCCGACGGCTTGTGCTTCGCCGGTCAGACCTTCGACGACATCTTCATCAACACCAACGGCAACATCACCTTCGGCGGACCGATGGCCGCGGTCCCCCCGACGCCCTCGTTCCGCGCGGTCTCTGAGCGCGGCGTGGGCACGCCCAGCTGGATCCCGGCCACCCGTCCCATGTTCGGACCCTTTTGGGCCGACGTCGACACGCTCATCCCCAACGACAACTCCGGCGCCGCGCGCTGCTCCCCCGCTTCTCCCGAGAATTGTGTCTACTTCGACGTCAGCGCCGGCGGCATCGTCGTGACCTGGCACGGGGTCAGGGCAAAGTTCGTGAGCGGCAGCAGCACCACGAACGACTTTCAGCTTGAGATCAAGCCTGTCGAGGACTCGTCGGATTACACGGTCATTTTTCGCTATCGCCAGATTCGCTGGATCGACGATGGAAGAAACAGCCTTTGCCGAGGCGAAGACGTTTTTGGCACCAGTCTCACCCTGTGCGGCATTTCCCCCAATACGGGCATTCTCGCGCCGTCGGCGCAGATCGGCTTCGACTCGGGCACGGGTTCCCACATCGAGGTCGGCGGCTCCCGAACAACGCTCATGCTCACTTTTCCCCAGCTGTCCAACACCAGCCCCGGCCGTGCCGGCGAGCTCGAGTTCTACGTGCCCGGCTGCACCGTGCCGGTCTGCGGCGACGGCAAGATCGACAGGGGCGAGGCCTGCGACGACGGCAACCAGGTCGACGACGATGGCTGCAGCTCGCTGTGCAAGACCGACTGCGACGACGACGGCGACTGCGTCTGCGACGAGGACGAGATCCTGATTGGCACCGACCCCGCCAACCCCGACACCGACGTCGACCTCATCCCCGATGGCGAGGAGATCTGTGGCCCCGTGCCCTCCGTCAACGGGCTCTGCTGCCGCTTCGACCCCCCCGATCCCCCCACACACGGCGACGAGGGCGAGGGCGAAGGCGGCGAGGGCGAGGCGGGCGGCGAAGGCGAGGGCGAAGCCGGCGAGGGCGAGGGCGAAGCCGGCGAAGGCGAGCGCGAAGCGGGCGGCGAGGGCGAGGGCGAAGCCGGCGGCGAGGGCGAGGGTGAAGCCGGCGAAGGCGAGGGCGAAGCAGGCGGCGGTGGTGGTGGCGCGGACGATGGCGAGCTGCGCCTCGTCGATGGCCGATTGGAGATCTTCTTCCACGGTGAATTCGGCACGATCTGCGACGATTTTTTTCTCAACGACGGCAACGAAGCGGCCAACGTTGCTTGCCGCCAACTCGGCTTTACCCGCGGCAAGGTGATCGATGCCCCCGGCGGCGCCGGACCGATTTGGCTCGACGACGTCGTCTGCGCCGGCGGGGAAAGCACCCTGCTGGAGTGCGCTCACCGGGACCCGGGCGTACAGGACTGCACCCACAGCGAGGACGTCGGGGTCGCGTGCGTCAGCGCTGAAGCGACTGGCGAGGGTGAAGGGGAGGGTGAAGGCGAGGGTGAAGGCGAGGGTGAAGGCGAAGGGGAAGGCGAAGGCGAAGGCGAGGTCGGGGTCAAGGACGGCGATGTCCGCATCGTTGATGGGCGTCTTGAGATCTTTTTTCACGGTGAATTCGGCACCATTTGTGACGGGGACGGTCCGGGCGACCAGAGCGCGGCAGACGTCGCCTGTCGGCAGCTGGGTTTCGCGGGCGGCTTGGTCGTCAAACCCGCGTCGCCAGGAACCGGGACCATCCAGCTCACGGACGTTCGCTGCGCTGGGAACGAAGCGAATCTGCTCCAGTGCAGCAACGAGCCCACCATCTTCCAGTTGTGCGACCACACCCAGGACATCGGGGTGAAGTGTGTCAGCGAGCGCTGCGACTTCGACGACAACGTGACCGAGATCGCCCGGCCGGGCTCCTTGCTTGGCAACGCGATTTTTGACGACACGACTGGCGCCGGCAACGACGCCGCGGGCAGCTGCGGCGGCGACGTCGCCGAGGACGTCGTGTACGCGATGGTCGCGACGGCGACGGGACCGCTGCGGATCAGCCTGGCGAACGCCCGCATCAACTTCGACAGCGTGCTCTACGTGCGGAAGGGCTGCACTCCCCCCGGGGATGCCGACCTCGTCTGCAACGACGACGCAGCCGGCGGGTTGGCGTCCGAAGTGGACCTCGAGGTTGAGGAGGGCGAGGTCTACTACATCGTCGTCGACGGCTTCGATGGCAGCGGCCGATTCAAGATGGTCTTTGGGAGCCCGACGCCGGTCGAAGAGGAGGTCTGCGAGCTGGCCGGAGACCTCTCCGCCTTCATCGACGCTGGCCACCTGTCTGGGAACACGGCCGGCGCCGGCAACGACTTCGCCGGCGAGTGCGGCGGGGAAAATGCCGAGGACCTCGTCTACACGCTCACCCCGCCCACGAGCGGGCTGCTGTCGGTCAGCCTGGTCAATGCCGGCACGAGCTACGACACCGTGCTCTACGTGCGCAAGCAGTGCTCGGCGGAGGATGAGGATCTCAGCTGCAACGACGACGACGACGGAGGCGGGTCATCGTCTGAAGTCCTGTTTCAGGCCGAGGCCGGCGCGACCTACTTCGTCGTCGTCGACGGCTTTTTCGAGGGAGATGCCGGGGCCTTCGAGCTGTCTGTTTCTCATGACATCGGGAACGACCTGTGCGCCGTCGAGGGTGACCTGTCGCCGCTCATCGACGCCGAGCCGCTGTTGGGCACGACCGACGGCGCCAGGAGCGACGTGATCGGCAGCTGCGGCGGGAGCGGCGCCGGCGAGCGCGTGTACCAGCTGACGCCGACCCAGAGCGGGCGCTTGACGATCAGCCTGGCGGGCCCCGGCACGCTCTACGACACCGTGCTCTACGTGCGCGCTGGCTGCGCCGACGGGGCCCCTGAGCTCGCCTGCAACGACGATTCTGGGGGACAGTCGAGCTCCGAAGTCGAGATCGACGTGCGGGCCGGTACGACCTACTTCGTCGTCGTCGACGGCTTCGATGGCAGCGGCGCCTTCGAGCTCTCCCTTCACACTCCCCTCACCTGCCACAACGGCTCCCTCGATATCGGCGAGTTTGCGGTCGACTGCGGCGGAAACTGCGCTGACTGTCTTCTTCCCCCGCCCCTTCTGCACGACAGCGATGGCGACGACATCATCGACGCCCTCGACGACGACGACGACGGCGACGGCATCCCCACCCGGGCCGAGCGGTTGGTCGACACCGACGGCGACACCATTCCCGACTATCTCGACCTGGACAGCGACGATGACGGCGTCCCCGACCTCATCGAAGGCTCCATCGACACCGACCACGACGGCATCATCGACGCCCAAGATCCTGACGATGACGACGACGGCGTCTCCACCGCTGACGAGCTCGCGGGTGGCGCGGCCGGTGACGACGACGACGGCGATGGCGTGCCCAACTACCTCGATGCCGACAATGCCTCCACCGACAGCGACGACGGCGGCGAGGGCGAGGGCGAGGGCGAAGGGGGCGACCGCGAGGGCGAGGGCGAAGGGAACGAGGGTGAAGGCGAGGGCGAGGGCGAGGGCGAGACCGAGGGCAGCGTCGAGGGCGACGGCGAAGGCGAAGAAGAAGGAGCAGCAGAGACGATCTCCTGCTCGGGCTGCGGGGCTTCGACCACGCCCTTTGCGCCCGCGTTGCTCGTGCTCGCCCTCCTCAGACGCAGAAGGCGTCCGTGACGACATGAAGGTTGCTTCGACGCTCGGCTTTGCCGCGGCCCCGACTTGTCTGGTCTACGTGTCGACGGCGCAGCGCCCCTGCGAGGGCGACTGGCGGCAGTACATCGAGTTCGTCGCCACCCACCGCCATCGCGTCCGCAAGGGGCTGGTGCTCGAGAACGGCCGGGGCCCAAACGCAGCCCAGCGCAAGGCGCTCGTCGATGTGCTGGGGGACCTCGAGGTGCTCACTGCGGTGGTCATGAAAGATCCGCTCACGCGCGGCGTGGTCACGGCGCTGTCGTGGTTCAAGCGGGGCTTCGCGACCTTTCGCCCCGACGAGGTCGACCGCGCCCTCGCCTGGTTGCAGCTCGGCAGCGATGAGGCCAAGGAGGTGCTGGCGCTCGCCAGCGCGCTGCAACGCTTGCTCGCCTCGCGTTGATCGATCAGGGCGCAGCGTCGACGACGGCCTGGAGCTCGTGGCCGTTGACGTCGAGGGGCGGGCCGAGATCCAGTGTGGGAACCGACACCAACCGACGGGCCAGCACTTCGTCGGCGATCTCGGCGCGAAAGGCCTCCATCACGGCGCGCAAGCGATCGCTCGAGGTCGCGTAACGGACCTCGATGCGATCGGTCACGGCGAAGCCACCATCTCTGCGCAGCTGCTGAAGCTTGGACGTCACCTCACGCACCAGGCCTTCGTCGACGAGAGTGTCCGACAGACGGGTGTCTAGCGCGACGGTGAGGGGTCCCTCGGTCATCAGCACCACTTCGCCCGAGGCGGTGCGGGTCACGAGCACATCGTCGCGGGTGATGTCGGCGCCTTCGACGACGACGGCGCCGCCTTCTTCGAGGATGCTCCACTGTTCGCGGCTGAGCTGCTCGATCACCGCCGCAGCTGCCTTCATGCGAGGTCCGAGCTTCTTGCCCAGGGTCTTGAAGTTGGCCTTGAAGCTGAGCGAAGCCAACGCGGCATCGTTTTTGACGACGATGACCTCCTTCACGTTGAGCTCGTCGGCCACGAGATCTTTGTGTTGTTGCAGGCGGGCGCGGACGGCGTCGTCGTGGCTGACCACAGTTACCGTCTGCAGCGGCTGCCGGGTCTTGAGCTTGTGTCGCTCGCGCAGGGCACGGCCGAGCACCACCACCTTGCGCACGGCATCGATGCTGGCTTCGACGTCGCGGTCGATGCGGCTTTCGTCGACGAGGGGGTAGTCGCACAAGTGCACGGAGTCGACGCCGCCGGCTCCAGGGTCTTTGACCAGGCGCTGGTAGAGGGACTCCGACACGAAGGGCATGACGGGAGCAGTGACTCTGGCGAAGGTCGTCAGCACCTCGTAGAGGGTCGCGTAGGCCGCGCGCTTGTCGGTGGAGTCCCCCGCCTTCCAGAAACGCCGACGGCTGCGGCGGATGTACCAGTTGGTGAGGTCGTCGATGAATCCCAGCATCGGCGGCACGACCTTGTAGAGATAATATCCTTCCATCTGAGTGTTGATTTGCCCAATCAGCGACTGCAGCACGCTCAGGATCCAGCGATCGAGCTCGGGACGCTCGGGCAAAGACGGCGCCCGAGAGAGCTCGACCTTGGGATCCCAGGCGTCGATGTTGGCGTAGGTGACGAAGAAGGAGAGCGCGTTTTGCAGCGGCAGCAACACCGTGCGCACGATCTCCTTCACGCCTTCGTCTTCGAAGCGCAGGGGCTCACCGCGCACCACGGGTGAATTGATAAGATAGGCGCGCAAAGCGTCAGCACCAAAAGTCTCAATGATCGCTTCAGGAGCCGTGTAGTTCTTCTTCTGCTTCGACATCTTCTCGGTGACGGTGCGCAGCTCGGCACCGTCACGGCGATCCAGGGCCCGACCGCCCACTTCGTCGACGAACTCGCCCGGGACGTATTCGTCCTTGCCCTTGTAGTGACCCTTGGCCAGCACCATGCCGTTGACGACGACGTTCTTGAAGGGCGACTGCCCCGTGAGCGCGGTGCCGAGGATGTTCAGCGTGTAGAACCAGCCCCGCGTCTGATCGAGACCCTCGGCAATGAACTGCGCGGGGTAGGCGGCGTCGAAGCGCTCTTTGTTCTCGAAGGGATAGTGCACCTGGGCCCAGGGCATCGAGCCAGACTCGAACCAGCAGTCGAAGACGTCTTTCACTCTCTGGTAGGTCTTGCCGCCTTTTTCGATCACCAGGTGATCGATCTTGTGCGGGTGGAGATCGGTCACTTTTGCGCCGGTCAAGGTCTGGAGCTCGGCCACGGAGCCAATGCACAAGGTGTCGCCGTCGTCGGCGCGCCAGATCGGGATGGGCGTGCCCCAGAAGCGCGAGCGCGAGATCGACCAGTCGCGGGCCTCTTTCAGCCAGTTGTTGAACCGGGCTTCGCCGACGAAATCAGGAACCCAATGCACAGCCTCATTGGCCTGCACCATCTGATCGCGAATCTTTTCGACCTTGACGTACCACGATGGTGTCGTCTTGTAGATCAGCGGTGTTCCAGATCGCCAGCAATAGGGATAGGAGTGCTTGATTGTCGCATGCTTGAAAATGCTTCCCTGCGCTTTCAGATCTCGAATGATATCTTTGTCGGCCTCTTTGACGTTGCGGCCAGCGTAGGTGGGCACCAGGGGGCCGAAATTGCCTTCGTCGTCGACGGGATCGATGATCTCGATGCCATTCTTCTTGCACACCGCGTAGTCGTCTTCGCCGAAGGCCGGAGCCATGTGCACCAGGCCGGTGCCGTCGTTGATCGTGACATGCTCTGACGTGACCACTCGAAAAGAACCATTGTCCTTTCGATCTGCAAAGAAGGGGAACAAAGGCTGATAAGAAAGACCGGCGAGATCCTGGCCTTTCTTGCTTTCCGTGACCTCTCCCTTGTCGCCGAAGACCGCTTTGACGAGGGCCGAGCCGACCCAGAAGGCGCCGTCGTCGGTCTGCACGCGGCTGTAGTCGACGTCGGGGTGCACAGCGACTGCCAGGTTCGACGGCAAGGTCCAGGGCGTCGTCGTCCAGATCAACAAGAACTCGCCCGGGCGCCCGTCGAGAGGCAGCCGCACGGTCAGAGCCGGGTCGTCGACGTCGCGGTAGTCGAGTCCGGCTTCGAAGTTCGACAGCGCCGTCGACAGGCGCCACGAGTAGGGCATCACGCGGTGCCCCTGGTAGACGAGGCCCTTCTCCCAGAGCTGGGAGAACACCCACCACACGCTCTCCATGAAGGGGAGATCCATGGTTTTGTAGTCGTCGTCGAAGTCGACCCAACGGCCCACGCGCGTGATGGTTTTTTCCCAGTCGTCGACGTAGCGCAGCACGCCGGCGCGACATTCCTCGTTGAATTTGTCGACGCCGAAGGCGCGCACGTCCGAGGGTCCTTTGAGCCCGAGCTTTTTCTCGACGTCCATCTCGATGGGCAGGCCATGGGTGTCCCAGCCGAAGCGACGTTCGACGCGGTAGCCGCGCATGGTCCAGTAACGCGGGACGATGTCCTTCAACGTCGACGCCACCAAGTGCCCGTAGTGGGGCAGGCCGGTCGCAAAGGGCGGGCCGTCGTAGAAGATGTAGCTCTTGTCGACGGGGCGGGCCTCGACGGAGCGCCGAAAAATGTCGGCCTGGGCCCACAGCGCGAGCACGCGCTTCTCATCGTCGGCGAAGGAGACGTCGGCGGCGAACGGGGCAAAGATCGTCATGCGGCGGGCTACCGGCTGCGCG
>JAHFED010000010.1 GCA_023248635.1 Myxococcales bacterium
GCCGTGGCAGCCATCGCCGCCGCCCCCGGCGCCCCAGTGGCCGCCCGTCGCCGCCCAGCCCGCTGCTCCGTGGCAACCGGCTCCCCCGCCCCCGGCCCCGGCCTGGCAGCCTCCTCCACCTCCGCCCTCGGGAGCGGCCCCCCCTCGCCCCATGGGCCTGCCATCGCCGCCGGCGCCCGCGCCCGTCGCTCCCCCACCCGTGGGAGCCGAGTCGGGACTGCCCTTGCCGGGCGGCTACGTGAACCAGCCCTCGTCGCCTGCAGTGGCGGTGTCGTCGTCGCCGGCCCCGGCGCGAAAACCGCTGTGGCGGGTCAAAGCCGAGCTCTTGGTCGAGATGTGGTTGCCCCCCAAGGTGCTCGTCGCCAGCGGCGTCACCGCCGTCGTCGCCGTGGTGCTGGGTTTCGGTGGAGCCGTGGTGCTGGCGTCGACCCTGGCCGGCGAGGCGCGCAACGCCCGCACCATCTTGGTGCGCTCGAGCCCACCGGGGGCCAGCGTCAGCCTCGACGAAGCCCGCCTCGAAGGCGCCACGCCCCTCATCGTCGACGTCAAGCTCGAAGACGGCCCCCACACGCTCAAGGTCGGCCTGGCCGCAGGCACACCGGCCCAGCGCAAGCTCCAGCTCGCCAGCGACGACCGCTTCGTCGTCGTCACCGAGAGCTTGCAGTCGGCCGGCATCATCCGCGTCGAGACGCGCCCCCCGGGAGCGCGGGTGTTGCTGGACGGCCGCGACGTCGGCACGGCCCCCCTGACCTTGCCCGGCGTCGCCACCGACAAGCCCCACGTGCTCGAGGCGCGCAAGCCGGGCTACCGCAGCAGCATCAGCCCCGTCCCCGTCGAACGCCCCGCCGATCACACCATGGTGTTGGCGCTGGAGCCCACCCGAGCCGCGGGGCGCGTCGTCGTTTCAACCCCGCTGCCCGCGATCATCTCCCTCGACGGCATGCCCTGGGGGACGACGTCGACGTCGGAGCGAGAGTGTCCGCCCGGTCGCCACGACGTCGTCGTCCGGGTGGCGGAATTGGGGATCGAGGCCCGGGCGAGCGTCGACGTCCCCGAGCGAGGGGTGGCGCGCTACTTCTTGTCCTTCGATTGAGAAAGACGCTGGTGTCTCGAACCGGCAAACTTGAAGTTGACCTTCAAGACGCCCCAGTGTCTTGAAGCATCAGAACTTCAAGACGCGCAAAGATGTTGAGCCATCAGACCGTCAAGACGCTGGCGCCATGGACCACAGCGACGGGCAGCGGAACACCCGGTCATTGCTTGTCGCCAACGTCGCACATGAATTGTGTTGAAGAAATGTGGCCGTTGTCATCCATTCCTCCCGAGCCGAGGTCGGTGCGGATGTCGCCGGCACCATCGTACACGTTGTAGGTGAGCGAGCAGGTTGTGCAATTGTTGCCGTTCGGTTCGCCGAGATTGCTGTTGTTATGGATGAAGAAACGCTGGTTGAGGGGATTGCCGACGGTATCGGTGGGGCCAAAATTACAGGTCGGGATTCTGGTGCCGTCGGCGTTGCTCTTCAGCGGCTGGTTGGTGCAGGAGGCGCCATTGGTGCCGGGGTATACGCCCAAGATGCGGGCGTAGTTGTCCGACGCGCTCTGGGTCCCGATGGTCTCGATGGCCACCGTCCGCGCGATGGCCAGCGCTGCTCGATAGTGGGCTTGGGTGCGCGGAACCAGCAGCCGCATGCCACGCGCGATGCAGAAGGCTTCGGCCGCCGTGTCCTGCGTGCTGCCCTGCGAGACCTTGAGGAAGGTGTAGCCGCCGCCGTCGGTCGTCATGTCGCAGTGCACGGCCAGCGGCGCGATGGGCCCGGCGCCGCCGTCGGGATCGATGGTGTAGGTGCCGTCGACGGTCTGCCCCGCGTTTCTCAAGGCCAGGCAGCTGGGGCTGGTGCAGGGGTCGGCGGACCACGTCGTTGACGTCGAGCGAACGAGGGTATCGCTGTCGCCGACGGCGCAGAACTGGCCGGTGCCGGCGTTGAACGTCGTGGGGCCCGAGTAGGTCACGCTGAGTCGGTATTTGGTGCCGTCGACGATGGGGATGCTGAAGGCGTTCAGGCGCAGGCTCGTGTCGCTTTTGCTGGCGATGGTCGCGGTGACCGTGGCGCCGCCGTTGATGACGAGACTGGCGCTGGTCAGCTTCGAGGGGTTGAAGAACTCGCCATCGAAAACGACCTCGGTGCCATCGACGAGGCCGTCCGCCGGTGGGACTCCGGTGCCGTTGTTGACAGCGTCGACCGACGAGAAGCCCGTGTCGACGCGGGGTTTGCGGGCGTCGAAGGTCACCGTCGACGTTGTCGTCGCCGCCGGAGCCGTCACCCGCACTTGAAACGATGAGCCGATGTCGACGCTGTCGGACAGGGCGACATCGGGGCGCACGAGGAGGCTGGTCGCTGTGCGGCTGGTGATGGTCGCTGCGACCGTCGCCCCGTTTGACACCCGCACGATGGTCGCCGTCGTCGCTGGATCGCCCAAGCCGCTGCCGGTCACCGTGAGCACATCGCCCTGAACGAGGGCGTGAATCGCCGCCGGCGAGATGAACTCGATGACTGGCGGCGGATCGTTGTCGTTGATGGTCCCGAGGGCGCTGGTCGTGCCGGCGCTTGCGTTGACCAAGCTGGAGATCGCCGCAGTGAAGGTCTCGGCGCTCTCGGCCAGCGCGTCGTCGGCGGTGGTCACCGAGAACGTCGTCGATGTCGATCCGGCGGTGATGGTGCCGGGGCTGTTGGTCAGCCCCGTGAAGTCGGCGGCGACGGCACTGCCGGCGGTGGTGTTAACGTTGAAGGTCGCGTTGAGACCGCTGGGCGCGCTGAGGGTCACGTTGAAGACGGCCGGCTGACCTTCGGTGATGGGCGTGGCGGCGGCGATGGAGATCGTCGGCGCAGTGTCGTTGTCGGTGATGGTCCCGGTGCCCGTCAGGGTCCCCGGGGCCCCCGTGTCGGCGTTCGAGATCGCCGAGATCGTCGTCGTGAAGGTCTCGCTGGCTTCAAAGATGGCGTCGTCGGTGGTTCCCACGAGCACGGTCACCGAGCTCGACCCCGCCGAGATGGTGCGGCGGATGCCGGTGACCGGAGTGAAGTCAGCGCCAGAGGCGCTCGCGAAGCCGGTGTTGACGTCGAAGGAGACGTCGAAGCCGCTCACCGGGGTGACCGAGACCGTGAACGAGGCCGTGGCACCCTCGGCGACCGAGGCCGCGTTGGCGATGGAGATGACGGCGGGAGTGTCGTTGTCGGTGATGGTGCCGGTGGCGGTGCTGGACCCCGCCGTGGCGTTGGTGATCGCCGAGAGCGCGACGGTGAAGGTCTCGTTGGCTTCGTCGGTGGTGTCGTTGGCGGTAGTGACATTGACGGTCGTCGTCGTCGATCCCGCGCCGATGGAGCCCGCGGCGGCCACCAAGGCAGTGAAGTCGTCGCTCGCGGCGCTGCCGGTGCTGGTGTTGGCGAGGAAGGTGACGGGCAGCCCGCTCTGGGCGCTGAGCGCGACGTCGAAGGACACGGAGCCGCCTTCGACGCTGCTGGCGTTGGCGATCGTGAGCACCGGTGCAGCGTCGTTGTCGAGCAGAGTCCCCGTCGCCGTCGTGGTTCCCGCGCTGGCGTTCCCCAACGCCGAGAGGGTGACGGTGAAGGCCTCGTCGAGCTCGTCGAGAGCATCGTTGTTCGTGGTGACGGTGATCGTCGTCGACGTCGACCCCGCCAGGATGCTGCGTGCGCTTCCGCCGATGGCCGTGAAGTCGCCGCCCCCGGCGGAGCCCGTCGCGGTGTCGACGGTGAAGGTGGCATCGAGCCCGCTGGCTTGGTTGAGGGAGACGGTGAAGACGGCATCGCCGCCCTCGCTGATGCTGGTGCCGGCGATGGAGAGGACCGGTGCGGCGTCGTCGTTGTTGATGGTTCCCGTCGCGACCGCCGGGCTGCCGAGACCCGCGTTGAGCGGCGCCGAGAGCGTGGCCGTGAAGGTCTCGTTGCCCTCGAGCAGGGCGTCGCCCGTCGTCGCCACCGAGATGGTCGTCGACGTTTGGCCGGCGGCGATGGTGCGGTGCGAAGAGAGGGCCGAGAAGTCGGTGCCGCTCGCCGTGCCTTGGCTGGTGTCGATGTCAAAAGACACCGGGAGCGCGCTCGCCGGTGTGAGCGTGACCGTGAAGACCACGGCGCTGCCCTCGCTGGCGGAGGCGTTGGCGATGGTCAGCAAAGGTGCGGCGTCGTCGTCGACGATGGTGCCGATGGCCGAGATGTCGCCGCCGACGCCGTTTGCGATCCCCGACAAAGCCAAGGTGAGGGTCTCGTCGTTTTCGTCGAGTGCGTCGGCGGTGGTCGGGACGTTGATCGTGGTCGACAGCTGGCCCGCCAAGATCACGCCCGCAAGGTTCGTTTGAGAGGTGAAGTCGGCAGAGCTCGCGCTGCCCGTCGTCGTGGAGCTCGTAAAGCTGACATCGCGACCGCTCACCGCGCTCAGGCTGACGACGAAGGCCAGCGGACCTGGAGCCACCGCGTAGCGGACGATGACGACGCCGGAGCCGCCAGCAGCGCCTGGGTTCGAGTTGTTGTTGCCGCCGCCGCCGCCGCCGGTGTTTGGGGTGCCAGCGACCGCCACGGGACCACCGCTGGCGCCTCCGGCGCCGCCCCCACCGATGCCGCCTGGTGCGGAGATGTTATTGCCTTGGTCGCCGCCGCCGCCGCCGCCGGCGAAGAACGTCGCCACACCCGAAATCGAGAAGGACCTGCCGGCACCACCGGTGCCTCCACGCTCATCCACTGCTTGGGAAGCCCCGCCGGCGGCACCGGCTCCGCCGCCGCCAGACCCGCCCGAAAAACTGCCGCCCGTGCCCGTACCGCCGACGTTGCCGAAGGCCGTGCCGCCGGAGCCGGGGATGGCAGCTCCGCCCGGATTCGCAGTGTCTCGCGCTGCGCCGCCGCCGGAGCCGCCGTCGCCACCGGGTTGGTGGCCGAGGCCGCCGGCGCCGCCGCCAACGGCTGTGATCGTCGAGAAGGTCGAATCGCCGCCACGAACGCCGGTGTTGGGCCCGTCGAAGTCGCCTGAGTTGTTGCCCGCTCCGCCCGCTCCGACGACGACGGAGGTCGCGCCGCCGGCGATGGACAGGCTGGGGTTGTGCACCACGCCGCCGCCGCCGCCGCCGCCGCCGTGCTGCCCGCCGCCGCCGCCGCCGGCGACGACCAAGACCTCTGCGTTGCGGGCGTCTGGGCACGTGAGCGTTCCCGAAGAAAGGAAGGTGTGAATGGCAAAGCCGGGGACCGTCGTGGTGTCGACGACGCCGCCGGTGCAAGCCACCACCCCGCCGCCGGTTGCAGCTTCGATGGTGCTGGCGTCGGCCACAGACACGACCGGGGCGGCGTCGTTGTCGTTGATGACGCCGGCGGTGCTGGGGGTCACGATGGTGGCATTGCTGGGGGAAGCGAGGGCGAGGGTGAAGCTCTCGCTGGGCTCGTTCAAGGGATCGTCGATGGTCGTGACGCTGATCGACGTCGTCAGCGCTCCTGCCGGGATCGAACCCGCCGCCGCCGTAAGGGCAGTGAAGTCGGCGGAGCTGGCGCTGCCCACACTGGTGTTGAGCTGGAAGGTCACATTGAAGCTGCTGGCGGCGCTCAGGCCGACGACGAAGACCGAAGGGGTTCCTTCACTGACCGGGCCGGAGGACACGATGGCCAGCACCGGTGGGTCGTCGTCGTCGGTGATGGCGCCGGTGGCCACGAGGTCGGTGGCGCCGGCGTTGGTGAGAGCCGAAAGCGTCGTCGTAAACGCCTCGCTGTTTTCATCGAGAGTGTCGCTGGTGGTCGTGACCAGCACCGTCGTGTTGTTCTGCCCCGCAGCGATGGTGCGGCGGCTGGACACACTGGTGAAGTCGAGCTCGCCCGCGGTGCCCGGGGTCGTGTTGACGTCGAAGGACACCGGCAACGCGCTGATCGCGTCGAGAGTGACCGCAAAAGACGCGACGCCGCCTTCACCGATGGTGACATCGCCGATGGAGAGCCCGGGCGCGGCGTCGTCGTCGACGATGGTGCCGACGGCGCTCGTGTCGCCGCCCACGCCGTTGACGATGGCGGAGAGCGCCAGGGTGAGGGTCTCGTTGTTTTCGTCGAGGGTGTCGGTGGCCGTCACCACCGAGACGGTCGTCGTCAGGGCACCGGCTGCAATGGTTCCACCGGCAGAGACGGTCGTGAAGTCGGCCGGGGTGGCTGCGGTGTCGGCGGTGGTGCTAGCTGTGAAGGTGACGTCGCGCCCGCTCACCGCGCTCAGGCTGACGGTGAAGACCAGGGTGCCGGCCTCGGCGATGCTCGTATCGGCGACGGATACGACCGGGGCGGCGTCGTTGTCGTTGATGACGCCGGCGGTGCTGGGGGTCACGATGGTGGCATTGCTGGGGGAAGCGAGGGCGAGGGTGAAGCTCTCGCTGGTTTCGTTCAAGGGATCGTCGATGGTCGTGACGCTGATCGACGTCGTCAGCGCTCCTGCCGGGATCGAACCCGCCGCCGCCGTAAGGGCAGTGAAGTCGGCGGAGCTGGCGCTGCCCACACTGGTGTTGAGCTGGAAGGTCACATTGAAGCTGCTGGCGGCGCTCAGGCCGACGACGAAGACCGAAGGGGTTCCTTCACTGACCGGGCCGGAGGACACGATGGCCAGCACCGGTGGGTCGTCGTCGTCGGTGATGGCGCCGGTGGCCACGAGGTCGGTGGCGCCGGCGTTGGTGAGAGCCGAAAGCGTCGTCGTAAACGCCTCGCTGTTTTCATCGAGAGTGTCGCTGGTGGTCGTGACCAGCACCGTCGTGTTGTTCTGCCCCGCAGCGATGGTGCGGCGGCTGGACACACTGGTGAAGTCGAGCTCGCCCGCGGTGCCCGGGGTCGTGTTGACGTCGAAGGACACCGGCAACGCGCTGATCGCGTCGAGAGTGACCGCAAAAGACGCGACGCCGCCTTCACCGATGGTGACATCGCCGATGGAGAGCCCGGGCGCGGCGTCGTCGTCGACGATGGTGCCGACGGCGCTCGTGTCGCCGCCCACGCCGTTGACGATGGCGGAGAGCGCCAGGGTGAGGGTCTCGTTGTTTTCGTCGAGGGTGTCGGTGGCCGTCACCACCGAGACGGTCGTCGTCAGGGCACCGGCTGCAATGGTTCCACCGGCAGAGACGGTCGTGAAGTCGGCCGGGGTGGCTGCGGTGTCGGCGGTGGTGCTGGCTGTAAAGGTGACGTCCCGCGCGCTGACCGCGCTCAGGCTGACGGTGAAGACCAGAGTCCCGGCCTCGGCGATGCTCGTATCGGCGACGGAGACGACCGGGGCGGCGTCGTTGTCGTTGATGACGCCGGTGGTGCTGGGGGTCACGATGGTGGCATTGCTGGGGGAAGCGAGGGCGAGGGTGAAGCTCTCGCTGGTTTCGTTCAGGAGATCATCGATGGTCGCCACGCTGATCGACGTCGTCAGCGCACCGGCTGCAATGGTGCCTCCCGCGGCAGTCAACGCCGTGAAGTCGGCAGAGCTGGCGCTGCCCGTCGTCGTGTTGAGTTGGAAGGTCACATCGAAGCTGGTGGGAGAGCTCAAACCCACCACGAAGACCGATGGGGTTCCTTCGCTCACCGGGCCGGAGGACACCAGGGCAAGTACCGGCGGGTCGTCGTCGTCGGCGATGGTCGCTGTTGCCGTGAGCGCGCCCGCCGTGGCGTTGGCAAGGGCAGACAGGGAGAAGGTGAACGTCTCGTCTGTTTCATCGATGGCATCGGTGCTGGTGGCCACGGCAACGGTGATCGACGACGCCCCGGCGGGGATGGTGCGGCGATTGGCCGTCAGCGCTGTGAAGTCTGCTGCTCCGGCTGCGCCCGGCGTCGTGCTGGTATCGAAGGAGACGTCCAGGCCGCTGACGGCGGTGAGCGCGACGACGAAGTTCGCCACGCCACCTTCGGCGATGCTGAGATTGCTGACGGAGATCGCGGGGGTCGCGTCGTTGTCGGTGATCAGAGCGGTGGCAGTGGTGATGCCGCCTGTGCCATTGGCGAAGGCGGTCAGGGCGAGAGAGAAGTTCTCGTTGTTTTCATCGATGAGGTCGTCGGCGGTGGCGACGTTGACGGTGATCGACGTGGTGCCGGCCACGATGGTGCGCCGGCTGTTGGTGACGGCCGTGAAGTCCGCGGCGGCGGCGGTGCCGGCCGTGGTGTTGACATCAAAGGAGACATCGACCGCGCTCGGCCCGCTCAGCGAGATGACGAAGGCCGCGGGCAGCCCTTCGGTGCTGGAGGTATTGGCAACGGAGACGGTGGGTGGCGTGTCGTTGTCGCGCACGACGCCGGCGCCCACGACGTCGCCGCCGACACCGTTTTGAATGCCCGAGACCGTCACGGTGAAGGCCTCGCTTTCGGCCTCGTCCACGCCGTCATCGATGGTGACCACGGCGATGTCGAGCGTCGTCTGCCCGGCGGGGATGGTGCGTCGTGCGCCGACGACATTGAAATCAGAGCCGCTGGCGGCGGTTCCGGCCGTCGTTGCGGTGTCGAAGGAGACGTCGACGCCGCTCGGGGCTGAGAGGGTGACGCGGAAGCGCGCCGTGCCGCCTTCGTCGATGCTGGCATCAGAGATGTTGACCACGGGCGGGGTGCGGTTGAGGGCAAAGCCGGCGGCGGCTGGGGCCTTGATGACGACGTCCGCGCCGTCATCGTCGACGAGCGTCAAGACGAGGTCGTAGCTGACGTCGGGGAGGACCGGGGAGTCGAAGCGCACATCGACGAAGGCCTCCGACGCGCTGAGCACGCTGAGCTCGACGGTGTTGCCGGCGCCGCCATCGAGGGCGGCTTCGACGATGCGGGTGGGGTTGAAGAACTGGCCGACGAAACCGATGCTGGTGCCCCGATCGAGGGCGGAGAGCACCCGAGGTCGAAGGGCTTCGAAGGTCGGCGAGTCCGCGGTGCCGGCGGGAGCGACGAGGTGGACGCAGTAGAGCGAGCCCTCGTCGGCGCTGTCGCCGATGGCGGCCGAGGGCCGGATCACCAACAGGGTCGGGCTCTGTTCGACGATGGTCGCCGGCGTCGAGGCGCCCGTCGCAATCTGAACGATGGTGGCGACGGTGACCGGTTCGAGGCGCGTGCCGACCACGGTGAGGGTGTCGCCGACAGCAGCTGCATGGATCTGACCGGGCAGCACCACCGTCGTCGTCGGCGGTCGGGCGCAAGCCGGGGCATCCGAGTTCGGCACGCAGGGATCGGTGTCGTCGATGTCGAAGGGGTTGGCGATGCCGTCGATGTCGGCGTCGGCCGTGCACGCGATCGAATCGGAGTTGGGGACACAGGGATCGGCGGGGTCGGCGTCGAAGGCGTTGACGAATTCGTCGTGGTCGTCGTCGTCGGGGCAGAGGGGGTCGCGGTTGTCGGGGATGCAGGGATCGGTGTTGTCGAGATCGACATTGCCGACGACTTCGTCTTTGTCGAAGTCGCACACCGCCGCCACGATGTTCGGAATGCAGGGTTCGCCGTCGTCGGCGTCGTCGCGGACGCCGACACCGTCGCCGTCGGCATCTGTCTCCGTCGTCACGAACGCTTCAGGTGGTGCATAGCTCTCGGCGCCGCCGTCGTAGATCAGGGTGATGGCGCGGTCGGTGCCGCCAGCAGCGGGGCAACGTGCGTCGAAGCGAGAGTCGCGTCGCACCACGAGCACGTCGTCGTCGGCGATGGTGGGGCGGTAGGCTTCGTCGTCGGCGCAAAAGGTCTGCAGGCGGTCGCCGGCGAGATCGGCTCCCAACACTTCGATCTCGTCGTTGCGCTCCTCGGCGCTGTCGATGACAGGTTGAACGATCTCGACGGTGGCGCCGAGGCTGATGGTGCCGTCGGTGAGCGCCAAACCTCTGGGGCCGGCCTCGTTCAAGCGTTCGGTGACGCGAGCGATGATGAGGCCGTCGCTGCGCGCCACCAGGGGGAGCTGCTGCTGGTCGTCACCAGTGCCGAGAAACACCTGCAAGCGGGTGTCGAAGTTGCCGAAGAACTCACCGATCACCTGGATCTCTGTACCGGGCAAAATGTGCACCACGCGGGGCAGCACCTGATCGATGCGAGCGAGCTCGATCTCGACGTAAAGATAGGTGCTCAGGGCGGACTGTCCGTCACCGTTCTCCAAGACGAGGGGCAGCGTGCCGGTGTCCAACGACGGCGGGGCGGGGAACTGCACGGCGTCGAAGCCGGCGGCGCCACCGATTTCGACGGGCAGTTGGAAGGTGACGCCGTTGAGGATCACCCGCACGCCGTCGGGGTCGAAGTCGTTGCCGGCGACGGTGATGATGTTGTTTCCCTGCAGCGGCCCGCTGGCGGGGTCGACGAAGACGATGGTGGGCGCCGCACTCTGGGGCTCGAACACCTCAATGGCAGTGGAGGTGGCGAAGCGGTTGTCGGGGTTGATCAGGTTCAGCACGACCTCGCCGACCGCCAGGGGAGGTGTGGTCACGAGCACCGACGTCGAGCCATTGCGCACGACGCTGAGGGGCGGCGCGCCCTGGGCCGGATCGCCGCCGGCTTGGCCGAAGAAAGCAGCGATGCCCTCGCGAAAGCTCGAGCCCGTCACGACGACCAAGCTGCCGCCGGTACTCGGCACCCGAATGGGCAAGATACCGTCGATGACCGGAGGCAGAAAAAAGTATGTGAAGGCGCCGGGGGCGGTGACGCTCTGGCCATCGGGGTTGACCACCGACAGGTTGTTGGGCCCGTCGGCCTCTACGCGTGGGGAGGTGAAGGTGATGGCATCGGGGTCGGTGGTGACCACGGTGCCTTCGATGGAGCCAACCAGCACGCGCGTCCCCTGCACGAAGCCCGAGCCCGCGATGGTGATCGAGTCGCCGCCGTCGGCAGCGCCCTGCGCAGGATCAACGCCGGTGATGGTTGGCGCCGGGCCCGTGGAGACCGCGAAGCGGAAGGGCACGCCGTTGGACCTCGCCCCAAAGACGCCGGGCCGAATCTGATTTTGCACGGTCAACACCACGGCGCCTTCGACGGCGGGAGGAGGCAGCGCCGTGAGGGTGCCGCCGTCGAGAAACACGGCCTCGACGCTGTTGCTCTCGCCGAAGTTCACTTGCATCGGTCCCTGATCGATGGTGAAAAAGCTGCCGAAGATCGTGATGGGCGCGGTGCCACCCGTGGTGGGGGCGACGTCCGGCAGGGCGACGTCGAGGTGAGCAGCGGGCGGGTCGTAGAGGAAGGCCTCGATCAAGCTGGCGGCCTGGCCGTCGCCGCCGGCTTCGATGGATGGATTGGCGACCACAGCGGTCGCCGGGTTCTTGCCGACCTCGAGGGAGCCCGGCGGCATGCGACCGGTGGCGATGCTGTCGCCGGTCTCCGGATCGACGGTGATGCGGACGTCGAGCGCGCGAAAATCCGCGAAGGTGACCGTGGCGCCGGGCTGAAAACCGTCTCCGCGCAAAGTGAAGTCGGTGCCCCCTTCGATGGGGCCGGTGGCTGGTTCAAGCGGGTTGACGTCTTTGAACTCAGGGCCCCGGCTGAGCTCGCAGGAGATGCGGAAGGGGGCGGGGACGTCGAGAGCGAGGCCACCCGGGATGGCCGGCGTGCCCGCAGCTTCGATGCGACCAAGGACGACGGCGAGGCGCAAGGGCTGTTCGCCGTCGTTGAGAAAGTCGACGCCCTCCGAGCTCGTCAGCGGGTGCCGAGACGAAGCGAGCACGCTGGCAACTTTGTTGTCCACGTCGAGGCCGACGACGGCGACGTCGATGTCGCTTTCGAGGCTCGAGAGGCTCACCGAGAGCCGGGTCTTGACAGGCACGTCGATGACGAAGGCGCGATCCGCCGGCATGGAGAAGGTGACGCCGTTGTCGACGTGCGTGAGCAGGTTGCCGATGAACAAGAGGCCGGCGTCGCTAATCTCCTGTCCCGAGAACAGCTCTTCGGCGGGGAAGGCGGTGGCGGGGATGGTGCCGTTGCCGATGTCGAGAAAGCCCCCGATATCGGGCTCGGCGTAGTCACCGGGCTGGGGGCGCAACGAGCCGTCGGCGTTGGCGATGACCTTGACGCGTGCGGATTGGACGACGTTGGTCTTGCTGTCGCGGGCGACGATCTGCACCCCAGCCGTCGTCAGAAATCTGTTCACCGGCGCGAAGGTCACAGCCACCAGCAGCTCGTCGCCGGGGTCGATGATTTTGGTGAGCTCCGCCGAGGGCATGCTGCGCCGCGGGACCGCCACCGGCCCGCCGAAGGGATCGAAGAGGGAGATGCCCACGCCCTGGCCGCCGCCGACGTCGAGGGAGTCGATGGTCATGGGATTGGTGCCGCGGTTTTCGACGACGATGACCTGTCGCAAAAAGCTGCCCAGGCTCACGTTCGAGGTGAACTGCAGGGTCTCTGGGCTGGCCTCGACGAAGATCGGCTGCGGTGCGGGATCGATGGCCCGCCCGCCCTCGACGATCAGGGGTGCGAGATCGAGCACGTTCGACGTGAGGTTGCGGTTGGCATCGAACACCAGCGAGCAGTTCCCGTCGGCGCCGACGTCGCAGCTGTCGAAGAGGGCGTCGGCGAAGTCGAGGCCGGTGGTCTCTTGCGCGGTGACCGTGACGGAGTCGGTGGCGACCCCGAGCAGCACTTCTTCGGTGTCGGGGGCGAAGCGCCCATATACCCGCAGCGTCGCGGTCCGATCGCCGTCTGGGACGTTTTGCAAGGTGAAGGCGCCCGAGAGCTGAAGGTCCTTGGTGTCGAGGACGACGTCGGTTTCCGCCAGGGCAGCGTCGGAAATCTCGAGGGTGACGCGCAGCAGGTCTTTCTGCGCCTGCGGCAACGAGGCCACGGGCAACCCGTCGGGAAATTCCAGCTTCGGCGTCGGCGTCGACGGGCAACCGGCAGCGAGGACGAGGAGCAGGGACCCACAAATGGCAAAAGCGCGAATGGTCATGCCCAATCGTGTAGCCCGACGCGCCTGAGATGAAATTGGGTGAGGCAGTTGAACTGAATTGAAGCGGCCCCCCCTTGACACGTTGTGACGGGGGCCACGGAGCGAACGTGTCAGCGGGCGTTGGCGGCGGCGTCTTTGCGCTTGTTGCCCTTCTGCATCACCTTGCCGAGGTTGTTTCGGTAGTGGGGGTTGTCGGGCTCGAGAGAAATCGCCTTTTCGATCTCGGCCGCCGCCCGCTCGAACTCCCGCTTTCGCATGGCCAGAATCACGCCGATGCGGTTGTGAAAAGCGGCGGCATTGGGGGCCATGGTGATCCCCTTCTGCAGCAGCTCGAGAGCGCCGTCGACGTCGCCTTCGTCTTCGAGATCCTGGGCCTGTTCATAAAGCACCACATACTCGGGACGCGACAGCGCTGCCGTCGTCGACGCGGTGGGCTTTTCTTCCCAGACGTCGAGGATGCGGCGGAATTCGTCGTTGTCGGGGTCGTAGATGGTCGCCAGCTTGGCGTTCATGCGGGCGGCGCCGATGCGCCCAATGGCGTGGTCTTTTTGGGCCTGCTCGAACAGGTTGCGCGCCTTGCGTCTCATGTCCTCGGTGGGTGGACGACGGGGCTTGGCGGGACCCTCGGAGGCGGACGGTGCTGCCACCGCTGCCGATGCCGAGACCTCGGAGGGCGCCCGTCGACGGCGCGCACCTTCTTGGCTCTTGGGCAGCGCGGGGAGGTTCATGGTGGCATCGGGATCGACCATGAAGTCGTCGTCGTCGATGGGGGCGATGGGCGGGGGCACGTTGGCGAGGGCCTTGCGCTTGGCTGCCATCCCCAGGGGAAGGGCCTTGGCCGCCGGCCGAATCACCATCGCTGACTCGAGGCTCTCGGCCGAGCTGCCGTGAGAAAGGGGCAGGTCGTTGGTGGCGTCGGCAGCGTCGTCGTCGTCGGCGGAGGGGGGGGCTGTGAGGTCGGCGCTGACCGCGGGGCGGGGGGCCGCAGCGGTGGCCACGGCGGGCGGTGGTGGAGCGCTGCCGCCTGCGCCACCGAGCCGGACGTTGGTGTTGGGCTTCAGCGCCGGTGGGGGCGGCGGGCGAGGTCCACTGGGGGCCGGCGGGGGCCCGCTCTTGCGCACAGGCATCGCCGGCGGCGACGCCACGGCCTCCGCCGCGAAGAGCTCGTGGGTCGAGACGTCGTCGTCGTCGTCGCTGGCGGCGGGAGCTTCGTGTCCCTCGGTCTCGACGTCGAAGGAGCCCTCGTTGGGGAAGAGGTCATCGGCGTCGGCGCGCAGGGCGGCGGCGACTGCGGGGCGAGCACGCGGGGTCGAGTCCGGCCAGTCTTCGACCGGGAAGGACGTCGACGGCGGATCCGCCACGGGGCCGGGACGAAGCTCGGCGCGGCGGGGCGGCACCACTTGGACCATCGGAGCAGGCGGGGCGCGGAAGGCCGTGGGCTCGGCGGAGTCCACCCGCACCGCTGGCTTTTTCGCCGGGGCTTCGTCGGAGTCGAGCAGATCCGAGAGTGACGTCGAGAGCTCCTCCCGCGCTGCCACGTTGGTCTCAGGCAAGCCGGGAGTGGGCGGCTGCGCCGGCGCCGGCGGCCCCGATCCCCACACGCCCCCGCTCATGGCCGCCCTCTCCTCATCATCGAGGGAGACACCCAACTGGGACGCCGACGGGCCCGAGAGCGAGGGCAGGGCGGGAGGGGCGCTGCGTGCCAGCCGCCCCGCCGACGGCGACGGCGCTGGCAGCATCGGTCGCGGCTCCACACGGCTGTCGGCCAGGTCTCCCAGAACGGGAGCATCGAAGTCTTCGAGCTCGCTCAGGTTGGAGATGCTCGCGCGCAGAGCCACGTCGACCTCAGGGCGGGCCGCGGGCAGGCTGTCGTCGGAGATCGAGGGGACGTCGACCACGGCGGTGGCGAGGTTCGAGGGATCGCCGAAGTCGTCGAAGCCGTCGGAGGCGTCGACGTCCGCCACGCCGACGCGGGGTCCGGTGGTCCGTTTGGCATCACGCGGATTGTTGGTGGCGCCTTTCTGCGCCGAGGGTCGCGCCTGCTTGGACGATGACGATGCGCGCACCGGGGGAACATCGGCGGCGGCGCGGTCGTCGAAGCTGTCGACCTTGTCGAAGTCGACGGATCCCGCCGTCGGCATGCCCTCGCCAGACGATGAGAACACGCCGTCGCCGTCGTCGTCGTCGTCGGGGTCATCCAGGCGCGGCGCCTCGGCCCGCACCTGGGTCCGGAAGGCGTCGTCGATGGCCTGGTCCGCGGCGTCGCCAACCACAACGACGGCCCCGACCAGGGTCCCGCGCATGCGTCGGGGTGGCGCTTTCTTGTTGGCCGCGCCGGGGGCGGTGTCGACGTCGAAGTCGGCGGCGTCGGCTAGGGCCCGCCCCACCACCTTGACCACGCCCTTGTCGGCGAGGTTGGCCAGCGCGGTCTTGACTTCGGCTTCGTCGAGACCTGCTTGGCGGCGGATGGTCTCGACCGGACGACGCCCGTCGATGAAGCGCAGCACGTGCTTCTCGAAGGGCGTCAAGCGCACCTGCTCGCTGGAGTCGATGCGACCGATGACGGCGTCAGGGGACATGACGGCCTGGCTGCGACCCGAGACGTACAGGCGCGCGGCCTGCAGGTCCTTCTTCAGGTGAAAGCCCGAGTCGGAGGTCTCGAAGGACGACGAATCATCGCCGATGTTTCCAAGGATGACGGCATCGGCGAGGTTGAAGACCGCGGGGTCGACGCCGCCCTGGCCGGGCCGCAGCTGGTGCTCCTCGTCGAGGATGTCGCCGCCGAGGAAGGCGGTGTCGAGGATGAAATCGCAGCCTCGACAAATCACGGCGTTTTCTTCGACGGGCCGCCCGCATTTCGGGCAAATCACGCCGCACCTGGGCCGGCCGCATGCGACGACGACGCCGCCCGGTCGCAGCGCGATCGACCAACGCGCTTGTCGGGCAAAAGACCGTGGGACAACTCAGCCTCGGAACAAGATGAACTTCGACATGTCGACCCCGAGCTGTTTGTTCTCCTCGTCGACGTATTCATTGTGCTCGTCGGCGCGCGACTTGATGTAGTCGCTCCACACCTGGACCATCAGCGAGATGCTCTGAAAGTGCGTGCGCTCGAGCACATCCATGGCCTTGTTGTAGAGGCCAAGACCGTCGCCGGCGTGGTCGCGGAATTTCTCCTGGATCAACGGCCGCACCACCGCGAGGATCAGCAGGTGTTTGTGCAGGACGTCGCCGAGCTTGAAGCTCTGGCTCACACGCAGCTTGGCGAGGAATTTGAAGTAGGTCTTCTGGCTGTCGTCGTCGCCGGTGACGAGCAAATCGGTGTAGGCCTCGATGAGGTAGTCGAGGCTCTGCTTGAGGTCGTTGCGCGCCACGCGCCCGTAGGCCGGCAGGTCCTTGGGGATGCGGGTCAAGAGCGCGGTAACGATCTGCGGGCGGTTGTTCTCGAGGAAATTGTAGAGCTCGATCACTGCTGCACCCCTCTGAAAGCCCGCCACAGCAAGTCCGATTGCGCGTTCGGTACGACGACAGCGACTTCAACTGCTACCACTCTCGACGACGTCGCCGCAAACGTGCCATCTCCCGGCACAGACAGCCTTGAGCCGTGCCGACGGCCCGAAGCTGGAACTACTTCTCGCTCCCACGGCGCCGCGCCGATCCGCAGAGGGACCCGCAGGTGCAAGACGCTCCCGTGAAAGCCGTGCTCTCGCGCCGCGGAATCTTGAAGCTCGGTGGCGGGGTCGTCGCCGCCGTCGTCGTCGCCGCGGCCTTGGGCCTTCGTACCCTGTTCGCCGACCGCCCACCCAGCAGCCAGCGCGCGGTGTTCGACGACGACGAAGCCCGCACACTCGTGTCGATCGCCGACGCTTATTTTCCGGTCGGCAACGTGTTTCGGATCAGCGCCCACGACGTCGACATCGTCGGGGCGATCGACGAGTACGCGTCACGACTCTTGCCCCGCGAGCGCCGAATGCTGCGGGTGTTGCTGCGCGCGGTCGAGCAGTGGCCGCGGCTGAGTCTGACGTCGACAGCGCGCTTCAGTGACCTCGACACCGCCCAGCGTCAGCGCGTGCTGCAGGCCTTCGAGAGATCGACGTTGTCCGAGCGCCGCTTGCTCGGCACCCTGCTGCGATCGCTGATCGGCATGCCGATGTTCAGCGATCCCCGCCTCCTCGCCGCCGTCGGCCACCGTCACGGCTGCGGCCTGCCCATCGTGGAGGGATAGATGCTGACGACGGGACCTCTTGCACCTTCCGTCGCCCACACCGAGGGGGTCACCGTCGCCGCGCCAGGCACTGTGTCGACGGAAGTGCTCGTCATTGGCACCGGGGCCGGGGGCGCGGTTGCTGGCACCGAGCTCGCCAAAGCTGGCAAGAGAGTCCTCTTCCTCGAGGCCGGCGGCGCCTACGATCGTCGCGACTTTCGCCGGCGCTCGTTGTCGTGGGCGACCACGCACATGTTCGCCGGACGGGGCGCTCAAACCGCCAACGGCGATCCGATGATGGTGGTGACGTCGGGGCGGGTGGTGGGTGGTTCGACCGTCTTGAACTCGGGCATCTGCTTTCGACCGCCCCAAGCGCGCCTGCGCGAGTGGGCCGAGCTCAGCGGCAGCGACCTCTGGCAGCCGGTCAATTTCGACCCCCTCGTCGACGAAATCTGGACGCGCATCGGTGTTACCCCCACCCACGCCGGCATCGGCCGCCGCAACAACCAGCTCTTTCTCGACGGGCTGCGAAAGCTCGGCGTCGACGCCCACTGGATGGACCGAAACGCCCCAGGCTGCGTCGGCTGCGGCATCTGTCACCTCGGTTGTCCGTCAGGGGGCAAGGCCAGCGTCGACAAATCGATCCTGCCCGAGGCCCTCAACCACGGCGCCACGATCCTCACCCGCGCGCGGGCTCAATCGATCATCGTCGAAGGAGGGCGGGTCACGGGCGTCCACGCCGTCGTCGTCGACGAGGTCGATGAGAGGCCCACCGGCTCGCTGAAGATCAAGGCCGACGTCGTCGTCGTCGCCGGATCGGCCTTGGGTTCGCCGCTCATTCTGCAGAACAGCGGCCTGGGTGGGACAGAGGTTGGCCGACACCTCTCCCTGCACCCCGGCTTCGGCGTGCTGGGCGAATTCGCCGAGCCCGTGGTGATGTGGGACGGCGTGCCGCAGGGGGCTTGGGCCGACTGTCCCGACGACGATCGGGCCCTGCTCGAGGTCGCCAATGTCGGACCCGGCGAGCTCTTCGCCATGTTCGGCCGCGCGGGCGATCTCTCGAGCGTGCAACGCCTCGCCCATTTCGCCATGGCGGGGGCGATGATCAGAGACACCGGCGAAGGCAGCGTGGTCATTGACGACGACGACACCGATCATTTGCGACCCCGCTTGCGGGTCAAGCTCTCGCCGCGCGATCTCCAGGCCATGCGGGCGGGGGGCAAGACGCTGGTGCGCGCCTACTTCGCCGCCGGGGCGACCCACGTGATCCCGGCCATCGTGGGAACGCGCTTTTGCGCGAGTGAGTCCGAAGCGTTGGCCGTCGTCGACGAGCTCACCGAGCCCAATCGTCTCTCGCAGGCCTACGCCAGCCATCCCCACGGCACCTGCCGCATGGGTCCCACAGAGGGGCCCAACAGGGGCGTCGTCGACGTCGCCGGCGCGGTCCATGGCACCGCGGGTCTGTACGTGATGGACGGGTCGGTCTTTCCGAGCACGCTGGGCATCAATCCCCAGGTGACGATCATGGCGACGGCGTTGGGCCTCGCGCGCCGCCTCCTGCACTGATCCGTTCGGGCATCGCGCCCGAGCGCAAGAGGCCTCGTTGCGCGGCGATGATCGGCTAAACCCGCCGCCCTGAGGTGTTCATGCAGCGACCAACCAGGAAGACCGCGAAGGCCAGCGCGGAGCCTCGCCAGCGGGTCGCCCACAGGAGCCCATCGACGTCGATGAGCACCGCCAAGAAGAGGCCCGCAGCAGCCAGGGCAACACCGAAGGCTCAGCCTGCTGGGGGTGCAAACAAGAGCGCCACAAAGAAGACGACGAAGACGACGAAGACGGCGAAGGCGACGAAAACCAAGGCGAAGAAGGCGACGAAGACGAAGGCGCCGAACCTCCGCGTGGCCCGCCTCCCCGTCGTCTGGCGTTTCAACACTGGCGTTCAAACCGTGGGCTTGTGGGTCGACGAGCTCGTGTGGGTGGCCAACGACGACGGCAACGTCTACGCCCTCGACCGCCACGGCGCCTTGGCCAAGCAGATGAAGCTGCCCCAGGGCTCCGCCAGCGTCATCGCCGACGAAGCTTGGAAATACGCGGGCTGCGAAGATGGCAAGGTCTACGACCTCACCGGTCGGGTCCCGCACGCGATGTACGACGTCGGCCGAGCGAACATCGGTTGGATCGAGGTCTACCGCGGCAATCTCTGCGTGGCCGATCTGGCTGGAACCGTGGCGGTCTTCGACGTCGACGGCGACCAACGCTGGAAAAAGAAAGTCAAAGACGGCGGCGAAGGTTGGGTGCTGCGCGTCGACGGCACGGGCCTGTACCACGGCTGCGAGATCGGGCTGCGCAAGCTCTCGTGGGGGGGCGAGGTGCTGTGGCACAACCGCGGCGTCGACGATGTGCGCTTCGCTGTCGACCACGGCGACGCCCTCGCGCTCACCGGTGGCTACGAGAGCGGGGGTGACACCACCCTCTACGTCGTCGAGAAGGCCAGCGGCAAGACCCGGCAATCGGTGTTGCTGACCAGCGACGGCCCCGGGTTTTGCCCCAACGGAGCCGAAGCGGTGGCCGTGGGCCGCGCCGCCGACGGAGCCACGCGGCTCTATGTCGCCTGCGGCAACTATCTCTTTGGCTACGACGAAGCGCTGGCGGTCTTGTGGGAGGCCAAGGTCGAAGCTGGACCCATCTGCAACATGCAGCTCGTCGACGAGACCCTCTTCTACGCCACCTCTGAAGGTGCGGTATGCGCCGTCGACGTCGGCGCGGTGGCCATCGCCCGGGCTTTGACGGGCAAGGTGAAAAAGGCGCGGGTGAGGCAAGCGCCCAAGGAGCAAGCAGAAGACGGCGGCCTCGAGATCGTCGGTGACGCCGGCGGCGGCGTCGTCGTCGAAGTGATCAAATTGGGGGGCAAGCTCAAGGTGCGTCCCCTCGGCGGCAAGTTCCGCTCGGACTGGTTTTGCCAGTTCCCCCGCGACCTGCGGGAAGAAGGGGCCCGCTTCGTCGTCGACGAATTGCGCGAAGCCGCTCAGGGTGGTTTCTACCGCACGCTAGGCGACATCCGTCGATTCCGGCCCTGAGCAAAAAAGCCTCAGCTCCGACGACGACGGCGCAGCAGCCCCGCCAAGAGCGCGAAGGACACCAGGGCGCTGCTCGTGTTGCCGCTGGCACAGGTGGGCCCGCCGGTGGTCTCGAACTCGTCCTGGAAGGCTTCGCCGTTGCAGACCACCGCCGTGGAGTCGACCTCGCCGTCCTCGAGGATGCCGTTGCCGCCAGTCCCACCGCCGGCGCCGTCGTCGAGCCCCGACTCCACCACTTGTCCACCTGCGAGACAATCGTCGCCGGCTTCGATGGGTGTCAGCCGCAGCAGTGACGTCAAGCCGCTGCCGCCGGCGGAGCCGCTGGCGCCGGTGGGTCCCGGTGGCCCCGTTTCGCCCGCGGGTCCGGTGGCGCCGTCCTCGCCGTCATCGCCCGGCGCGCCGTCGTCGCCAGCAGGTCCGGTGGCGCCGTCGTCTCCGTCGACACCTGGGGCGCCGTCGGCGCCATCGACTCCTGGGGCGCCGTCGTCGCCGTCGACACCCGGGGCGCCGTCGTCTCCGTCGGCGCCGTTGGAGCCGTTGCTGCCGTTGGTGCCGTTGGAGCCGTTGCTGCCGTTGGTGCCGTTGGTGCCGTTGCTGCCGTTGGTGCCGTCGCAAACGAAGACCGTGTCGTCGACCTCGTCGTCGTCGAGCAGGCCGTCGAAGGCCGTGCCGTCGCCGTCGCCGTCGTCGGCGCCGGTGTCGATGGCCTGTCCGCCGGCGGCGCAATTCGCACCTGGGCCTTCGGTTCGCACGCGTGCGGCAACGGGGGCGCTGATGCCCCCCAGCTCAAAGGAGCCGATGTCGCACCGCTCATCGGCGCGGAAGCGGCCTCGTTGATCCAGGTCGAAGGCCACGCCAGCGATGTCGTTGCAGCTCCCCGCGTCCACCGCCGGGCTGGCCCCGGGGAGGCGCAAGGTCTGGGTCGCTCCGCCGTTTTGCGCCAGAGCGCCGAGCTGGGGATCGATCCCCAAGACGTCGCTCGGCAGACCCAGAAAGACCCCCGTTGCCTCGATGAGGTTGAAGCCCAGGGACACCAGGTCGCGGCCGCCGCCGCCGTCGTCGGGCGTGTCGTTGGCGGCGATGGTGTTCTTCAGGCGAACGTCGGCGGGCCCGCGGCTGAAGATGCTGCCGCCGCTGACGGCGACGTTGGCGGAGAAGGTGGAGCTGTCGACGTCGGCGGCGTCGCAATTGATGGCTCCGCCCTCGTCGCCGCCGGTGTTTGCCGAGAAGGTGCTGTTCACCACGTGCAGGGGGGCGACGGTCAAGATCGCGCCGCCGTCAGCAGCGGCGTCGTTGCCGTCGAAGGTGCTGTCGCTCACGACGGCAGCTGGCGCCCCGAGCAGAAAGAGGGCCCCACCGTCGTTCGCCGTGTTGTCGCTGAAGGTCGAGCGCACGACGGTCAGCGCGACGTTGGAGCCGCCGATGGCGCCGCCGTTGTGCGCGTCGTTGTCCTCGAACACGCTGTCAGCGATGACGGCGGTGCCGGAAAGGTTGATGGCGCCGCCGGTGCCACTGCCAGCGTCGTTGTTGGTGTTGTTGCGAAAAGCGCAGTCCGACACCGTCAGCGATGTCGATGAAATCAGCGCAGCGTCGAGAGCCAGCGAATCCTTCATCTGCAGGGCCCGAAACGACGTCGCTGGCCCCTGTGCCGACCAGATCGCGTTGGCCCCCTGGCCATCGAGGACGGTCAGCTCCCGGCCGGCGCCCACGACGTCGACGCTGGTGGTGCTGAGCAGAACGCTGGCGAGCGGGAAGGTGCCGGCAGGCAGCACGATGGTGTCGGTGTCGGGGGCCGCATTGGCGGCGGCGACGGCCTCGCGCAGCGACAGCACCGCATCATCGGCGACCTCGTCGCTCAGCGTCGTGACCGTGAAGGTCGCGGCCTGGGCCGCCGTGGGGACGACGACGGCAATGCAGACGGCTCTCAGGACATTGGCGTTCATGGGCGCTCCAGACGAATCAAAGAACCAGGCGAGAGGCGACGACTAGGGGAGGTTGATGACGATGATCTCGACCCGGCGGTTCTGCGCGCGGGCCGCATTCGAGGTGCCGTCGACCAAGGGACGCGCGGCACCGAAGCCGGCGACGTCGAAGCGGTCGACAGCGACGCCGCGGGCCACCAGGGCATCACGCACCGCCATGGCTCGCCTCAACGAGAGCTTGAGGTTGTAGGCGTGATAGCCGGTGTCGTCGGTGTGTCCTTCGATGCTGATGGCGACGTCGGACCGCTCGATGAGCTGCGCGGCGATGCGGTCGCACAGAGGGCCTGAGGCCTCGAGCAGTTTGTCGGAGTCGAAGGCAAACTGAAATTTGTCGTCGATCTCGAGCCGTTCGCGCGGCGGCGGCGCCACGTGTCCTTCATCGGTGATGAGGGCCGGCAGGCAGCCATCGGCCGTGCCACGGGCGGCGATGGTCGGACACTTGTCGAGGTGATCGGGGACGAGATCCTTGTCCTGATCGGGAGGCCGACAACCGCCAAAGGCGGGATCACCGGGACGCCTTGGGCAACGGTCGACGAGATCGGGAACGCCGTCGAGGTCGTCGTCGGGATCGGGGCAGCCGTCGCTGTCTTCGAAGCCGTCTTTGTCTTCGGCGACGTCGAAGCACTTGTCGAGGTCGTCGCGAATCCCGTCTTTGTCCGCGTCGTCTTCGGCGCAGCCATCGAGGTCTGCGCGTCCATCTTTGTCCTCGGGCTGATCTGGGCAGCTGTCGACGTCGTTGTTGATGCCGTCCCGGTCCCCGTCGGCGAAGTTGGGTGACCAGGAGATGCCAGCGACGACGCGGAAATCGGGCACCGTTGGACCGCCGATGATCCCGGTGCCACCACCAGCGAAGAGACGGACGTTCTCGCTCACCCTCCAGCGACCACCGAGCATCACCTCGAGCGGCGCGCCGCCGAGCTGGGGAGCGACGCCGAGGGCGCCTCCGAGACTGAGCTCCAACTCCAGGGGAACGTCCATGCCGACAGTGGCGAGGGGCAGGGCCGCGCCGGCGCGGTAAAAGACCTCGTGCCCGGCGACGATGCCCGCAAACTGCGACACGCTGCGCGCCCGATAGCCCGCCCCCCCCGCCAAGCGCACGCCGAAGAGCTCGCGCGACACCAACACCTCTGGTGCGGCCGTGAAGAACTTCTCTCCCAAGTAGTCGCCCCTCGGGTACGACGTCGGCGCCGTCACCGTCGGCATGAACGCCAGGTCGACGCCGTAATCGGCTTGGCGCAGCAGCTGGAATTTGGGCGACAAGCGCACATCGCCGAGCCCGCCGATGACCAGGCCGCCGAGGGGGAGGTCCTCGGGCAGCGCGCCCCGGGCCTGAAAGAGCACCACGGGCACGTCGACGCCGACCTGCAGCCAGTCGAACAGGCCCAGGGCAAGCACCAGGTTTGCGCCCGCGCGCGGCCCGACGAGGGCACCAGCCCGCTCCAGGCCTCCATCGACGCGACGGTAGATGGCGATGGGGTTGTGGGCGTAGCCCAGCCACAGCGCGACGTCGCCGTCCAGATGGTCGGGCACGTCGGCGGTTTCGACGTCGAGGATGCCGTCGCGACCCAGGGCGGGCCGCAAGCGTTCGGCCGAGAAGCGCGCAGGCTCTTCAGCTGCTCCAGCGCTCAAGTGAAAGGCGAGGAACACGAGCGTGCTGGCGCGCGGACAGAGACGCATCCCGTGCAGCTAACACACTCGCCTGTGAGACCAACCCAAAGTGCCGATGGTTTGCGCCGTTGGCCCGGCGGGCTGCTTTCGACCTCGGACCTCGAATTCATCGCCGCCAGGCGATGAACCTGTAGACAATTCACCGACACGCGAAGCCTGGTCGGTGGACTCCGTGTGCGTCTATCATGGTTAACATAATGCACATTATCGAACATCTGGCGCCGTCTGAGGCGCATGGCGACGTTGTCAAAACCATGCTCCTGTTGTCCGCCGTTCGGCTCCCAGCGGCGGGCTCAGCCCGTGGCCCGTCGAACGATGAGAGCCAAAAAGAGGTCGGCGCGCATCGGGTGCAGTTGCAGCGGGATGTACACGAGGTTGTGCACCAGGGCGCCGTGGTCCCCCAACCACCTGCCGAGTTCGTCGGCGGTGAAGGCCATCCGCGGCAACGGCTGCAAGCCCAACAATGGACCCACCGCCCGACGCAGCACATCGAGATTCTCGAGGTCGACGACGGCGATGCCTTCGTCGAGGCCGATCATGTCGACGACGCGGCGGGTGGCCGCCAACAGGTCGACAGCACTGGCCACGGTCTCGAGGTGGCCAAAGTGGATGCTGTGCTCGACATGGCCGCCGAGCACGACGCGAATGGGCGGACGCGTGCGCGAGCCGTACTCGGTGATGATGGCGGAGCCGCCGTCGGCCAACAGTCCCTCGAGCCTCTCGATCAGAGCGATGGGACCGGTGCCCACGAGCACAGCGTGGGGAGAGCCGACCAAGGAAAGTCCATAGCGGCGCACACAGCGGGCCGCTTCGCCAACGTCGACGCCGACGTCGTCGCGATAACAGGGACGCACCGGCAGATCGGCTATGACTTCGTTGGAAATGACGAGGTCGAAGGGTTTGTCGGGCTTGAAAGTGAGCAGGTCTTGAAGCACGAAGGAGCAACGTTCGCCGTGGGGTGCGCAGCGCTGCCGCTGGGATCGTTGCAGCGCCGGCGAGAGGTCGACGAGGGTGTAACGCACGCTTTGGTAGAGGTCGGGACGGGTGGCGTGCAGCCGCGCCAAGAAATCATGGGCGAAGCGGCCGGTGCCACAGCCGAGCTCGACGACGGTCAAGGTCTGGCGGCTGCGGTCGACGACGGCATCGCAGAAGGCGGCGCCGAAGGTGCGTCCCTGCAGCACGGCCGAGGGAAAGGCCAAGAGGTGGGCCAAAGTGGTTTCGACGTCGTCGAATTGGGCGTCGGCGTCGTCGATGACCTCTTGGTGGTAGGCCTCGGTGTCCAAGCTCTCAGACATCGCCGCCTGGGCGGAGAAGAACTCGAGCGTGAAGCGCCGATCGGCGGCGAAGGCCCGCAGGGTTGCAAGCTCCTCGGTGAGGGAGTCGTCCCGCACCAGCCCGCGCACCGCCTGCCGCCACCGCGAGGCCACCGCGGCATCGACGTCGCCGACCCCCGTCGCCAGGGCCTTCAGGGTGGGCAGGTCGTGGGCGTCGACGTCGTGGGCCCGGGGATGCTGATCGAGGCTGTCTGCGGCCTCAAAGAGCAACCCCGTGCCGTCGCGGTCTTCGAGCAGGATCGCGGAGCGCTTCAAACGGGCCATGGCCGAGCTTAGGTCGAGCCGGACGCGGAGGGGACGGGACCCATGAGCGGCCGCCGCAGAGCGTGGTAGTGACCCGTCCTTCGAGACGCGCCAGCGTCTCGAACAGATGAATTCGCAGGAGCGCGCCATGGGTTTGTTCACCGGCAAAGTCGTCATCGTCACCGGCTCGGGCAACGGCATCGGTAAAGCCACGGCCCTCGCTTTCGCCAAAGCGGGCGCCCTCGTCGTCGTCAACGATGTCGGCGGCACCCGAGATGGGGCGGGCAAAGACCAAAAGGCCGCCGACGCCGTCGTCGCCGACATCAAAGACGCTGGCGGCGAGGCCGTGGCCACCTACACCTCGGTCAGCGACCTCGACGGCGCCGAGAACATCGTCTGGACCGCGCTCAACAGATGGAAGCGCGTCGACGTGCTCGTGAACAACGCCGGCATCTTGCGCGATCGCGCCCTGCTGAACATGCAGGTCAGCGAGTGGGACGCTGTCCTCGACGTGCACCTCAAGGGCTCGTTCTTGATGACCCGCGCTTTCGCCCGCGCGATCAAGGTGCAGGGCACGGGCAGCTACGCCATCGTCAACACCACCTCGATGAGCGGCCTGCTCGGGAATTTTGGCCAGGCCAATTATTCGTCGGCGAAGGCCGGGCTCTTTGGCCTCACCCGCACCTCGTCGATCGAGCTTGCGAAGCTGGGCTGCCGCGTCAACGCCATCGCGCCCGTGGCCCTGACGCGCATGACCGAGGACATCGCCATGCTCAAGGACGTCGGCGTCGACCAGATGGGTCCGCAGCATGTCGCTCCCGTGGTCACCTGGTTGGCCAGCGACGTCGCTGTCGAGGTCAATGGGCGCATTTTCGGCGTGCATGGCAGCAAGATTTTCGAATACCGCATGACCCAATCTGAGGGCGTCGAAGGCGTTGCCGGCGTGCCCTGGACGCCCGAGTCGTTGCAGGCCGCCCTCGCCAAGATCGAGAAATAAATCGTGTGTGTAATTCTCTGCCCTCAGGCCGGGCGGCCAATTGCGAGCACATCGGCGATCATCGGGCGATCGCCGGAGGCGTGGGCGGCGACGAAGGGCGACAACCCGGGGATGTCGAGCCGTGCGATCCCCGTCGTCGTTCTCTCGTTGCTCGCTCTGGCTGCCTGCGGCTCCGGCACCGACGACGTCGAGGAATTCGCTGAGCTCACCGCGGGTCTTTCACGCAGTGAGCACGCGTTGGCAGCCCCAGGCAGCTGGACCCCCGCTGGCGACGTCGTCAGCGTCGGCGACGCTCAAGAAGTCCAATACGACGGCGCCCCCGCCTACGACGACGGCGCCAACTGCTCCGGCGATGCGACCCCGGGTGCGCGCACTTTGCGCGACGTGTTGGTCAACGCCTACCCCGACATCGACAGCGTCGGCATCTACAACTGCCGGGTCATCGCCGGCACGAACTCGATGTCCATCCACGGCGTCGGCCGCGCCCTCGACGTCATGATTTCGCCCATCGACGGTGAAGCCGACAACGGCGCCGGCGACCCCATTGCTGCCTGGTTGATGACCAACGCCGAAACCCTGGGCCTGCAGGGCATCATCTTCGATCACACCATTTGGACGACGTCGAGAGCGCCTGGAGCGCGCGTGCGTCCCTACACCGGCGAGAACCCCCACATCGATCACCTGCACGTCGAGATCAACGAGCAGGCCGCCGCCCAAGACCTGCCCTGGTACTCAAACCCCGTGGGTCCAGGCCCCGCCCCCGACTGTGAGCCCCTGCCCGCCGGCGGCGGCGTCGTCGACGACGGACCCTGCCAGCAGCACTTTGGTCCCAGCCAGTTCTGGCGCAGCGAGGCCGCCGGGCACGGTGGCCAGCTCTATTGGACCAACGCCTTCGAAGGCGACGCCCCCAGCAACTGGGCCCGCACCACCATCAAGGTCGAAGGCGGCGGCAGCTACGACGTCGAAGTCTTTCTCGATCCCGCTTTCGCCCAGTTCGCCACCACCCGCTACCGCGTGGTCAGTGGCGACGCCGAGCAGGTCGTCGTCGTCGACCAGGCCGCCCGTTCTCTGGAGCGCGAGGGCTGGGCCCTGCTCGGCACTTTCGATGTGCCAGAAGAGGGCCTGAGCGTCATCGTCGAGGACGACACTTCGACGGCGCCGCCCGCCGAAGCCAAGCGCATCGTCTTCGACGCCGTCCGCATCTCTGGGCCCGGGGAGGTTCCCCCCGATGAGCCCCCGCCTGACGAGCCCCCGCCTGACGAACCCCCGCCCGATGAGCCCCCGCCCGACGACGTGCCCCCCATCGACGACGACGGCCCGGTGCTCGACGACGACGACGAAGGCACGGTCGAAGAGTCGCGCATCGTCGTCGTCCACCGCCAACCCTCTTGCGCCACCGCGCCGACGCCCGCGCCGCTCTTGCTGCTGCTGGCCGCGCTCTTTTTGGTGCTCACCGGACGCCAGCGGCGCTGAGCCCCGACGACGTCGTTGACGGGATGCCAATCAGTCCGCATGACCACGGACAATGGCTTCCGAGCTCATCCGAAATTTCTCCATCATCGCCCACATCGACCACGGTAAGTCGACGCTCGCCGACCGCATCCTCGAGGTCACGGGCTCCATCACCGCCCGCGAGATGCAGTCGCAATTCCTGGACAAGATGGACCTTGAGCGCGAGCGCGGCATCACCATCAAGGCCCAAGCGGTGCGCCTGTTTTACACGGCGAAGGATGGCAAGACCTACAACCTCAACCTCATCGACACCCCTGGCCACGTCGACTTCAACTACGAGGTGAGCCGCGCGCTCGGAGCATGCGAAGGCGCCCTCCTCGTCGTCGATGCGTCTCAAGGCGTTGAAGCCCAGACCCTGGCCAACGTCTACTTGGCTCTCGACGCCAACCTCGAGATCGTGCCGGTGCTCAACAAGATCGACCTGCCCTCGGCGGACCCCGAACGGGTGCGTCAGGAGATCGAGGACATCATCGGGCTCGACGCCAGCCAAGCCGTCTGCGCTTCGGGCAAAGCGGGCATCGGCATCGTCGAAATCCTCGAAGCCATCGTGCAGAAGGTGCCCCCACCCAAGGGCGACGTCGACGGCCCCTTGGCTTGTTTGATTTTTGACTCCTGGTTCGACTCCTACCGCGGCGTTGTCGTGCTCGTGCGCGTCTTCGAAGGCACGGTGAACCCCGGCATGAAGGTGCGCCTCATGCACAACGGCAAGGAGTTCGAGGTGCAGGAGCTCGGCGCCTTCACGCCCCACTCGATCAAGCTGCCGCAGCTCGTGGCCGGCGAAACCGGCTTCATCATCGCCAACATCAAAGACGTGCACGACACCAAGGTCGGCGACACGTTGACGTCGGTGGTGAACCCGCGCCCGGCGCCCCTGCCCGGGTTCAAGGAGATCCAACCCGTCGTCTACGCCGGCGTCTTTCCCATCGAGGCCGCCGACTACGAAAACCTCAAGGAGAGCCTGGCCAAGCTCAAGCTCAACGACTCGGCGCTCAAGTTCGAGCCGGAGACGTCGAAGGCGTTGGGCTTTGGTTTCCGGGTCGGTTTCCTCGGTCTGTTGCACATGGAGATCGTGCAGGAGCGCCTCGAGCGCGAGTTCAACCTCGAGCTCATCACCACCGCTCCGACCGTGGTCTACCAGGCCTACATGACCGACGGCAGCGTCGTCGAAGTCGACAATCCCTCGCGCCTGCCCGACCCCGCGCGCACCGACCACGTCGAAGAACCCATCATCATCGCCAGCATCCACACGCCCTCGGAGCACGTGGGCGCCATCATCAAGCTCTGTGAAGATCGACGCGGCACCCAGAAGGACCTCGCGTTCATCACCCAGACCCGCGTGCTCATCAAATACGAGCTGCCCCTGGCCGAGGTCGTCTTCGACTTCTTCGACAAGCTCAAGACCGTGAGCCGCGGCTACGCCTCCTTCGACTACGACCTCGCCGGCATGCGCGCAGACAAGCTCGTGAAGGTCGACGTCCTCGTCAACGGCGAAAACGTCGACGCCCTTTCGATCATCGCCCACCGCGACCGGGCGCAGGCTCGTGGACGCGTGCTCTGCGAGAAGATGAAAGAGCTGATCCCGCAGCAGCAGTACCAGGTGGCGATCCAGGCCGCGATTGGCGGAAAGATCATCGCGCGCGAGACGTTGAGTGCTTTGCGCAAGGATGTGACGGCCAAGTGCTACGGCGGGGACATCTCGCGCAAGCGCAAGCTGCTCGAGCGGCAGAAGGAAGGGAAGAAGCGCATGCGACAGGTCGGCAGCGTCGACATCCCGCAGGAAGCCTTCCTCGCCGTGCTGAAAGTCGATTGAGCGATGAAGCGGAACACACGCACGGTGCTGATGTTCAAGACGCGCCAGCGTCTTGAACATCCAAGCTTCAAGACGCGCCAGCGTCTTGAACATCCAAGCTTCAAGACGCGCCAGCGTCTTGAACATCCAAGCTTCAAGACGCGCCAGCGTCTTGAACATCCAAGCTTCAAGACGCTGGCGCGTCTTCAGTGCCGATTCACCGACAGCGCTTCGCGTGTCGGTGAACTGTCAACAGGTTCATCGCCTGGCGGCGATGAATTCACCAACAGCGCTTCGCGTGTCGGTGAATTGTCTACAGGTTCATCGCCTGGCGGCGATGAATTGGCCGCCCGGCCTGAGGGCAGAGAATTCCTCAAGACGCTGGCGCGTCTTGAAAGCGGTGGATCATGAGCTGGGGAAATCGCTTGCGCCGCTTGCTGACCCCTGGTCACGCCGTCGGCTTCGTCGTCGTCGTCACGGCCCTCTATTTTGCCTGGGGGCGCGTGTTCCAGGAGGGAGGCACCGGCAGCAACGTCGTCCTTGGTCTGCTGCTCGCCGTCGCCGTCTTGTGGGTGGGCACCAACACCCTTGCTCCGGTCGTCGACGAAGCCCTCGCGTCGGGCGATAAGCGCGCGCTCCTCAAGAAGCAGCGGCTGGCCTTCGAAGGGGCTGTGCACCTCGAGAAAGCGACCAAGCGCGAGCGCAAGAACAAGAAGACGCCGCTGACCTCCGACGTCTTCGCCGAGCTCAACGCCGTGATCGCGGCCCTCTTTCAGGCCTCCGTCGACGGCAAGGACATCGACGCCGTCGCCGAACGGGCCACGGCCATCACCAACCGGGCTTTTCCGCCGGTCAAAGAGGGTGTCTTTGCCCAGGCCCGCTCGTTGGGTGCCGCCTTCGCCGTCGCCATCGCCCTGCGCACCTTCGCCGTCGCACCCTTCCAGATTCCCTCGGGTTCGATGATCCCGACCCTGCTCATTGGCGACCACCTCTTTGTGTGGCGCGCGACCTATGGGCTGCAGATCCCGTCGAAGAATGGCCTCGGCATCTTTTCGTTCCTTGGCGCGGTGCTGCCCCAAAAGCCGATCTATTTCGCGCGGTGGTGCATTCCCGAACCCGGCGATGTCGTCGTCTTCGAGGCTCCCCCCTGGGTCTCGGCGAATGCCGGCGAGGATTGGATCAAGCGTGTGGTCGCGGGGCCCGGCCAACAGGTGCGCTTCGAAAACACGGTGTTGATCGTCGACGGCCGGCGCTACGAGCAGGTCTCCGCCGATGGAAAAAATGGGGTCGACGACGACGGCGACCCCTTGGGCGAGCTCACCACCTACGACGACTTCCGCGGTGACACTGGCCCCTGGGTCAAGTCCCACGCTGGCCACAAGAAAGAGACGCTGCTGCGTCGCGACGGCACGCCGGTGGTGCACTCCATCTTCAACGACATGCCACCCCGCACCTCGCAGTGGCCCATCCCCGGCGCGGTGCCCACCTTGACCGGACTGCGCTGCACCGACGAAGCCTGCACCGTCGCCGACGGCTTCGTCTTCGTCATGGGCGACAACCGCGACAACTCCTCCGACGGGCGCACGTGGGGCGCTGTGCCCATCGACAACATCAAGGGCAAAGCCATCTTCATCTGGGTGTCCGTCGACGGCAGCGAGAACTCGCTGAAGGTCGGACGCTTCACGCTCCCGCGCTTTCGCTGGGACCGCCTCGGCGACATCATTCGCTGAGCGATCAGTCCTTCTGGTTGACGGCGACCGGCGCCGGCGACGTCGCGCGCTTGCGCAGCACTGCGAGATTCTCCTCGAGCTTGCGGCCCGGCTCTTCGGATTCGGCCACCGCCAGCAGGGCCCGGTGTTGGTCGACGGTGCTCTTGAGCTGCGACAGGAATTGGGCCCGCTGGCGCTTGAGCTCGCCGATGTCGCGCAGCAGCTCGGTCAGGCGCTCCTGGGCATGATCGAGAATGCGATCGGCCTCGAGCTCGGCACGGCCCAAGATGACGTCGGCCTCCTTGTCGGCGGCACGCTTGATCTCTTCGGTCACGCGCTGGGCCGTGATCATGGTCTCTTTCAGAGCTTCTTCGCGGGCGCGGTAATCCTCGAGGAGACGCTTGACCACGCGCTGGTCGTCTTTGAGCTCGACGTTTTCGCGAATGACCTTTTCGAACTCCCCGGCCACGAGGTTCAAGAAGGCATCGACCTCGGTCTTGTCGAGGCCGCCGCCGAAGCGGCTGCGAAAACGTTGCTGCTGGATGTCGAGGGGCGTGAGGGCCATGGCAGAACCATACGGAGCCAGGTGGCTCCACAACAATTTTTCGACATCGAGCCATGCTCAATGCCGCGGCACGTCAAGGGTGTCGGAATCCCAGCGTGCTGGCGACAGCTGCGCGCCGAGCGCCTCCGGGCTCGACAAGACGGCGAGCACGGCCTCGCCCATCTCTTTGGCGCTGGGGTAGCGGTCGGCGGGGTGTTTGCGCAGACAGCGCAGCACGACCTCGTCGACGCCAGGTGGTAGGCCGGCGACGAAAAACGACGGCGCGGGAGCCGCCTTTTGCGCGTGGGCGAGCAGCATCGCGGTGAGGGAGTCCTCCAAGAAGGGCGGGCGCCCGGTCAGGCAGGCAAAGAGCACAGCCCCGAGGGCGTAGACGTCGGTGCGGGCGTCGACGTTTTCCCCCAGGGCTTGCTCCGGCGCCAGGAACACCGGGGTGCCCAACACCGAGCCCGTCATCGTCAGCGTCGGCGCCGGCCCCAGGCCCTGCTGTTTGGCGATGCCGAAGTCGATGAGCTTGGCCTGCACGCCGCCTTCGGGCCGGGCCACGAGCACGATGTTCTCGGGCTTGATGTCGCGGTGGATGATGCCGTGGGCGTGCACCTCATGCAGAGCGCCGGCGACCTGCGAGATGACGTCGCCAATCTCCAGAAGCGACAAACCACCCTCGGCCATGCGATCCTTGAGAGATCGACCCTGCAGGAGTTCCATGGTGTAGAAAATAAGACCCTCATCGGTCATACCACAGTCGAAAATTTTGACGACGCCGGGATGGGTAATCGCAGTCAGCACCTCGATCTCGCGTTCGAAGCGCTGCAGCTCGGTCGGTCCGTTGTGGGTGGTGAGCTTCATCGCGACTTCGGTTTTCAACGTCGGGTGGAAGGCCTTCCACACCTCGCCCATCCCGCCCTGGCCAATCTTTTCGATCAGCCGATACCGCCCGATCAATTGGTTCTGGTGCACCTGGCGCCGCAGATTCCAGGTGGTGTCGCCGGCGATGAGCACCACGACCCAAGCAGCAAAATAGGCGACGACGTAGGAGACCGATTCTGCTCTCAAGAGCGGGTCGTCAAAGTCGGTGCGCAGCTCCGGCCGCACGACGTAGGACACCACCAGGAAGAGGGGAGGGAGCACCAGGGTCGGCGCTGTCCGCCAAAGGCCGCGCTGCCAGGGGCTGGGCAGCAGCAAGCCCTGAACGACCAAGACCAGGAAGGTCGAGGTGAAGGTCGGCGTGCGAAAGCCCTGGGCGATCAGTGCGTCCAAACCAAGCAGGCCACTGCCGCAGGAGAAGGCGATGATCTCCATGGCGGTGACGGCGCCGGGGGACACTCCTTTTTTCAGCGCCGCCAAGAAAGCGAGCAAGAGCAGCGGCAGCGCCGCCCGCACCCCGAGCAACGCCGGCAACGACGCGCCTTGTTGGGCAGCCACGAGGTCTACCGGCGTGAACAGGGGCCACAGGACGAGGCCGACGAAGAAACAACGCCGCAGACGAATGACGTTTTCCCGCTGGCCGCTCATCGTTGCGCCGTGAGAAAGCGAGCCCAGGATTTCGCCGCCGTGCATCACGCCGCAGAGTACCGGGAAGGCGCTTGGGCCGCGCGATCCCAGCTGCGCGCGCGGGCCGCCGCCTCAGGGGCCTGCTTTGGCCGTGACGACGTCAACGCGGTGCGCTAGCAGGGGCCCATGTTCAAGCTCAGCGAGACCCACGACGAAATCCGCAAGACCGCCCGCAAGCTCGCCGATGACCTGCTCGCTCCCCTGGCCGCGCACCACGACCGCGAGCACCTCTATCCGGCGGAGCAGGTCAAAGCGTTGGCCAAGCTGGGCTTCATGGGCATCGCCGTCAAAGAAGACGAGGGCGGCGCCGGCGTCGACAACCTGGCCTACGCGATCGCCATGGAAGAGGTTTCGCGGGGTTGTGCGTCGACGGGTGTGGTCATGAGCGTCAACAATTCGCTCTATTGCGATCCCGTCGCCAAATTCGCCACGGCGGAGCAGAAAAAGACGTGGCTCGCCCCCTTTGCCAGCGGCGCGCGCTTGGGTTGCTTTGCCCTCTCTGAGCCCGGCAACGGTTCCGACGCCGGCGCCGCCAGCTGCACCGCTTCCGTCGTCGACGACCCCAAGTTGGGCTCGTGCTGGGAGCTCAACGGCACCAAGGCATGGATCACCAACGGCTGCGAAGCAAACGCGGCTCTCGTCTTTGCGTCGACGGACAAGGCGGCGAAGCACAAGGGCATCTCGGCCTTCCTCGTGGCCATGCCCACGCCGGGGCTCTCGCTGGGCAAGAAAGAAGACAAGCTCGGCATTCGGGCGTCGTCGACGTGCAACCTGATCTTCGAGGGCTGTCGCATCCCCAAGGGCAACCTCTTGGGCGAGGCCGGCGCTGGTTTCAAGATCGCGATGGGGACTCTCGACGGCGGCCGCATCGGGATCGCGGCCCAGGCCTTGGGCATCGCGCAGGCCGCTCTCGAGGCGTCGGTGGCCTACAGCAAAGAGCGTCTCGCCTTCGGGGCGCCCATCGAGAAGCTCCAGGCCATCCAGTTCAAGATCGCAGACATGGCCCTGAGGTTGGAATCCGCGCGCTTGCTCACCTGGCGTGCTGCGACCCTCAAAGATGCGGGCGTCAAATACACGAAAGAAGCCGCAATGGCGAAACTGGCGGCGTCGGAGACGGCGACGTTCGTGGCCCATCAAGCCATCCAGATTTTCGGCGGCAATGGCTATGTGACTGAGTATCCAGTGGAACGCCACTATCGCGACGCCCGCATCACTGAGATCTACGAAGGAACCAGCGAGATCCAGCGGCTCGTCATCGGCACCAACGTCCTCAAGGAAATCGGTGGCTGAAATTCCGCTCGGCGACGTGCGGCGCGTCGATCAGCGACCCATCCGGAAACGGAGCAGGGCGCCGCGGTTCTGTTGCCGCGCTTGTTCGGTCGGCGCGACTGCGTCGACGGCGACGTCGAGCATCTCTAGCGCGGCCTCCTGACGGGCGGCCTGCAACGTGGCCCTCACGGCATCCCGGCGCGCCTTCAGAGCTGCAAAGGGAAGTCCGGCAGCCGTCATATGAGGCCTCGATCGACGCCGCTGCTGAGCCGACGGATGTCTGCAGGGCTGAGGCCCGGTTGGATGGACGCCGTGGCCTGTTGATTCTCTGCGACGACCAAGATCTGCATGATTCCCCCGTAGCAGCTTGGCCTTTTTCGGATTTCGGCCCAGCCGGCGTTCGCGGGGTCGTCGGGATGCTGGATTTGATCGACGACGGCTTGGAGGACGGCATCATTGTTGGTCCAAGGCGCTTTCGTCGCTGGATCGCGGTCGTACTCCTGCACCAGGGGCTCGCCCCGTTCCGCCAGCTGCGCGAGCGCCTCCTGGATTTTTGCCACGCTGGCCGCCGCTGCGGCCTGCACCTTCGGGTTCCGCATCCCATCGAGCAGCACCTGATCCTTGGTTTGCTGCACACCGTTGCGCCTGGCGATCAACTTCCCGAACTGAATGGACACAGGGGGCCCCCTCGTCCCGCGATTCTGGGGACGAAGAGGCTAATGCACGCTCGACGCCAAGAGTGCTCCGGCAGTCGAAGGCCACGCGGCGGCGGTGATGCCTGCGGATGCGCAACCGTTGCGCATGCTGCTCGCGCGGATTGAGAAAGCGGGCGCTGCGGTGCACAGGGCGATGGCGACGGGCTCAAGGCGAGCGACACGTTGGGCGGGCCCCGTCCGCTTCAGCAGGGCCCCGCTCAGCGCACAGCGCTTCCGGCTTTGCGCCGTACCAGCGACGCGATGTGATAGCCAAGGCTGGATGTCGTCGTCGTCGGTGCCGCCAAAGTCCTTTCCGCTCACTTCCGTCGAGCGGCGCTTTTGGATGCTCCACAACCTCCATCCCCATTCCCCCGTGGCCAACATCGGGCGTGTGGTCGAGCTGCGGGGCGAGCTCTATGTCGACGACCTCGCGCGGGCTTTTGCCATCGTTGCCCAAAACCCGGTGCTCCGAATGAGGGTGCGCGAGGAGCGCGGGGAACCACGGGGCGTGCTCGGCGATCCCCCCCGCCTGACCATCGACGCCGACGTCGCCGACGCCGACGCCGTCGCCCGCGCTGCCGACGAAATCGTCAAGGCTCCCTACGATCTGGCGCGCGGGCCGTTGTGTCGCGCGCGCCTGCTGCGCACCGCCGACGACGAGCTCCATGTGTTGGTGCTCGGCGCCCACCATTTGATCCTCGATGGCTGGGGGCTGTCGCGCTCGCTGCCGCGGGCCATCGCGCGGGCCATGCGCGGCGAGAACATGAGCTTCGGCGACGAAGATGCTCTCGACGACGACACCTGGATCGAGGCCCGCTTCGAGCGCGCGCCCGACGACCCCCCGGCAGACGCCCGCGCCATCGACGCCGCCTGGTGGAGCTCGGCACTGAAAGATGCCCAGCCCCTCACCTTGCCTCTGGTGCGCCCGCCTCCGCCCCGGTCCACCGGCCGCGCCTGGGACGTCGAGGTCGCGGTTCCGCCGGGGATCTATGCCAAGGCCAAGGCGCTGGCGACGTCGATCGGTGCTCGCACCGTGCACGTGTTTCTGGCGGCCTTCGTCACCGAGCTCTCGCGCGCCGGTCGCATCCACGACGTGCTCTTGGGGACCACGAGCGCGGCGCGGCCGGGCAGCGACCCCGACAACCACGAGATGGGCTGCTTCGTTCGCACCAAGGCCCTGCGCGTCGCCTTCGACGATCACGCGCCTTTCGTCGACGTCGTGCGGGCCTGCCAGACCGCCGTGCGCCAAAGCCTGGATCACCCCGCGTTCGACGCCGAAGAGCTGCAGCAGATCCAGGCGCCCGCCATCGGCGCCCTGTTCAACTTCATCCCCTTCTCGGCCTTCGACGGCGTGTTGCCCGATCTCACGGTCAAGGCGGGGCGCATCATCGCCGGGGGCACCGCGTTTCCGATCTCCATGACCGTCGACGCCCACGGCGACCCCCGCCTCGTCGTCGAAGTCGACGCCGACCTCTTCGACGAGGGCTTCGCGCTGCGTTTTGCCGAGCGCATCAACGCCGTGCTGGCCGCGGGGGTCGCAAACCCGGCCCTGCCCTTCACGCGCCTGAGCCGACTCGGCCCCGTCGACGACGACGCGTGCGCCCAGAACGCTCCCACCGCCCCTGAGATTGCCCCCGTGGTCGGTGGTGAGGTCACCGCCCTGCTCGAGCGTGATCTCGCCGGTGCTGAGCCGGCGCTGGTGCTCGTGCGGGATCCCCTCGATCCCGCCAGCGACGTCGCCGTCTCGCGGAAGGCACTGCTCGAGCGGGCCCAGGCCATCGCGGCGTCACTCGTCAAAGACCACGTCGACGGCGACGACGTTGCTTTCGTGGGGGTGCAGTGCCTCGATCCCCTGCGCACCGTCGAAGCGATCTTGGGCGTGCTCTTCGCCGGCTTTGCCTATGTCCCCATCGATCCGCGCGCGCCCCCCCTGCGTGCCGCCGCCATCGTCGAACAAGCGAAGGTGAGCACCGTCCTCGACGACGAAGCCGCCACGATCCGCGCCGCCATCCCCATCACGGCGGGTCGCAAGAGGCGGACGCCGCGGCCCTCCGATCCCGCCTATGCCATCTTCACCTCAGGCAGCACCGGCGCTCCCAAGGGCGTCGTCATCTCTCACGGCGCCCTGGTGTCGCAGCTGCAGGCCCGCGAGGGCCTCGGCTTTCCCCACGTCAAACGCTCCTGCTTGCTCGCTCCCTTCTTCTTCGATGGCTCCATCGAGACGCTGTTTTGGACCCTGACCACCGGCGGCACCCTGCACCTGCTGGGAGAAGACGCGCGCCGCGATCCCCTCGCCATCCGGCGCACCCTGGCCCGACGCCGCATCACCTACACCTCGGCGGTGCCCGCGCTGTGGGGCGCGATGTTGGATGCAGCGACGTCGACGGAGGAGTCCCTCGATGCCCTGGGCTTCGTCATCGTCGGCGGCGAAAAGCTCACGCCCCAGCTCATCGAAAAGCACAACACGCACACCTCGGCGCGGCTGGTGAACGAATACGGACCAACCGAAACGACGGTGTTTTCCACGGCGTGGACCGCGCCTTCGCCGGGCGAGCCCACACCCGAGCGCGTGCCCATCGGCCGCTCGGCCCCCCATGTGCGCTGCGCCGTCGTCGACGACAACCTGGAGCCCGTGCCCTGTCTCGAGGCCGGCGAGCTCGTCGTCAGCGGTGCGGGCTTGGCCGATGGGTACTTGAATGCGCCGGAGCAGACCGCGGCCGCCTTCGTCGTCCACCAAGGCGTGCGTCTGTACAAGACGGGCGATCTGGTGCGCCTGTGGCCTGACGGCGACCTCGAGTGGCTGGCGCGCAAAGACGAGCAGGTGAAGCTGCGCGGCGTTCGCGTCGAGCCAGGCGAAGTCGAAGCCGCCCTGCTGGCCGAGGGCTGCGACGAAGCCGCCGTCCTCGTCGACGGACAACATTTGTTGGCCTGGGTCTCACCAGCCTCCTGCGACGAAGCAGAGCTGATTGCGGCCCTCTTGCGGCGGCTGCCCGAGGCCATGGTCCCCGCGCGCATCATGGCCCTGGCGGTGTTGCCAAAGACCGCCAACGACAAAATCGACAAGCGCAACCTGCCAAAGATCGCCGTCGACGACGTCGTCACGCCCGCTGCCACCGCTCTCGAGCGCGCCATCGCTGCCATCTGGGAAGACGTGCTCGATCAAAGCCCGATCTCGGTGACCAAGAGCTTCTTTGCCTACGGTGGACACTCCCTGAAGGCAGCCATCGTGGTGCGTCGTCTGAGCGATCACCTCGGCAAAGAGGTGCCGCTCTCGGCCCTGATGTTTGCCCGCACCGTGCGGGAGCTGGCCCGCAGCCTCGAGCAGCAGGCCCACAGCGGGTCGTCGTCGGCGTCGTCGCTGCTGCTCCCGTTGAGCGCTCGGGCCCAGAGCGCTCCTCGGGTGGTGTTCCTGCCGGGCATTGGGGGCCACGTCTTCACCTTCGCCGGCATCGCCGATCGCATGACCAACGTCGCCGCTGGCCTGCGCTCTTACGGGAGCGAGCCGGGGGAGGAGCCCCTGGCCTCGGTCGAAGAGCTGGCCAGCAAGAACCTCGATGAGCTCGACAAGGCTGGGGTCGCCGACGACGTCGTCTTCGCCGGCTACTCTTTCGGCGGCCTGGTCGCCTACGAGATGGCGTTGCAGCGGACTGCGCTGGGACGTCCTCCTCGTCATCTGGTCATTTTCGACACCTTGGCGCCGGGCTATCCAAAGAAGCTGCCCTTCTTCCAACGCGCCCGCCTGCACGCCGAGAGCTTGGTGCGCGCGGATTGGGAAGGACGGCGGGCCTACCTTCAGGGCCGCGTCGACAGCGTGAAAGAGAAGCTCAACTTCAAGCTGCAGCGCGCCGAGGCCTTCAAGGACGCCTTCGCCCTCGATGACGAAGAGCTGCGGGCGCTAGGCCCTGTGCAGCGCGCCCAGCTCGAGAAGCTGGCGGGTACCTCGACCTTGGCCCACCACCGCTACTGGCCGCGGGCGTCGACGTCGGTGCCCATGACCCTTTTTGCGGCAGAGTCGGGTTTTGACTGGGCAGCCACCGTCATGGACGATCCCCTGCTCGGGTGGAGCGCCTGGGGCACGGGGTCGCTGCGGCGCGTGGTGCTCAAAGGCGACCACCTGCGCCTCTTCGTCGACGAGAACCTGCTCACGGCCGCACGCGGACTCGACGCCATCGCCTGAGGGCATTGGGTGCGGCGCGCTACTCGCCCTCGCCTTCGCCCTCGGCGGCGTCACAGGCGGCGTTGGCGTCGCCTTCGCAGGCTTCGTGCTCGGCCTCGCCCTCTGGGAAGTCCTCGCACTCGTCGCGGATCTTCGCCACGCAGGTGGTGCGCGCGTCGCCCTCGCAGCCGGCGCAGTTCACGTTTCTTCTTCGACCGGCGCCGCAGGGCAGGCCGCCAGCACGAGGAGACCGAACAGGGCCAGCACGCCGCGCACCATGAGCAACTCGATCAGCGCGGGTTGGCGCAACAGCGGTAACCAAGGGTCGACGTCGTCGTCTTCGCCGACACCAGGTGGCGCGCCGAGCAACGCGACGCGAAATCAGGGTGATCGGCGGAGCCGCCCTTGGCGATTCTCTGGCCGCCGTGGGAGTCGGCGACCCATTCCTCGGCGTTGCCCGACATCATGTAGAGCTTGAAGCCAGACTTGCACTTCTTGAAATCGACGGGAGCAGCCAGGGGACGGGGTTTGCCGTCGCTGTCTTCGGTGTTGCAAGTGTCTGCGTCGTAGGTGTTGCCATAGGGGAAGCGCGACGACGACGGCCCCTTGCAGGCTCGCTCCCATTCTTGCTCGGTGCACAAGCGCCGACCCGCGCGCTCGCAGGCGTTCTTGGCGGCGGTCCACGAGACACCGGTCGTGGGCAGGGTGCTCTTGCCGTTGGGCGCCTCGTAGTGCTCGATGCAGAAGGCTTTGACCTCGACCGACGTCGCCTCGGCTTCTCCAAAATTGCGCATGGGATCGGACTGCGCGGAGCCGAAGGTGAAGGCGCCGGCTTCGATCTTGACGGTGCCGCCTGGGCATTCTCCCGACGACAAAGCGAGCTCGGGGGCCTTGGGATCCGGTGTCGGGCCTTTGGGATCCACTTTGGGATCGACTTTGGGATCGACCCTGGGATCGACCTTGGGATCGACTCTGGGATCGGGCGCCTTGACCAAGGCAGCCTCGCGTTCGCGCCGTTGCATTTCTTCGAGGGCGCGGGCTGCGGCGTCGCGCGTCTCTTTGGCGTCGTCGACGCGCGGCTGCACGGCCACCGTCCCCGCGTCGACCACAACGGCGACGGCGGGAACCGGGGCGGGCGGCTGCGGCACCACCTCCCCCGGTTGCAGGGTCACGCCGGCAACGTCTTCGGCGTCTTCGCCGGATTGCTTCCACAGGTGGCGAAGAGCGAGCAGCAGCAGCAGCACAGCGAAGCCGACGCCGGCCGCGATCAGCACGGGGTTGGTGCCCTGCTTGGGCCGACGCGGTGGCGTGACCGGACGCAGGGGGACAAAAGGCTGCACCGCCATGACGTCGTCGTCGTCGCCGCCGCGTGCCCTGGGGCGTCGGGCGCTGGTCAAGGTCTCCTGCACGTCGTCGTCGTCGTTGCTGCGCCTGGGCAGTGCCGGCGGCAGCTCCTCGGCTTGTCCAGAGCCCGTGCCAGCGGTGCGGGTGAGCGCTTCGCGCAGGGCGACGTCGTCGACGTGGTCGGCCCGCGGATGGAGCTTGAGCGCCGTCAAGGCATCGTGAATGGCCAGGCCATCGTCGGAGCTCAGGGGCGGTGGCGGCATCGGCAGCGACGCGGGTGGTGGCTCTTCGGAGGTCAAACCGAGCACCTCGGCGGCTCGGGGCCCCGCCCCCGCCAGCTCGGCGGTCTCTTCGAGGGAGTCCTCGCTCGACATCGCGGGGGCGTGGGGGCGCGCGACCGCTCGCGGTGGCGTCGGGAGCCCGGGGTTGTCGCTGGGGGCCGCCGCCGGAGCGCGCGGAGGGTTCGGGTTGGGGCTCAGGCTCCCCGCCGCGATCTGTCGGTTCTCGACGGTGTCGTCGTCCCCAGGCAAGGGGAAATGCGAGCGCTCGAGGGGATCGCCTTCGTCGTCGGGCAGCGGCGGCGGGATCAGGTTGTCGTCGACCTCCTTGGAGTAGAGGGCTTCGAGCAGGGCGTCGCCGCCGGGGGGCCGGGCACCGGAATAGACCAGCCCGGGGCGCTCGCCCTGCATCGGCCGGCCGCCGGGGCTGGTGTCGACGTCGTCTTCGCCAGAGGCACGGGTGGTTGGATCGTCGGCGGTGTCGTCGGGGTTGAGGCCGCTGACCGACATCAAGCGCCGCGCCGCCAACTCCATGTCGGTCTCGGCAGGCGCGGGCGGGCTCGGACGCTTGGTCTGCATCACCGCGCTCTCGAGCAGCATGACCTGGCTCTGCCCAATCTCGAGCAGCGAGGGATCCTCTTCCTCCGACGACGCCGACAACGGCGGTGCCAGGGCTTGCGCGTTGGTCTGCTGGGGCGGTGGCCCGGGATGGGGAAATGCAGCTGCGACGACGACGACCCCTGCTTCTCTGCCCTCGAGTCGCGCCCCGGCCACCGGCTCCACCAGCAGGGCGCCTGGTGGCAGGGGAGAGGACGCCTTCGCGGCCGGCGTGGGCTTGCCGAGGCTTGGTGGCTCCTTGGTCGCGGCGGGGGGCGGCAGCGGCTGTCCGCCAAGGGCAGCGAGGGCTCCTTCGACCTCCTTGGCCAGGTCGCCGGCTTTGGTGAAGCGCCCATCGGGGTGCTCGGCGACGGCGCGTCGAATCAAGCCGTCGAGGCGGGTGGGGAGCTGCTCGAGGGCCGCGGTGAAGGCGCGGGAGAAGTGTCCTTCGAAAACGATGCCCGTCAGCATCTCGGCGAAGATCACCCCCAGCGAGTAGACGTCGACGCGGCCGTCGATGGTCTGTGCTTCCACGCGCAACTCGGGGGCGATGTAGGGAAAGGCCTTGCTCCTGCTCTTGGCGATGCCCAGGAAGGGCTTGAGCGGCAGGCCTTTGACGAGGCTGAAGTCCGTGACCTTGAGCAGGTCAGGCAGGACGACGACGTTTTCTGGCTTGAGGTCGCCGTGCCAGGTCTGTTTGTGGGCGTAGTCGAGAGCAGCACCCAGCTGCTGGAAGATCGGCGCGAGCTCTTCGGGCGAGAAAGCCTGGCCCTTGTCGTGCCGGAGCCGAATGATCTTCCGCAGCGTGAGCCCCTCGAGGAGCTTCATGGTGAAGAAGCGGCGGTTGGGCTGCAGGTGCTGCCCTTCGTCGTAGATGCGGACGATGTTGGGATGCTGCAGCTTGCGCGCGGATTTAATGGCCTTGGCGAACTGCTTTTGCTCTTCGTCGGTCTGCAGCAGGTTGGGCGAGATGCCCTTGAGGGCAATGTCGACGTCGATCTCGGTGTCGCGGGCGCGGTAGACGGCGCCGACCCCGCCCTGGCCGATGAGGTCGAGGACGCGATAGCGGCCCGCGATCAGCTCTCCCGGCGAAAAGATCAGCGCCTGCTGCTGCCCCGTCGTCGGCCGCTTCTGCGGTCCGATGTTCTTGCCGGCCTTGTCGACGAGCTCTTGCCCGCAGACCGTGCACTTCTGTGCTTCATCGGAGTTGTAGGAGCCGCAGCGGAAGCAAAGCATTGACGTCGACGACCCGCGTTGGAGGTGGGGCTGCCATAGCTCAACGATCTGCGATGACAAACGGCCTGTGGCGCACGCCGCGCGCTTTCTTTCGCATCAGGATGCGCTTCGCGCAGCTCCTCCGGCCCGGCCTCGGCCCAGATGGGCAGCCCCGGATGGGTTGACAGAAGGTGAGGTCTGTAAACTCGCACGCAGCGCGCGGACGTCGTGAGCCTTCACGTTCTGCTGTCCAGACGCTGGCGCGTCGCGAAACGTCAGCTGCGGGCCACCGTCATTCGGCGGGGCCTTCAGCCAGCTTCTTGGCGCGCGCATACATGGGGCTGAACTGCTTTCGGTAGACGGCGTCGATGGAGATCAACTTCTCGAAGCAGTCGCGGGCGGTCACCCAGTCTTTGCTCTGCATCGAGAGCATGGCGAGGCGAATGAGCGCAGGCGGCGCCGTCGGATCGGCAGCGATGGCCTCTTCGAGCGCCTTGCGGGCCTCGACGGGATGGTTTTCGGCGATGGCGCGGTCGGCGCGTCCGACGGCGGCGTCTCGAGCGAGGGGATCGACCGGCGTGTCGCCGGCCAGAGCCTTTTGCAAGGCGCTGCGATCCACTGGGTCCACCGGCGGCGGCACGGGCGCGGCCGCGGGGGCACCGATGACAGCGCCCGAGGTGGCGGGCTGGGCGAGCAGTTTGCCCTGCACGACGAGCATGGCGACAAAGACGAAGCCGCCGAGCAACAACAGACCGCCGACGACGACGACGATGGCGGCGACGCTGATGCGGTTGGGAGGTCGTTCGACCTCGACGATCTCGGGCTTGCCGGGTCCCGGATTCGTGGTTTGGCGCACCGCCTCGAGTGTCACCACGCGCGCGGCTTTGGGTGCTCCAGCAGGGATCGGAGGCGGCGCGGCATCGCTCACAGGCGGAGGCTGCAACGGCGGCGGCGGCGGCGCGAGGGGCTGCCTCAGGGCGGGCGCTGGCTGGAGCGGAAGGGCAGCGGGGTTTGACGAAGCAGGAGCGGCGAAGGCCGGCGCCGGTGGGGCGATCATCAGCGAGGAGGGCGATCCGAAGCGGGTCATCACCGCTTCGGTCGGGGGCGAGATCGACATCGACGCCGCCGGCAGGGGCACGGTGTCGTTGCGCATCATGGGGGGGAGGGGGGCAAAGGCCGCCGGCAGCTTGTCGAGGGTCGGCGGCGGCGCCCCCCCGTCGGCGCCGAGCCCCGGGCGCGCGCGCTGCGGCAGATCCACCACGACGCCATCGGCGAAGGGAGCCAGCGCGTTGGCGAAGCTGGCGGCGTCGGGCCAGCGCTCCTCTTTGTTCTTGGCCATGCCCCGGCGCAAGACAGACTCGAAGCCGGGAGGCATGAAAACACCCGGGCGCTCCGTCGACGGCGCCTCCTCGGAAAAGACCTTGAGCAAGGTGTCTCTGACGCTGGTGCCGCGAAAAGGCGAGCGGCCGAGCAGCATGTGCCACAGCACCACGGCGCCCGAGTAGATGTCGCTTCTGGCGTCGAGGGGATCGCCCCGCGCCTGCTCCGGCGACATGTATTCGGGCGTCCCAAAGATGGTGCCAGGGATGGTCAGGGCCTGCTGGTCGGCGGCGTCGTTGGTGGTGATCTTGGCGATGCCGAAGTCGACGACCTTCACCATGTCGGGTCGCCCGATCTTCTGGGCCAGCATCACGTTTTGCGGTTTGAGATCGCGGTGCAGCACGCCGCCGACGTGGGCTGCGTCGAGGGCTTTGAAGAGCTGGATGCCGATGCGCGCGACGCGGGCCGCGGGCATGGCCCCACACGCGCGCAGCTCGTCGGCCAACCCGCGGCCAGCGACCAGCTCCATGGCGATGTAGAAAGTGCCGTCGCCGTCTTCGCCGAAGTCGTCGACGCTGACGCAGTTTTCGTGTTCCAGCCGCGAGGCGGCCATGGCTTCGCGGCGGAACCGCGCCACGAGCTTGAGGTCCTTGGAGAGGTGCCCCGCCAGCAGCTTGATCGCGACGCGTTTCTCGGTGGTGAGATGGGCGGCCTCGTACACCGAACCCATGCCGCCGGTGCCCAGCACGCGCACGATGCGGTAGCGGCCGGCCAGCACCGTGCCGATGCGGTCATCGACCTTGTCGCCCTTTGGGGCCGGCGGCGCTTGGCTCACGTCGACGACCATAGACCGGGTCGGCCCCTCGCAGCGAATCAGCGGCCTGATGCCTCAGCCCTCCAAGGCCGGCACGGCTCTTCCAGGTTGAGCGGTTGGCACGGCGCAAAGTGCTTCCTGCTTTGCGCCGTTGGCACGGCTCAAAGTGCTTCCTGTTTTGCGCCGTTGGCGCCGCGCAAACCCTGCAGCCGCTGCAACGCGTTCCAGCGGCAGGATGCTCTATGCTGCGCGCGTGACCGACGACGACGTCTCCGATGAAGGCACTCCCCTGCCCCACAACCCGGCGCTGCGGGAGGTGGTGCCCGCCCATCCCGGCGACCGCACGGCCCTGATCGACCTTGAAGCCGTCGAAGCCAAGAGGGCCGCCCGCCGGGTCCAAGAGAGGGAGGCCGCCGGCGCCGTCGACGACGATCCGGAGCTGACGCCGCCGCCCGAGGGAGTAGAAGAGCGCGACCCCGACGTCACCGGCACCCTGGCGCGCGGCAGCACCAAGAGGAAGAAGGCCGCTGCCGGAGCCCGGCTGGTGCGGGACGAGCAGTCGCGCCCCGAACCCACCGACGGTGGCGAAGCCACCAACCGTGAGGAGCCCCGGGCCGATCCGCGCAGCCGCACCGACATGAAGAGCCGCGTCGACGTCACCCGCGAGGCCACCCGCGCTCGCGACGGCACCCAGCAGCTGCGCCGCCGCAAACGCCGGCCCCTGTCGGCGACGGCGGCGGCTTCCATCGTCGTCATCGCAATTGTGTTGTTGATCGTGGCGGTCTTCGTCGCCGTGCGCGCCACCGCCGTGCTGACGGTGACGACGGTGCCGCATGGTGCGTTGGTCAACCTCGACGGCGAACCCGTCGGCACGAGCCCTCTGCAAAAGCGCGTGCGCACGGGTTCTCACGTCATCGAGCTCGCCCTCGACGGCTACGAGCCCTTCCGTGATGTCTTCGACGTCCCCTCCACCGGTTTGCCCTTCCTGCAGCCGATGAAGGCGCTGCCGCCGCCGCCGCCGCCGCCGCCGTCTCCCGCGGAAATAGCGATGGATCTTGCTGGGCAGGCCAAGCGCTTGTTCGAGAGTGGCGACCTCGATGGCGCTGTCTCCAAGGTGGACGAGATCGAAAAGCTCGTCGTTGCCCACAAGGATTCTGAGGGGATCCGCAAGCTCATCAAGGAAGCTGCGGCCAAGCGGGCCGTGGAGCGGCGCAAAGACGCAGCGTCGGCGACGCGGGAGGCCCAGCTGCAGCGATCCCGTCAGCTCACCGAAGAAGGGAGGCAGCTCTACGATCAGGGCAAGCTCGGTCCGTCGCGCACAGCGCTCTATGAAGCGTTGAAGCTCGACAGCAAGAACCCCGATCCCCACCGCACGCTGGCCAAGATTTTCAACCGCGAAAACGAGGTCGACAAGGTGCGCTACCACCTCGAGCGCTTCCTCGCGCTCGGCGGCAACGACGCCGATTTCAAGGTGCGCGAGTGGCTGAAGTCGCACCCGAAGTAGGCGCCAGCGCTCTGCTGCTGCCGGCGTTGACCTTTGCGAGCCGCAACGAGTTCGCGAACCTCCAGCGTTTGCGCGGGGTCGAAGCACTGGTCGACGGGGTGCTGAAAAGGGCCACCGTTGACGACGGCCTGGCTTCGTCTTTGCGTGAAGCTGCCCGCGGCTTCGACGACGTCGACGACGGCGCCAAGCGCGCCCGCATCTCGCGCATGATCGCGTTGCTGAAACCCACCCTCCCGGTCGCGCGCCCGGCGCCCCTTGCGCGCCGGGCGCCCACAGCTGCTCCCAATGACCCTCTGTCGTGGCCGGTCACGCGCTTGAAAGGCACCGGGCCACAGCGCGCGCTCGCCCTGGCCGATCGCGGGCTCAAGACAGTCGGCGACGTCGTCTTCACCCTGCCCCGCACCTACGAGGACCGGCGGACCCAGCGCAAGATCAGTGAGCTCGAAGACGGGCTGCTCGCGGTGATCTCGGGAACGGTCGTGGCCAGCGGCGTCGTCGGTGGCGGACGCGGGCGTCGCTACGAAGCCGTCATCGACGACGGATCGGCGCAGCTGCGGCTGATCTTCTTCCACTTCCGTCTGCCCGAGCTGCAAAAACGGCTGGCGCGTGGCGAGGTGGTGACGGCGTCGGGCGACGTCAAGCGTCACGGGGGGCGCTTGAGCCTCATTCATCCGCGCTTGACCAGCGGCGACCTCACCTCATCGGCAGGCCAGGGCCTCGGCGGCGTGAAGCCGGTCTATCCCGAGCTGCAGGGCCTGCACCCCTTGGAGCTGGCGCGGGTGGCCGCCGCCGCCGTCGACGTCGTCAAACGCGGGGTGCCCGATCCCTTGCCCCCAGACGTCGTCGTCAAAGCGCAGCTGCCCGCGCTGCACGATGCTCTGGTCGAGCTGCACGCGCCCGCGCCCGACATCACCGTCGAAGAGCTGCGGGCCCTGCTCGACCGCCGATCGAGCGCCCACCGACGCCTCGCCTTCGAGGAGCTCTTCGTTCTCGGCACCGCGCTCTCGTTGCGCCGACGCAGCCAGGCCGTGGATCCCGCGCCGCCGTTGAGATCTCGCGCAGGCGAAGACGACGCCGTCTCGCGCTTGCTGCCCTTTGCCCTGACCGCCGCCCAGCGCCGCGCCGTCGACGAAGTGCTCGCCGACCTCGAGAAAGCTGCACCCATGGGACGCTTGCTGCAGGGCGACGTCGGCTCGGGCAAGACCGCCGTCGCTGCCATTGCGTGTTTGCGGGCGGCTCGCGCGGGCCACCAGGCTGCGTTCATGGCGCCGACGGAGATCCTCGCCGAGCAACACGGGCGCACCTTGAAGAAGATCGGCTTCGCCGCCGGATTGCGGGTCGAGGTGCTCACCGGATCCCTCGGCAAAAAGGCCCGCGCGTTGCTCGAGTCGCGCATCGCCAACCGCGACGTTGACGTCGTCGTCGGCACCCAGGCTTTGCTCTCGGAGGGGGTGCGTTTCTTCAAGCTCGGGCTGTGCATCGTCGACGAACAGCACCGCTTCGGCGTCGTGCAACGCGCGCTCCTGCGCACCAAAGGACCCATCGAGGGCGGCGTCTCCCTGACGCCCCATCTCTTGGTGATGACCGCGACCCCGATTCCGCGATCCCTGACCCTGACCGTCTATGGCGATCTCGCGGTGTCGGTGCTCGACGAGCTGCCCCCCGGTCGCACCGCGGTTGCGACGAAGCTGGTGGGGGATCTCAACGTCGCCGTCGACGCCATCGAAGCCACCCTGGCCGGAGATGAGCGGGCCTTCGTCGTCTATCCCCTCATCGACGAGTCCGAGAAGCTCGACTTGCAGGCCGCGAGCGCTGGCTTTCAAGATCTCAAAGCCAAGTTCGGCGACGACGTCGGCCTGCTGCACGGCAAGCTGCCGACGTCGGAGAAGGACGCCGCCATGAACGCCTTCGCCCGCGGCGACAAGCGGGTGCTGGTGTCGACGACGGTGGTGGAGGTCGGCGTCGACGTCCCCGCTGCCACCCTCATGGTGATCGTGTGTGCGGAGCGCTTCGGTCTTGCCCAGCTGCACCAGCTGCGCGGACGCGTCGGGCGCTCGGCGCGCGCGTCGTCGTGCATCCTCGTCGCCGCCGATCCCTCGCCCGATGCCCTCGACCGCTTGCGCACCTTGGAACAGACCAACGACGGCTTCGTCATCGCCCAAAAGGACCTCGAGCTGCGCGGCCCCGGCGACGTCTTGGGCACTCGCCAATCGGGCTTGCCCACCCTGGCCTTCTCCGATCTCGTGCGCCACGCCGCCCTCATCGAGCTCGCGCGCACCTTGGCCGACGACGTCGTCGCCGACGATCCCCACCTGCAAGAGCCCGAGCACGCTGGCTTGCGCAAGCTCGTGTGGGAGCGCTACGCCGAACGCCTCGCGCTGACGGCCGCGGGCTGAGACGCCGTCGACGTTCTTGACCGCGGCCCGGCTTTCGCAGGACGGTGCGCCCTTGGAGGCCCCATGTCTTTTCGTCACTTCTTGTGGTGCGTGCTCGTCGTCGGGATCGTCCCTGCCTGTGCGGAGTTGCAGGGCGTCCTGAAGATCGCGCCCACCGCCGACCAAGGAAAATGGGATCAAGCAGAGCAGGCCAAGGACTACCGCTACCGCTACGACGTCTGCATCGGGAAGTTGAGGCCGCCGGAGCACTGGAATCAAATCGCGGCCTGCGTGGAGCCCATCGAGTGGGCGCGGGACGCCGGCGACCTCGCCTTCGTGGACACGGCCTGCAACGAGGTGCGCGCGGCCGCCAAGAACCGCGTCGGTCTCGGCAACGATCCCCGCGCCAGCTCGAACGACTTCGTCGGGCAGCCCCCCCCCGACCCCGAGCAGACCCTGGCCTGTCGGACGGCCAAGGGCGCTGGGAGCGTCGCCGCCCTCGTGGCTGACTCCTGCGACGGGATCGGCGACAAGATCTGGGCTGAGGTGGGGCTCGACAAGCCGATGACCGATCGCAACATCAACTTGCTCGCCAAGAAGCTCCTCGACTGCGGCGACTGGGGGACACTGTTTAACAAGCTGGCCTCTCGTCGATCAATGGATCAAATAGATCGCAGCTCTCAAGGATACAGGGTGCTAAAAACACTCTCGGACGCTGGTGCCGATGTGAAAGGCGGGTTTGCCACCTACTTGAAGACACCGGCGCCGGCGTTTGATCGCAACCTTGGCTTTTGGCTGGTGGACATCAAGGCGAACGATCTCTGCGCCCCCGTGGCAAGGGCGCTCGAGCCAGCCGACAAGAGCACGAAGGCACTGATGCTTCATTACTTCTCGGCCATGGGGTGCCCGGAAGGCGCGGCCCTGGGCCTCGCGGTCCTCAGCGCTGGGGACCCATTGAATCGCCAGATCGGTTGCTGGAGTCTGTCTACGCTCGGCACCAAGCACGAGCTTCCCAATGTGAAAACGGTAGCGAGCTCAGACCCCTATTATATCACGCAAAATGGTGCGGTTGTGTATCCGGTTCGCATCGAGTGTGAGGGTGCGGCGGGGCAGATTCAGCTGCGCGGCAAGTAGCTTCGTCGTCGATTCGCGATCGACCCCGCTGCCCAGCGCCGGGGTATGCTGGACCGATGCGCCTCGTGCTCGTCGTCGCAGCCCTCTTTGTCCTGCCTGCGCTCGCGTTCCAAAAAGGCGACGTGTGCGCGCTGAAGGCTCCCCTGCTCGTCACGATCAGCCGCGCGGAGGGCACGGTCGAAACCACCCTCGACACCGGCACCGACGTCGAGGTGGTCGTCGTCGGCGACGAGGGACGCTCACGCATCGACACCGGCGATGCCAAGGGCGCCGTCTCCACCCTCGATCTCGAAGCGGCCTGCGCCGGCACCCTGCAACTGTGCCGATTGGCAACGCCACTGACCCTCTTTGAAAGCAACCGCTCCGACAGCCGCAGCTGGAGGATCAAAGAGGGCGCTTCCATCAGCGTGCTGCGGACCGGCAAGGTCTGGGCCCATGTGCGCTTCGACGATCTGGTGGGCTTCGCCAAAGCCGATGAGCTCCTGCCCAACTGCACCCTGATGAGCGGCAAGAAGGGCAGCATCCGCGAGACCGAAGAGAGCGCCATCGAAGACGTCGACCGCGGCGAAGGGCCAGGGGTGTTGCTGCTGCCTCTGCTCGTCGAGGACGGGGCGCCCGCGGGCACCGCCGATGTGTTGCTGGAGTCGTTTTACGACCGGCTGGCCTACTACCGCCCCGACGCCGGCCGTCTCCCGCTCGAGGGTGCGCGAGAGCTCGTCTGGAAAAAGCATGTGCAAGACAGCGCGGCCCGCGCCCTCAAGGCCGGCCTCGCCTACGTCGTCGTCGGCAAGCTCGGGATCGAAGAAGGCGCGAAGCCGGGTTTTCTGCTGAGCATGATGCTCATCGAGACGGCAACGGGAACGACGCTGAAGGCCGTGCGGGCGCGTCCGACGCTCAACCCCAAAGACACCTGGGCGGAGTCCACCGTCAAAGCCCTGCTGCCCTTTCTGAGGACGGCCCCAGGCGTGCGCCAACCCCAGGTGCCGAAGCTGCCGCCAGCCAAGGGAGCGCGGGGGACCATGGTGGAGCGCCCCAGCGAAGACGTCGTCTTGGCCTCTGTCGCCATCAGTCCGGCCGAGTAGGTGACGCGCGTCGGTTTGCGGACCTTCTCACCGGTCAGTGCCCGTCTGCTCGAGGCCTCGCCGGGCTTGGCGCGCTTCCTCGATCGGGTGCCGGCGGTGAAGGGCCTCGCACGGGTCCCGGAGGCCGCTGCACGTCGCTGCCTCCGGCTCACGCGTAAGCGCGTGCTCGTGCACACCGCCTGGCAGGAGCTGCAGGGCGCGTCTCCGCTCGTGACCGCCACCTTGTGGTCCGACGTCGCCGACGCCTGCATCGCGCTCGCCGATCGCGCCGCCGTCGCCCACACCGCCCGCAAGCTCGGGCTCATCGCACCCGCTCGGTCCGTGCTCGCCCTGGGCAAGTTGGGCAGCCGCGAGCTCAACCCCTCCTCCGACGTCGACCTCGTCTGCGTCTACGGCTCCGACGACGCCGCCTCCGATCGCGGCATCTCGGCCCACGAGTGGTTCACCGCCTGGGCCCAGCGCCTGCGGGCCATCTTGGCCGACGTCGACGATGACGGCTTCTGCTTTCGCGTGGACTTCGATCTGCGTCCCGAGGGGACCCAGGGGCCCCTGGTCAACAGCGTCGACGCCGTCGAAAGCTATTACGAGCGCTTTGGCCGCACCTGGGAGCGGGCTGCCCTGCTGCGGCTGCGACCCGTGGTCGACGTCGACGGCGCGGGCTCGATGCTGGTGAAGCGACTCTCGCCTTTCGTGTTCAACAAGAGCCCCGATGCCCGCGTCGTTGATGAGCTCTTCGCCATGAAATCGCAGGTGACGCAGGCCGCTTCCACGCGGAACCTCGTCGACGGACCGGCAGCTTGGGACGTCAAGCGCGGCGTCGGCGGCATACGCGAGGTCGAATTCGTCGCCCAGTCGCTCCAACTTTTGCACGGCGGCCGTCTCAAGGGCCTGCAGGGACCCAAAGACACCGCGTCGACGTTGCTGACTTTGGGCGAGCTCGGCCTGCTGCCGCACACGACGACGAAGAAGCTGCTGGCTGCCTACGAGCTCTTGCGTCGCGTCGAGCATGGCCTGCAGCTGGGTGAAGATCGACAGACCCAGCTCTTGCCCGCAGGCGGTCCAGAACGGGAGCGCGTCGCCGTCGTGTGCGCCCGCGCGCTGCACCGACCGGGTCGCCCGGTCCGCTTCGACGAGGCCCTGGCTGCAGCCCAGCAGGATGTGCACGACGCCTTCGTCAGGCATCTCGGCGAGGAGCGCGCGCAGGCCCCCGTCGCCGTGCGGGCGGCCCTCGATCCCACCGCCGGCGACGGCGTGCGCTGCGCGGCCCTTGCGGAGCTTGGCTTTCCCGATGGCCTGCGCAGCCTCGAGCTGCTGCGCTCGGTGGAGCGACGCCGCGGTTCGATGCTGGCGCCGTCGACGTTGCGCGACCTGCCCGCCCGCCTCTTTGTGGAGCGCCTCCTCGAGCAGCTCGGGCACAGCGTCGATGCCCAGACGGCGCTCGAGCGCCTGCCCGACATCTTCGGCAGCCGCCTGCACCCCGCGGTGCTCGCCCATCTCGACAGCCGGGCGGTCACCGTGATTGCGCGCGTGATGGCGTTGTCGGCGCCGCTGTCGCGCTCGTTGGCCCGCTTGGCCCGGCGGGGGGGCGTCGACGACGCTCTGCTCTTTGGCCTGGACGCGCGGCGTCCCTCGCTCCCCGGGCTGGATCAGCTGCTGGCCAGCACCCACGTCGACGACGACGAAGACCGCTTGGCCTTCTTTGCTCGCACGCAGCAGGAGCTGGTGTTTGGCGCCGCCCTGCCTTTCTTGGCGGGCCGCATCGGGGTTGCCGATGTCCAACACCGTCTCGCGGTGCTCGCCGACGCGCTGCTCAGAGCGGCCGTCGACGTCGCAGCTGCCCGACTGCGCCGTCGGCATGGGAGCGTGCCTGGGCTGCGTTTCTCGGTGTGCGCGCTGGGATCGCTGGGCGGGCGGGAGCTCGGCTTCTTTCGTGATCTCGACCTGGCCTTCATCTACGACGCCGCCGCCGACGACGACGCCAGCGACGGGGTCCGATCGATCCCCGCCAGCGAGTGGGCCGTGCGCATGGCCCAGCAGGTGGTGTGGGTGCTCACCACGCCCACCGACGGCGCGGCGCTCTATCCCGTCGACACGCGGCTGCGCCCCAGCGGCAACCAGGGAGCGTTGACGACGTCGTTGCGCCGCTTCGCCGCCTATCACGAGCAAGAGAGCGCGCTGTGGGAGCGCCAGAGCTTGCTGCGACTGCGCCCCGTGGCCGGCGACCGCGATCTCGGCCGTCGGGTCGTCGACGTCGTCCACACCGCGCTGTCGCGGGCGGCGCCGCCAGGATTGGGTCTGCGCCTGCTCGACATGCGCGCCCGCATGGTGGAGGAGCGCGCCGCCAAGGATGGTCTCGACATCAAGCTCGGTGAAGGGGGCGCCGCCGACGTCGAATTCGCCGTGCAAGGGGCCCAGCTCGACGCAGCCGCCCGCGATCCGGCCGTGCTGCTGACCTCCACGCGACGAGCCCTCGCCCGCTTGTCCCGACGGGGACACCTGCGCCCGGTCGAAGCGCTCGCGCTGCGTACGGCCTTCGACCTGCTGCACACCACCCGTGAAGCCCTCACCCTCGTCGACGACGTCCGCGGGCGCGCCGTCACCCGATCAGACGCGCGCCTGGACAAGCTCGCCCGCAGCGGGGCCCTCAGCGGCGTCGAGGATGGCGACGCGGCCTGGCACCGGCTGGTCGAGGCCATGGCCATCGTGCGCGACCTCAGCGGCCGGATCCTGATGCGGCTCGCTTGAGCAGCAAGCGCGGGACCGTTGACGTCGTCATGTGCGGGTGCGACGAGCCCCTTCCCCTCCCAAAAGAAGAACAAGCCGATGTCTGACACCCCCGAGCAGAACGACACCCCCTCCACCCCCGAGACGCCCGAAGGCAGCGAGGCCGTGGCGTCGTCGTCGTCGGCCCCGGCAGCTTCGTCGGCGGGCGCGGTGGATACCGGTCGGCGCATCGATCCTGCTCTGCTGACGCGTGGCCAGGGCCCCATGAAAACGGGCAACCAACGCCCCCTGCGCCGCGGTCGCGAAGCCCCGCCCGAGTCGGCCATTCGCGCTCCCGAAGGCGTCGACGTCACCAGCGGAGCCGTTCGCGTCGTCGAGCCGGCCGCGGCCTTTGCGCGCGGTCGCCCCGATGCCCGCGATCGAAACCAAGAGCGCGGCCCCGTCGTCGACGCCGCCACCATCGCCGAACGCGCGGCCCGTAATGAGCCCGCGCCCCGCAACGATGGTGATCGTCCCCGCGGACCCCGCGGCGACGGTCCTCCCCGCGGCGACGGACCACCCCGTGGTGATGGACCGCCCCGTGGCGATCGCGGCGATCGCTCGGCCCGGCCTCAGGGTCGCGACGGCAAGAAACCCCGCCCCGGTGATCGCAAGGTCGAGCGCGGCCCCCCGCAGCCCCGCGGCCCCGACTACTCCGACGTCGCCCCCATCGTGGTGCAACACGACGACGACGTCGGCGATTTCGCGGCCATGCTCGCCGCCGAGGGTGCCGTGCAACGACGCGATGTGCGCATCGGTGACAAGGTGCACGCCCTCTGTGTGCACGTCGGCAGTGACGCCGTGTTCTTCGAGCTGAGCAAGACCCAGCAGGCCCACGCCGCCCGCGCCGAATTCCTCGACGAGAAAAGCGGTGAGATGACCATCCGCGTCGGCGACGGCATCGACCTCTTCGTCGTCGCCTTCAAAGATGGGGTGCTGCTCTCGCCCAAGATTGGCCGCGATCAGATCGACGTCGGCATGCTCGAGCAGGCGCGCATCTCGTGCATCCCCATCGACGGCACCGTCACCGGCGTGAACAAGGGCGGATTCGAGATCTCCATCTCCGGAAATTCACGCGGCTTTTGCCCCCTGGGCCAGATCGACATTCACTTCGTCGACGACCCGCAAACCTTGATTGGCAAGACCCTCGCCTTCCTCGTGAAAGAGGTGAAAGAGGGCGGCAAGAACGTCGTGCTCTCGCGCCGCGCCCTGCTCGAGAAAGAGCGCGCCGAGAAGGCCTCTAAGCTGCGTGAGACCCTCGCCGTCGGCCTGGTCCTCGACGGCGTCGTCACCCGCATCCAGCCCTTCGGCGCCTTCGTCGACCTCGGCGGCATCGACGGCTTGGTTCCCGTCTCCGAGCTGGCCTACGGCCGCGTCACCGACCCCAACGAGATCGTCAAGGTCGGCGAGATGGTCAAGGTCGAGATCACCCGCATCGAAGACGACCCCCATCCCAAGCGCCAGGGCCAGCTGCGCATCGGCTTGTCGATGAAGGCCATGCAACAGGACCCCTTGGTCGAGCGCATGAACGAGCTCTCCCCCGGCGCCCAGTTCGTCGGCCGCGTGATGCGGCTCGAGCCCTTCGGCGCCTTCGTCGAAGTGTTCCCCGGCGTCGAAGGCCTGGTGCACGTGTCTGAGATCAGCGATCGACGCATTCGCCATCCCGAAGATGTGCTGAAGGTCGACGAGCACGTGCAGGTGCGCGTCAAAGACGTCGACCTCGCCCGCCGCCGCGTCAGCCTCTCCATGCGCGAGGCCCACAGTGACGAAGGTGGTGGGCACGAGCCCGTGGTGCAGACCTTCCCCGACCGCGATGAGCGCCAGCAGCAGGCTTCGTCGAAGCCGAAGCTCGGACGTGGCACCCGCGTCGTCGGCGTCGTCGACCGCATCGAGCGCTATGGGGTGTTCATCAACTGCTACCCCGAGGGCAGCGATCCCGGCAGCGCCGAGAAGCTCGGCACCGCGTTGATGCCGGCCTCAGAGACCGGCACGCCCCGCGGTGCTGACCTCGCCAAGGCCTTTCCCATCGGCAGCCAGGTGAGCGCCCTCATCATCGACGTCGACGAGCGCGGGCGCCTGAAGGCCTCAAAGACCGCACGCGAGCAGGCCGAAGAGCGCGCCCTCGTCGACGAATACAAGAAAGACAAAGGCCAGGTCGGCGCCGGCCTCGGCACCTTCGGCGATCTGTTGAAGCAGAAGCTCAACTCGAAGTGACGCGGTGAAGGCCGTGCGCAACCCAGCGGATCGTGCCGCCGCCCACGCGTTGGCGCAGGTCGACGAGACGGCGGCGACCCAGCTGCGCGCACTCGCCGCCCTGCAAAGCGTCGTCGACGGCGCCGACGACGACGGCCTGGTCCGCGCTTTGGTGGCGCGCTTCCGGGAGGAGAGGTTGGCGGCCTTCGTGCGATCTCATGAGCGGGCTGTGGGCAACGCGCACGGCGAACTCTGGGGGGCCACGCTCGAGCGTGCCTTCGACGAAGCCATCGCCTTCACCGTCGGCGTCGTCGGCGATGGACCCGAGGCTGCGGTGCTGCGCGAGCGCAAGGCCAGGGCGCTGTCGACAGGGCGCGCGGTTCGGCCTTTTTTTGCCCGCTTCCTCGAGCACCAAAAGCGCTGAGGCCCGCGCGACGTCGACGTCTTGGGGCCCCGTTCGCACGTCGGATCTTGTGCTTCGGGCAAGCGGTTGATGACCGGTCGAAAACGCCCCGGAACAAGACCCGATAACGGACCCGAAGGTCATCGCTCCGATGTGCTGATCGGCAAGGCAAGGGGTCTCTATGCGCGCAGCGGGCAGCGTTCGTCAGGTCGAAACACCGGCGCGTCAGCCGGCGGTCCTCCCCGGGGCTCGGCCTGGATTCCTCGACGCGGGACTGCAGACCGTCGCACCGCAACCCGACGCCGCCGCCGGCTCCCCGCTCGATCGTTTTCTGGTCAAACGCTTCCGCAGCGCAATGCACGACTACGACCCGAGCACGGTGTCGGCGGCGCCGGGCTACGCCGGTCTGATTGAGGAGTCCATGCACTGGGCCGACCTCCCCGCGGCGCAGCAGCAGGCCGCCGTGAGCGCGCACTTCGAGGGCCTGTTCGGGCGCCTCGGCTGTCGCGTCGGCGCTTGGTTCGCCGAGCATTTTCCAGCAGCCAGCGCGCGGCTGTGGACGCTGCTCACGCCCATCGGTCTCCACTTCCTCGTGGGCGACATGGCCAGGACGTCGCCGACGACGGTGGTGATCAAGGACTGCGCGTTTCGCAAGGCCGCCGGCCCCGATGGCTGCAAGATGTGCGAGCTGCGAACGCCCCCCGCCTTTGCCGACAAGCTGAAGCAGCCCATGTCGCTGTCACCCGCCTCCGACGGCTCGTGCACGGTCCGGTACGGCGCCGCGGCCCCCCGCCTCCCGCCGCAACTGTGCGCCTCGATGTGGACGCGCGACGACGCCGCGCCGGCGGCAACGCCCCAGAGCCCGCCCTGAGGCCACGCTTGGCTTGCGCCGACGTCGTGGAATGGCTCAAAACACGGGATGAACGACGCGCCCAGCGACAATGCCCTGCTCTCCTACGCGCAGGACCCTTCCCTTCACGGCGGACTGCCACCCTTCGCCGCCATCGACGCCGAGCAGGTGGTGCCCGCCATCGACCAGCTCCTCTCCGATCTCAGGGCGCAGCAACAGGGCCTCGAGAAGCAACTTTCGACGACGACGGCGCCCGCTTATGCCGACGTCGTCGAAGCCGTGGCCGACATCACCGAGCCCCTGGAGCGGGCCTGGGGCGTCGTCGGCCACCTGATGGGCGTCAACAACAGCCCGGCGTTGCGCGAGGCCCAGCAGCAAGCGCAGCCCAAGGTCGTCTTGGCGCTGATGGCCCTGGCCCAGTCGCCGGCGCTCTTTGCGGCCCTGAGCAAGGTGAAAGCGTCGTCGTCGTTTGCTTCGTTGACGGCCACCCGGCAGCGCATCGTCGACAAGAAGCTGCTCGAGGCGCGGCTGGCCGGCGTCGCCTTGCAAGGCCCCGAGAAGGAGCGCTTCAACGCTGTTGAGCAAGAGCTCTCGGAGCTGGGGACGCGTTTTGCGAACAACGTGCTCGACGCCACCAAGGCGTGGTCCTTGACCCTCGATGACGCTGCCGACGTCGACGGCCTGCCCGCGAGCTGGAAGGCCATGGCCACGACGTCGGGCGACGCCGAAAAAGGTCCGTGGAAGGTGACTCTGGACATGCCGGGGTTCCAGCCATTTTTACGCTATGGAACACGCGCAGACCTGCGGGAAAAAATCTATCGCGCTTATCTCGCGCGCGCCTCCGATCTCGACGGAGGACAACATGACAATCGACCGCTGATCGCGCGCATTCTTGAGCTGCGACAGGAGAAAGCCCGATTACTGGGCTTCAGTGGCTTTTCGGCATTGTCGCTGGCGACCAAAATGGCTGCGTCGACGGCGGCGGTGCACCAGCTGCTCGACGAGCTGCGCACGGTCTCCTTGCCAGTCGCGAAAGAAGAGCTGCGCGAGCTCGAGCAGATCGCGGGACGACCGGTGCGCCACTGGGACGTCGACTTCTACGCCGAGAAACTGAGGCAGGAGCGCTACGACTACTCCGAAGAGGAGCTGCGCAACTACTTCGCGTTCCCCGCAGTGCTCGAGGGCTTGTTCGCCCTGGTCAAGCGCCTCTTCGGCATCGACGTCGTCGATGACACTGCCAACGCGGCCCGCTGGCACGACGACGTGCGCTTCTTCCGGGTGTTGCGCGGCGGGCAACCCATCGCGGCCTTCTTCCTCGATCCCTACGCGCGCCCCGCCGACAAACGGGGAGGGGCCTGGATGGACGACTGCGTGGCTCGGCGAGCGTCGTCGTCGTCCTCGCGCCTGCCGGTGGCCTATCTGGTGTGCAACATGCCCCCGCCTCCGTCGCCAGGCAAAGCGGCGCTCCTGCCCTTCCGCGACGTCGAAACCCTCTTTCACGAGTTTGGCCACGGCCTGCAGCACATGCTGACGGCCGTGAACGACGTCGACGCCAGCGGCATCCGGGGGGTCGAGTGGGACGCCGTCGAGCTGCCCAGCCAATTCATGGAGAACTGGTGCACCGACGACGCCACGCTCCGCGCCTTCGCCCGTCATACGGACACGGGGGCGCCCTTGCCGAAGGAGCTGCTCACCAAGCTCAAGGCCAGCAAGACCTTCCGCCAAGCCTCGATGATGATGCGGCAGATCCTGTTCGCCACCGTCGACCTCGCCCTGCACGAGCGGCCCTTGGCCGCAGGACAGAGCGCCTTCGACGTGCACCGCGCCATTGCCGTCGACAACGCGGTGCTGCCGGTGCTCGCCGAGGATCGCTTTCTCGCAGCGTTCAGCCACATCTTCGCCGGCGGCTACGCGGCTGGGTACTACAGTTACAAATGGGCCGAGGTGCTCTCGGCCGACGCCTTCGCCGCCTTCGAAGAAGCCGGCGTCGACGACGACACCCAGGTTCGCGAGGTCGGTGCGCGCTTCAGGGACACGGTGTTGGCCCTGGGCGGTGGTATGCATCCCCTCGAGGTGTTTCAACGCTTCCGCGGTCGGCCGCCGTCGACGAAGGCGTTGCTGCGGCATGCTGGCCTCCTCAAGGCTGATGCCGTCTTGCGTCAGTAGGCAAAGAGGGCGTCGGTGCGTCGACCACCGAGCTTCGCCCGGCCTTTGAGCTCCTGCAGCTCGATGAGGAAAGAGAAGCCCGCCACGACGCCGCCGGTGCGCTCGATCAGGGTCGCCGTCGCCTGCGCGGTGCCGCCGGTGGCGATGAGGTCGTCGCACACCAACACCCGCTGACCGGGCTTGCAGGCGTCGAGGTGAATCTCGAGCTGATCGGTGCCGTATTCGAGGCCGTAGCCGATCGACTCGGTCTTGAACGGGAGCTTCCCCTTCTTGCGGATCGGGATGAAGCCCGTGCCGAGGGCCAAAGCGAGGCCGGTGCCAACGATAAAGCCGCGGCTCTCCATGCCGGCGACGACGTCGACCACTGCTTTGCCGTCAGGCCCGCGCCACACCTCGGCCATGGCCGCGAGCACCTCCTTCAAGGCGTCGGCGTCTTGCAGCAGCGGGGTCACGTCGCGAAACAAGATGCCCTTCTTGGGGAAGTCAGGGACATCGCGCACCAGGCCGCGCGCGCGCAGCAGAGAATCGGAGAGCTTCGTCGGGATCTTCGTCATGACAGACCTCAGGGTGGCAAGAGCGGCAGCGGATCGACGGGCGCCTTGCGCCGCCGCACCTGGAACTGCAACCGAGGGGAGACGCCAGACAAGCCCGAAGCCCCGATCACGCCGACGACGTCGCCTGCCTGTAGCTGCTGCCCCACGCTGACGCTGGTGCTCTTCAGGTGGGCATAGACCGTCACCAGGTCGCCTGGATGATTGACAACGACGAAGACGCCGGTTCTCGTGTCCTGCGTGCCGGCGAAGGCCACCTGTCCGGCGGCGGCCGCGCACACGGGGGTTCCTGCTGGCGCAGCGATGAGCACGCCGTCGTAGCCGCCGCGGTCCTTCGCGCTGCCCGCCGAAAAATCCCGCAACACGATGCCGTCGACGGGCCACAGCAGCGAAGGGCCCCCCCCCGACGGTGCGGGGGGCACCGGGGCCGGACTTGACCGCACGCCGAGCGCAGGCGCCCCAGCCGGAATGAAGAGCACCTGGCCGGCGGCGACTTCGTCGGCAGACTGCAGGCCATTGACCTCGACGATCTCCTCGACCGGAAGCCCGGCCTCCGCAGCGATGTCCCAAGCGTTCTGCCCCGGCCGCACGGCGACCAGGTACCCCGGCGGGAGCGGCGGCTCCGACGGCGGGGAAACGGTGGCGCAGGCTGCGACGACGGCGACCAACGCGGCGCACAGCGTCGACAGCAGCGCTCCGGCGGGCAAGTGCTCGAGGGGCGCGATCACCAAGGGCAGCCGTGTTTCGGGAAGAGGTGCCAAAGGGGCCCTGCGCGGAGGTCGTACCAAAGACAAAAGAAAGCGGGACGCCAACGCGTCCCGTTTCCCACCCACTGTCAAACAACAGAAGATTGGTCGGAGCGACAGGATTTGAACCTGCGACCCCTAGACCCCCAGTCTAGTGCGCTACCAAACTGCGCCACGCTCCGTCTGATGAGTCTGGTATCCGGGTGGAACCCACGATGTCAACGACTCCGAGAGAGAGACCCATGCCCGCGCCTTCCCGAACCCACGTCGCCGAAGGCAACCTCGCCAAAGTCATTTACGCCGTCGTGATCTTCGTGGTCGTGGTGGCCGTCGGCACCTTCATGAAGCCGTGGCTGGACGAATATGAGGTGAAAACCGCGGCGCGCATCGCGTGCAACGAAATCATCAAGGGCACGCGCTACAAGCTCCCCGAGCAAGTCAAGAACGCCGAGAACACGTTCGAGCGCAAGGCCCTGATGGCGGGCGTCCACCTGAAGACGGGGCAGTCCTACGTCTTCGAAGTGAGCGACATCAGCAACGAAGACCTTTGGCGCTGCCACTTCAAGGCTGCCTGGAAGAGCAGCACGCCGCTGTTGATCGTGAGCGCTCTCTACCCGGAGGCGCCGCCGATCCAGCGCGTGCACCGCCTCGACAACACCTACGACACCAAGAACTCGTTCTGAGCATGCTCTTGGACCCAGGACTGTTGTCGCGGCTGGTCGGTCGCGCCCTGGGCCGGGGCGGCGCCTTCGCCGAGATTTACGTCCAGCGTCGCAAGAGCGCTGGCTTCGCCTTCGACGATGGCGAATTGCGCGATGCCCAGGCCAGCTGCGACTTCGGCGTCGGCATCCGCGTCATCAAGGGCGCCGCCGTCACCTACGCCTGGTCCGACGACACCTCCGATGCCGCCCTGCTCGCCTGCGCCGACGCCGCTGCCCGCATCGACGGCGGCGACGAACCCGTGGTGATCGCGCGTCCCCTCGCCCCCCGCCAACGCCCCAGCCATGCCGACCCCCAACGGGCCCCAGGCGATATTCCCCTCGAGCGGCGCGCCACCCTGGTGCGCCGCGCCGACGCCGCCGCCCGGGCCGCCATCGCGGCCTTTGGAGCCACCTTGGTGCAGGTGGCCTGCAGCTACGCCGACGTCGACGAAGAGGTCTTGATCGTCAACTCCGAAGGCCTGGTGCTGAGCGACCGGCGCGCCCTGTGCCGGCTGGGCGTCGAGGTCGTCGTCGACGACGGGGGGCAGCGGCGCACGGGCACCGGTGGCGGCGGATCCCGCATCGGCCTCGATCATTTCGACGCCCGCTCCCAGTCCCCCGAGGCCCACGCCGAAGAAGCGGCGCGTATGGCGGTGGCGCAAATCGGCGCCCGCGCCACACCCCGCGGAGACAGCGTCGTCGTCTTGGGTCCAGCGTCGTCGGGGGTGCTGCTGCACGAGGCGGTCGGGCACGGGCTCGAGGCCGATTTCATTCGCAAAAAGACGTCGCTGTTTACCGCGCGCATCGGCCAGAAGGTGGCCAGCGAGCTCTGCTCCGTCGTCGACGACGGTACCCTGCCCGGCAAGCGGGGCTCCCTGAACGTCGACGACGAAGGCACACCGACCGAACGCACCCTGCTCATCGAGCGCGGCGTGTTGAAGGCCTATCTCTCTGACCGCCACAACGCCGATCTGCTGGGCATGGAGCGCACCGGCAATGGTCGACGGCAGAGCTTTCGTCATCCGCCCCTGCCCCGCATGACCAACACTTTCTTGCTGCCCGGCCACGACGACCCCGGCGACATCCTGAAAGGCGTGAAGGTCGGGCTCTACTGCCGCGCTTTCGGAGGAGGTCAGGTGGACATCGCCAACGGCTCCTTCGTCTTCGAGGTGCGCGAGGGCTATCTCATCGAAGACGGCAAGCTCACGGCGCCCGTGAAGGGGGCGACGCTCGTCGGCAACGGTCCCGAGACCTTGGCGCGCATCACCCGCGTAGGACACGACGCCGAGCTCGACCCCGGCGTCTACACCTGCGGCAAGGATGGCCAAAGCGTCCCCGTCGGCGTCGGCCTGCCCACCGTGCGCATCGACGGCATCACCATTGGGGGCACGGGATGAGCGGGCGCGCCGATCAGTGGGTCGCGGATCAGCTCTGGGCTGAAGATTTGGCCATGGCCCTCGTCGACGCCGCTCGGAAGGTGGGGGCCGCGGCTTGCGATGCGACGGTGGGCCTGTCTGCCAGCTTGCAAGCGTCTGCACGCGACGGCGCGGTCGAAGACGTCACCCGCAGCCAAAGTCGCTCCGCAGCGTTGCGCGTGATCGTCGACGGCAAGCTGGGCTTGGCGACGTCGTCGGACGCTCCCACCACCGCCGCTGACATTGAAGAGCTGGCCCGGACGGCGGTGGGAATCGCGGCGTTGTCGTCGTCGTCGCCGCACAATGTCGTGTTGCCGGGTGCCCAAATGACGGCCAACGAGGTGCGCGAAGCCGGCGAGGCCCTGCGCACCTGGGACGACGACACGGCTCTGCTCGACCCCGCCTGGCCCGTGGAGCGGGCGTTGCTCACCGAGCGGGTGGTACGGGGTCACGAGGGCGTCTCTGGCGTGCGCGACGTTTCAGCGGGCGTGCGGCGCGGGCTCTTCGCCTTGGCGACGTCGACGGGCTTTCTGGGCTCGATGCGGGGCACCACCGCCCAGCTCAGCTGCTCCGCCGTCGTCGAAGATGGCAGCAAGAAGCAGATCGAGTCCTGGTGGTCCCAAGCCCGCGCGATGAAGGGGGTGCAAGACGCCGTCGTCGTCGCCGACCTTGCTGCGCGCCGGGCCTTGGCGCGCCGGGGAGCGCGTCGGGTGCCCTCGCAGTCGATGCCGGTCATCTTCGATCCCAACATGACCCGCGCCTTCTTTGGCGGCGTGTTGGCGGTGGTGAGCGGCGAGGCCGTGGCCCGCAAGCAATCCTGGCTCGCCGACGCCGTGGGCGCAAAGGTGATGCCCGCGGGTCTGGTGCTCGTCGACGATCCCCTGCTGCGGGGCGGCTTTGGCTCTCGGGTGTTCGACGGCGAAGGCCAGGCGGCCGAGAAACGCGTCATCGTCGACGACGGCGGCCGCCTCACGGGCTTCTTGCTCGACGGCCGCTCGGCCGCTCGTCTCGGCTTGCCCAACACAGGACAGGCCGCGCGGGGGTCGACGTCGCTGCCCCACCCCGCCCCGACCAACACGACGCTGATGGGGGGGAGTGGCGATCTCGCTGCGATTGTGGGCGACACCGCCAACGGTCTGTTGGTGACCAAGCTGCTCGGGCGCGGCGCCGACGCCACCACCGGCGACCTCTCGCGCGGCGCGGCCGGTTTCTTCGTCAAAGACGGCGCCATCGCCTTTCCCGTCGAAGACCTCACCATCGCGGGCAATGCGCGAGAGATGTTGCTGGCCCTCGATCGGGTAGGCGCCGACGTCGACGAACGCTCCTCGTTGCGGGTGCCGAGCGTGCGCTTTGCGGCTCTGTCGGTGGGGGGCACATGAGCGCGCCCTTGGGCCGAGCCGTCGTTGCGGTGTGCCTGTTGCTGGGGGCCTGTCGCGGCGAACGCAGCACCACCGCCAGCTTCGCCCCCCTGGGCGACCCGTCCCGCCCGGCACCGGGAGCACCCGATTTGAGCAGCGAGCCCGACGTGTCGGCCCTGGGCTCTGACGTCAGCAACCTGCCTCGCCTCTATCCTCACGGCGATTGGCTGCCCATCGAAGCTCCGCTGCTGTCGATGCAGGTGCTGACCCATGTGTCGGTCAACGGCCGGCAAGCGGTGGCGGTGCTCGACACCGGCGCCATGGGCACGACGATGTCGCAACCAATGGCCGCGCGCTTGGGCATCCTCGACGACAACACACCGCGGGGCGCCCCAGTGCGGGCCGTCGACGCCCACGGCGACGTCATCTTTGGCGAGAAGCTCGAGCTCGGGGAGCTGACCATCGGTCGACATCGTTTTCGCCGTGTCTCTGTGACCGTGCTGGGAGATTCGCCGGATCTCTTCCTCATCGGCGCCGACGTCTTGCAGGATCTCGATCTCTATCTGGCCGCCGACGAAGGCCTGGTCGGCGTCTTCGAGGCTGGGCAGGCCCCGCGCCAACACGGTGAGCTGGTGGTGTCCCTGCAGAAAGAGGAGCGACAGCTCTTCTTGCGCGCCGCCGCCGATGGCCGACCGCCGGGTGGCAACGGCACGTCGGGACGCTCGCGCTTCGGTCTGCTCATCGACACGGGCGCCTGGAACACCTCAGTGCCGGCGTCGATCGGCATCAACGGCGGCATTCCCGCCGACCTATCTTACTCGGCCACCACCGTCGGCGTCGCCGGCGAACAGGAGGCCCGCGGCCGCTTCATCATGAACCCGCTCTATCTCGGCACCAGAGATCTCGGCGTCGGTCGCGTGTTAGCGGTGTCGTCGACCATCGACAACGGCGACGGTTTCGGCTTGCTCGGCAACGACGTCTTCATGCGCTTTCATACGGTGGTCTCTTTTCACGACGGCGAGCTGCGCCTGCGCGCCCTACCGGTCCGTCCCGCCGAACGCAGCCGCGGGCCTGCGGGCGTGTCTTGCAAGAGCGATGGCCACACCGTGCCCTGCGTGCAGGTGGGTCTGGCGCCGCACGTCGCCGACGTTGCCGACGACGACCTCCCGGGCATCTGCCTGCAGATCGACGTCGACGCCGCCTACAGCGGGCAGACCGTCGAGCTCGCGATCACGGCCGAAGATCCAAAGGCCATCTCTTTGTTCAACGGCGGCGCCATCCGCGCCTTTCTCTCGGTCGATCAGACGGGCTCGCACCACTGCTTCGCGATCTGGCGCCAACTCGAGAAGCTCGGCCTCACGCAGACGACACGGTTGACCCTGCGCTGGGTCCGCACCGAAGGCGTCATCTGGCCCTGCGATCCCATGAAGACCCGGTGTATTACGTTTACGGGTCCTCTGGCGCACCTCGCCATCAAATGAATTCACGGACAGCGCTTCGCGTGTCGGTGAATTGTCTACCGGTCCATCGCCTCGCAGTCATGAATTTGCCTGCCTAGTTTGAGCGTATGTAATTATATTATGAATTGGTCGAAATGAGCAGATTTAGTCTTGTTGTCGACGCCATCGGACCTGCCCGCGCGGTCAAGCTGATGAGCCTCTACCCGCCTTACCTGGGCGCTGGCGTCCGCGTCGACGACGTCGACCCGCAGCTTCGCTCCGTCTCCGTCTCCATGCGCCTCACGCGTTGGAACAAGAACGCGGTGGGAACCCATTTCGGCGGCTCCTTGTATTCGCTCTGCGATCCCTGGTTCATGCTCTTGTTGATGGCGCGGCTTGGCCCCGATTTCATCGTTTGGGACAAGCGCGCCGTGATCGAGTTCCGCAGCCCGGGCCGCGGCAGGGTGAAGGCCCACTTCGTCGTCGACGATGCCTGGCTGGCCGAGCTGCGCGCCGAAGTGGAGCGCAGCGGCCGGGCCGAGCCGGTGCTGCACGCCGAAGTCACCAACGACGACGGCGGCGTGGTCTGTCGCGTGGAGAAGGTCATCTCGGTGCGCAAGAAGCCACCGCGGTGAGACGAGATCGTCTGCGCGGGCTTGCTGTGGCCGGCGCCGCGGTCTAACGACGCCCTGTTCTTACAATCGTGCTCGACGGGAGTCGGGCTGGAGGCTTTCATGGGCAAAGGTGACCTGCGTTCTCGTCGTGGCAAGATCTACCGGGGCACCAACGGCAAGACGCGCCCCCAAAACGGCAAGAAGCGCGATCACACCGCCGAGGCGCGTTCGACCACCACCGGCAAGTGACGCCGAGCTTCTCCGTCTGACAAAGCGCGCCCTCGAGGCGCGCTTTGCATTTGTTTGGGAAGCGGGCTCGCCCTGCTCCCAAGCAGGGATGTCACGCCAAGGACCCAGCGACGTGGCTTTTGCGGCCTCGTGCTAAGGCGGGGGCATGAGCTCTAAGGCGTGCAGCACCCGCGTCACCAAGGTCATCGTCCATGGCAATGGCGCGCTCGTCACCCGACGGGGCGTCGTCGCTGGCGGCAGTCGTGAGGTCTTGATCGAGGGACTGCCGCTGCTCTTTTCGAGCGACACCCTGCGCGTGCGCCCCGTCGGCGAGGGAGGATGCACCGTCGGCGTCGTCGACGAAGTGTGCCGCATCGGCGTGACCAGCGCTGCGCCCATCGCGGGGGCTGCCGCCTTGGTCGAGGCCCGGCTCGCCGTCGCCGCCAACGATCAGCGCCGGCGGGTGATGAAAACCCTGCTGCAACACGCCGACGCGGGGATCGAGCTGCCTCCGGCCGACGTCGAAGGCCTGCCGGACACGGCCTTGCTGCTGCGCCTTTCCACCGTGAATGCCAAGCGTCGTCGACAGCTGGTGAGCGAAGTGCGCGTGCTCGATGAACAGGCACGGGAGCTCGCCCGCGTCGAGAAACGCGCGGCCCTCGACGTACGCCCCGACGAAACGCCGCCCCGGATCCTGCGGGGATTGCGGGTCGGTGTCGACGCCAGCGCCGATGCCGAGATCGCGGTCGAGTACTTCGTCGCCGCCGCCCGCTGGGTCCCTTCCTATGCGCTGCACCTGAGCTCGACTGAGCAAGGCACGCGGGCCCGGCTGGTGTTGGGAGCGTTGGTCGCCCAGGCCAGTGGCGAAGATTGGGACGACGTCGAGCTGCGGGTGTCGACGGCGGATCTGCGACGAGAGACCACCCTGCCCGTGCTGCACTCCTGGCGCCTGGGTCGCGCCCAGCCCGCGCGGGCCAAGGGCTTTCGCCCTCTGCCTTCCGATTTGCCGGGGCTCTTTTCGGGCTGGGATCGCTTTCCCCTCGGGCCCGCCAGCGCTCCACCGACGACGACCCAGGCGACCAAAGCCACCGGGCGCCGCGCCAGGACCGAGCGGGCCGAAGTCGAAGAAGAAGGCGTCCTGAGCTTGGATGAGCACACCGACGCCGCGCTCGCGAAATACGACACCGGGGCGGCCGCTGAACCCGAGCCCTTGGCGGGGAAAAGGAAGGGCGGGGGCGTCTTGGGCGCGGTGATGGCGGCGTCGGTGGCTCTGCCATCGCAAGCCCAAGCCTTCAGTTCGGCACCGGGTGGTTCTCCCCTGCGCGCCGCCGCCGCCCCCAGCGCGATGCTCTTCAGCAAAGACCAGAGTGCCATGCCGCTGCCGCCGCCCGCGCCCAGACCCGTCGTCGTCGACGAGCTGCCCCCTCGCTTGCGCACCAGCTCGCTGCGCATGGCCGCCGCCGACGAAGGCACGCACCTGCGGGGACTGCTGCTCCCCCTCGATCCTTTGCAGCGCCTGGAGTGGTTGCTCGACGCCGCCGACGTCGCCGCGGGCGATGCAACCAAAGCTGAGTTGCGGCGGGCCATCGCTGCCCTCGAGCAGGCGCGACGTCAGCTGCTGGGACGGCCCCTGCCCCGCGGGACCGCCGCCGTGGGCGGCGGCGGAGCCGCAGCGATCTTTGGCACGGCGGCACTCACGAAAACGAGCATCCCCGGCGATGGCAACGATCACCGTGTGGAGGTCCACGAAGAAGAGGGCGACGCCGCCATCTTGCACCTGGCCGTGCCCCGCGAGTCCCTCGATGTGTGGCGGGCCTGTCGTTTCAAGGCCCAGCAGCCCCTGCCGACCGGACCGGTGCAGGTCTACGAAGAAGGCGCCTTCGTCGTCGCCGGACGCGTGGAAGGCGGCGGCGGCGGCAAGCCTCTCACCTTCAACCTCGGCGTCGATCCCGATGTGCGCATCAAGGCTCGCACTCCCCACACGCACCAAAGCGAGAAGGGGCTCATGGGAGGCACGACGCAGATCGAGCAGAAGGTGCTCGTCGAGGTGCGATCGAGCCGCAAGGTGCCGGTGCGTCTTTCGCTCTACGAGCGCATGCCCATCGTCGAGGAAAACCAGAAAGACGTCGTCGTCTCAGCCTTGACGTCAAAGCCCCCAGCGGTGCGCACCGACAAGGGGCCCAACGACGAGGAGCTCAAAGGCGGGCTGCGCTTCGACCTCTCGCTCATGCCCGGCGACCTCGCCGTCGTCGAACACAGCTACACCATCACCCTGCCGGCCAAGAGCGAGTTGGTCGGTGGCAACCGGCGGGAGTGAGCCCATGACAACCCTCGATCACCGCTTGGAACAGGTCACCATCTACGAAGACCGCGCCGACGTCGTCCGCACGGCCGCGATCACTTTGACGTCGGGAGCGCACCCGCTGCGCTTCACCGCGTTGTCGCCCCTCATCGACGAGGATCGGCTGGTGGCCCGACTCGAGGGACCAGGACACATCGACGACGTCGTGATTGTGCGCAAGGTGGTCGACGACGGGCTCGACGAGATCCAGGCCCGCCGCGCCCAACGATCCCGCGAGCGCCAAGCCTTGCAAGCCGAGCTGCAACGGGCCCAGGACGACGTCGACCTCTCCCTGCACGAGCTGCGCGCCACCGAGCAATGCCTGCAGTGGTGGGCCAGCGCCAACGCGCGGCGGCTGGGCAAAGGCGAAGGAGGCGACGACGTCGACACCGGCCTCGATGCTGGTTTTGCCGATTTCCAGAAAAAGCTGGTGCAGGCCGCTGACGTCGTCGACGCTGCCCACGCTGGCCTGAGCTGCGTGCAAGAAGCCCTCAAACAAATCGACGTCGAAGACGCGCGCCCCGAGCCCACGCGCAAGCGCCGGGTCTGCGACGTGATCGTGCGGGCCTCGTCGACCGGGGGCGAGTGCCGCGTCGTGCTCTCGACGGTGCTCCCCTGTGCCGCCTGGCGTCCGACCCACGAAGCCCGCCTCCTGCGCTCGGAGGCCAAGGCCACGAGCGTCCGCTTCCTCACCCACGCCGCGGTGTGGAACCGCACCGGCGAAGACTGGAAGAACGCCAAGCTGGTTTTGTCGACGGCGCGGCCAGCTTTGGGAGCCGAGTTGCCGCCCCTGTCCGAAGACCGCCTGCACCTGCGCCAAAAGAGTGCCGAAGAACGCAGGACCATCGTCGTCGAGCACCGCACCGAAGCCGTGCCTCCATCGGCCACCCAAGGAGGCGCCCCAGGCGTCGACGACGGCGGCGAAGCCCGGGTGTTCTCCGTTGCCGCCGCCGACATCCCCGACGACGGCCGTCCTCACCTCGTCGAGCTGGCCTCGTTCGAAGCCCCCTGCACCCTGGCTCACGTCGCCATCCCCGAGAAAGCGGCGCAGGTGTTCGTGCGCGCCAGCTTCGTCAACAGCGGGCGCGGCCCCATCCTCGCGGGGCCCGTCAACCTTGTCGACCAGGGCGCGTGGACGGGGACGGGCGACGTCCTTTACACCGGCGCCGGCGACGACCTCGACCTCTCCTTCGGCTCTGACGATCGCTTCGCGGCCAGCATCAACAAGCGCTGCATCGTCGAGAAGAAAACGCTGGGCAAAGACATCGAGCACTGGTTGCAAGAGGTGACCGTGACGTCGACGTCGACGACGCCGCAGCAGGTGTTGGTGCTCTTGCGTTTGCCGGTGTCTGAGCTGGCGCAGGTGAAGGTGCTGCAGTCCCCCCAACACGGCACCGAAGGAGAGCTCAAGCTCGACAGCCACGGCCTGGCCCGCGTGACGACGACGATCGAACCGGGACGGGAGCGCCGCATCGCCGCTGCCTTCGCCTTCGACACCTCTGGGGACGTGCGCCTGCCGCCGCCCTGGTGACCCATGGCGACGACGACGACGACGACGACGGATCGTGATCAGCTGCTGTGCTTGGGGGGGCTGGGCGCGGCCGCCTTCGCTGTCATCACCGCGGTCCAGCACCACAGCCCCAGCGCCGTCGTCTTCGTGTCGTCCCTCGCCCTCGTCGTCGTCACCATCGTTTTCTTGACCAGCCTGCGTCGACTGCAGGTCGCCCGCCGCCGCGCCGAGCAGGAGGCGGCCGAGCTGCGGGGGGTGAAGAACTCCCTCGAGGCCACCCTCGTTCAGGCCCGCGCCGCCGCCGCCGCCGCCGCCCGGGCCAAGACGGCCTTCCTCGCCAACATGAGCCACGAGCTCCGCACCCCGCTGCACGCGATCGTCGGCATCACGGGCCTCATGCGCGAACGAGAGCGCCCCGCCGACGAGCGCGAGTGGATCGTCACCATCGAGCGCTCCTCAGATGCCTTGCTCGGCGTGCTCAACGATGTGCTCGATCTCGCGCGCCTCGAAGCCGGGCACCTTCGCATCGAGCAGGGGCCCTGCGCGCCGCGCGCCCTGCTCGATGAAGTCGCACGCTTGGTGCAACCCCAAGTGGCCCAGGCCGGACTGGTGCTGGTCGTCGACGTCGACGACAACGTCCCGCGCTGGGTCAGCACCGATGCCTTGCGTCTGCGACAGGTGCTCTTGAACCTCGTCGGCAACGCCGTGAAATTCTCGGCCCTGCGTCCGGCCGCTCAGCGCTCGGCCCTGAAAGCGGGCGTGGCAGAGGTGCCCGAGGTGCGCGTGCGCCTGCGGCACCGGGGCGGGGGAACGCTGCGCTTCGACGTCGTCGACAGCGGCTGTGGCATCGCTGCCGAGCTGCAGACGCGCCTCTTCCAGCCCTTCGTGCAAGGAGACGCTTCTTCGACGCGCCGGGTGGGCGGGGCCGGACTGGGCCTGGCGATCTCGCGCGAGCTGGTCCAGCTGCTCGGTGGTGACATCGAGGTCGAGAGCACACCGGGGCAGGGAGCGCGCTTCACGTTCACCATCGAGGCCGCCGAAACAGCCGCACCGCCGACGACGACGCCGACCAGCTCCGAGGTGCCGCACATTCCAGGTGCGGCGACGCTGCGGGTGCTCGTTGTCGAGGACAACCCCGTGAACCGCGCCGTGATGGAGCTCATGCTTGCTCGCTTGGGCATCAGACCGGTGTGCGTCGACGGCGGGGCTGCGGCTCTGGTGCATTTGCGCACCCGGCGCGTCGACGTCGTCCTGCTCGACGTGCAGATGCCCGACATTGATGGACTCGAGGTCGCGCGGCAGGTGCGCGCCGGTCCCATCCCCCACCCTGCGCTGATCGCTGTGACCGCCAACGCCTTGCCCGAAGAAGAGGCCCGCGCCGCCGCTGGCGTCGACGGCTACCTCACCAAACCCGTGCGCCTCGAGGTGCTCGCCCAGGCACTCACGCGCGCGCTGACGACGACGAAGCCGCTCACCCCTTCTTGAGGTCCCGATGGATTTTGCCCCGCCGCCAAAGACCCTGGAGCTCGTGGCCCGCTATCGCGCCTTCGTCGACGAGGAATTGCTCAAGCTCGAGCCCCTGGTGCTCGCGAAGCCCTTTGGATCCTGCCTGCCCGTGCTGAACCAGGCCCGCACCCAAGCCAAAGTGCGTGGACTGTGGGCGCCGCAGATCCCCCAGGAGCACGGCGGCCTGGGCCTCAGCCTCGTCGAGCTGGCCTTCGTCGGCGAAGCCCTCGGCGGCTGTCCCCTGGGCCATTGGGCGGTGAATTTTCAGCCGCCCGACGCGGGCAACCTCGAGCTGCTGCACCTCTTTGGCTCCGCGGATCAAAAAGAACGTTTCCTCAAACCCGTCGTCGACGGCGCCGCTCGATCTTGCTTTGCGATGACCGAGCCCGATCGTCCCGGCAGCAACCCGACCTGGCTCGAGACCACTGCGCGCAAAGAAGGATCGCAGTGGGTCATCAACGGCCACAAGTGGTTCACCAGCGGGGCCGACGGCGCCGCCTACGCCATCGTCATGGCCAGCACCAACGACGAGGGAAAACCCCACGAGCGCGCTTCGATGATCCTCGTGCCCATGAGCACGCCGGGGGTTTCGCTGGTGCGAAATCTTCCGGTCATGGGTGAGGCCGGCAGCGATTGGGCGAGCCACAGCGAAGTCACCTTCGTCGACGTCAAAGTGCCCTTGTCCCACCTGCTGGGCCAAGAGGGGCACGGCTTCACGCTGGCCCAAGAGCGCTTGGGTCCGGGGCGCATTCACCACTGCATGCGTTGGCTGGGGATCTGCCAGCGCGCCTTCGAGCTCATGATGAAGCGCGCCGTCGACCGGCCCGTGGCGCCCTTTCGCGCCTTGGGGCAGCAGCAGATGGTGCAGCGCTACGTTGCCGAAAGCGCCATCCAAATCGAAGCGGCGCGCTGGTTGGTGCTCAAGACAGCCTGGGTCATCGACACGCAGGGCCAAAAGGCCGCCCGCGACGACATCGCCATGATCAAGGTGCTGGTCGCGCGCACGCTGCAGGACGTGCTCGACAGGGCCATCCAGGTGCACGGAGGCCTCGGTTTGCTCGACGACCTCCCACTGGCTTGGTTCTTCCGCCACGAGCGAGCAGCGCGCATCTACGACGGCCCCGACGAGGTGCACCTGGCCTCGCTGGCGAAGCGCCTGTTGGGGGCGCGGGGACTGGCACGCTGAGCACTTGTCGGAGGGAGCAGGGCGCGCATGCTAGCCGCGTCTGCGGAGGTTCGATGAAGAAGAAGCTCGCCGTGCTGCTGGGGGCCGCCTCGCTCGTCTACATGGTCGTCCCGGATCCCACCGACGTCGTCCCGATCATCGGCTGGCTCGACGAAGGTGCGGCGGCGGCGCTGCTGCTGTGGTCGATGCGCACGCTGGGCATCACGCCAGGCGCCCTGATGGCCAAGCTGAAATCCATGCCGTCGACGACGACGGAGAAGCAGCTGCCGACGACCTAGCGCTTCCCGATCTTCGCGGCGCGCATCAACACCGCAGCCTCTCGTGCTCCCTGGGGTCCAACTGCTGGGTAGTAGCCCGGTCGTCGTCCTACCACGCTGAAGCCATGGTGCTCGTAGAGCGCTCTCGCGGCAGCATTGCCCTCGCGCACCTCCAACCACAGCGCCGCTGACGACGTCGCCCGATCTTTGGCCGCGCTGATCAAGCCTGAGGCGATGCCCGCGCGGCGGTGATCAGGATGCGTGGCCAGGTTGAGAATCCACAACTCATCGACAATCCGACGCAAGGAGATGTAACCCACCAAAGCAGGAGCAAAGACGCCGAGCACTTCGCCGTCGACGTGGGCCAGCTCTTCTCGCAGCGCGGCCGATGTCCAGGGGAGCACTTGCGCTGCGCGCTCCAACTCGAGCAACGCCGGCAGGTCGTCGACGCCCAGCCGCCGCATCAAGGGCTTGGAGGAGCGTCGGCGTCGGCGTCGGCGTCTTCGAGCTTGCCCACCGCGCCCAAGATGCGCCCCCACAAGCGGCTGCGCCCCTCGCGGCTCTCGGACGAGAAGATGACGACGTCGTCGGTGGCGATGCCCAGGGCCTTGGCCAACACCTTGGCGTGCATCTGCTTCTTCGACGCCGGCACCCGATCGGATTTGGTGCCGACGACGACACGCTCGCTGGCCAACGACGACAGCTCGTCCCACACGGTGACGTCTTGGGTCGTCGGGGCGTGGCGCAGGTCGAAGAGGTGCACGAGCAGCGAGAGGCCTTGGCGTTGCCCCAGGTAGGCCTCGAGCATCACGCCCAGGCGCGCGTGCTCGACCTTGGACATCTTCGCAAAACCGTAGCCCGGCAGGTCGACCAGGGTCAGGGCCTGTCGTCGTCGTCGCAGCTGCAGCTCCACCCGAAACTGGTTGAGCAGGCGCGTTTGCCCGGGCGTCTTGCTCGTCTTGACCAGGTTCTTGCGCATCAAGAGCGCGTTCAGCAGCGAGGACTTGCCGACGTTGCTCTTGCCCAAAAACGCGACCTCGGGCGCCTCCACATCGACCGGAGGCAACAGCTCGAGGCTCGGCGAAGAACGCAAGAACACCGCGTCGGCGACGGCGGCGTCGACGAAGGCCCTTTTGGCTCTCGGCGGTCGAACGTCTGCCTTTGGCGCTGTGTCTGCGGCGTCGTTCACGAAGAGCCGTAGGAGTGCAGGCCATCGGCGAACCAGCCGAGGTTCACCCCGAGGAAGCCGGCCAGGATGATGAAGAAGCCCAGCACGCCGATGACGGCCGAGGGAACGCCGACCCATCCGTAGGTCACGCGGGCGTGCAGGTAGAGGGCGTAGACAATCCAGATGACCAGGGCGCCGGTCTCTTTGGGATCCCAGCCCCAATAACGGCCCCAGGCGTAGTGGGCCCAGAGCGCGCCAGTGACGAGGACGACGGCGACCAAGGCGAAAGCGATGAGGATGCAGTAGTAGGCCGCGCGATCGAGGCGGGGAGCATCGGGCAGCAGATCACGCATCTCTTTGGGCTTCAACACCGCAAAGAAGACGATGAGCTGGGCAACCCAGGTGATGCCAAAGAGCGCGAGATCCCATTGGGCCGACTGCAAGGCAAGGCGCCAGGGACCAGGAGGCATCAGCGTCTTCGCCGTCTCCGCCGCAATCTGCATGTCGGTCTGCGTGAAGGCGTTGATGACGATGAGGGCCACTGTCGCCGTCGTCGCGCCAAAGGCCATGGCAAGTGCGGCCAGGGCCGGACCGCGGGGGGTGTCGTGCTCCTTGCGCTTCAAGGCCAGCAGCACGATGGCGACGACGGAGGCGACGATGGTCGAGATCATCAGCGAGCCGACGAAGGGCGAGGGCACGTAGAAGGGCGCGAAATTCTCGCCGACCATGCGGCCCGCGGGGATGAGCTCGCCGCCCATCTCTTTGAGAAGCTTCACCTTGTAGACGCCGGTGGTGAAGAGCTTGTCCCAGCGGCCGAGCAGCAAGAAGAGCAAGACATTGACGACGAGGGTGCCCGCCGCCAACGACGACAACGTGATTCGCTCTTTGGCCTTGAGCAAAAAGAGCAAGCTGAACACCGCGCCCATGGTGCCCGATGCATAACCAATGGCCGAGCTGATCACGTGAATCATGATCCACCAGCTCTGCAGAGCGGGCACCAGGGGCTTGATGGTGGCGTCGGTGGTCAACGAGGCCAGACCCAATGAGGTCAGGGCCAGCGCGAGAGCCAGCACGCCGGCACCGCGGATGCGGAACTTCACTTCGGAGACAAGGAAGACGAAGACGATGCCCCACGCCATGTAGACCAGGATTTCGTAGAGGTTCGACCAGGGCGGGTGCTGCGTGTAGACGACGAAGCGCTGGGCTCCGACGAGGGTGAGCCCGGTGGCACGCTCGGCGGCCGCCAGCTCGACGAGCCCGGCTTCGTGCCAGCGCGTGATCATGCCGCCGACCTGGGTGAGGAAGGCCGCAGCCACCGTCAACGTCGCTGCCTTCCGGATCATCGCCCTCTTGGTCATCAGGTGGAGCAGGAAGAGCCCCAGCCCCGCGAAGTAGCCCGCGAAGCAGAGGTTGTAGAAGAACGTGCTCGAGAGGGTCATGGCGACTCCGTCGTATCTTTGGTGGCCGCTGTATCGGCGGTTTTTTCGGTCTTTGTGTTGGGCCGTGCCAACGGCTCAACCATCGGCACTTTGATCTGGGCTTTGCGGGCTTCACGCAGCGCTCTGGCCCGGTCGGCGGTGGATTCACCTTTGCCGAGGCCGGCCTCGAGCACCTCGCGGATCTTGGCGAACTCCTCGTCGAAAGCGTACTGGTGGCGACGGGCGGCGCCGGCGACGACGAGCTCGATGTTGCCGTCGGCCAGGGTGACGAAGCGGGCCCAATAGCGGCGGTGGCTGAGAAAGAACGCCGTGAACATGCCGGCAAACAAGATGATGAAACCGACGAAAACAAAGGGGATGAAGGGCACGCGACCAACCTGGATGCCGGTGGCGTAGAGCTGATCGAAGCCGTGGAACTGCACGTCGTAGGCGCCGCGGCGCACTTCACGATCGAAATCCGGGTAGCTGCGGAACACGATGAACGACGTCGACTTGCTGCCGCCCGGTGCCCTGGGATCGGGGGTCACCTGCTGAACGCGCACCGCGGGTCCGAGGCCGGCCATCTCGGGAATGGTCTCGATGGCCAAGAACTCGGTGCCGTCTTCCATGGCGACCTTTTCGCCGATGGCGACGTCGTAGGTGCGCCGCTGGCCGCCGCGGGGGCCGATGTCGAGCTTCACGCGTTGATCGCCTGGAATCGGATTGTACGATGCCTGGTAGAAGGTGTAGCCTTTGTATTCCAGTGGATCGTTGACTTGAATGGTCTTTTTCAAGACAGGATTTACCGGGCTGTCGCGATCCCACACCGAGAGGTCGGACTCGAACTCCATGGGAGCGCCGTCGATGAAGGTCTTGAGCCGGAAATCGTCGCAGCGCACCTCGAAGCCGAGGTCGTGGGTGTAGGGAAGGCGTCCGGGTCCCCACACGCGCACCAGCCGGGCGTTCTTGCCCTCGCTGATCATCATCATCCCGTCGATCTTGGTGAAATTCACCAGGATTCCACCGCTGAAAATACAGACCAAACCTGCGTGGATGACATATACACCAAATCGAGCGAAGCGGTGACGTTCCAAGAAGTGATACGTCGTCGTATCGCGCACGTCCTCCATCGCGCGTTTGCCAAAGATGGCCCTGACCACGCGCTGGGCCTTGGGGAGCTGGGCCGCCGTCAGGGTCTGGCGATAGACCTGCTTGATGCCGCGAATCTGGTCTTGGGCGAGGTGCTTGCGGGGAAAGAGGGCGTCGAGCCAAATCTTGGGGAAGCGTTCGACGCTGCACGCCGTGATGGCGATGAGCAGGTAGCCGATGATGAGGACGAACCACCAAGAGCCAAAGACGTCGTTCATCTCGAGGAAGGTGAAGAGCTTGAGCTTCCAGGCCTGTTGGGCCCATTGGGCAGCGTGCTCTTCGTACGACAGGGTCTGGTCGAAGAACATGCCGATGAAGCAGGAGACACCGAGCGCCAGCAGCAGTCCCATGGCCCGCGGCAGCGAGCACATGAAGCCCCAGAGGCCGGCGTAGAGGTGGCCCATCAGCGACGTCGGGCGCTGGAAGCTGGCGTCGGCGCTCAAGCCCTCAGGATCGAGCTCTTCGCGCTGTGCAAGGGTGGGGTCCAGGCTGATCATCGTCGACGAGGTCCTTCAGGGCCCGGGGTTGCCCCAGGCTAGCGAGTCAGTCTTTCCAGTGCTTGATCAGAACGCGGCTGCTGGCGAAGTCGAAAGGCCGCAGCGAGGGCGAATCGCTGTGGCAGCGGGCGCAGGCGTTGGCGTCGACTTTGGCGACGAGGTTCAAAAGCCCGGCGAGCTCAGCGTCGCGCATGACCCATTCGGGGGTGTAATGGCGCCCGGGGCCGTGACAGCTCTCGCACTGCACGCCGCCCAGGGACTGCTGCGTGTCGGTGGGCACCAGCGTGTGACACTGCAGGCAACGCGGGTCCTTCTGCTCCTTCGGCGACAACACCTCGAGTGCCTTGGCATGGGGCGAGATCTGCCAGGCGGCGAACTCGGCTTCGTGACAGGACTTGCAGCGCTCGGCACCGACGAAATCGTGCTCGATGACCTGGGCCGCCGACGACGACGACGACGCGCACAGGGCGACGACGACGCCGACGCCCACGGTGGCCAGCAGGAGCTTGCACGGTGACATGGCAGCACCTGGGTACACGCCTACGACGACGTCGTCTGCTGCGTTCGTGCGCCCACGGCCGCCTCCGCAAGAAGCCACCCAAAGCGAGCGCAGAAAACGCGGCCAAGCCCTAGCGACCGACGGCGGCGCCGATCCATTCCCACATTGCTTTCTGCTGCAAATACGCGCCGTTACCGGTGGGCACCACGCTGAACAGCCCCTCCCAGGTCGCGGCTCCACGGTGATCCGCCGCGAGGGGGACGACGTCGGCGCCCGCGCGAGCAAAGAGGCGCAGCGCCCGTCGGAGGTGCCAAGCCGAGGTCACCAATCCCACGCGCTTCCAGCCCCGTGCTTTGATCAGCTGGGCGGCGCGCTGGGCCTCCTCGCTCGTGTTGCGCGTGCCGGTCACGGTGACGATGGCCGCCGGGTCGACGCCGACGTCGCGCCAGAGCTGCGTGGTCGCTCCCAGGCTGTCGAAGGGGTGGTCGTAGGCCAGCTGGAATCCCTCGATGGGCGTGCCCGTGGTGACCAGCAGCGGCGTCTGTCGAGAGTGGAACAGCCGCGCGCCCAAAAAGATGCGGTCGCCGCAGGGTCCGAGCTCGACGTTGCCGGGGCCCTGTTGGGCGCCGCCGCCCAGGACGATGACGGCGTCGAAGGATCCCGCTGACATCGGATCGGCCTGGAAGGGCGCTTCGAGCACATCGATCATCGCTTGGCCCAGGGGCTCATTGCCGAGCAGCGTCAACACCGCCGCCAGCACCGCCGCCTTGCGGGCGCCGGCATTGTCATCGCGAAAGAGTCGCAGCGTCGCCGTCGACAAGAGCCCGAGCCAGCACAGCCCCAGCGGCAGCACCGCCCGGCCAAGGGTCTTTTGCAGCACGAGCCCCGTGGGAGCAGCAACGATGGCGACGACGATCAGGAGCGCGCCGACGACGACGAAGGGCCAGCGTGCCCTGGTCGCGACACGGCCACGCGCGATAGCGACGATGAGTGCGCAGAGCGAGAGGAGGGTGATCACTGGAAATGATCGAAGCTATGGATCTGGCGCCCGGACCAACAGCGATCTGCGGTCATTTCTTCTTCAGCTGCAGCGCGAGGCGTTTGGCTTCGTCGACGAGGGGCCCCCGATCGATCTTGTCGAGGGCCTTCAGCGCCTCGGCAAAAGCCTCTTTCTTGCGGGCCGGATTGAAGGCGATGGACTGGGCGTAGAACAGGTGGGCCTCGCCGATCCAGGGTTTGACGTCGATGATCGCGCGCAAGGCGACTTCGGCCCGCGGCTGGTCCCCTTTGCGGTTGGCGGCTTCGGCGATCCAGACCTGCACGACGTCGTCGCCCCCGGTGTCGTTGAAGGTCAAGAGACGATCCGCTGCCCGGCGGGCCTCGACAGGGTCAAGGGTGCGGCACACGAGCACGCTGGCGCGCAGCGTGAGGACGTCGTCGTCGCCGCTCCATTTCTTGGCCTCCGCGAGCGCGGTGCGAGCCTGCGGGAGATCCCCCTCGCGGGCCTCGATCATGGCCTCCACCGCCGACGCGGGGCCGGATCTGAGGCCGAGGCGCTTGAAGGCCCCCAGGCTCTTCTTGGCGCCGGCGACGTTGTCGATTTCGATGTAGCGCCGTGCCGCGAGCAGCAGCACGCGGGCATCTTGGGGGGCGGCGGCGACAGCGGCGTCGAGAGCCGCTTTCACACCGATGATGTCGTGTTGTTGGGCGCGCAGGGCCGCATCGACGAGGGCGACGTCGGCGTCGGCGCCGACAGAATCGCGGGCTTGCTGCAGCAGCGTGAGGGCGGTGGCCAGATCGCCACGGGCCGAAGCTCGCTCAGCAAGACCCAGCTTCTCGACGACGGCCAGGCGCCCGTCCAGCTTGTCGCGCGCGCTGGCGTTTTCGAGCCCCGCAACCAGCTGGCGGACGCGGCGCTCGGGAAAAAAGCTCGGGTCGGGTGCCGCGGTCCAGGGCAAACCCAAGTCGACGACATCGACGACGTCGCCGTCCCCGCTGTCCACGGGGTGCGAGAAGGAGAACCCCAGCAGGCCCAGCGGGAGCTGAAATCCACGCGCCGACGTCGACCGGGGCTTGCTGCGCGCTGCCCGCCGTTCGTCCTCGGGGACCGCCCGCAAGAAGCGCGCGCGGGACACATCCACCAGTAGGCCGACGGACTCGACGGACTTCAAGCCTTTGACGACGGCGTCGGCGGCGTCGGCGTTGGCATCGCTGATGAAGATCTCGAGCAGCTGTCGGGCGTTGTGGCTCGAGTGGGGGGCGGCCTGCATCGCGCGTTCGAGCAGTTCCTTGTCGACCTCGCCGTCTCGGGTCAGCCCCACGGCCAACAAGGTGATCGCGAGCTGATCTTCGTCGAGGTCGTCGAGCCCCTCGTCGAGCAAGTCGACGGCGCGGGATTCGTCCGACGACAACGCAGCCTTCTGCCCGGGACGCGGGGCGCCTTCGTTTTTTTCGCGCACCGGGCGTCGTGGTTCGGGGACCCCGTTCGCGTCTTCGATGATCGAGGCGACGAGCGCGGTGATGGCACCAGCAGCGTGCTTGGCATCCAGGCGAAAGAGGCGATCAAGGGCTGCCCGTGCGCCGGCGACGTCGCCGGCGGCCAAGGCGGTGCGAGCGAGCTGGTGGGTCGCGTGTCGCGTTGGATTGCGCCCAAGGGCCGCGCGTTCGACGAGGCCCCGGCGCTCGACGGGGTCTGGGCAGCGCAGGGCCCGGGCGAGAAACACCAAGGCCGAAGCCGGAGCGACCTTCAGCTCGTCGTCAAGGCGGGGGTCTGCCAAGGGCGACAGCGTTTGGGGCAGCGCGGCGAGCAAGGTGCGGGCGTAGAGGCCCTCGGGCGACGTCCGCGTCGACGGCGGCGCCTTCTGCAGCAGCTTCTCGGCTGCAGCACGCTCCCCATCATCGGCCCCGTGCTCGCGCCACAGGAGCACCCGCGCGAGGGCAGAGACGTCGCCCAGGCCCGCGTCGCCGGCGATCTCGGCGGCCTCCCGCAAGCCCTCGGCGCTGTCGAGCTGCAAATGGAAGCGCGCGCGATCGCCGGCAAAGAGCCCGCCCTCGGGCAGCAGCGAGGTCAGCGCTGCACCGGCACCCACTCCGGCGACGACGACGAAGACGACCACGAGGGAGGCCCGCCACGTCCACGGGGCCTGCGCCGCCGGCTGCTTCTGCTTCTTCGTCGCCATTGCGGTCTGGAATCTACCCTCTGCGAGCCAGAAGGCGCGTTTGCGCCGTTGGCACAGCGCAAACGCAGGAAGCCACTTTGAGCCGTGCCAACGGCTCAAACATCGGCACTTTGAGCCGTGCCAACGGCGCAAACATCGGCGCCGCTCAGCGCTCGAGCTCCATCGCCCGGTGCAGGGCGACGGCGTAGAGGCGATCGCGTCCGCGTGCTCCGAGGGCGGCCACCAGCAGCTGCTCGATCGGAGGCTCGCCGGCGCTCAGCTCACGGGTGCCCCGGGCGCCGACGACGTCGACGACCTCCCGCTCCCGCGAGGTGAACCCGAAACGACGACCATCGTCGGTGTCGAAGTGCATCGAGTGCAGGCCGCTCGCGCGGGGGCTGCCGGTGACGATGGCGATGTCGATGCCGAGCCCCGTGTCGTCGCGCGAACGCAGGCGCCACGATGCCCCAGCGACCGACGACGACGGCAGGCGCTCCGAGACCGTCCACTTCAAGCGGCTGATCAACCAGCCGAGCATGAGCTTGGCAGCGGGAAGACCGGCTTCGGTGACCTCGAGGCGCATGTGTCGCATCTTGAACAGCGCTTCAGCACCCACGGGCGGATCGAACATCGACGCGAGCAGAGAGCGCAGCGTCGCCGTCCGCAGCCAATTCAAATCGACCAGCACCAAGCCGTCGAGCAATCCGCCGACGTGGGCAAGCTTGGACAGTGAGCCCCCCGGTGCCTGCATGCTGTCGACGATGAGGCGATCGACGCCCGAGACCAGCACGCGCACCGCCGAGGCATTGTCGGGCGGCGGGCCCGCCCACCACAGCGCGGTGGGCACGTCGGGCACCACGAGCGCGCGCAACAGCGAAGGCACCAATTCGCTGCCCTTGGCGCGGCTCTCGATGTGGATCTCTTCGGTGCACAGCAGCTTTCCGCCGCCGGCGCCGACGTGGCAGTTGGCGGACACCCAGGCCTCGAGCTCGGGCCCGGAGGTCGCGTAGGGGTGGTTCAAGACCAAGATGGTGCGGGTGGGCACAGCGTGAACGAGGGCGTCGGCGGTGAGCTTGGCCTTCGTCATGGCGCCGTCGTCGCTGCAGTAGACGACGAGGTTCCAGGCGCAGGCCCGGGTCAGAGCAGCCGACTTCTCCTTCGACTGCGTACGCCACAGCGCCGCCAGCTCCTTTTCGATGCCGCCGACGTCGACGGAGACCGCGTAGCCCGCCAGGGGGGTGCCTTCAGGCTGGGGCCCACCCATCGGGGCCTTGATGCTGGTTCCTGCGGTGGCCATGGCTTCCTCGTTGTCGCAGTGTGGTTCAGGGCAGGCGCTGAAACGTCGTGGGAAGGCGGGGTCGCTTCAAGGGGAAGCGACCCCGCTGTCAGGTCCGCGCGATGGACGATCCACCGCTTGAGCGAAGGCTCAGAGCCGTCGCCAGGCGTGGTTGGCGCGGCGGAGCATCGCGTCGGATTCGTCGGGGCCCCAGGTGCCTGCCTCGTAGCTGGGGATGCCCTTGGCGAAGCTGCGCGCCCACTCCTCGTGGATGCGGCTGATGAAGCGCCAGCTGGCGTCGACCTCGTCGGCGCGGGTGTACAGCGCCTGATCGCCCAGCATGCAATCCAGCTGCAAGCGCTCGTAGGCCTCGGGCGGTTCGGTGCCGAAGGAGGTGCCGTAGCGGAACTCCATGTTCACCGGGTTGATGTCGAGGGTGTTGCCCGGAACCTTGGAGCCAAAGCGAACCGAGATGCCTTCGTCGGGTTGGATGCGGATCGAGAGCACGTTGGGCTCCGTCGACGACTTCTCACCGAACAAACGGTGCGGGGCGTCCTTGAAGATCAAGGCCACCTCGGTGACCTTCTTGGCCATCGCTTTGCCCGAGCGGAGGTAGAAAGGCACCCCCGCCCAGCGCCAGTTGTCGATGAACATCTTGAGGGCGACGTAGGTCTCCGTCGTCGAACCTGCGGTGACCCCCGCTTCCTCATGGTAGTTCGGAATGCGCCGACCGCCGACGGCGCCGGTGCGGTACTGGCCGCGCACGACGAATTCGTCGAAACGCCCCTCGGGGTAGGGCCGCAGGGCCTTGAGCACTTTGACCTTCTCGTCGCGAAGGTCGGTGGCATTCAACGACGCCGGCGGCTCCATGGCCGTCAACGCCATCACCTGGAAGAGATGGTTCTGCACCATGTCGCGCAGGATGCCGGCGTGGTCGAAGTAACCGCCGCGGCCCTCGATGCCGAGAGCTTCGGCGCCGGTGATCTGCACCTGCTCGACGAAGCGGTTGTTCCACAGGGGCTCGAACATCGCGTTTGCGAAGCGGAACACCATCAAGTTCTGGACGGTCTCTTTGCCGAGATAGTGGTCGATACGATAGATTTGCTCTTCGCGCAGATGCTTCAAGCAGTGTGCATTGAGCTCGCGGGCGGAGGCGACGTCGGTGCCGAACGGCTTCTCGATGATCACCCGGGTGAAGGGGCCCTCGGTGCTCTTGTTGATCAGTCCGTTCTCGTCGAGCTGCTTGACGGCAATGGGGAAGGTCGCCGGCGGCGTCGAAATGTAGAACACCCGATTGCCGGGAATTCCTCGCTCCTTGTCAATCTGGTCGAGCCGCACTTTCAGTGCCTTGTAAGACTCGGGATTGTCGTAGTCGCCGGTGTGAAAGTACACGCCCTTCTGGAACTGGTTCCAGAGCTCATCGGTGGGCTTGTGGCGCGCGAACTTGCCGCACCACTCCTTCATCTCCTGACGGAAGGCGTCGTCGGTGACCGCCTTGCGTGCGAAGCCGACGACCGAGAAGGTCGCTGGGAGAAGGCGCTCGGCCATCAGCGTGTAGAGCGCTGGTACGAGCTTGCGCTTGGTGAGGTCACCGGAAGCGCCAAAAATGACGACGGTGCAGGGCTCGGGCAGACGGTCTTCGGCGAGACCTTGGCGCAAAGGATTGGCAGCAGCTGTGGTCACGGTGATCCCTCGGGGGTAGGGGGGGCGGAGCGGGCGCAGCCTACGCCGAACCAGCGCCCTGCCCGCAAGTGCGGCGGCGGGATGCCGCGGAAGTGCTCTTTTGCTTCAGGCGCAGACGCGCCCGTGGGCTGCATTGCTTCTGGCGCTGGCGCCCCAGAGGTGTGCTGAAAAGCTGGGCTGCGCTATGCAAGGCCATGCGCCCGCTCGTCGTCGTCGCCGCCCTGCTGCTGCCTGCCTGTGCCAGCGAGCCCACGGTCCGCTGGGGCGAAGAGACGCCCGTCGAAAAGGCCCAGATCCAAAAGCTCGAAGCCCCCAAGCCAAAGACGGCGACCGAGTACGCCGCCGGCTTCCCCACCGATGGTGCCTGCGAGGCGGAGGCCCGCCGGATCAATGCTCAGAACCGTGAACGGGCCTTGAAGCTCCTCGGCGCCTGCATCGCGCGGGGCGACTTCAAGAAGATCAGCGCCCTCGTCGACGCGCCGTGGACACCCGACCTCCACAACCTGCCCGAGGCGCTCACTTGGTGCGCCCGCATCGTCGCCGCCCGCGCTGGCGACGTCGAAGGCGACGTGAAGAGCTGCGCCAAGATTGGAATCGACGTGCACACCCTCGAGCAGATCTCGGCGGAGCCCGACAAAGTCGCCGGCCGCCTCGTCATCTTCCGCGGGCGCCTCGACCCCGAGCACAAGGGGCGCGACATCCGCTTGATCGAGACCACGGTCGAGGGGGCCGACGTCGACGCCGCCACCACCGGCCGCCGCGTGTCTGCGGCTTTCGCCAGCATTCCCATTCCCAGCGGTGACGCCGTCATCTTGGGGCGGGCCAGCAAGATGGCCGAAGACGTCGCATCCGAAGACGGCGATCCCATGGCCGTCGTTGACGTGTTGGGCAGCTTCGTGACCGCCGAGCGACCGACCTTCAACTGACGCGATCAGGCGCGGTGCCGCCACAGCGCGAGCAGGCGCGCACCGTCACTGGTGCCAAAGGGCAAGAGATTGACGACGACGCTCAGCAATTGAACGCCCGCCGCGAGATGGAAGGCCCACGACGTCGTTTGCCAGAGGGAACCAGCGGCGCCCAGGTTTGCCATTCCGCCGGCCACCAAGAACACGGCCTCGATTTCTCGGCCACGAGGCAGATCGACCTCGACGCGCACGGCTGGCCAACCCAACACGAGCCGCAACCTCTGACCACCGAGGGCCTTGGCGGCCAACGCGTGTCCGGCTTCGTGCACCGCGAGGGCTGCGGCCACGGACCCGAGCAGCAGAGCAAAGCCATCCAATGGGGTCATCGACGACGACGATGGCGCGGCTGTTGCCTGCCAGCAAGTGCTCAGCGCCAACGAAGGGAGCCGGGATCAGTCGTCGTCGTTCCAGTGATCGAGCCGCGACGAAGCTCCCTTCAGTGCGGCGGCAGCGACGTCGCGCTTGATGGTGAAGACGGTCATTCCCGCCAACAACGCGATGCCCACCCCGGCGAGGAGCAGCGTGCCCAACACGGCGTTGTCGAGGCCGGCGAGAATCAGGCGACCGCCGACGAGGACCAGCGCCGCCGACGCCGCCGCATAGAGCGAGCGCCGGTCGCGTACTCGCATCGCGTAGACGACGCCCATGGTGGTGACGCCGATGCCGACGGCGAACGATCCGAAGGTCTCGGTGCGCAAGGCCGACCACGCTGCTGTGCAGTAGAGCGGCACATGGCTCATGACGGCCAAGGATCGGCCGCTGGGGCCGAGCAGGCGGCGATGACGTCGAGCGAGGAAGGTGCCGACGAAGGCCACGGGCAAGAGGTAGGACTCGGGCGCTCGGACGCCAGCGTGCACCAGGGCCAGCATGCAGGCCGCCACAAGCGCAGCCCCAGCAGCGAGCTCGTAGCGGGCCAGGCGCCGCGATCGGGCCAAGACGGCGTAGAGGCCGCCGCCGACCATCAAGATCAGCGCCCGCGCCCCCGACGAGGGCCCGAGGGCCGCGGCCAAAAGGGGCAAGGTGACGGCGTAGGCCTCCGCTGCCCTGGCCACCGAGGACCCGGCGTCCCTCGATCGAGCCAGCGCGCGCAAGGCAAGGAAGGCCACCGCCGCCGCCAACAAGAAGACCGCGTCGGCGCCGGGGAGGTCGTCGAGCCAAGGTGTGCGGCGCCGGACGTCGACGTACACGGAGAGCGCGATGCCCTGCGCGAAGGCCGCGAGCACGGTTTGCTCCTGGGCCTGCGCGACGCGCGAGAAGAGCACGACGGCGAGGCCCATGCCGATCCACGTCGACATCAGGGCCGCCGACGTCGGCTGTTCGTCGACGATGGTCAGCCAGAGCAGGCCGACGAGCAGGATGAAGGCCGCACCCTCCGCACTCCGACGCAGAGCCGCAGCGACGGCGGGCAGGTGAGCAGCGCGCTCCTTGTGAAAGCCGACGACGAGCCTGTTGGCCCACACCTTGGCGACAAAGCTCTGCAGCGCGAGACACGCCGCCATCATCCCCGCCAGCCACCACGGAGCCGCCGACGTCGTCAGCACCTCGCCACGCACCAACAAGGCCTGGGACGACGCCGTCACCAGCAGCACGCCGCTCGCTCCCAACCATCCCAGCGCGGGTCGCGGCTCGACGGCGACGAGCAGCACCAACGCCAGGCTGGCCAACCACATCTCGGGGGCGTGCAGCGTCGGCGCGTCGCCCATCGACAGCAAGAGCGCGAGGCCCACCAACAAGGGCGCAGCGACGACGAGCGCGTTCACCATGCCGGCGCGGGCCACCCGCGGCAGCGCCAGACGAGCAGCGACCAACAGCCGCCGTCCACGTCGTCGGTTCAGCAACAAGATGATCGCCACGATGCCGAGCCCACCGCTTGCCTCCCCCAGGCCGTGGGACTTCGGCAGCCACAAAGCAGCATGGGCGGTCATGTCGAAAGCGCCGCCGGCGAGGCCACAGATGGCCAACACCACCAGCCCAGCACCGAGAGTGCGGCGGGTGCGCAGGGCAATCAGAGCAGCCAGAAGCAGGGCGACGACGACGACGACGACGACGGGTCCGAGGCGCTCGGCCAAGGGAGTGCCGGTGGTGCCCAGCACGCGCACCAACAGGCCAAAGCCCGCCAACGTCGACGCCACCGCCGCCAATCCGCTCAGGGACACGGCACGAAACGTCACGGGCCGCGGCCAACGCTCAAGCAACCACCAAGGCCGGGCGCCCCACGATCGTCTGCTGTAGAGCAAGCGCGCAACGACGGCGTAGAGGACGAGGACGACGACGAGAGCGAGGGCGAAGCCCAACGCGACGGTATCTTGGTCGTGGCCCAGCGCTCGCGCGAAGCCGAACGCGGGCACGGCGGCGAAGGAGATCGCGCCCAGAGAGACCAGGGGTTGCACGGCCCGAGCGGCAAACAACGCCCAGGCGTGCAGGCCCGCCAGCAGGCCCAGGAGCATTGCGAACCCGACGGCGTCGTCGGCGCTCCGATCGGCCACCAGCAGCACGCCGACGGCTGCGGCGAGGGCAGCGGTGACCCCGGCGGCGGCGACGGTGCCCCACAAGGGATCGCGCGCGCTGACCCGCCGTCCCCGGCGTCGCACCAGCCTCGTGATCACGGGCAAACGCACCGCCGCGGCGCGCAGCACAGCGGCGATCAAGGCGAAACAAACCAGCGCGGCCAACGCGGCCAAGCCGCCGACAACGACGTCGTCGACGACGCGGGCGCTCGCCAGGTCGCCCACAGCCAACGCCAGCGCCAGCCCCAGGGCCGCCAGCATGCCACTCGTCGGAGCCCGCGCTGCCAACAACAGCACCGCGAGGGCCATGCCCGGCAGCACGCCGACGACGTCGACAGCACTGATGCGACCCGCAAGGCCTGTGACGGCGACGCCCACCGCACCTACAGCTGCGACGCGGAAAAGAGCCAGGGCGCGAGCGCGTGAAGAGCGCCCCCACCACGTCAAAGAGTGCGCGAGCAATCGTCGCGATCGGAGGGCCGGCACCGGCGGGGGCAGCTGGGGTGCGAAGCTGAGCAGGGCGATGACGACGACGACGACGGCGCCAGCCAACCACGGCCCGAGCTGAAAAGCGTGGTGCAGCTCCCAGACGCCAAGAGGGGCCAGCACCAAAGCCCCCCAGCCAGCGAGGTCGACGGAGCGCACCAATTCGGCGCAGACCAGCAGGGTCAACGCCGCGATCCAGGCCACCGCCCACAGGGGTTCGCCGTCGAGGCCCTTGGCCACCGCGCCTGCACCAAAGCCCAAGACGAACAGGAGCGCGGCGCTGATGCCGGCGATCACGGGCCAAGTCGGTCGCTTGCTCCGCACCACGAGGCCGGCGACGACGACGAGCGCCAGGAGGCTGACCCCCAGCGTGCCCTGAACGCCCTCGCTCAGCGTCGTCGCACCCAAGGCTTTGCCCAAGGCTGTGAGCAGCACCGAGACGGCGAGCAAGCACCACCACACCGATCGCTCCGCGCGGCGATCGCTGACGTAGAGCGCGAGCACGACGAGCACCGCCGGGACAGCGCCGACGTCGTCGCCGGCTCCGGCTGCGACGGGCAGCGCGATCAAGAAGAGCGTCAGCGTGGCCAGCTTCTCGCCCAGTCCCAAGTGCGGCGCTCGCCGTTCCCGCGTCGTGGCGGCAAAGAGCGCAAGCACGCCGACGAACACGGCAAGGACGCCGATATCGTCGAATTCGATTCCTCCTGCGAGTTGCACGGCCGCCGTGAGAAAACCCGCAGCGAGCGCAGCACCGGCAGCGAACAAGCAGCGGAAGGCGCGCGGCAGACCCAAGGCCTCGGGCACAGCGAACCAAGAGGCGGCCAGGAACAAGACGACGGCGGCGAAGCCCAGGCCTTCTTCGTGATCGAGGCTGGCTTCCACGGCCACGCAGGCCAGCACGACGACGACGATGGCGACGCTCCAGCGCACCAACATGCGCACACCGAAGAGGCCGGGTCGCTGCTCGAAGAGGCGCGCGACCGTGTCAGCGAAGCAGGCGAAGAGCGCGACGCCGACAGTGCTCCCTGCTCCTTCGAAGCCCGCACGATCCGAAACCAAAGCCGCAGCGCAAAGAGCCAGGGCGCTGATGTCGTTCACCCAAGTGGGACGACCAGCGAGGGCATCATCGGTGCGCCGAGAAATGCTCGCGCGCAACAAGCCTAGGGCCAGGCCACCGACGACGAAGGCCCAGATTTCTCCAGCGGGCGCGGCGACGGCGATGGCGAAGCCGACCAAGAAAAGCACGGTGCCGATGGCGGGTTCAGCGGCGCCGGCCTGTGCCTTGCGGGCGCCGAAGCGCATGGCGGCCCAAAGAGCAGCGACGACGACGACGTCGACTACGAGGGCGATGGATCCGGCTTCCTTCCACAACAGTCCGAGGGGGAAGACCGACGAGACTGCGATCAGCCGACCCACCAAGCCCAACACGCGCCCCGCCACCGAGGCCGCGTGACGCACGGCCAGCACCGCGCCCACGGCAATGAAGGCTGCGGCGAACACGGCGAGGCCCATGCCGACGACGGCGGGGCGCAGGGCCGCGGGGATGTCGCCCCAGAACAAGTTGGTGCCCCAGAGCGATCCGCCGACGGCAAAGACGGCCCCCGTGAACCAGCCGCCGAGCTCGAGGCGCCGCTCCAACTGGGCCCGGGCGGCGACGGGATCGAACACCGGCGGAGGAGGCAGAGGACGCGGCCCCGGTCTTGGACGTGGCACTGGGCGAGCCCGACGATCCGCCGGCCCAGCAGGGGACGCCGGGGCCGCGACGACGGTGGCGACGGCGGTTGGCGCCGGGGCGACAACGGCAGCGGGCACCGCCGGGGCCCGGGTCGGCGACGACGGCGCCGGGGCTTCGCTGGCGAGGACAGCGGGTTGAGCCAGGCGCGCGAGGACTTGCTCATGCTCGGTCCGCAGGCTTTGCAGGGGATCCGGGGCCGCCAGAATCTTCTCGACCTCGTGGGCGAAGAAGAGGTGCTGCCGGCGCAGTTCTTCTGGGGGCGCATCGACGCCCGGGTGGCCGCACGCGCTGCACTCCGCCGATGAGACGGGGCGAGAACAACGAGGGCAGACCGACGCAACCAGGCTCATGCGCGCAGCTTACCCGCGCGGCAGCGAGCGTCTCGTCGACAAAAGCCAGCAGATCGTCGCGACTGCGTCACGGGAGGCCCCGTGCCGTTGCGAGTGTGGGAGGCACGCCCTGACGACGACGAATCACTGCTCTGGCGCCGCCTGGCTGCGACGTTTTCGACGGCCCCGTTCGCGCTGCACGAAGAGGTAGAGCCCTTCGACCTTCTCGCGCGCCCAGGGCGTCTTGCGCAGGAACTTGAGGCTCGAGGCGATGCTCGGATCGCTGTTGAAGCAGCGGAGGGGCACGCGCTGGCCGAGCTCGGGCCAACCAAAGAAAGCGACGAGATCGCTCAGCATGGCCTCGAGGGTGACGCCGTGCAGTTGGTTCTTCGACTGTGGCGACGGCGGCGCGGGCTTGCTCATGCCGGCCTCCCCAGCCGCCAGACGCGGAAGGCCTTGCCCTTGATCTTGCCCGCGCGCAGACCGTCAAGAGCGAGCGTGGCGCACGCGCTGCTGACGGCGACGTAGCTGTGGCGGGCCGTGATGTCGATCTTGCCGACGGCGTTTCCCGGCAGGCCCGCCGCACCCGTCAGCGCGCCCAGCACATCGCCGGCGCGCAGTTTGTCTTGGCGCCCTCCCTCGATCATCAACGTCGTCATCGGCGGCGGCAGCGGCGTCGCCTGCGGTGCCGGCGTCGGCAGCTGACCCCATCGCAGGGGGCCAACGCGCGCGAGGCCGGCAATGCGCTCACGCTCTCGCGCAGAGCAGAGCGCGAGGGCGATTCCTGGGTGGCCGGCGCGCCCCGTGCGACCGATGCGATGCACATGGACGTCGGGATCGGTCGGCAGCTCCCAAGACACCACGGCTGCCAATCCCTTGATGTCGAGACCCCGAGCGGCGACGTCGGTGGCGACGAGCACCGCGCAGCTTTTGTTCGCGAACTGCAGCAGCACCTCGTCACGCTCGCGCTGCTCGAGCTCGCCATGCAGCGCCAAAACCGAAAAGCCCCGCTGCTGCAGGCGGGCAGTGACGTCGCGGACGTCGTTGCGCGTGTGACAAAACACCAAGGCGGAATCGGGGCGGTGCTCAAGGAGCAAGGCCGCGAGGGCGTCGAGCTTGCGGCCTGGTTCGACCTCGAAAAAGAGCTCCTCGATGTCGGCGGCGCTCACGACGTTGTCGACGGTGACATCGACAGGATCGCGCTGAAGCCGGCGGCTTAGGGCCCGAATTTCGTCGGGATAGGTCGCCGAAAAGAGCAGTGTCTGCCGCGTCGCCGGCGCCTGGGCGACGACGTCAGTGATGGACTCGAGGAAGCCCATGTCGAGCATGCGATCGGCCTCGTCGAGCACCAGCACCTTCAGGCCGCCGAGATCGATGGTCTCGCGCTCGAGATGATCGAGGATGCGGCCCGGCGTGCCGACGACGACGTGGGGCGGCGACTGCAGCGACGGCGTCTGCGTCCGCACGGGCACACCCCCGCACAAGGTCACGACCCGCAAGTTGGCGACGAAGCGGGCCAGGCGTCTGATCTCGGTGCTGACCTGATCGGCCAACTCACGCGTCGGACAGAGCACCAGCACTTGCGTACGGGCGTGGGCGACGTCGACGCGGGCCAGGAGCGCCAGGCCAAAGGCCACGGTCTTGCCGCTGCCGGTGCGGGCCTGAGCGGTCACGTCTCTGCCGGCGAGCAGGCTCGGAAGGGCGTGCTTCTGCACCGGCGTCATAGTCGCGAAACCCAACACCTCAAGGGCCTGGGCGAGCGCAGGGGCGAGGGGGAGCGTGGAGAAAGAGCTGGTCATGTGAGGACGGCGTAGAGGCCCACGTCGACGTTTGCCAGCATGCAGAACGCTCTCAGGGAGGCAGGCGCCGGCCGAGCTCGCGCTGGGCCCAGTCGACGTCGCTTTTTTGGAAGCGTGGGTCGGCCCTCAAATGCGCCACGAACGAACGCAAGGTGGGCGCGCCCATCTGCTTCAGCGCCGCGAAGGCGTGGGCTCGTCGCCCCAACGTGCCCAACAGGGCGCGGTGGGCGGACTCGTCTTGCATGAGCTCGGGATGGAACTGCGTGGTGATGCCATTCCACCTCTCGGTGGCCTCGATCATCGACCGGCCCGTGTGCTCGTCCGTCACGCGCCCAACGACGCGAAAGCCCCAGCCGGCGAAGTCGACGGCCTGGTGGTGCAGGCTGTTCACCAGAAGGGCGCGCTGGCGCACCTCTTCGTAGATCATTGATTTTCTTGTGAATTCGACGGGGTGGTGGCCCTCTTTATGGCTCACCGACACCACCTCTTCGCTCTGCACGTCCTGGATGAGGGAGCCGCCTGCTGCTGCGTTCCAGAGCTGGTGGCTGCGACAGATGCCGAAGGCGAAGAGGTCGCAATCCAGGGCCCGACGGATGAAGTCGGCTTCGAAGCGGTCCCGCGCGAGGTTGGTGTTGAGCGCGGCGGTGTTGGCCTCGCCATAAAGACGCGGGTCGACGTCGGCGCCGCCGGGGCCCACCAGCCCGTCGAGGGAGCCCGCCATGGCGGCGACGATGCGCGTGCGCGCGTGGGGGCCGCCGCGCACGCCCAGGTCGGCACAGGGCGGAATGAGCACCGGGCGGCAGCCCATCGACTCCACCAGAGCGATGAGGTTCTCAGTGTTGCGGTGCCCCCCGGCCAGGAGCATCGAGGGCTCGGACAACACGATGCCCACCGTCGGACGCGCATCGCTGCGCCCTGGGGCCAACGACGACGACGACGACGCCAAACGCGTCAGGGCTTCCTTTTGGTCTGCAAACACTCCGGACTTCAGCAGCCCGTCGACGTAGCTCGAAAAAGAGCTGCCGGCGGGCAGCAGGACGTCGACGTCGCGGCCGGCCACCCGCACGCACTGCACCAATCCCGGCCCCAGCACGGCGCGCCCACCCACCGACGTCGACGGCTGCGTCGGCAGCTTCGGCTGAGGGTTTTCTGGTGCGGCGGTGGGCGCAGTCTTTGTCGGTGCGTGCGGGGCCTTCGCCCCAGGCAAAGGCGGTGTGCTGCTCCGACGGGGCTTCGTTTCAGCGATCGGACGCATTTCGCGCAGCATGCCACGAGCCCCGCGCCGGGGCCTCCCGGGTCGGATCGAGTCACGACGTCAGGCGCGTTTCCAGATTTTCAGGATCTGCAGGAAGGCGGCGACGGCAAAGCCGATGGCGATGCCACCCACCAAACCCATGCCGACCTTCTTGCCGAAGGCCTTCGACGCCGACTGCTTCTCGACGCGCGGCGGGACGACGATCTCAAAGCGGGCTTCGGCGGCCGTCTTCTCGAAGCCCAGCTGGTACGCCGTCTGGTTCTTCTCCTCGGTCAGCTGCGCATAGAGCTTCTTCGACGAGTCGGCATTGCGCGTGAGATCAGAGTAGCGAGCCTCGAAGTCGGGGAGGCTCTTGATGGCCTCTCGCACTTTCTCGAGCTGCACTCGAATGGATTCGAGCTGCGACGTCTTCCCCTGGATCTCGGCGTTCATCTGGGCGACGGACTTGTCACCCGAGCGGCCGCTGCCGCCGGTCTCATCGGGGGCGGCTTCGATGCGAGCCATGCGCTGCTTCAGCGCGAGGACGTCGGGGTGGTTGTCGCCGAGCCCGCCCGCCTTGAGCTCGGCGATCTCCTCGCGCACCGCTTGCAAAGCGCGGGCTTTGCGGCCGCCGCCACCGCTCGAGGTTGAGGCTGACTTCACCTCGGCCCTGAGCTGCTCGATGGCCGAGACCAACTCGCCCTCGGTCTTTTCCAGCTCGAAGACGAACTCCTGGGACTTCGCTGCGTTCTCGGGCAGCGACGCCAGGTACTTCTTCTTGAATTCCTTGAGCTCCTCATCGGAGGTCTTCAGCGTCGCTTCGCTCTTGGCGATCTGGTCGGTCAGGTATTCCACCTTGGAGGTGATGACCTTGGTGACCTTTTCGACCTCGCTGTCGACGAAGGTCTTCACGTGAGTCTGCAGAAAGAGCAGGGCGTTTTCTTCACTGCTGGCCGTGAAGTCGCCGACGAAATTCTGCACCGGCGGCGGCTGACCGAAATTCGGCGTCGTCGACTCGAAGTTCAGGTTCTTCTGCAGGACCGCGATGAAGTCGTCGGAGGTGTCGGCCTTGCCCAGGGTCTCGAGGGTGCGCTTGAGCAGCACAGTGCTCTTGAAGTTCGACTTCGCCGCCGTAGCGCGATCGCCGGCGATGCCGCCGCCGCCGCCCGGACCTGCGGCCCCAGCGCCGTTGATGATGTTCATCTCGAAGGTGGCTTTGCCGCCCGGAGGCTGGGCAAAGCCCAGACCGACGCCAGCGAGAAGGCCGACGGCGCCGGTGATGCCAATGATCTTTTTGAAAGGCAGGAAGAAGTCGACGACCTTGCGGATGTTGCCGACCATCTCTTCGAGGTTCATCTCTTGATCGGGAGCGCTCTGAGGGGGGCCCGCGTTGACGACGACGGAGGGCATGCCGTTGCCGTTCATCCCCATCTGCATGCCGTTCATGCCGCTCTGCATGCCGTTCATGCCGCCCTGCATGTTGCCGCCGCCGCCCATCAGAATTTGCGGATCGTTCACGCGTTCGACGCGGCCCGACGACGACGACGCTCCTGCTGCTGTCTGGTATTTGAAGACCGTGTAACCGACCTGCACCAGGTCGCCGTCGCGCAGCTCGGAATCGCTGATCTTCTGCGCGTTGACGAGGGTGCCGTTGCTCGATCCCAAATCCTTGATGCGGTAGCCGCCCGGTTCGCGTAGCACCTCGCAGTGACGGCCGGAGACCCGATCGTCGACGAGGGTGATGTCAGCGGCCTCGGATCGACCCAGCAGCGTCGATTCAAAGAGGGGATATTTGTGGCCTACGTTTGGGCCCATGCAGACCAGGAAGAAGGCGTCGGCGGAAGCGCTGGGTCGCACGGCCAGAGCGCGCTGGGCATCCGACGTCGAAAACATCACCGTCTTGTCCTCCTTCTCGTCGCCGGCCGCGCTGGGACCCGGACCCGATCGAGGCGGCTGCATCGACGGCTCCCACTCGGGCTCGATGGCTTGGGGCTGGGGGGGTCTCTTCTGACTGGCCAAGGTGCAGCTCTCCCACGGGCTCCGGAAACCATCGAACGCCGCGCCGCTTGAGGCGCACGGGCGACCAGCGGGCGCCTGAACTGCTGATGTCCACGGACTGGGACATCGGAACTTCAAGAGGCCAAAGACGCTGGCGCGTCTTGAATTACCACGACCGCGCCTTGCCTCGTAGCGGAGCGGCGATTGCGGAACAACCAAGAACCCGGCCACAAGGTCCCAATGCGCGTTGCCTACCTCGTCAACCAGTATCCCAAGGTGAGTCACACCTTCATCCGGCGCGAGATCCGCGCCCTCGAAGATCGGGGCGTCGCCGTCGAGCGCTTCTCGATCCGCGACACGGCAGCGGAGCTCAAAGACGACGACGACCGCGCCGAATCCGCCCGGACGACCGTGCTCCTGCCCAGCGACAGGGGAGCCGCAGCGACGTCGTTGGCGGCGGCGTTGGCCCGGGTGGCCTTGGGGTCGCCTCAGCGCTTTCAGCACGCCGTCGGCGCCGCTGTCTCCTTCGCTCAGGCCGCTGATCGCAAGGCGGTGCACGGTGCCTACCTCGGGGAAGCCGCGCGGCTGAAGCTGCTGTGCGACGAGCGCGGCGTCGAGCATGTGCACGCGCATTTCGGCACCAATTCGACGACGGTGGCGGCTCTCTGCCACGCCTTGGGAGGCCCACGCTTCTCCTTCACGGCCCACGGACCTGAGGAGTTCGATCGCCCCGAGATCTTGGCCCTCGAGCAGAAGATCAGCGGAGCCAAATTCGTTGTCGGCGTCTCGTCTTTTGGTCGTTCTCAGTTGCTGCGCCGGACGCCGGCTGCGGAGTGGAACAAGATCAAAGTCGTGCCCTGCGGCGTCGACGATGCCTTCTTGGGGGAGCGCTTCTTGGCGCCGCTCGATGGCGCCCGCCGCTTGTGCTGCGTCGGTCGACTCTGTGAGCAAAAAGGCCAGCTGCTGCTCGTCGAAGCCGCCGCCCGGGTCCGCGATCGCATTGGGGCCTTCGAGCTGGTCTTGGTCGGCGACGGCGAGCTGCGCAAGAACGTCGAAGCCCTGGTCGATCAATACCAGTTGGGCGACGTCGTGCGGATCACGGGCTGGGCGTCGGGGCCCACCGTGCGCGAGGAGCTACTGGCTGCGCGGGCCATGGTCTTGCCGAGCTTCGCCGAGGGCCTCCCCGTCGTCATCATGGAGGCCCTGGCGCTGGAGCGGCCGGTGATCTCGACCTTCGTCGCCGGCATCCCCGAGCTCATCGATGAGAGCTGCGGCTGGTTGGTGCCCGCAGGATCCATCGACCCCCTCGTCGACGCCATGATTGCGGCGCTCACGGCACCCGTGCCGGCGTTGCGCGCGCGGGGCAGCGTGGGCCGGCAGCGCGTGCTCGTACGCCACGACGCAAAAGTCGCCGCCGCGCTGCTCGACGCGGCCTTTGCCGAGCCCTGACCGCCGCGGCCACGAACGCTGGATCAGCGCGGGTGAACGCGCAGCGGTCCGACGCTGGCAGTCACAGCAACCTGCGCGACGGTCGCCGTTTTGGGCTGTTGGCAGTAGGGTGCCCGGCCCGTGATCGACTTTCTCCTGGCCCTCAAAGACCAAGCCTTCAGCCTCCTCACCTTTTGGGGCCTAGGCTTTGCCGTCGCTGTCGTCGTGCTCGAGCGCGCCTTTGGCCGGGTGCGCGATGAGCACCGCCGCGGGCTCAAGGCGCTGGTGGGTCTGACGGGCGCCCATTTCCTGGCGGTGTTGATCGCTGCCGCGGGGCGCGGATCCGTCGACATCGCCGTCGAGGCCGGGGTGGCGGCGCGCTTGTTCCTCGGCTGGATGGTGGTGCTCGGCTGCGCCACCGTGCTCTTTGAGATCGTGTGGCCGCGCACGACCTTGTCGGTCTCGCGCATCCTGCAGGATCTGATGGTCGCCGGCAGCATCGTCATCGTCACCGTCTTCGTGTTGCGGCGGGCGGGGGTCGATCTCACCAGCATCGTGGCGACGTCGGCGGTGGTCACGGCAGTGATCGGGCTCTCGCTGCAAGACACCCTGGGCAACACCATCGGCGGGCTGGCCCTGCAGCTCGACAACAGCATCCATGTGGGGGACTGGATCAAGTCCGGCGACGTCAACGGCCGCGTGGTCGAAATCCGCTGGCGCTTCACCGCCATCGAGACCCGCAATTGGGAAACTATCTACATTCCCAATTCAAAGCTTGTAAAAGACACCGTTACCGTCTTTGGAAAAAGACTAGGACAGCCCCGCCAACTGCGTCGTTGGGTGTACTTCAATGTTGATTTTCGGCACGCGCCCTCCGACGTCATCGAGACGGTTTTGCAGGCCCTGCATGGCGCACCCATCAACCATGTAGCCACCGAGCCGAAGTCGAATTGCGTGTTGATGGATTTGGGTGAGTCGACGGCGAAATATGCGGTCCGGTACTGGCTCACCGACGCCGCCGTCGACGACCCCACCGATGGCGCCGTGCGGACCCGCATCTTCTTTGCCCTCAAGAGGAAGGGCATTCCGCTGGCGCTGCCGGCCCACGCCCTCTTCATCACCGAGGACAACAAGAAGAGACGGGAGCGCAAGCAGCTCGAGGAGCACGTCAGGCGGCTCGAGGCGTTGAGCAAGGTCGAGTCCTTCGCGCCCCTCGACGACAAAGAACGCGAACGGGTCGCCGACGGCCTGATCTATGCCCCCTTCACCCGAGGGGAAGTCATCACCCGCCAGGGCGCCGAAGCCCATTGGCTCTACATGGTGGTGCGGGGAAGCGTCAGCGTGCGCGTCGCCGTCGACGGCGTCGAGACCGAGGTTGCCACCATGGGTCCCGGCGAGGTCTTCGGCGAGATGTCGCTGCTCACCGGAGAGCCGCGGGCTGCGTCGGTCTATGCCACTTCCGACGTCGAATGCTGGCGTCTCGATCGCGAAGCCTTTCGCCAGGTCATTCAAGAACGGCCTGAGATCGCCACACCGATGGCGACGTTGTTGGCCGAGCGACGCGTGCATCTGTCCACCGCCCGCGAGGTCCTGGACGCCGACGCGCGCGGGCGCCGGCTGAAGGCAGAAGAAGAAGATCTCCTCCACAAGATGAGGGCTTTCTTCGGACTCTGAGTGGGACGACGTCGCTGGCTGCTCGTGCGCCCGCGAGCCAGCCTCGAAGTTTGACCGCGGACAGACCCGCAACCTATCGTGCCGTCGTCGTCATGGCCTTGCACAAGCCCCCGAAACCACCCCCGCCGCCGCCTCCCCGAGGCGCTGAACCACCTGTGGCTCCGGGTCCCGCGCGCGCCAGCACGCCCCCCCCCGCGCGCCGCAGTTCCGTCGACGACGCCACCGACCCCTCGCTGCAGCGCGTCTCCAAGGCCCACCCGCTCGTGGGCACCGACGGCAAGCTGGCCAAGAAGGAGCTCGTTGAGCAGTACACGCCCTTCGTGCGCAGCATCGCCGCCAAGATCAAAAAGGGCCTCGCCAAGAACATCGAATTCGACGACCTCCTCGCCTACGGCATGACGGGGCTGCTCGAGGCTGCCGAACGCTACGACCCGCGCATGGGCGCCAACTTCATGACCTTCAGTTATTACCGTGTGCGCGGTGCCATTTATGATGGACTGAGAGGCATGGGTTGGGTCAGTCGTACTGAGTATCAGAAAATCCGCTTTGAAGAGCGTGCCACCCAATATCTCGAGAACATGGCGTCGCGCGAAGTCGTCGCCGGCGAATCCAACAAATCCGTCGAGGACAACCTGGAGGAGCTCGCCAACCAGGTCAGCCAGCTCGTCACCATCTACGTCACCTCCCTCGAAGCCATGGAAGACCTGCAGGTCGAAGACAAGGGTCGCCAACCCATCGATGAGCGCTTCGCCGACGTCGAAATGAAGGCCCATGTCCGCGAGGCGATCACACGGTTGACCGAAGCCGATCGCGAAATTGTGATGCTCTATTACTTCAAGGAAATGAGCCTTCAAGAGGTGGGCAATCAGCTCGGTCTCAGCAAGAGCTGGACGAGCCGCCGCCATGCCCAGGCCATCGATCGGCTGACGCGCGTGCTGCAGGAGATCCTGAAGGAGACCCCGGCCAGCTCCAAGCCCTCGTCGTTGTCGAAGCCGGCACTTCCCAAGCGCTGAGCGGCTCAAAGAAACAGGGCCCCGCGCCAGCGCAGGTCGACCAGGTCGGCGCGCACCCGGGCCACGTCGACAACGGTGCCTGCCGCGGCGGCCTCGGCGCGGAGCACGCCCAAGCCCGCGCCCAGCGTTTGCCCTTGGCTGAAGCAGACCAGCAGCTTGGCCACCGCCGGCGAGACGACGTCGACGACGAACTGCTCGGCGCGCTGAAAACACAGGAGCACGACGGGTTGAGCGGCGGCCGCAGGCAAGGCCGTCGTCGTCGAGGTCACGCGGTGCACGGGGTGCCGATACAGGGCCAGGCGCGCACTGGGATCGAGCAAGAACACAGCGTCGTCGACGACGGCACCCGCTGTCTGGTGCCGACCCGTCTCGGACATCGTCACTTCGATCTCCAGGGCTTCGAAGTGGCACAGCTCGCCGAAGGCCCCGCTGCGCGCCGACGACGGCAAAGTCGCCGGCTCCTGCTGCATCAGCCAGGCGGTGAACTGTGCGGGTACATCGCGCACCAGCCTCGTGGTCGGCGGCGCCTCCGCCAAAAAGCGAGCAGCGACGTCGTCGAAATCGGCACGGTGCAGCCGTCGGGCGTGGGGACACGCCCGCTCGATGGTGTTCAGCAGGTTCGAGCGCACCAGATCGCGGTAGACGCGCTGCCGCCTGCGGTCGACGCCAGCAAGCCAAGTGGGTTCCCGCCCCAAGAGCAAGGCGCGCAAGGCCGCTTCGGTGGAAGCCAAGGTCATCGGCGAGGTTCCCCGGCGCCGGCATCGACGACGGCTTGCAAACGCTGCAGCTCGAGCTCGAGCTCGGCCAAGGGCGGGATGTTGTGGTCTCGCTCCAAAAGCACGGGCGCCGGCAGCAGTCCTCGACGTCGCATTTCGCCCACGGTGAAGGCCAGCAGCGCAAAGACGGGATCGATGATGGCCGCGCCATGGGTGTCGATGAGCAAGGTGGGGACGCCGTCGTCGTCGCGCTCCTCCACCAGGTGACCAGCGACGTGCATCTGCACCACCCGCTCGAGGGGCAATGCGCGGATGTAGGCCTGAGGATCGAAGCCGAAGTTGACGGCGTTGACGTAGACGTTGTTGACGTCGAGCAGCAGCGAGCAGCCGGCCTCGTCGACGACGCTGCTCACAAAGCTCGCCTCGTCGAGCTCGTCTTGCGGGTGGCGCAGGTAGGCCGAGACGTTTTCGACGGCGATGGGCAGCTCGAGGCGATCTTGCACCTCGCGAATGCGGCGGCTCGCTCGGCTGATCGCTTCGGCGGTGAAGGGCAAAGGCAGCAGGTCGTGGGTCTCGGCGCCAGCGACGTGGGTCAGGCAGAGGTGGTCGGAGTACCAGCGCGCCCCGTTTTCGCGCAGGAACACCTTGAGGGCGGCCAGCAGGTCGTCGTCGACGGGGGCAGCGCCGGAGAAGTCGCCGCACAATCCGTGCGAGACCACGGGCCAGCGCTCGCGGGCCATGGCCAAGAGCCGACCGCGCCGTCCGCCGACGCCGAGGTGGTTTTCGGGTGCGACCTCGATGAAGGAGGCCGCGCTTCCGTCAGCGGCGAGCAGCTCGTCGGCCAGGGCCGCGCGCAGACCGAGTCCGACCGTGCCGCGCAAAGTGCGGTCCATGGGGCCGACGGATCGGTCGCGCAGGGTCGCTGCTCTGTGGTTCATCGAACCTCTCGCCGTCACTGCAACAGCTGATCGGGATCCACCGACGTCACGCCTGGCACGGCGCGCACCGATGCCACCCCGGCCGGCGGCAGCTCGATGGTGGCCTGGTTGGACATCCACCAGCGCTCCACCACGCGGCCGCCGACGGCACCCAGGGCTGCGTCGAGTCCCGCCTGCCCGTTGGCGGTCTCTCGACGCTTGCTCTCGATGTAGCCCCCCAGGCCGCCGGGGTTGTCGTGGGCGAGGTTGCGGTATTCCTGCAGGTCGGGCCCGGCCTTTTCGAAGCTGACGACGTAACGAGCCCGCCCCTCGCTGCCCATGACCCCCGTGCGCTGCAGGCCCGCCAGGCCGTCGTCTGGGCACCCGCCGCACAGCACAGCGAAAAGCACGCCGAAAACGGCGGCCGTTCCCGGGCGCAGACGCAAAGCATGCATTCGCTTCAAGAAAAGCACGTTCCCACCGGAACGGTCCACTGTTCTCCGTGGTGGGGCCGACCGATCACGGCGCCTTGGCAACGATGACCCGGCGCAGGCGTGCCAGGGGAGCCGTGGCTGACGCCGGCACGATGCCCAGATCCCGCAGCAGTGGCTCGACGAGGGGAAAGGGGCGGGTGAGGGCTTCGTCGACGTCGTATTGAAGATGCGCGCAGCCTGGAGCCGCCGCCGCCGCTCGCGCCACGAACGCACGCGCGGGAATGCGGCGCACATCGACGCGCAGCTGCTCGGCGCGGAAGGAGGCGACAACGTCGTCGACGGCGATCCCGGCGCATTGCCGCAGCCCCACATCGAGCAGCAGCACCACCGCCGCCCCCCCCCAATACACTTGCAGGTAGCGCCCCTCGGCGCGCATGTGCCTGCTCGCGTCAGCGAGGGATTGGGTGAGGGGACCCCGCGCCGCCGCCTCCTCACCCCTGTCGAATCCGTCGCGCAGCTGGTCCCAGGCCTCGGATTCGCTCAACAGGCCCGCGCGGGCCCGCAGAACGTTCTGGTGGTAGCTGGCCAACCCCTCGCCCAACCAAGCGTCGTCGACGCCTACGGGTGGCATCAGCAGGTGGGAAAGCTCGTGCACCGCCACCCAGTCGTCGACGACGTCGTCGACGCGGGCTTGGGCGCCGAGCAGCAAGAGGGCTTGGGGCCCACCGCCACGCTCCACCATCCCAAAGGGCACGCCGCTGCCCCACACGGGATCGACGACGACGACGACCTTGGGGAAGGGGAAGCGTCCGCGGTTTCCCGCGGCCACCGCCGTCGCCGCCGCGCTCAGCCAGCGATCGACCTCGCTGCGCACCATCTGCAGCTCCCCCGGGAGCATCACCACCTGCAACGTAGCAGCGTCGACGGGGAGCTCGCGCATCGACACGTTGCCAAACACCGCCGCCGACGCGAAGGCCCAAGTCGAGGCATCGACGTCGTAGCTGTCCCCGTGCTTGGGAAAGGGGAGCGCCGCGTTGAAGCCGGGGGGCAGGCTCAGCGTGAGGGTGCCCGACCGCTTTGGCATGGGACGCCACAGCCACACATCGGGAGAGGAGACGACGACGTCGGGGGCCACGCGGGTGGCACTGTCACGGTCCTGCCAGGTGTCGGCGGCGCGGCCGAGATCGAGCACGATCTCCTGGCAACCGTCGACGACCCGCGCGGACACGAGGAAGTCCCGCGCCCGCCGTTGTTCGGGACCCACCGCCAGCGCGGGGCAAACGGTCTCGGAAACGACGAAGGCGGCGTCGACGTCGACGTGCCAGGTCAGTGGGCCTGCGGGTGGGGCGCTGTCGCTCGGGGTGTTTGTTTCCGGTGCCGGGACGGCGCTCGCGCAGGCCTGGGCGGCGACGACCAGCAGAACCAACGCCCCCTTTGCGTGCCGGGCTGCCAACGCTTCCCCCTGACGTCCTCTAGCTAGTCGCCCCGCTGGGCCTCGTCGATCCGTCGTGCGGGGCGATTTCGCGGGGCGCTGCCTCAGCGAGAACCGAGCCCAGCGACCGAAGAATCCGGGCGGCGTCGACTCTCGCGGAACACTGGCTTTCCCTGCGCGCGCCTGGCCTGCTATGCGGCCGTCGTCTCGATCGCGGAGCGGAAGAATGCGTCTTGTGGCCTCAGCTGTTGCCGTGCTCTTTGTTGCAGCCCCTGCCTTTGCGCAGGACGAGCCGGCCACCAGCGAGGCCGGAGGCCACAAAGCCGAAGTCGCCGCCGACGACGACGCCGAGTTCCAGCGCGTCGACGAGCGGGCACCGCGCGCCGGAACGCCCCTGATTTCCAACAAGCTCTACCCGATGCAGTACCGCTTCGAATTCACGGGCTTCTTCGATATTTCCTACGCGGACAAATACGTCGACCACATCGGCGGCCACGCTGGCATCGGCTTTCACCTCTTTGACTGGTTGGCCTTCGAAGCCTTCGGCGGCTACCTCAGCGGCGACGAGACCGGCATCGTCGAAAATGTGCGCCTCGACGGAAAATCGGCTGGCCTGGCGTCGAGCAACGCCGACTGCGCCAATCCCGGTTGCGAGCCGCAGCTCCCAGACATGTTCCAAACCACGTGGTTCGCCGGCGGCAACGTTCAGTGGTCTCCCATCTACGGCAAGCTCTCCGCCGTTTCGGAATACGACCTCAACTTCCAGTTCTACGGCAAGCTGGGCGGCGGCGCCGAGGGCATCCAACGCCTCGAAAACACCGGCGGCTTCAGTGCTCCCGGTGTTCGTCCCTCGTTCAACTATGGACTGGGTGTGCGCCTCATCCCCTGGAAATATGTCGCCGTCCGGGCCGAGCTCACCAACTACGTCGGCATCAATCCCAATGTCGAAGAGCATGACGCCACCGACGAGGGCAACTGCAAGGACGGCTACATCCTCGGCCAGGGAAACCAGGAAAGCTGCCTCACCGATTTCTCTCAGAATTCCATGTTCCAAATTGGTGTGAGCTTCCTGCTCTGAATCCACAAAGAGAACACCAATCCAACGTCGATGACTCAGTGCTGATCTTTACGGGCCGATGACGACTTCAAGACGCCAGCATCTGGAACATCCAAACTTCAATGCCCACTTGCAGGGCCACAGTGCTCTCACCATGAGTGTCTCCATGACCAGCCTCCCTTTCGGACTTCGAGCACTTCTCTGCGCCCTGCCCCTGGTCGGTGCAGCACCCCTGCTCGCTGAGGGCGACGAGAAGCCGGCCGCCACCGAAGACGCCGCCGACGCTGACGCCGCTGAAGCTGAAGCAACTGAGCCTCCAACACCCGCCGCAGGGGATCCGAGCGACGTCGGGGCCGGTGAAAAGCCGGTGCTCGAAGAGACGATTTACGTGGTGCAGGGCAAGCCCTTCCTCGCCCAGGGACACTTCGAGCTGACGCCGCAGATCGCCCAGAGCGTGAACGACTCCTTCACCTCGCACACTGGCGTTTTGATCTCCGGCCTCTACCACCTGAAGGAAAACGTCGCCCTCGAAGCCACCCTCGGCGTCTTCGGCTGGTGGGACGAGCCCGGCGTCACGAGCCCTCGACTGGGCGGACGCGACACCGACCTGACCATCGAGCTGAAGCAAAAAGAGAACCTGGCTCCCGAGCGAGTAAAGCTATACCAATTTCCCTATGTCGCCGCCGGCAACCTGCAGTGGAGCCCGCTGTATGGCAAGGTGAACGTACAAGAAGTCGTCCTCGGCCAGTTCAATCTCTACCTCTCCGTCGGCGCCGGCGTGATGGGACTGCAGCTCGAGACCCTCACCCCCGGCATCCCCGACAAGAAGTTCGTGGCGCTCAAGGGCCCGGCTGGCGTGCTGCCCCCGATGGCGTTGACGACGTCGTTCGGCGGCGGCTTGCGCTTTTATTTCACGGAGTGGCTCGGCGTGCGCGTCGAGGTCCGCGACTACGTCACGCCGCTTTCGGTGTTTCAGAGCGGCGAAAACGCCGTCGACGATGCCGACGCCCCGAGCTTCGACGTGACCAACACTGTGCTCGCCCAACTGGGCGTCTCGTTCGTGTTCTGAGTGGAAGAACCAATGAAGAAGCTCCTCGTTGCTGCCGCTGTTCTCTCCACTCTCTTGTCTGGCGCTGCCTCGGCGCAGAACCTCGACAAGGCCATCGACGCCTTCAAGGCCGGCGACCACGAAAGTGCTGCCGCTGGCTTTTATTCCGTGCTGCGCCTCTCCGAAGACGCCGGCGAGGTCGTCGAAGCCCAATATGGCCTCGCCCGCAGCTTCGAGAAGCTCGGCTTGAATCTCGCGGCGCTCAAATACTGGAGCGACATCGCCGAGGCCGGCAACGAGCACCCGCACTTCGAGAAGGCCATCGAAGGCCTCGTCAACGTCGGCGAAGCGCTGCAAGACGACCTCAATATGCCCAAGATCTTAGATAAGGTCTACAACGGGCCCAACATCTCCACGATTGAAAAGATGAACCCCGAAGTAGTGCAACGGGTGTACTTCCATCTCGGGCGCTACGTCTACAATCGCCAGAACTTCAAAGAAGCTCGCAAGATGTTCAAGGCCGTCAAGGAGGGCAACCCGGCCTACCCCGGCGCCCAATACATGCTCGGCCTGCTGCGCCTGGGCGTCGGCCAGCCCGACCGTCCGCCGCCCAAGTTCAAGGAGGCCACCGAGCACTTCGAGAACTGCAGAAACGCCATCCCCAAGGACACCAAGAACCCCAAGCTCGTTGAACTCCGCGACCTTGCCAGCCTCGGATTGGCCCGCCTGGACTACGAGCAGGCCTACGAGCTCGAAGACGGCGACCCCAAGCGCGACGCCGGCCTGCGCGCCTCGATGCTGGAATTCCAGAAGGTCCCGCGCTTCTCCGATGCCTGGTCCGAGGCTCTGTTCGAGCGCGCCTGGGCCCACACAGTCAAGAACGATTATGGCCGCGCGCTGGGCGCCCTGCATTCTTTGTCGGCGCCATACTTTCAGGATCAGTTCTATCCTGAAGCCAAGATCCTGCAGGCAATCATTTACTACTACAATTGCCAATGGGATCGGGTGAACACCATCCTCGACGAGACCAAGTCGAGCTACGAGCCCATGGCCGACCGGATGACCAAGCTCGCCGAGAGCAACCTCGAGTACGACGAGTGGTACCCGCTGCTGCAAAAATCGATGGAGCAAAAAGAAGGAGCCGAAGACGACGCCCTCCTGCCCCGTCGGGTCGCCGCCGCCATCGCTCACGACCCCAAGTTCATGAAGATGGAAGCCTTCCTGAAAGAGATTGATCGCGAGCGCAAGGTCTTCGAGAAGAACCGTACTTTTGCGAAGTCCGACATGGGCAGCACCCTCGTCGAAGATTTCGACGCCAACGCCGAAGGATACCTGGGCGTCATGGGCAAGTTCCTCAAGACCAAGGTCATCTCCGTCGCCGCCGACCTCTCCGACATCTCGACCCGCGCGTCGCTGATCGCCCTGGAGACAAAGACCGCCGAAGCTGACTGGTTGGAACAAGGCCGCGACATCAACAATCTGGCACGCGCGCGCTTGCCGCGTCCCTTCATCCCAGATGACACCTTTCAGTTCTGGTGGTTCCGAAACGAGTACTGGATTGATGAGCTCGGCTACTACGAGTTCACCATCAAGACCGAGTGCTTCGAGTAGCCAATAGCCAAGGTCTTCCGCAGCCGGGGCCGCGCGGAGTAGGCGCCCTGGCGAGAACAGAGTGCTTCCTGCTTTGCGCCGTTGGCACGGCTCAAAGTGCTTCCTGCTTTGCGCCGTTGGCACGGCGCAAAGTCAACGCGGGCGTTGCTTGACAGCGCGACGACGACGACCAACGCTGCCCTCATGGGTCGACCCATCTCCACGGAATACACGCAGGCCAAGAAGCTCCTGACAGCTGTCCTCGATCCGTCGGGATTGGGACTCGCCTTCGAGCTCGATGGTAACCGCGTCTTCTGCCACGTCGATGCCAACGACGCCTTCTGCGGCAAGGCCAAAGTGGTGCCCGCAGGCCGCATCCAGGGCGTCGTCGACGATCTCGCGCATGCCACCCTCGCCGCCTTGAAGAAGCGCGTGGGCGTCACCCGCGAGAGCCGCATTCGCTTCTTGAAGCCCGTGTACGCCGGCGACGTCTTCCGCGCCGACGGCACCCTCTTTCGGGACACGGGTGATCTCTTCGTTGTGCAGGTCCGCATCAGCAACCGCAAAGAGCAGCTCTGCATCGAAGGGGAGATCGAAGTCTTCGGGCTCACCGCCGATCAAGTTCGTCGCATGACGAGCGATGGCATGATCCCGCCCGACCTCAAGCGCTTCCTGCCCTGATGGGTCGCTGGAAGCCATCGGGGCAGGCTTCGCGTTGCGCCCTGGGATGTCTCCCGCTAGTGGAGTCGACATGGCGGACCGAGAGAAGTTCGATCGCATCGCGCAATCGGATTTCCACAACCAAAGAGGCATCGAGCTGGCCGACAGAGGTTGGCTCGAAGAGTCCATTCGCGAGTTCCACAAGGCCATTGAGCTCGACGCACAGTCCGCCCACGCGCACGACAACCTCGCCACCGTCTACGCCGAAAAGGGCATGCTCCGCGAAGCTCTCGAGGAGTATTTGCTCGCCATCAACCTCGAGAAGCAGTCGCCGACGGCGCACTACAACCTGGCCTGCTTCCTGGCCACCCACGGCCACGATCTCGCCGTCCGCGAATACAAAGAGACCATCGATCTGGAGTTTGACTATCCCGACGCTCACCTCAATCTCGGGCTCACACTCGCCGAACGCGGCCTCTTTACCGACGCCCTCGTCGAATACCAGCAGGCCCTGATCCTCGACCCCGGTGACCCGGTGGCCAAGCACGAGCTTGCCACGGTGCTGATGGACATGGGCAAGCCCGGCGAAGCCATTCCCCATCTGCGCGAGGTCGTGAAGGTCGAAAGCGACAACCTCGACGCCTGGGTCGACCTCGGCAACTGCTATGCGACGAAGGGCTTCTACTCCGAGTCCGAACGTGCCCTCGCCCGCGCCCTCGAGATCGACGCCAAAGATCTGATGGCGAACTACCACATGGCTGCACTGCGGGCGGCCCAAGGCGACGCCGACGGCTGCCTCGAATCCCTGCAGCGGGCCGCCGCCGTCGACAAAGATCGCGTCCGCGTCTGGGTCGAAGGTGACCGCTTCTTCGACGTCGTCAGACGCATGCCGGCCTTCGCAGAACTGTTCGACGCCGGCTGACTGCTCCCGCTGGGCCTCAGCCGATGATGCCGTTGCCCACCAGGTCAGCGATGATCCGAACGGTGTCGAAGCGGTCCATCCCGCTGACCTCGAGGATGTCGTCGTAGGAGAGCGATCCATCCACCTGCGAGAGAATGAATCCCGCGCGGTGGTGCATGTTCATCCAAATGACCTCGTCGGGCGGAACCAACTGCCGCGGCACCTTGTGCATGTCGCCGAGCTTGGACTCGTACATCTTGAGCAGCGTCTGCTCGTTGCGCTTGAGGTAGGCCCGAGCGCCTTCGTGCTGCGGCTGCTTTTTCAGCACCTTCTCGACGAGCTCGAGGGAACCGCTGAAGTCGCCGAGCTCGAAGAGCTCCCGGGCCCCCGTCATCAAGGCGGTGCATTCGTCGACGGGAACATCGAGCGCCCGTTGCGCGCGCGACAACACCGGCCCGCTCAGTCCTGAGTCCAGCGGGCGCGCGATCTCGACGGGGGGCACAGATCCTCCCGACGCGCGCTTCAGCAAGGACTCAAAAGCGCTGGCGCGCGGGTTGACGTTGTCGATCTCGAAGCTGACGGCGGGACCAGCATGGGAGTCCCAAGGGGAGGCGCCAGCGTCGTCGGCGACGGAAGCGCCAGCGGCCACCATCGGGCTCGAGGGAATCTGCAGAGCACCTGGGGCTGCCAACAGGGCCCAGGGTGCCCCCGACGTCGACGCGGGCGGGCTCGCGGGGACGACGTCGGGAGGCCGCGGCGGCGACGGCGGGGTGGGAACGACGAGCTCGAGGAGCGCGCTGGCTTTGACGTCGACGGCTGCAGCTGCGGTCTGTGTCGTCGACGCACTCGGCACCGTCTCAGCGGCGGGCGAGCCGGGTGCCGTTGGCACATCAGCAACGGACACCTCGCTCAGCAGGGGCGACGAGGTGAGCGACGAGGGGGGCGGAGCGCCGGGGGCTCGCACCTCGGGAAGGGCCGACATCGCGGGCGCCTCGTCGAAGTCTTCCCCGAAGCGTCGGCTCGTCCTGACCCCTCGCTCCTCGAGGCGTGGCCCCGGCGTCATGGGAATCAGGATTCTGCCGATCTCGGCCACTTCGATGTCGACGTCGAACAAATCAGCCCCAGCCGGAGGCAGGGGGCGCGGCGGCGGCGCTCGCTCTGGCGGCGCGCTCGGAGGCAGAGGCGACATCGCCAAATCTCCCCAAGACGCGTCCAACGAAGCCACGGGCGGCAGCAGGGTCAGCGCAGAGGCCTTCGCCGTCGTCGACCGCGCCTCCAGCGGATCTGCGCCAGGGGCGCTGCCGGCCGGCGTGCTCCAAGAACGAGCGGCGTTCCACGCATCCGTCGGCGACGGTGACGCATCGATGAACGACGACGGTGGCGTCCAAGGTGCGTCCGGCGTCGACGTCGACGACCCCGTGTCGTTGTCAACGGCGGCCGCGGGGGTCAACCCGGGCGCGGCGAGGACGGGGGCCGCCGCCGCGAGCTCCGTCGGCGAGAGCACGATCTCGCCGACGAGCTCGGGGGGGACCAAAGACCCAGCGACGACCGAGGCCACCCTCTCCGCCGGTGCAGCGACGACGTGGCCGCTGAGCTCGGGACTCGCGACCACAGCTTCGGCAACGACCGGGACGATCTCTGGCGGCACAACGACCGGGGCGGCGAGCTCGGGGGCTGGGACCATTGCGTCAGCCAGGAGGGGGGCCGCCACCGCCTCGGTGGCGGCAACCGCCTCGACGACGACGACCGCGACCTCGGCGACGACGGGGGTCGCGAGCTCTGGAGGCGCGGCCTCGACGACGACGACCACGACCTCGGCGACGACGGGGGTCGCGAGCTCTGGAGGCGCGGCCTCGGCGACGGACACCAGGACGTCGGCGACCTCTGCCACGGGCGCCGAGGCGGCGGCCACGACGTCCGGGGGCGCCACGGGTTCTGGCGGATCATTCGCCGGTGAGTGCGCGGCGACCCCGGACGGCGCCAGCTTGGGGCTTGGCGGGGCCGCAGGGACCGCTGCGGCCGCGGGCTCGGGCGGCGCCGCGGGTCCAAGGTGCAGGGCTTCGCGCACGAAGGCGACGTACTGCAGGGCGGCGGCGTGCTGGGGCTCGACCTCGAGAATGCGGTACCAGCTCTCCAACGCACGGGCTGGGTCGCCAGCGGCGTAATGGCGCATGCCGTCTTCCAACCAGGTGCTCACGTTGCTCATCGCGTCTCAACCCCGCCTGACGTGTGCGCCAGCGTCTTGAACCAGCAGTTTGCTATGGGCCGTTGGCACGGCTCAAGACCGCCTGGGCCAGCCTGAGGGCACTGAATACCGAAGAAAGGTCGCTGGTGGTCACAGCGGCGCCTCATTTCTTCGAGGCGATCCGTTCTGCGACGCCTTTGAGCATGGAAACAGCGCGGTCGAGCAGCTCTTGCACATCCTTCAGCGCCTCGACGTCCTGGCGTTGGATGGCCTTCTTCGCGCGTTCCTTGACCGCCTCGACTTTCTTCAGGGCGTCGTCGCCGAAGTCGGAGCCGGTGATGAAGTCCTTCACCAGGGGCATCAGCTTGTCGACGTCGCGCATGTGTCGTTCGACGTCGTTTTTGACCTTCGTGAACATCTCGGTGTTTTTCTCGGCGACGGCAAATTCCTCGTTGGTCGAGAGGATGCGTTTCATCTCGTCTTCCGAGAGGCGGTTCGTCGCCGTCACCTGGATGCTCTGCTGCACGCCCGTGGACTTGTCACGGGCCGACACCGATACGATGCCGTCGGGCGAGATGTCGAACTTCACATCGACTTCGATTTCGCCGCGGGGCCGGCTCGGGAGCCCGGTCAGCAGGAATTCGCCGAGGAGCTCGTTTTGGTTGGCGACTTCGCTGTCGCCCTGCAGCACCACGATCTTCACCGCGGTCTGGGCATCGCGCACCGTGGTGAAGGTGTGCATCGACGACGTCGGAACCGTGGAGTTCGCTGGAATCAGCGTGTTGAAATATCCGCCCGCGATCATGATGCCGAGCTGGTGGGGCGTGACGTCGAGCAGTAACAAATCGGGCTGCTTGCCTTCCTCTTGCGCGCCCACCAGCGCGGCGGCCTGAACCGCAGCGCCGAGGGCGACGACCTCGTCGGGATGCACGCTCTTCACCGGGTCGATGCCGAAGTACTCCTTCACAACCTGTTGGACTTTGGGCATGCGCGTCTGCCCGCCGACGAGGACGACCTCTTCGATCTCCTCTTTCTGGATGCGCGCCTCTTTGAGCATGCGATCGCAAATCTCGATGCTGCGCTCGACGAGGTCGGCCGTCATGTCCTCGAGCTTTTCCCGGGTGAGGGTGCGCTGCAGGTGCAGGGCGTCGGTCTTTCCCGAGGCCGGCGACGGCGACATGATGAAAGGCAGGTTGATCTCGGCCGACGGCGTCACCGAGAGCTGCATCTTGGCCTGCTCGGCCGCATCGCGCAGGCGCTGCAGGGCCATGGCGTCGGTGCGCAGGTCGAGTCGGTGCTCCTTGGCGAAGCCGAAGACCAACCACTCGACGATGCGCTGATCGAAGTCCTCGCCGCCAAAGTAGGTGTCGCCGGCGGTGGCCAGGACTTCGAAGACGCCGTCTTGGATGTCGAGCACCGAGATGTCGAAGGTGCCGCCGCCGAGGTCGAAGACGGCGACGCGCTTCTTGATGTTCTTCTTGTAGCCGTAGGCCAGGGCTGCTGCTGTCGGCTCGTTGATGATGCGAATGACGTCGAGGCCGGCGATTTTCCCCGCGTCTTTGGTGGCCTGCCGTTGCCCATCGTTGAAGTAGGCCGGGATGGTGATGACCGCTTTTTCGACGGGTCCGCCGAAGTACTCCTCGGCGATTTTTTTCATCTCCGAGAGCACGACCGCCGAAATCTCCGAGATGGAGCTCGCAGTGCCGCGCAGCTCGATGCGGACGTCGCCGGTGTCGCCTTCGACGAGCTTGTAGGGCAGCACCTGTCGTGCTTGTTGCACGGTGGGATGCGACCACTTGCGTCCGATGAGGCGCTTGGCGGCGTAGACCGTGTTGCTGGCGTTGGTGATGGCCTGCCGTTTGGCGATGTGGCCCACCAAGCGGCGGCCGCTGTCGGTGATGGCCACCATCGACGGTGTCGTCTTGTAGCCCCCCTTGTTGGCGATGACCTTGGGAACGCCCCCCTCCACGGTGGCGACGCACGAATTGGTCGTGCCGAGGTCGATGCCAATTACGCGCTCCGCCATGGGCTCCTTGTGGTTGACACCGCGCATCCTCGCTCTGGTCGGGGGCTCTTTCCAAGTGGGACAGCGAGATGGGGTCCCGCAGCCCTTTGTGCCGTACCGATGCCCGAAACTCGGTACCTTCTCCCGTCCGGCTGCGGCCGGTGATGTGACCCCTCGCTCCCATCGTCGTCGAAATCTGGCAGGGCGTTGAAGTCCCCGCTGCAGGTGGTGCCCGTGACAGGCGCAGAGATAGGTCCTCCTCCCCCGTCGTCATCCCCGCAGGGCCCGCTGTGGCACCTGGCCAGCGCCGGCGTCTACGGCGGGTTGTTGGTGCCAGCCGTCGTCATCCCCGACCTCTACAACCAATACACCTTCGCCAAGGCCATCTTCCTGCAGGTCGTCGTCGCCCTCACCTGCCCGGCCTACGTCGTCCTGGCGTTGCGACATCCGCAGCTGCGTCCTCGGCGCTCGATGGTCACTGTGGCTGCGGCTGCGTGGATGGGCGTCGCGATCCTCACCACCCTCGTCGCGGAAGATCGGACCCGCGCCTTCTTCGGCTCCGCCGATCGCATGATGGGGCTCTTTGCCCTGCTCCATCTCTTTGTCTGGGCCCTGATGGTGCTGGGGACGACGACGACGATGGAGCGTTGGCTGTCGCTGCTGCGGGTCCACACCGTCCTTGGTGCTCTTTTGGCCGTGGTGGGGTTGGTGCAGCTGGCCGTGCCCACCTTTTTCGTCTTCGGCGGCGTCGTCGAAGGCGGTCGGGTCATCGGCCTCGCGGGCAACCCGATCTACTTTGCGTCCCACCAGCTCCTCGTGTTCTTCATCGCAGCGCTTTTGTGGAGGCGCGTCGACGGACAACGTGGGTCGTCAGCTTACCTGCTGGTCATGGTGCTCTCGTTCCTCGCTGTGCTGGCATCTGGGTCGCGCGGTCCCCTGCTCGGACTTGGACTCGGAGCCGCAGCCGCAGTCGTCGTCGTCGTCGTCGCCCGCGGCGCGCCCCGCGTCGGAGTCGGCATCGCCGGCGCCATCGCCCTCGGTGCCGTTGCCTGGTTGAGCTTGGCGGGCATCGTGGCGCCCCATGTTTCCCAACCCGGCCTGCGGCACCTCCTGGATCTCAGTGAGCCCGGCCGCGTCGGCTATTGGACCATCGCGGCGCGCGCCATCGGCCTGCATCCGATCTTGGGCGTCGGGCTCGACAGCTTCGACCTCGCCTACGTTCTTGCCTACGTCCCGGTGAACGCCTGCACGCCTTTTCACGAGGACCAAGCGCACAACATCGTCTTGCAGACGCTGGCGACGACGGGGGTGGTGGGGCTGTGCGCCTGGCTGCTGCTGTGGGCGTCGCTCTTTGCCGCTGTGGTGCGGTCGAGCCCGAGCGTCGGCGTGCGCGCGGCTCTGATGGGGCTGTTGGTCGGACACCTCACGCAAAGCCAGCTGGCCTTCGATACGCCGTCGACGTGGTCGTCGCTGCTCTTGGTGGGGGCCTTCATCGCCTTCGGCGCCGCGGCGCACGCTGGGCCATCAACCGGAAGGCCGTCGTCGTCGAAGATGGCCCTCGGGGTCGGCGCCATGTTGCAGCTGCTCGCCGTCGGCGGCGGATTCTCCTTGACCCTGCGTCCGGCTCTCGCCTCGCGCTCCTTCGAAGACATCGCGGTCGCTCATGCCCGGCGCGACGACACCCTCGCGGTGCAGCGGGTGCTGGCGAGCGCATCGTCGACGTGGCCCTACGATGAGGAGTGGCTGATTTCGTCGGCGGAATTGCTGCGTCAGCTCGCCGACGAACGGGCCTTTTCCCGCGTCCCCGATCCTTCGGGCCTCATCGACACCGTCGTCACCCGCGGCGCCGAGATCTTGAAACGCCAGGCGACGGAGGCCCGTCTGGGCCCGCTCTATGGCCGCATGCTCTCCGACGTCGGCGAGGCCACGCAAAACGATCGTCGACGCACAGCCGCCGAGGAGCAGCTGCGCCGGAACCTCGCGTTCAATCCGCGTCGCACCAACACGATGATGGATCTGGCCGATCACCTCGCAGCCACCCACCGCGTCCAAGAGGCGACGCAGCTCTTCGAGCGGGCCCTGGCCGAAAATCCGGGACACGGCGAAAGCGAGCGGCGCGCCGGCGTCTTCTTCTGGCGCTCGGGCAACGATCGCCCCCGCGGGGCCGACCTCTTGATCCACGCCACCACCTGCCCCTGTCTCGACGCCGCCACGCCCCGCCGCATCGCGCAGCTCGCCGAGGCCCACGCCTTCCGCGGCGGCGAAGAGAACCAGGCCGCGCTGCGCGAGATTGCCGGCCAAGCCGCACGCTTTGGCAGGATCGATCAGCGTTGGACGCTGGCCGTCGCGCGGGTGCTCGAGCGCCGAGACCTCGTGGCCGAACGCAATCTCGTGCTGCGCGCCTTGCTGAAGAGCGATCCCAAGCAGCAGCGTTACCAGGCGGTCGTCGACGGCAAGCTGGCGCGCATGGCCGAAGCCGAACCGCCGCCGTCACCCTGATTCAAGCAGGGACGGGCAGCCCGAGGCCACGGCGATGGGCATGCCCGAGGTGGCCGCGCTGACGCCAGCGCTCGTTCGTCGGGCTCGGTCCACACGACGCCCGATGAGGGCGCAGCGCGCATCCTCGAGGCGCACCAGCGCCGCTTCGACGTCGTCGGCGCGGAGGCCGTCGCGGGGAAGCTCGAGGAAGATGGTGGCCACGCCGCCGGACTGGCGGTGGACCAGACAGCGGGCCGCTCCCGGCTCCAGCAACACGAAGCGAAGATCGTCTCGACCATGCACGCGCTCGAGGCGCGCGGTGGCGGCGGCGACGTCGCTGGCCCAGATGGCGAAGCGCGGCGTGAGCTGCTCGACGAAGCTCAGACCGCGCACCTCGCGCACGGCATCCTGCCAATCGACGTCGACGACCACGAAGACGTCGTCTCGGTCGTGCTGTTCTCGCGTCACTGTGAGGTGCCACAGGGGATGATCGCCCCGCACCACGGCGTCGACGTCGACGTTGCAGCCCCGCCCCCGCAGGGTGAGCCCGACAGGTTTGTCGACGTTGCCATTACGCTCGGCCAGCACCTGGTACTGGCGGCCCAGGGTATCGACCAGCTCGGCCTTCATTCGCTCCGAGGTAAACACCCAGACCGTGATGGCGCTGACGAAGCAGACGACGCCGCCTGCCAACATCACCAGGACCTCGAGTCCAGTCACCCTTCCACGATGCCAACTGACCCGGCGGGCTTCACCGAGATCCCAGCATCATTTTTCTTCGACGTGTAGGTCCCGGGGCAGCGCGACGTCGCCCATGACCATGGTGCCCTGGAGTGGGCTGAGCTCGGGCCGGGGCATCTTGCCCATCGTCGGGCGCGTCTTGGCCTTTTTCTCGGGGGCCGGCACGACGGGGGCCGACATCTCACCCATCTCTCGAATGGGCGGTGCGCCCATCATCGGCTGCAGCGGAGGCGTCGGCACTTCAATCATGCTCCCGGCCACGGGTCGCAGACCGTCTTGCAAGCTCTCGAGCTTGCGGCTGACGGGGTTCGCTGTGCCCAGGAGGAAGGCGACGGCGGCGGCGGCGGCCCCGGCGCAGGAAGCGATGCCGCCGAGAGTACGCAGGTGGGCCCGACGAAGGGCGGCGCGAAAACCCACAGGGCAGTCCTCGGTGAGCACGGTGCCGTCGGTGCGGCGGTAGAAGCGCACACAGCAGCTGCCCTCGTGGCGTTCGATCAGGGCGAGGGCGTCCACGCGCGTCATGGACGACAGGTCGTAGACGTTTTTCTCGCAGGAGCCGCAGAAACGAGCCCGGGAGCCGGCGTCGTCTTCGAGGGGTCGCATGGCATCCCACTCCGCATGACACGGGCTGGCGATGCGGATGTCGTCGAGGTTGGAGAGGATGGGGAGGAGGTTTTTGCGCGGCATGTCGCACAGAAACGCAGCCGCCGCCGCCGCGATCTGCGTTCCCGATCACAGTCGGATCAGAGAAGCGACCCTCAGGGCAATGAGAATCAGTCGTCGTCGGGGATTTTCTCCACCGGGATCAGCGCGGGATCGTAGCCGAGGTCGTCGTCGCCGCTCTCTCCCTTCATCTGGGTCTTCACCGGGCCTTCTTTGGGCGGCTTCTTCGTCTTGTCGTCCACGGGCTTTTTCTTCGTCGCCATCGTCCAGTCCTCCAGGAGTTCATTGCTTCAGCAGGCGCCGAGCGCCACGGCTTCCCCGTCCCTGCAGCTGAGGCACGCCGACGCCCTGCGGCAAGACGCCAGCAGACTCGTGTCGCCCGCGGGCCGGGTCAAGGCTTCGCATTATTGGGGGAAGGCGGCGCCAGGGGTTCGAGCCTCACGTCTCGCACCAGGGGCTGGCCGGCGGTGGCGGTGACCCGCTCTTCGAAGGTCTGCATGCCCTCCGCTTCCAGCCGAAGCAGCACGGCTACGCCAGGCTGCACCAAGAAGCCCTGTTCGAAGGGCGTTTCACCGCGGGCCTGACCCTCGATGCTCAGCCGAGCCCGGCTGGGCGTCGAGCGCACGATCAAGGGCACCCAGGCCTGCACCCGCACGGCATTGGCCGAGCCCGCGACGACGTCGACGTCGACGGTACGGGTGGGCTGGTCGAGAAACTGGGCCTGCACGCTCGCCTTGCCCGTGGGGACCTCCACCCGCAGCGGCGACTTTCCCACCACGCGGTCGCCGACGATGACCTGCACCCCGCTCGGCACCGTCTCGACGTGCAACGTGGTCGCGGCCACCAGGGGGGGGGCGGCGGCGACGACGCTGTTGCGCGGATACGCGCGCGCGACGACGACGACCACCAGTGCCAAGGCGGCCAACAATCCTGCAGACACGACCCTCGCAACACCACCGAATCGGCCGCCGTGCCGAAGGTCCACGCCCCCAAAGACCGAGGCCGCGAGCACGGGGACGGCAGCAGTCGTTGACGTCGACTCGGGCCGCGGATGTTTCAGGCCTTCACCGGCTGCAGTGCTGATGTTCAAGACGCTGGCGCTTCTGGAAGCTGGGATCCACGTCGCTGGCGCGTCTGGTGGCGACGATGTGGCCGTGGGCGCCAACTCCGGCGCGTGCAGCGCGTCCTCGCTCAGAGAGGCCGACAGAGCGAGCTCGGGGCAGTGCTCACTGAACCATTGCGCAAGAGCGCTCTCGTCGACGCGGCCGGCGATCCAGGTGGTCAGGGTTTCGGCCAATTCGAGGGCCGTCTGGTAGCGGGTGCCGAGCTCCCGGGACAACGCGGTGCGCAAGATGAGATCGAGGCCGTCGTCGACCTGGGAGTTCAACGACGACGGCGGCGCCACGTTTTCGGCCGTGATCCGCTGCATCACCAGCATGTCGCTCTTGTCGCGGAACAAGCGCCGGCGGGTGAGCAGCTCGTACAGGACGATGCCAAGGGCGAAGACGTCGCTGCGTCGATCGAGTCGGTCGCCGAGACACTGCTCCGGCGACATGTAGGAGACCTTGCCTTTGATGATGCCGGTGCGCGTCTTGGTCTTTTGGTTCGACGTCTTGGCGACGCCGAAGTCGGTGACCTTCACCTCGCCGCCCTTGCCCACCAGGATGTTCTGTGGGCTGACGTCTCGGTGCACGAGATTCAGCGGCAGGCCCGTCGCCGCGTCGTTGCGCTCGTGAGCGTGGTGCAGGCCAACGGCGGCGCGTGCGGCGACGTAGGCGCAGAGGTCCACCGGCAGAGGCGCACGGGCGCGCAGCGAGTGGGCAAAGAGGGAGCCCAGATGGGGACCGTCGACGAGCTCCATGGCGATGAAGTAGGAGCCGGCGACTTCGCCGAGATCGCGGACAGCGACGATGTTGGGGTGCTGCAGCGCCGCCGTCAGCCGCGCCTCGTCGAGGAACATGGTAACGAAGTCGGGCCGCACTGCGAGCTGGGGCAACATGCGCTTGATGATGACGAGCCGGTTCACGCTGCCGAAAGCGACGTGTCGCCCGAGATGGATCTCAGCCATCCCGCCGGTGGCGATTTGGTGAAAGAGCTCGTACTCGCCGTAGCGCTCGACCATCTGTCCTCGACGCGAAGGCCCACTGTACGTCGACCCTGGCGCCGTCGCGAGAGACACGACGCTGACGATCGTGCCGATGGGCCAGGTCCCAATCCCCAGTGGCGCGGTGACCGGGCGCACGCCACACTCCCGCCGTCGTGTCCGGCGAGAACCTCCGCCAATTTCCGCGTTTTCGCCTGGCGCTCCCGGTGCGCATCGATCTGCCCTCGGGCGCAGTGACGACGTCGACGGTGGGGGTCTCGCGCGGGGGGCTGTCGCTGCGCCTGGCGCCCCATCCCGACATCGACGACGACGTCGCCATCACCATCTGGCTCCCCAATGGCCGGCAGGTGCAGGGGCGTGGCCGCTGCCGATCGCACATGCCGGCGGCGCCTTGGGCCCCAGCGCTGGTCGGCATGAGTCTCGAGCTCGATCCGACCAACCGGGGGCTCTGGGAAGCTCTGGTGGACGAAGAAGAGTCCACCGGCTCCCTCTGGCGGATGATTGGGCGCATCGCCAACGCTCCCGACGACGCTTTGGCTCCCCGCGGCGTCATCGAGGAGCACCCGCTTGGCAGCTCGCGTTTTCACACCGTCGGCGAAAACGGGCTCGCCTACCGCCTGGCTTTTGCCAAGCACGACAGCGACGTCGCCGACGACAGCGACCTCTGCCTGCTCCTGCCGGGCTTCCGCGAGCCCGCGCGACGCCTGGTGCAGCGCGTGTTGCGGCAGGACATGTCCTTTCGACTCGACGAGTCCGGTGCCGTCGTGGTGCGCGCCCGTGTCGTCGAGCTCAAGCGCGGGGGCTGGGCGTATGTGCAAGGCGACGAACGCATGCCCGTCGGGCTGGTGTCCCTCGGGGTCGGTGAGCTGCTGCTCGTCGAGGAAGCCGGCGTCAGCGTCTTTCCGCATTTCACCGCCGTCGAGCTCGAGCAGATCGCCTGCGACAGCTTCCGCCACGATCTGACCCGCCCTGCCTTTGCCCGTGCGACGACGACGACGACGACGACGACGGATCCCAAACGTTTTCAACAGGGGTACGACGCCGTTCGCTTTGCCCAGGCTGCTGCCACCGATGCGCAGGTGCGGCGCTATGGCGACCGGGACATTTTTTTTCATCCATCGGTGTGGGCCAAGGTCGTCGACGACGACGGCGGCGAGCTCATGGGACCCACCCTGCAAGACGGTGGCAAGATCTGCGTGCTCGCGCTGGTGGGCCGCTCGACGCCACGGGTGGTCCCGCTGCACCAGAGCTCCGAGGTGTCGCTGCTCAAACCGCCGCGTTGATCAGGAGGGTCGGCTGTTCTGCACTTCTTTGGCGGCCGCCGCGGGATCTTCGGCCTGCGCTTTGGCCCGGTGAAACTCCCGCGGCAGCTTCTTCGTCGTCGACACGAGCTCGCGCAGACGGCGTCCACCGCTGCCAAAAATCAACACGAGCAGCAGCACGAGCAGCGCGATCTTCATCAGCGCGAGTCCAGCAGGCGGCGGGCCACGGCCTTCACTTCTTTGGCGACGCCGTTGGCGTGAACGACGTCGTGGAGATCGATGGGCGTCATGGTCGACACCAGCCGCTGGGCCAGCTTGAGGGGGCAATCGGGGTTCAGCACCAGCGCGCGGCGGATGGAGGCCGCGTTGCCAAAGCGCGAGCGGGCGACGGCGTCGAGCACACCACCGGGCACCGGGCGGCGAGAAGCGACGCGCAAGGCGTGCTCCTCGGTGACGTGAGGGTTCAGCATCACGTTTTGGATGACCTGGGCATCGGGGTCGTCAAGGACCTTGGTGAGCACGTCACCTGTGACGGTGCGGGCGAGGGACTTGCGCCGTCCCAGCGTCTCGCCCGCTTCAGCAAGGCTCCCCCGCTTGGCGCGATGGGCGCCGCCCGCGCCGGGCAGGTCGTTGGCCGCCGGCTTCTCCACCAAGGCCACCACAGCGTCTTCGCCGAGGGCCAAGGCGGTGGCGGTGAGGGCGGCGTGGGTGTCCTTTTCGACTCGGTTGTCGTCGAGGAGCAGGGTGAACGATTCGACGACGAGTCGTGCGGGAACGGCGCCCCGCACACTCTCGCGCTGGGCACAGGCTAGCATCTTCACCAGCGGGGCGATGGGTGCTTCGCGCAGCCTCTCTTCGAGATAGGCCAGACGCAGGGGCCCCTGAGCGACGGCGGCCATGGCGCGGCCGAGGCGTTCGACGACGACGGGGGCGGCCAGGGTCTCGAGATCATCGTGGAACTGACTCATGGCGTCGCGTTTCCGGCGAAGGCGGCGACGCTGACCGCGCTTCCTTCGGGGGGAGCAGGGGCGACGATGACAAAGCGCGCGCGTTCGCCGGGTGACAGGGGTGGGGCGCCGGGATCGGGTCCCACCAGAGCTGCCAGTTCCTTGACGTCGACGACGTCGGCCACGGCCAAGGCCGAGGGGTTGCGCCGGACCCAGCCAGCGGCTTTGTCACCGTCTTCGAAGAGCGCATCGACCCGCACCGCCGATGGAGCCCCCGTGCCCTGAGCGACGATGCCGGAGACGACGACGACGTCGAAGCCGGCCGGGAGGTGACGCCGTGTCAGCCGCATCGATTCGACGACGGGGCCTGGGGCTGCAACGGGGATGCCTCCGCGGCCCCACAACACCGCGCCGACGACGCTGCCGGTGAGGAGCACGACCTGACAGCAGACCGCGACGGCGCCGAAGATTGGAGCCGCGCGGGCGCGCGCACTCTCGACGGACCGGCGCGATGGGGCCGGCGGGGCACCGTCGGCGACGTCGACCGCCACGGCTGCAGCGGCAACGGAGGAGGGCTCGGGGGAGCGCTCGGCGGGCGCCAGGCTGTTCGAGGGGGCGGCTCGACTCGGGCCGGGTGCGCCCAGCGCGCTCGGTGTGTCGAGCTCGAGGCCGAGGCTGGCGAAGGAGTCGTCTTCGCGGGCGGCTTCAGCGGGGAGCGGGGGGGCGGTGCTGCTGGCGCTCAGCGCCTTGGTCGAGGGTGCAGGGGCAAAGGGATCGGCGATCGGCGGCGCCGGAAACGACGTCGCCGCTCCCGACGGCGTGGGTGCGACGACGGCGAAGCGATCGTTGGTCGGCGCCGGAGCGAGGGCCGCGGCTTTGGGCGCGAAGGGATCGGGGAAGGAGGAAGCAAAAGGATCCGTCGTCGTCGTCGACTTGGCAGTGCTGGTCGCGGGCCTGATCGCAAAGGGATCGAAGCCGGGGGGTGGTCTTTCGGCAAAGATGTCGATGCCCGGGGTCGCGCTCTTTGGCGGGCTCTGTCGAGCAAAGGGATCGGCCGAAGGCGGGGGCGGCGCGGCGAAGGCATCGACGCTCGGTCTCGCGGGCTGGGCGATGGAGGCGAAGGGATCGGAGGCGGGCACCTTCGACGCGATGGCGGTGAAAGGATCGGCGGCCGGCCTGGCTGCGATGGAGGCGAAGGGATCGGATGGCGCCTTCGGGCCCAGGGAGGCGAAGGGATCGACCGACGCCGACGGGGCCGTGGGGCCTGAGGGCCGAGCATTGGGCGCCAGGGAAGCGAAGGGATCAGCGGCGGACGCTGCCTTGGCCGGCAGAGAGTTGCCTGCCAGGGAAGCGAAGGGATCAACGGACGGCTTCGACGCGACGTAGGCGAAGGGATCCACGGCGCGTGGCTTGGGCGCCGCCGCCGCGAAGGGATTCGCAGGCCCCGACGAGGAGAGCGCGTCGACGCCAAAGGTGGGAGCGCTGTCTCCGCCAAAGAGATCGGCCGGCGGCGGCGGTTTTCCCAGGGCTGCGAAGGGATCGGCAGAACCGTGGGACGACGTCGCCGCTGGGGGCTGGAGAGCGGGGTTGGCTTTGGGCGCGAGGGTGGCGAAGGGGTCCACCGGGGGACGCGGAGCGAGCTGGGCGAAAGGATCCTGCGGCGACGACGGTGCCGCCCGAGCTGTGGACGCTTGCGCCGGCGCAGCGCCGATGGTGGCGAAGGGATCAGCCAGGGGCGCTGCCAAAGCCGAAGCGGCATGGGGGGCCGTTGGCATCGAACGCACAGACGGAGCGGGCGCGGCGCCGAAGCTCGGGGCCGCAGAAGCAGCGGTGGAGTCGGCGCGCGGGCCGGAGGAGGCAGCAGCTGTGGGGCCGGAGGCCGGAGCGCCCGTGGCAGCGCCTGCGGCGAAGACGTGGTTGCACTTGCCGCAGCGCATCCGGATGGGCCCCTGCGCGAGCTTTTCATCGGGGACCTTGAAGCGCGTCTGGCAGTGCTCGCACGTGATGATCATCGACGACACCCGCCCCGACGCTGGGTGCGGAGCACGGGCGCAGCGATCCTGGGTGCGGGGGAGACCATGACGACGCGAATGCTAGGGTTTGGCGGTGGCGGGTCGCAAATCTCCTGTTGGTGCAGGAGGTCAACGCTGTGCTCACCTCCGCCGCGGGCAGCGCCGCACCGCGTTTGACACGGCACGTCGTTTCGACGCACCCTCTTTGGGATGAGACGCGGGCTCTTGACGGTCTGCGTCAACGACGACGACGTCCTGCTTGGTGAGTCCCCCGTTTTTGGAGTGCCTGCCTCATGAACGAGCTCTCGCAGCGCACCACGAAAATCATCAAGCGCTATGCGAACCGCAAGCTCTACGACACCGAGCGCTCCTGCTACGTCACGCTCGAGGAAATCTCCTTGATGATCAAAGACGGCGAAGACGTCCGCGTCGTCGACAACAAGACCAAGGACGATCTGACCGCCGTCACCCTCGCCCAGATCATCGTCGAGGAGGAGAAGAAGGTCTCGCGCATGCCGCTCAAGCTGCTGCGCAGCATCATCCAAAGCGGCAACGAGGCCCTCTCGAACCTCAGCGTGGGCAACGTCGGCAAGGCCGCGCAGACCCTGAAGGACGACGTCGAGCGTCGCGTCGAGGCCCTGTGGAAACGCGAGAAGAAGGGCGACGGCGTCGACGAGGGCGAAGGAGCGCGCCTGCCCGATGGTCCCGCCGCCGTCGGAGCGCCCGCCGCCGCCGCGGCCGCCGACGAGGCCGTGAAAAACGGCGTCATTCAGGAGTTTGTCTCGTCGACGACGGACGCCTTTGAGAGCTGGCAAAAGCGCGTCGATGATCGCATCAAAGAGGCCGCCAACAAGATGCCTGGCCGCAGCGGCTCCGACGTCGACGGCCTTCGGCGCCGCGTCGAGGAGCTCGAGCAAAAGATCGCTCTGCTCGAGGCCGCCAAGAAGAGAGCTTGAGCCCGCTCAGGTTTCGTCGAGCTTGTCGCTGACCTTGGCCAACCTCGACGTCAGCTCGGCCACGAGCTCTTCGATCTCGGTCAAACGCGTGCGCACCTTGTCGACGTCGTCGACCGTGGGGATGTTGACCAGACCCAACACCCCGGTGAGCCCCTTGTCGATGTTGCGCTTGGCCGAGAGTCCACTGACCACCGCCCTCTGCATGGCGGCGACGAAGGCCTCGTTGGCGAGCAGTTGCCGCACGACCTCGCCCATCTTGTCTTCACCGAGGCCCAGGATGGTCTTGACGGCCGTGTCGTCGCTCATGAGTCGCCTCCACAGGGGAAGGCCGCGATTGGCCGATTCCCAGGGCCATCGCAAGCGGGGCCATCCCAAGCGGGGTGGGACCGAATGAGCATCCTGGCCGTCGTCGTCGTCGTCGTCGTTGTGGGCTTCGGCTGCTTCCCGCTGCTGAGCGCGCTGTGGCGCGTGTCCTTGGAGGGGCGCGCTCCTCCGGGCTTGTGGCGGGCCGCCGTGGGCGAGGTCTCGGCCTTTGTGCGCATCGTGGGGTGGAGCCTGGGCCGACACGCGCCTGCAGTTCCCGAAGACGTCGACATCGACGTCGACGCCGAGGTGGTGGTGGTGTTCGTGCACGGGGCCATGGCCGATGGCAGCTGCACCACCGCTTGGCAGGAGGCTGTCGTCGCCGCCGGCGTTGGCGTTCCGATCTTCGCGCCTGATCACGGCGCCATCGTGCGCTCGCTGACTGTGCATGCGCAGCGCACCCAAGCCTTCGTCGCGCGGGTACGACGACGCTGCCCGAAGGCGGCGTTGGTGTTCGTCGGCCACTCGATGGGCGGCCTGGTGATCCGCAAGATGCTCGCCGACGACGACGGCCTACGGGCGGCCACCCGCGGTGTGGTGAGCGTGGCCTCCCCCCACCGTGGGACCCAGAGCATGCGGGGCATCGGCCGTCTCTTTGGCGCCGCGCACCTCGGCTTTCAGCACCCCGAGATCAGCGCGCTGCCCGCCCTCGAGCAGCTGGTGCCGGGCAGCGTGTTCATCGCCAGCGCCGTCGACGCCGTCGTCTATCCCAAAGCGACGTCCCTGCCCCGGCGGTGGGGCATCGACGACGACGCCGGCCTCGTCTTCTCCTTCGACGAGCTCGGCCATGCGGCCCTGCTGGTGCGCGCTGAGGTCGCCGAGCGCATCGCTGTCCTCGTCGCCGCGATGGTCGTTTCGCCGCGCGGGCCGGACCCGTTGCCCAGGACCGCTCCTGCGTGACTGCCCGCCCGGCCTCAGCGAGAGGTGACCGCCGAGACCAATGTGGCGCGACGCCTGAGTCCGATCCTGCTACGTCGACGCTGCTGTGTTCAGTTCATCGCCGAACGTTGACCGCGCTGGCCGGCAAATTCACTTCGTCACCGGCAAAGGTGGCGTCGGCAAGTCGTTCGTGTCCTGCGCGCTCGCCCGCCGCTTCGTCGACGCTGGCAAGAACACGCTGCTGTGTCAGGTGAATGCTCGCGACAGCCACAGCGGGCTCTTGGGCCTGCGCGGCGGTGGCATTCCCGACGACCTCCTCGAGGTGGAGCCCCGGCTGACGGTGCTGAACCTCAACCCCGCCCAGGCCCTGCACGAATACGCGCTCATGACCTTGAAGCTCGAAGCCCTCTACAGGGCCGTCTTCGACAACCGCCTGACGCGAACCTTCTTGCGCTTCGTTCCTTCGCTGAACGAGCTGACCATGATGGGCAAGCTCTGGTTTCACGCCGAAGAACCCAAAGACACGGGCCTCTTTGCCTCGGACCGACGGCGCTTCGACCGCGTCGTCGTCGACTGCCCCTCGACCGGCCATGCGCTCAAGCTCTTTTCCGTCTCGCGGGTGCTGACGGAAACCGTGCGCGTGGGCCCCATGGTCGACAAGACCCGGCAGATGGCGGCGGTGTGGAACGACCCCGGCCGCACCGCCGTCCACGTCGTCACCCTGCCCGAAGAGCTGCCCGTCAACGAAACCCTCGAGCTGCTGGGCAAGCTGAAAAACGAGCGCACAGCCCAAGCCGGCGTCGTCGTCGTCAACCAGGTGCTGCCCCGCTTGTTCTCCAAGCCGGCCTTGCTCGATCGTCTCAGCGATTTGGGGGCCATCAACGAGGTCGGCCGTCGCCGCGTTCAGCGTGAGGCCATGGAAGCCACGCAGCGTGCGCGCCTGTCGGGCTGCGGCCAGTCTCTCGTCGAAGTCCCCCATTTGCAGGAGAGCCCCCTGGGGCCCGCCCACCTGCACCGCGTCGCCGCGCTGCTCGGCGGTTTCGAATGAGCGCTGACCCCCGCGATGAGATGCGTCGACTCGTGACGAGGCAGCGCGTCATCGTTTGTGTTGGCTCGGGCGGTGTGGGGAAGACAACGACAGCGGCCACCTTGGGCGTAGCGGCGGCGTCGATGGGCCGCCGCACCCTGGTCATCACCATCGATCCCGCGCGGCGCTTGGCCAATGCCTTGGGCCTCGACGGCCTGTCGCACCAGCCCCAGCGCGTCGACGAGGTGCTGCTGCAACGCGCCCAAGAAAAAAGCGGTGCGGCGGCGGCCGCACCCCTGTGGGCCATGATGCTCGACCTCAAGGCGGGCTGGGACGACATGCTTCACCGCACCGCGCCCTCACCGGCGGTGGCCGAGAAGATTCTCGAGAACCGCTTTTACCGGGTGCTCTCCACCGAGCTGCCCGGCGCCCACGAGTTCATCGCCTGCGAGCACCTGCAGCACCTGGCCTCGTCGGGGCACTACGACCTCGTCGTGCTCGACACGCCGCCGACGCAGAACGCGCTGGATTTCCTCGACGCTCCTGCTCGAATTCTTGGTGTGTTGGATAACGAAGCCTTTCGCTTTTTCGCGGACAAATCCCAGAGCTTGGGGCTGCGATTTCTCGATGGCGCCACCGGTCGGGCTCAGAGCATCATCGCGCGTTTTACCGGTGGGGAAATGCTCGAGGAGCTCGGTGATTTCTTGGTGCTGCTGAAAGACCTGTACGCGCCCCTCACCCAAAGGACCAAGGACTTCGTGCAATTGCTCGGGGGCAAAGAGACCGCCTTCGTCGTCGTCACCGCTCCTCAGACCGCGGTGTTGTCCGAGGCCACCTTCTTCATCGAGGAGCTGCGCCGCCGCCAGCTCCCCCTCGCCGCCGCCGTCGTCAACCGCCTCACGCCCCCTCCTGCAGAGGCCCTGAGCGCCCTCGAACGAGACGACTGGGACGACGTCGTCGTCGACGTGGTTGGTGAAGCCGATGGCCGCCCGCTGGTGGCGGCGCTGGATTTGGCTGTGCGCCAGGAGGCTGCCCTCGCTGAGCTGGAGCGGCGCGCTCTCGCCGGCCTGGGTCAGACCTTGCACGACATCCCGCTGGTGCGCCTGCCGCGCTTGACCGAGGCCATCCACGACGCCGCACGCCTGGTGGAGCTGCTGCCCTGGCTGGTGGGCGCGGCTGTCGCGCCCAGCTAAGCTGGAACCGTCACGCCCCGCGGGTTGTCGAGGTCTCATGCACGTCCTTCGCGGTACAGCCTCTGCCCTCGCTGTGGTGGCCTCGGCTTGCGCGACGACGCCGGCGACCGTCTATGTCGAAGCCCCGCCGCTGAGGGTCGTCGCCGAGCCCGTGGGACCCGATGCCTTGGAATCTTACGACGCCGAAACCCTCTTTTTACGCGGCCTCGATCTGCTCGAAGGCGAAGCCTGGGCCGACGCCGCCGACTACTTCGAGCGCCTGCTGCGCGAATTCCCCGACGACAGCCACGTGGTGCTGGCCCACTACAACCGCGGCGTCGCCTTCATCCACCTGGTGCGTGGGGACGAAGCCGTCGCCGCCTTCGACGCCTACCTCGCCGCCCTGCCGCCCTCCACGCTGGAAAAAGACCGACTCGACGGCCGTTTCAAGCGCGGCCAGGCCCTGGCGGTTGCCAAAAGATATGAGGAGGTCGTCGCCTTGTTCGATGAGATGCTGGTCGAACCCCTCTCGGCCGAGGACAGGATAGAAGCACTCGTCGACGCCGGCGTCGGCCATTATATGCTCGGTCTTTTGCCCGGCGGTGATCAGACCCACCGGCCGACGGCGGAATATCGCTTTCTCGAGGCGCGCCGCATCGCTCGCAAGGAGAGTGAGAACCGCCGAATGGATGCTGCACAGTTCTTTACAGCCCAGGCCGCTTTTTATCTGGCGGAGCTCGCGCACCTCGAGTTTTCAGAGTTCCAGATGAAGTGGCCCAGCGACGTCGACGTCCGCGCCGTGCAGGCCAAGCAACCCGAGGCCACGCTCGAGGCCTTGTTGGGTGCCCAGCTCGAGGAGAAATGCCAGCGGCTGCTGCGGGCCCAGTACCAATATCTGCGGGCCATTCGCGAGGGACACGCGGGCTGGGCCGCCGCCGCTGGCTTCAACGTCGGCCGTATGTACGAAGAGATGCACGAAGAGATGGTGCATTTGCCAGCGCCGGCCGACCTGACGCCCGAGCAGCAGCAGATCTACTCGCAGCTGGTGCGCAAGAAGGTGCTCATCCTGCTCGAGAAGGCCGAGAAGACCTGGACCCAGACCGCCGACATGGTGGTGCGCACGGGCTCCGACGGCGAATGGGGCAAAAAGACCCGCGACTCCCTCGACAACGTGCGCCGCCGTTTGCTGGAAGAGAGCGCCGCCGCCGCCGCCGCCCTCGATGCTGACGAGCCGGGGATGCCCGTCGCCGACGCCGGCAAGGGCAAGGGGCAATCGTGAGCTGCAGCTTGTGACGCAGGGACGTGTGCTGGGCATCGATCTCGGTTTGCAACGTACGGGTCTGGCCTTGTCCGACGAGCTCGGCGTCTCCACGCGGGGCCTGCCCAACCTCTCGCCGCGATCGCGCGCCGAAGACGTTGCTTTTTTGATCGACCTCTGCCGCGCCGAAGGCGTCGTCGACGTCGTCGTGGGTTTGCCGCTGATGCCCTCGGGCGATGAATCGCCGATGTCGAAGAGAGCCCGGGCCTTCGCGCAGGCGCTCGAAGCCGGGATCCGCGCGGAGGGCCTGGCCGTTGCGGTGCACCTCGTCGATGAGCGCGGGTCGTCGAAGGCCGCTGCGGCCCGCTTGGTGGACAGCGAGATCAAGAAGTCCAAACGCCGCGCGCTGCTCGACTCCGAAGCAGCACGGGTCTTGGTGGAAGACTTCATCGCCGCCAGGCGATGATCCTGGAGACAATTCATCGCCGCCAGGCGATGAACGTGTAGACAATTCACCGACACGCGAAGCGCTGTCGGTGAATTCGGCGACACGCGAAGCGCTGTCGGTGAATTCATCGCCGCCAGGCGATGAACCTGGAGACAATTCATCGCCCGCCGCTGACCGCGACGTCGACTAAGTGCGGCCGGCGCCGCCGGGTTGCGCCGGTGCAAAGGGCGAGAAGCGAGCGACGAAATCGCGCACGCGGCCGAGGGGCAAACCGGGGGTCAGGTGGTGGTTCACGCCGACGACGTCGCCGGCCATGCACATGGCGTTGGCGATGGCTTCTTCGGTGGCGTCGATGGTGGCGCGAAAAATGGGATCGAGGTGTTCGTCGGAGAGCACCTCGAGCTGTTGAACGCGGCGGGCGGAGGTGCGGGCCAAGCGGTTCGCCGTCGAGAAGGCCAACACGATCTCACCGCTGCCATGGGCCGCACAGGTTCCGGTGCGGGCGATGCCGAGGGCCGCGCGCTTGGCCACCCGACCCAGCTGGTGCGCCACCACCGGGGCATCAGTGGCTGTGACGACGATGATGCTGCCGTAGTCGCCGCCCCTTTTGTGAATCTGCCGAAAGTCCTGCTCAACCATCAAGCCCAGCGGCAACCCGCCCAAACGCAGATCGACCATGCGGCCGAAATTGGATTGCACCAAGACGCCGACGACGTAGCCGCCTTCTTCGGCTTTCAGCACGCGTGACGAGGTGCCGATGCCGCCGGAGAAGTCGAAGCTGGTCATGCCGGTGCCGCCGCCGACGCTGCCTTCGGGAACGGGTCCTGCGCCCGCAGGAGAGCTCGCGCGTTGCAGGGCTTCGTGAACGTGCACGTTGCGCACGTGGCCGCCGGCGATGTCGGAGAGCCAGCTGTC